>NZ_JAFREJ010000001.1:0-671011 GCF_017377545.1 Faecalibacterium sp. Marseille-Q4164 | reverse complement strand
TCAGGTAAGATCCCTTGTAGACTACGAGGTTGATAGGCACGATGTGTAAGTGGAGTGATCCATTCAGCAAGTGTGTACTAATAGATCGAGGGCTTGACCACAATTCGCTTGAATTCTCAAGTCAATGATAAAATGTGAGCAGTGATTATTCAGTTTTGAAGGCACGTCCTTCAAGAAACACTGGACAAAGTAGAACAGAAATGTTATACTGAACCAGTCATATTGGTCGGTGACGATGACGGTGAGGTTCCACCTGTTCCCATTCCGAACACAGAAGTTAAGCTCACTCGTGCCCAAGATAGTTCGCTGGAAACGGCGCGTGAAAATAGGTAGTCGCCGACTTACATGAAACCCCTGAGGAAGAAATTCTTCAGGGGTTTGTTGTTTTTGCACGGTACTTTCTTCCACTGGCAAAGAAATTGCCAAAGGCTTCTATTTCTGCCTGATTTTTTCGTACGGTGTGCTATCATAAGGCTGGAAACGCTTTTGGGAGAAACGCGTTCCCATGCAAAAAACAGTTGACAAAGGATCGGCCTGCTGTTTGACCACCACTTTTCGATCATGTGAGCATGAACTGGAAAGGAGCAGAAGAAAAATGACAAACAAGAAATTCAAGTTGGCAGCAATGTCGCTGGCTACTGCGGTTGCCGTGAGCACGGTTGGCCCCAGTGCTTCTGCGGTGACGTATTATCTGGGCGGTGGCAGTGTAACTGTTGACCAGGATAAGAATCGCGGTGCATTCAGTTATCAGGGCGAGGATAAAGGCGATGAGAACCGCACCTACGTCAACGATGAGAAAGCGAAAACTGGCGATGGTACGATCTACGTCCAGGACGGCCACGCGCCAACCACTGATAACTCCGACAATGGCACAGAGGTACCCATACCTACGGATAATGACACACAATCCACCGATGCTTCTGGCAACAACACAGAGAACAGTTCCACGTCTGAGACCACAACCACAAACACCATCACGGTCAAAGAGGATGTGACGGGTGCAACCATTGTGGTTGACGGTGTGAATGTGGATA
Organism: Faecalibacterium sp. Marseille-Q4164; assembly: GCF_017377545.1. Lineage (NCBI taxonomy): Bacteria > Bacillati > Bacillota > Clostridia > Eubacteriales > Oscillospiraceae > Faecalibacterium > Faecalibacterium sp. Marseille-Q4164. The sequence continues at coordinate 669,977 of NZ_JAFREJ010000001.1, read as the reverse complement.
TCACCAGCACCCCGGCTGAAGTGCCCGCAGATGCCAAAGAAGATAAAACCATCATCAAGGTGGGCGAGGGTGCAGATGTTGACCTGACAGTCAAGGATTCCAACCTGACCACCGGCGGCAACGGCATTGATATTGGTGTGAATTTGGAAGGCAAGGATGAAAACAAGGAAACCAACGTTGACCTGACGCTGGATAATACCAAAATCAATCTGACCGAGAAAGATAACACCGCAGGTATTGTTGCACGGGATAACTCCACGGTGGACGTTACATTAAAGGGCAAAAACACCATTGATGGCAAGGAAGCCTTGGAGAATGCCGCCCAGGAAGCAGAAGCCGCGAAAGAAAAAGGCAAGAGCAGCCCCAACCGCAATGTGGAAGGTATCCGCGTGGGCGGCGAAAACGCAGGTGATGACAGCAGTGGCGAGGGTGCGTCCCTGACCATCAAGGGTGACGTGACCAGCGACCAAGGTTCTCTGAACATTGATCATACTTCTACCGGAATGGTGATCTCTAACGATTCTGATGTGACCTTGACGGACAACGCCGATGTGGATATCAAGCACACAGAAGCAGGTTCCAGTACGCAGGGTGGACGCGGTATCGTACAGCGGGGCGATTTGACCGTAGAGGACAAGTCCAGCCTGACCATTGACACGGTGGGCAGCGGTGCTTATAAAATCGATAATGATCAGGAAGGCTTAGTCTACGGCAACAATGGTTATGGCATTGACAGTACCGATGACATCACGGTAACAGGTGACAGCACACTGGAGATCAAGGGAACACAGAGCTCAGCAATCTATGGCGGAACCGGTTCCAGCCTGACCGTAGAGGACAGCACGCTGAACATCGACAGCAATGGCCGTGGCATCGACTATGAGGGCGGTGCCGGGGACATCACCTTCGATAATTCCGAGGTGAATATCAGCGGCAATGGCATGGGGATCTCCGTTGCTCCTGAAGGCGGCACCAACATCACATTTGACAACTCCACCGGAAGCGTCAGTGCTCAGAATGGTACTGCCATCTACGGCCCCGAGAGTAACGGAAAGGGAAAACTGACCGTTACCAACAAGAGCGAGGTCAAATTGGAAGCTCCCACAGGTATCTACGCTGGTTTTGATGAAGTAGAAATCAGCGGCAAGAGCAAGGTTACCTCCATAGGCAGTGTTGGTATGATGTTTGTTGGCGGTCAGAGTGGTGCGACCAAACTGCATGTTACCGGAGAGAGCGAATATAATCTGCAAATGAAGGGCTATGCTCATGCTCTACGTGTTAACCTAAGCAAGAATCCAAGCCGTATTCTGGTTGATCAAAATAGCAAGTTGCACCTTTCGCAGGCCACAACAGGTGCAAGTGCTATTGTTCTCGGTAACGGTGCAACTCTTACCATGGACAACGGCACCCTTATCACTGAGGGCAATTTCCGCAAAGGTAGTATCTATTCTCTGGGCACCAACTCCACCACTACCATCAAGAACGGCTCCCATGTGGATGTGAATTCTATCGTTGGCACTAAGAATGACAAGGGCCAGAAGCTCATCGTTACCGGTGGCACGCTGACCTATGATTACAAGGCCGACAATACCCTGTGGCCGGTGAACGATCAGGGCGACAAGCTGACCAATTTCCTGCTGACCAAGGATGATGCCCACGCAAACTTCGATGCCCTTTCCTATAAAGGCCAGACCTACACCTACCTCTCTGACCTGAACAAGGAGACCGGGAAGCAGTATCTCTCCGTGTGGGTGCCCGCCGCCGCACTGAACTATATGCTGGATGTGGACGGTTCCCACGACCCGGAGATCATCGGCAAGGCACTGGAAGAGCTGAAGCAGGCCGGATACAATTTCGACACTGCCTACCAGACCGCTGAGAATGGCGATCAGGTCGTTATTCTGCGGGATATGGTGGTGAACGGTAAGAGCCTGAACTTCACCAAGACCACCGATGCAGAGGGCAACACCAAGCTCATCTGGGGCAACTACGAAAAACAGGCAGAGGGTGCTCCCAGCGCTTATGACATGGTCTATGGCACCGAGTACGAGTATGAGGGCAAGACCTATACCATCGTCTGGGGCTATGAGAGCCAGAACAACCCCAACACCACCGCAGCAGCGGGCGTGCTGGATGCCTTTGGCCCGGATTCCAACGTGAAGGTCACCGGCGAGAACATCGACGGCACTGACTCCGCAAAGTATACCGTGACCATTTACGGCGCTCTGCGGGAAGTGACCGACCCTGTGATCCCCACGAACCCGAAACCGGAAACGCCCGAGGACTCCGATCCTACTCCTCCGGCTCCGGCTCCCACTACGCCGACCACCCCGGCAGTGCAGGATGCACGGCCCACCACTCCCGCCGTGGAGCAGGCAGTTGCTAAGACCACGCCCGCCCCGGAGACCCCCGTGAACCCGCCGGTACAGGATGCCCGCCCGGAGAGCGGCAAGCTGATCCAGACCGGTACCACCAACTGGATGGCAGATGTTCTGGTGCGTGCAGGCGGTGTTCTGCTGGCTGCCGGTTATCTGCTGGAGCGTAAGCGCAAGAGCATGTTCCATAAGGCACAGCACTGAACACGTTCTTGTAGATGACGTAAAAAGGTAAAATATTGAACTGGCTTGGGGCCGCTGCACAAATTTTTGTGGGGCGGCCCCACTTTTTGCAGAAAAAGGTGCTCTCGTCTCGTATTAGGGGATGAAAGCGCTTTTGATTTTGCAAAAAGGGATGAGAACGAGAATGAAAACTTCACCGTACCGCCGGAAGCACCGGCGCAGAGCCTTCCGGCGGCTGTTCTGGCTGCTGGTGCTGGCGCTGGCAACCCTGCTTCTGCTGTTGTGGCCCCGGCGGGTCACGCTGGATGGGCTGAACAGTCCCCATGCCATTTTACTGCGGGCCGACAGCGGAGAGGTGCTGGCCGAAAAGGATGCCGACAGCACGATCTATCCGGCTTCCATGACCAAGATGATGACGGCGTTGCTGGCCATAGAAGCAAACCCGGACCTCGACACGCCCGTGACCCTGCCCGAGGAGATCTTTCCGGCTCTGCAGGCCCAGAATGCCTCGCTGGCGGGGTTTCAGGCCGGGGAAACGGCCACGGTACGGGATCTGCTGTACGGGGCCATGCTGCCCTCGGGGGCCGAGTGCTGCGAAGCGCTGGCCCGGGAGGTGAGCGGCAGCGAGGAAGCCTTTGCGGCCCGGATGAACCAGAAAGCAGCAGAGCTGGGGATGACCGGCACACATTTCTGCAACCCCACCGGTCTGCACGACCCGGAGCATGTTTCCACTGTGCGGGATATGGCCCGGCTGACAGAAGCAGCCCTGCAGAACGAGACCTTCCGCAAGCTGTTTACCACGGAGCGGTATACCGTTCCGGCCACCAACTGCCACCCGCAGGGGTTCACGATGCACAGCACCCTGCTGAGCCAGCTGGACGGCACAGAGCTGCACCGTGGCCGGATCCTGGGCGGTAAGACCGGTTACACCGGGGAGGCAGGGCTCTGCCTTGCCAGTCTGGCCGAGGTGAAGGGCAGGGAATACATTCTGGTCACGGCCGGGGCAGGGGGAGACCACAGCACCGCGCCCTACCACATCGAGGATGCCGTAACAGTCTACCGCCGTGTGAGCCGGGGGTCCTGAACAGGGGAGCGGATGCGCTCCCTTTTTCTGTGCCCGGCTTTGTGGTACAATGGAACAAAACCATTCACAGAACAGGAGAACCATCATGCTCAAGGATTCACAGGTCGATCTCTGCGGCCGCACCGATTTTACCCGCACCGCGCCCCTGCTTGCCCGGGACGAGGCGTTTTCGTTTGCCTGCGCGGGCTGCGGCGGCTGCTGCCGGGGGCGGGAGGATATCGTGCTGTCGGGCTTTGACCTGTGGCGCATTGCGGCCCGCCTGCGCCTGCCGCCCCGCACCGTGGCCCGAGCGTTCTGCCGGGGAAGCATCGGGCGGGTCAGCCGCCTGCCGGTGCTGCGGCTGGCCCCGCTGAAGGAGGAGCACGGCAACTGCCCCTTCCTCACCGGGAACCACTGCGCCATCCACGATGCCGAGCCGCTGGTCTGCGCCCTTTACCCGCTGGCGCAGGAGATCACGAAGGACGGGCAGGTATCCTACTTTTTGCAGCCCACCCAGTGCGGCGGGCAGGTCATTGCGGCAAGAGTGGGGGATTATCTGACCCGTTACGATGTGCCCGCCCGGGAGGCCACCGATGTGCGCTGGGCGCAGGTGTGCATGGAGTTGGAGGATACCGTGGAGCGGCTGGACGCTCTGTTTGAGCCGGTGTTTGCCCGGCGGATGCAGGAAAAGCTGTGGCAGGCGCTGTATTACCGGTACGACTTTGCAAAAGAGTACCGCCCCCAGCTGGAAGAAAATCTGCTCTGGCTGGACGGTGAGCTGAAAAAGCTCGAAGGGATGCAGATGCGGCACAGCACCATCGAAAAAAGTGATAGATAAAATTACTTTGATTGATAATTCGGGCTGTTTCCCGGTTGTTTTGGAGCGGAAAGTGTGATATACTTCACGAGTGTAAAGCGGTAGCGCGATGCGATAGACCGCTTGAATACTGACTTTCATGCGGTGTCCTGTTGCCGCGAAAGTAGAATTGAGGGAGTAATATCATGCGTAAAATTTCTCGTCGTTCGTTCCTGTCTGCCGCCGCTGTCTGCGGCGCAGCTGCTGCCCTGACTGCCTGCGGCGGTTCCTCCAGCTCCACGGCTGCTTCTTCCACCGCTTCCTCTGCTGCGGCTTCTTCCGCAGCGGCTGACGGCCAGAAGTATACCGTTGGCATCTGCCAGCTGGTGGAGCACGCCGCTCTGGACGCTGCCACCCAGGGCTTTGAGGATGCCCTGACCGCACAGTTCGGCGAGAATGTCACCTTTGACTTCCAGAACGCCCAGAACGATTCCGCAACCTGCGCCACCATCGCCAACGGCTTTGTTTCCGCAGGCGTTGACCTGATCATGGCAAACGCTACCCCCGCCCTGCAGGCCGCACAGGCTGCCACCGACAGCATCCCCATTCTGGGCACCTCCGTCACCGAGTACGGTGTTGCTCTGGGCCTGACCGATTTCGATGGCACCGTGGGCGGCAATGTCTCCGGCACCTCTGATCTGGCTCCGCTGGATCAGCAGGCGGATATGATCACCGAGTGGCTGCCCGAGGCCACCAAGGTGGGCCTGCTCTACTGCTCTGCCGAGGCAAACAGCCAGTATCAGGTAGACGAGGTCCAGAAGTACCTGGAGGCCAAGGGCGTTACCGCCACCCAGTACGCTTTCTCTGATTCCAACGATCTGGCTTCTGTCTGCCAGAAGGCTGCCGACGAGAACGACGCAGTGTATGTCCCCACCGACAACACCTGCGCCGCCAACACCGGCATCATCGACGGCATCTGCCGCCCGGCCAAGAAGCCCGTGTTCGCCGGTGAGGAGGGCATCTGCTCCGGCTGCGGCGTGGCGACCCTGTCCATCAGCTACTACGATCTGGGCTACACCACCGGTGAGATGGCTGCCAAGGTTCTGACCGGTGAGGCCGATATCTCCACCATGCCCGTTGAGTACACCAATGTGACCAAGAAGTACAACAAGACCATCTGCGATGACCTGGGCATGACCGTTCCCGAGGGTTACGAGGCCATTGAGAAATAACAAGCGCTCAGTCCGCTTTGCAGAAAGCTCCCCTGATAGAGGCGCAGAGTTCACGCTGCAGTAACGAAGAGACTTTACAATAAAATCAGCGGAGAAGAGCGAATTTTGGTTCTTCTCCGCTTTCCCGTATCAGAAAAAAGTGTAGTTACAGGAGGAAAACGTTTTGGATATTCTTGCAAGACTTGCCAACCTGCCCGGTGCCTTGCCCGGTGCCTGTGCGCAGGGCCTCATCTGGGGCATCATGGCCATTGGTGTGTACCTGACCTACCGCATCCTGGATGTGGCTGACCTGACCGTAGACGGTTCCTTTGGCACCGGCGGCGCGGTCTGCGTTATGTGCCTGCTCTCCGGCATGAACGTCTGGGCAGCGCTCTTCATCGCCCTGCTGGCCGGTCTGGCCACCGGCCTTGTCACCGGTCTGCTCCACACCTTTATGGGCATCCCGGCCATTCTGGCTGGTATCTTGACCCAGCTGGCCCTCTACTCCATCAACCTGAAGATCATGGGCAAGGCCAACCAGTCCATCAACGTGGACAAGTACGACCTGCTGATCTCCCTGCGCTGGGTCAAGGAGATTGCCCTGCACAACCCCATCATCATGGTCATTCTGGTCAGCGCCGTGGTCATCGGCGTGCTGTACTGGTTCTTTGGCACCGAGCTGGGCTGCGGCATCCGCGCCACCGGTTCCAACCCCGCCATGAGCCGTGCCCAGGGTATCAACACCAGCTTCAATGTGGTGCTGGGTCTGGCGGTCTCCAACGGTCTGGTGGCCCTGTCCGGTGCACTGCTGAGCCAGTATCAGGGCTTTGCCGATGTCAGCATGGGCCGTGGTGCCATCGTCATCGGTCTGGCCGCTGTCATCATCGGCGAGGCCCTGTTCAGCCGCATCTTCCACAACTTTGCCCTCAAGCTGGTGTCCGTCTCGCTGGGTGCCATCATCTACTACATTGTCATCCAGCTGGTGCTGACCCTCGGCTTTGACGCAAATCTGCTCAAGCTGTTGAGCGCCTCCGTGGTGGCCGTGTTCCTGGCCGTGCCCTATTGGAAGAGCAAGTACTTCGCAAAGCCCGCGGCAAAGAAGGCACAGAAGGAGGATGCAAAAAATGCTTGAGATCCAGAATGTTTCCAAGACCTTCAACGCCGGTACTGTCAACGAGAAAACGGCCCTGAATGGTCTGAACCTGAAATTGAACGAAGGTGATTTTGTCACCGTCATTGGCGGCAACGGTGCGGGCAAATCCACCATGCTGAACGCTGTGGCTGGTGTGTGGCCCGTGGACAGCGGCAAGATCATCATTGACGGCACCGACGTGACCAAACTGGGGGAGCACCAGCGCGCCGCCTACATCGGTCGCGTGTTCCAGGACCCCATGACCGGCACCGCCGCCACCATGCAGATCGAGGAGAACCTTGCCCTGGCCGCCCGGCGCGGCAAGCGCCGCGGCCTGAGGATCGGTATTACCAAGGCCGAACGGGAGCGCTACCGTGAACTGCTCAAGAGCCTGGACCTGGGCTTGGAGGATCGCCTGACCGCCCGCGTGGGCCTGCTGTCCGGCGGTCAGCGTCAGGCACTGACCCTGCTCATGGCTACCATGAACAAGCCCAAGCTCCTGCTGCTGGATGAGCACACCGCCGCTCTGGACCCCAAGACGGCGCTCAAGGTGCTGACCCTCTCGGCCAAGATCGTGGAGGAGAACCGCCTGACCACCATGATGATCACCCACAACATGAAGGATGCCATCAAGTACGGCAACCGCCTGATCATGATGCACGAGGGCCACATCATCTATGATGTCTCCGGGGAAGAGAAGAAGAACCTGCATGTCTCCGACCTGCTGGCCAAGTTCCAGATCGCGTCCGGCGGCGAGTTCGCCAACGACCGCATGATCCTTTCTTAAAAAAGATGAAGCGGCAATAAAGTAGTTGCTTCTTAAAACATAGAGAACCCCCCTGCCGGGAGATCACCGGCAGGGGGGTTCTCTATTAGAGTATTGGGTTTGCGGTGTTATTTGTTCTTCTCGTTACGGTACGAATTACTTTTTGAACGCCTGCACTTGATTCCATGCCTTGATAACCTCTGTGCGGCTTACAGGATCAGTTGCTTCATAGGTTTCGCCGTTGTTCTTCGCGGCCTTGAGCAGGTCGTTCTCCACGGCCCAGGCAATGGCCTTGTCAGTCTCAGTGGCATTGGCGTTCAGCACGGCGGCGGGTTCAGGCTTTCCTGCATTGTTCCACACCAGTTCAGCCAGCTCACCTCGGTTTGTTGGAATAGCTGTACCGGTTGGCAGGGCGCAAATCAGATAGAACTCAGTACCCAACTGATAGGTCTGGTAGGCCAGCACCGCGGTACCCGCGGCGGCAGTACCAATGATGAGGGTAGTGCCCAGAATGTTGGGCTCTTCCTCAATGCTTGCATCCTTTGTCATGGCTTCGATAATAACATTTTCACCCGGCATGGTAAAGGTAATGGTTTCAGCCTTGGGATCAACAGCGTTCAGCACGCTGGCAGGCTTAATTGTCCACTGGTCAAAAGTCTGAGCATCGGAAAGAATGCTCCTATCAAAGGTTACTTCCACTGTTGCACCTTTTTCAATGGTAATGTCACCATTGTCATTGATAGTAGTATCCTTGCCGTTTACTTTTGCAATACCGCCAAGAAGGGATAGAGTGTAGGTGACCTTTTCTTCTTTCTGGGGAACATTGTAACTCCACTTAATCTGATTGCCAGTGACTTGATTCGCGGGAGCGGTATTTTCGGTCTCTTTGACATCAACTTTGACGATATAATCGCCCGGTTCCGTAGGGAGCCCGCGGTCATTCAATTTCTCACCGGGAACTTCATTTCCCTTATCATCATAAAATTTCTTATTGATGATATCATCAGCATTGACTTTAGCATTGTTCGATGTCACTTCTCCGGTCACTGCGTCAAACTTAAGGTCAACATCCGGGTCAATCACATCTTTTTGTGTCCATTTTGCAGTCAAGATTATATCATAGTCCGGCATGGAGAAACTATAATTGCCGTTCTCATCTGGGCCGTTCAAGGATGGGGCGGTTTCTCCATCAGGAACGGTAACTTCCCAATGATTAAAGTTATAGCCGGTTTTCTTTGTGGGTGTAGGAACGGAAACGGACGAACCATAGTCGTACGAGTTCGTTTCCTTGTTTTCGTCGTTCTCCAGTGTTACAGTATGGCTATGTGCGTTCCAATGGGCATACAAGGTGATGTTGCTGCTGACGGCTTCTGTAAATGTATATTTTATGCCGCCTTCTGCCTGTGTATACCAGCCAAGAAATGTATAACCTTCTCTTACAGGGTCGGTGGGAACTACAAACGGCTGGTCATTCGGGTAGCATTTTGCAGTTCCTAGCTTCTCGTTGCTGTAAACAGTCTGCGTGGCCATAGTGTCACTACCATTTATAGTGCCACCGTCCAAATCAAAGTTGATATCACACAGATACTGAACTTTGCTGGTTAGTGTATCATTGCCTGCGTTATTAACTCTGACTTTTTCCCAGTCTGTTTTATATCCATTATATTTTACATCATTTAGTTCTGTGCAATCTTTGAATGCGTTGCTATTTATAATGTTAATACCCTTTTCAAGGGTCACGCTTGTAAGACCTGTGCATCCATTAAATGCAAATGGGCAGATTTCATCCACACTTATGGGTACTTTTATTTCTCTTAACTCTGTACAACGCTCAAAAGCGTGACTACTGATTTTGGGAATGCCGTTTGTTAAGGTGACTTGAGATAATGCGGTATTTCCTGAAAAAGCCGTATCCATATCTGTGATGGTACTCGGAATCGTAATGCTTGTTAACTGAGAACAACCATAAAAAGCAGCTTGGCCGATTTTTGTAACACCTTCAGGGATTGTAACATTAGTTAGATTGGAACAGTTAAAGAATGCCTGGTATCCAATTTCGTCCACCGTATTAGGCAATGTAACTTCCGTAAGCGTGTTACATTTATTAAAGGCCCACGTTGCAATTTCGGTTACAGTATAGTTCCTGCCATTGCTTGAAATTGAGCTCTCAATGTTAAGTTGTGTAGGGTTTCCTGATGTACCGGAAACTGTAACTGATTCTCCATCGGCGTTAACTGTATATTTGAGGTTGCCTATCCTAATCGGAGTCGCTGCTACTGCTCCGATGGGTAGGAATGTTAACGTTATGCTGAGTGCCACTAATAGACTGACAAACCGTTTTTTCATGGATTTCCCCGCTTTCATGGATTGGTGCCGCAGAAAAACGACATAGAGTGAATGGCAAAAAAAGGTAATAATGCCAATTTGAAGAATACCATGCATGGAATTCTCTGTCAATGGAATTGTAGGAACTCACAAAAAAGTTTGGAGGAATGTACAAGAAAAGGTTTTTCCAGCATCGCGGGCAATAAAAAAGAACCCGTCCCCGGGGAAAATCCGGGAACGGGTTGAGAGCGGAAAGCTTACCGCTTGATGTCGTAGTTCATGTTCATCAGGTTGCGGATGGAGCTGACATCGTCGGTGATGTTGGCATCGCCGTGGATGGTGTGCTTGATGGCGCTGCTTGCTACGGCAAAGTTGACCATATCCATAGCCTTATAGTTGTGCAGCATGGCATAGATCAGACCGCTGGCAAAGGCATCGCCGCCGCCCACGCGGTCCAGAATATTAAAGGTGTAGAGCTTGCTCTCAAAGGTGTGGCCGTCGTACCACATAAAGGCCTTGAGGCTGTTCTCGCTGCCGCTGTGGGCATAGCGCACATGGCGGGCAATGCACTTGAGGTTGGGGTAGCGGGCAATGAAATGCTGGAAGATCTCGTCCTGCTGCTCATAGCTGGGCTGCAGGGGCACGCCGTCCTTCCAGTCGCCCTTGCTGTGATCGTTGTCGTCCTTCCACAGGTGGTAGGGCTCAATGCCCAGCAGAACGTCAACATAAGGCAGGCACTCGGTGCAGAAATCGCGGGCTTCCTCCCAGCTCCACAGGGTAGAGCGGAAGTTGCCGTCAAAGCTGACGGTCAGGCCCTTCTTTTTGGCCACCTTGAGCATATCGATGATGAGGCCGCGGCAGTTGGGGCCCAGTGCCGGGGTAATGCCGCTCAGGTGCAGCCAGTCGTAGCCGTCCAGCAGAGCGTCCAGATCGACCTGGGAGAAGTCATACTCGGTAATGGCACTGTGCTTGCGATCATAGATGACCTTGGAAGCGCGGATGCCGTAGCCGGTTTCCAGATAATAAGTACCCAGCCGGTTGGAGGGGGTCTCGTTGGGCTCGGTCAGGATCATGGGGGTGCAATGCACATCGTTGGAGCGCAGCCAGCGCACCGCGCTCTTGCCCAGGCTGTTGTTGGGCACTACGCTGAAGAAGGTGCTGTCCACACCCAGGTTGGCCAGGGCCAGTGCAATGTTGGCCTCGCTGCCGCCGTAGCTGGCTTCAAAGCTGGATGCCATGCGGATCTTTTCGTAGTTCGGCGGAGTCAGACGGAGCATGATCTCGCCGCAGGTGATAAATTTCTGGCCGTTGGGCTCGCTGCCGAGGATGGGATTGTAGTGTTCCATAACGCTCCTCCTAAAAAAGTCGTTTCTGGGATCCATTCTATGTGAGAACACATTGTTGTATCCATTATACCGCACAGCGCACCGGATAGCAAGCAAATGCTGTTTCGGCCGAGAGAAAAAGAAAAAGAAATTTTGGTTGTTTTGACGAAAGAATCCCGCAGGGATGACGGCGGGGTTCACACCCCCGTCAGGTCAAAGCTGGGCGTATACTCTTCCTTTGCACTGCTCTTCTGCTGCATATAACCAGAACTGAGGCCCAAATCCATGGCGTAGTTGACCACCCGGCGGTATTCGTAGGTGGTGATGCGCCGCCCGATGCCGTGGTCTGCCGCCTGATAGAAGGGGGTGTACTGGCTCATCACGCTGGGCAGGAAGCACCCGGGGTCGGCCTTGTTCCAAGCCGCCATCTGATCGAGCACGGCAAAGCTGTCGTCCACATGGCCGGGCAGGGCAAGGTGGCGCAGGATCACGCCCCGCTGCAGGATGCCCTCGCTGTCAAAAACAGGGTGCCCGGCCTGAGCCATCATGGCTTCAATGGCGGGCCTGGCCTGCGCAAAATAGTCCGGCGCGGCGGAAAGCTCTGCCGAAAGGGCAGGGGAAACATATTTCAGGTCGGCCAGCCAGATGTCGATGAAACCGCGCCAGGCGTGCACGCTCTCCACGGTCTCGTAGCCGCCGGTGTTGCAGACGATGGGCAGATGCAGCCCCTGCGCTCGGGCCAGGTCGAGGGCGGCGATGATCCAGGGCCGCCACTGCCCGGGCGTGACAAGGTTGATGTTGTGGGCTCCCTGCGCCTGCAGGTCCAGAAAGATCTCGGCCAGGCGCTCTACGGTGATCTCCCTGCCCAGCCCCTCGGCGCTGATGGGGTAGTTCTGGCAGAAGCAGCACTTGAGGGTGCAGCCGGAGAAAAACACCGTGCCGCTGCCCCGGGTGCCGCTGATGCAGGGTTCCTCCCAGAAGTGCAGGGCCGCGCGGGCCGCTTTCAGGGTGCGGCCCGCCCCGCAGAAGCCCGTCTGCCCGGCGGCCCGGTCGGCTTTGCACTGCCGGGGGCAGAGAGTGCAGGCTTCCGGCACGGCAACAGAAATGGTTTTGGGCATAATATCCAAGTCCTTTGCAAAAGATTTGACAGAATTACTCTTGTTTATTATACCATTTATGATATGGAATGTGGTATACTATGATAGAATATTATATATCATGCAAAAATACTACATATCAGACGGAGGATGTCATGCGCACCGAAAACGAGGAGATCCGGGATCATTTGAAATATCTGTCCCTGCTGGCACGGGATTACCCCTCGCAGGCAGCCGCCGCCAGTGAGATCATCAGCACCCAGGCCCTGCTCAAGCTGCCCAAGGGCACCGAACATTTTATGAGCGACCTGCATGGTGAAAACGAGGCCTTTGTCCACATCCTGAACTCGGCTTCGGGTGTCATCCGGGAAAAGGTGGATATTGTGCTGGGGGACAGTGTGCCGGAGCAGACCCGTGCCGGGCTGGCAACGCTCATCTATTACCCCAACGAGAAGCTGCCCCAGCTCAAAGCTGGGTGCGCGGATGAAGAAGCGCTTGACCACTGGTACACAGAGACCCTGCTTCAGCTCATTGATATCTGCCGGTTGGTGTCCTCCAAGCATACCCGGGAGCATGTGCGCTCCTGCCTGCCGTCCAGCTGCGGGTATATTCTGGATGAGCTGCTCCATGCCCACTTTGAGGACCACGACAAGGACCTTTATTATGGGCAGATCGTGGGCAGCATCATCGAAAATGGCCGCGCCGACCGGTTCATCGTCCGGCTGTGTGAGCTCATCAAGCGGCTGGCTGTGGACAAGCTGCACATCGTGGGCGACCTGTTTGACCGCGGCCCCCGGCCTGATATCATACTGGACCGGCTCATGCGCCACCACCATGTGGATATCCAGTGGGGCAACCATGATGTGGTCTGGATGGGTGCCGCCGCCGGAAGTCCCATCTGTGTCTGCACTGTGCTCAAAACGACACTGGCCTACCACAACCATGCCATGCTTGAGGACTGCTACGGCATCAACCTGCGGCATCTGCAGCGGATGGCCGAGCAGTTCTACGGAAATGACGACCTGACCCTCTGGATGCCCCACACCGACGCGGCGCGCGGCCCTTACACCGAGGGAATGCTCCACCGCTGTGCCGTGATGCACAAGGCCGTGACCATTCTGATGCTCAAGATGGAGTGCAAGGTCATCGACCGCAACCCGGATTTCAAGATGCAGGGTCGGGATTTCCTGCGGCACATCGATTGGAAAAAGGGAACAGTGACCCTGAACGGGCAGGCATACCCCCTGCGGGACACCAGCTTCCCCACCGTGGATCCGGCAGACCCCGCCGCCCTGAATGATGATGAGCGGCTGGTGCTCCGCAAGCTGGTGGAATCCTTCCGGCAGAGCGAGCGCTTGCAGCAGCATGTGGAATTTTTGTATGCCAAGGGCAGCGTTTACCACATCGAGAACGGCAACCTGCTCTACCACGGCGTGGTGCCCATGACCAAAAACGGCAGCTTTGCCGTGGAGCGGTTCGAGGGACACAACTACTCGGGCCGCGGCTTGATGGACTACTGTGACGAGCGGGCACGCCGCGGCTACTTTGCCCCCGAGAGCAGCGCGGCCCGGCGGAGCGGTCAGGACTTTTTGTGGTATCTGTGGTGCGGCAAGCTGTCGCCGTTGTTCGGCCGCAGCGCCATGACCACCTTTGAGCGGCTGTATATTGCCGACCCCGCCACCCACGAGGAAGTCAAGGACCCCTATTATACATGGTACAATGAAGAGGCCGCCTGCCGCCGTATCCTGGCGGAATTCGGTCTGCCCGGCACCAGCCACATCGTTAACGGCCATGTGCCGGTGCGGGAGAAGAGCGGCGAGAGTCCCATCAAGGGCGGGGGCCGTCTGGTCGTCATTGACGGCGGGTTCTGCCGCGCCTACCATGAAAAGACCGGCATTGCAGGGTACACGCTGGTGTACTCCAGCCGCACCATGTCCCTGCGGACCCATCAGCCCTTTGTCAGTGCTGAAAAGGCCGTGAACGAAAACATCGACATCGTGTCGCAGAAGAACATTCTGGAAACGGAGAACCACCGCATTCTGGTGGAAGAGACGGACGAGGGCGAGATCCTGCGGGAGCGGGTGCATGACCTGAAACAGCTGGTCAAGGCCTATCAACTGGGCTGGATCAAGGAGACTTGCAGCGAGGATTGCGTCTGGTAAGGGGCGCTGATTGTAAAATTTTTGAAATAAGAAACAAAAATGTCGAATATCTCCGCAGATTCTGGGCAAAACAGAAAATAATCGGGCAGGGGAAAAGGGGGCTTTGCTTTTTGCCCGAAGTTGTGTATAATAAGATAGTTGTATCGTGAGGGTGTGTGCCCAGCGGTGCGCGGAGAGATCAAGCAAGAACCCTGAGTGGCCCTGCCGCTGGCGGGCCTGCGACAAGGAGATTATAAAATTGGAAAAGTTTGTTATTACGGGCGGCAAGCCCCTGCATGGCGAAGTTACCATTTCCGGTGCAAAAAATGCGGCTGTGGGCATTCTGCCTGCCACCATTCTGGCGGCAGATGTCTGTGTGATCGAAAACCTGCCGGACATCAGTGATGTGGCAGTCAGCCTGAAGATCCTGAGCACCCTGGGTGCCAGCATCAAGATGCTGAACCGCAATACCTACGAGATCGACACCACCCACCTGAACAGCACCAACGTCCCGGACGATCTGTCCCGCCAGATGCGTGCCAGCTACTACTTCCTGGGTGCGCTGCTCTCCCGCTTTGGCAAGGCACAGGTGGCCATGCCCGGCGGCTGCAATCTGGGCCCCCGCCCCATCGACCAGCACCTCAAGGTGTTCAGCGCACTGGGTGCAGAGGACAGCGTGGACTACGGCATGATCACCGTGCGTGCCAAGGAACTGAACGGTGCCCATATCTTCTTTGATAAGGTCAGCGTGGGCGCTACCATGAACGGTATGCTCTCCGCTGTGATGGCACAGGGCCAGACCATTCTGGAAAACTGTGCCAAGGAGCCCCATGTCGTTGATCTGGCAAACTTCCTGAATATGTGCGGCGCGGATGTGCGCGGTGCCGGCACCGATGTGATCAAGGTGCGCGGCGTGGAAAAGATGCACGGCTGCACTTACAGCATCATCCCTGACCAGATCGAGGCGGGCAGCTACATGGTTGCCGCTGCTGCCACCGGCGGCGACGTTCTGATCAAAAATGTCACCCCCAAGCATCTGGAACCCATCACGGCAAAGCTCCGCCGTGCCGGTGTGGATGTGGAGGAATTCGATGATTCCGTCCGCGTCTCCCGCAAGGGCGATATCCTGCCGCTGAAGATCAACACCATGCCCCACCCGGGCTTCCCCACCGATATGCAGCCCCTGATGGGTGTGCTGCTCAGCGTGGCAAAGGGCACCTCCACCATCACCGAGAGCGTGTGGGATAACCGCTTCCGCTATGTGGACGAGCTGCGCAAGATGGGCGCAATGGTGCAAGTGGACGGTCAGGTGGCCGTGTTTGAGGGTGTGGACAAACTGAACCCCGCCCCCCTGCGCGCTTCTGACCTGCGTGCCGGTGCGGCCATGGTCGTTGCTGCCCTGATGGCAGACGGCACCAGTGAGATTGAGGAGATCGGCCATATTGAGCGCGGCTACGAGAACATCGTGGAAAAGCTGCGCGGCCTGGGCGCTGAGATCAGCAAGGTGGAGCGGATGCCTGCCGCACTGGAATCGGCAATGTGATCATTCAGAACCTCTCAGTCTGTTTTGCAGAAGTTTCCCTGACAGGGAGCTTTTGTGAAGCAATGACGGAGAGGTTCGTTTCTTGAGGTTTGAAATGTCTGAATTCATCTCGTTATACTCTGGTTCCTCCGGCAACTGCAGCGTGGTGCGCACGGGGGAAAAGTACATCATCATCGATATGGGAAAGGGCGTGCGCACCACCTCGGCGGCACTCAAGGAGCTGGGCCTGAACATCAGCGATTGTGCGGGCATTCTGGTCACCCATGAGCACTCTGACCACGTCAAGGGGCTGGCTACCTTCCTCAAAAAGAATCCGCTGCCGGTATACGGCGCAGACGATACGCTGGATTTTCTGGATGCAAGCGGCATTGTGCCCGCCACCTGTGAGCTGCGCACCCTGTCCGGCGGGGAAGAGGATGTGGGAGATTTCGGCGTGACGATGTTCCCCACCAGCCATGACGTGCCCTGCGTGGGCTACCGCATCCACACCCCGGACAACAAGACCATGACCATTGCCACCGACCTGGGAGTCCTGACCCCGCCGGTGCATCAGGCCCTGAGCGGCTGTGACCTGGTGGCGCTGGAAAGCAACTACGACCTCCACATGCTCCGCAGCGGGCGGTATCCTTACTACCTGCGCTCCCGCATCGAGTCCAACCGGGGCCACCTCTCCAACGATGAGTGCTCGGCAAAGCTGCTGGAGCTGATCCAGGAGGGATGCAAGAAGTTTGCCCTCTGCCATCTCTCGCAGGAGAACAACACCCCAGCGCTTGCTTTGCAGACCATGTTCAACACCCTGGGTGCGGCAGGTGTCGTGCCGGAAAAGGACTGCATCGTGCAGGCTCAGCGCCGCAATGAGATCAGCCCCACGCTTACATTTTAAGAAAAAAAGGCCCTCTCCATCATTGCTTTACAAAGCATGACGGAGAGGGCCTTTTTTGTTGTTATGCCAGATCCGGCAGGATATCGGGCCAGAGGGCCTGCTCCTGCCGCAGGTCGGTGAAAACGCAGTCCAGATAGATCTTGTTCACAGCCGAGATGATGGTGCTGCGCAGGAGCTTGCGTGCATCATCAACATCCGGCTCCAGCTCGGAAAAGCTTTTGGTCAGGCCGAACACATAGGGCAGGTAGCTCTCCAGCTCATCGCAAAAGGTATCATACGCCTGCGCGGAGGTATAATGCGCCTGCTGCATCTTGAACAGGCTGTCGATATTTTCCATGGACAGGACATTTTTAGAAACCACGATGTAGATCAGGCAGGCCAGCTGATCCCGGGTATACTTCTTTTTGATGGGGTGGCTGATGATCCCTTTCTTAACGTAGTTGCTCACCATGGAAGCGGTGAGCTCCACCCCCTGAAATGTGCAGAAACACCCGTTGACAAACTGTACACTCTGATCCAGATAAAGCCCTACGGTGGGGAGTTCTGCATACCGGGGCAGGGCAAACCCTGCGGCGCAGGCCGCAACGCGGCGGTTTGATTCTAATTTCATGCGGACAGTATACCATGTTTTGGAAATGCGGTCAACAGGAAATTAAAAACTTTTGAAATAATTCAAGAAAACAGTTGACAGGTTTTTGAAAAACTGATATAGTGATTCAAACAACAGGAAAAACTGCGGCATCCTCTGCCGCCGGAATGGAGATAAATGCTTATGAACACCAAGATTGTTGTGGATTCCTCCGCCAGCCTGTACACCTTGCAGGGCGTGGATTTTGAATGCGTTCCCCTGAAGATCATCACCGACGATGCCGAATATCTGGACAACGGCACAATGGATGCCTTGGGCATGGCCCAGACCCTGCGCACCTATAAGGGAAAGACCTCGACTTCCTGCCCCAACGTCAGCGATTGGCTGGCCGCCTACGAGGGAGCCGACGAGGTGTATGCCATCACCATCACGGGCACTCTGTCCGGCAGCTACAATGCCGCCCAGCTGGCCGCCGAGGAATACCAGCAGGAGAACCCCGGCAAGCGGGTGTTCGTGCTGGACAGCCTTTCCACCGGCCCGGAGCAGCGCCTGCTGGCCGAGCATCTGCGGGATCTGCTGGCTGAGGGCAAGGAGTTTGACGAGGTCTGTGAAGAGATGCTCCGCTACCACAAGCACACCCATCTGCTCTTCTCGCTGGAGTCGCTGGCCAATCTGGCCCGCAATGGCCGCGTGAAGCCTGCTGTTGCTGCTATGGCGCGGATGCTGGGCATCCGGGTCATCGGACAGGCAAGTGAGGCCGGAGAGCTGGATGTTCTCTGCAAGACCCGTGGTGAGCATGGTGCGCTGGAACGCATCGTGCTGGAACTCAAGGAGCACGGCTACACCAACGGCAGGCTCCATATCTCTCACTGCGGCAATCCCGCCGCCGCCGAGCGCCTGAAGCACATGGTAAAGGCTGTGTTTGATGGAGCAAAGGTGGACATCAGCGAATGCGGCGGTCTGTGCAGCTATTATGCAGAGCTGGGCGGCCTGCTGGTTGGTTATGAGGACGCGGAAGCATAAGCGGACAACCCTCGGGAAAAATTCTGCCACGATTGAATAGGCGCTCATAGCGGGGAAAGCCGTTGTGGGCGCTTTTTTGTTTGCAAAATCTTCCGCTCTGCGCTATACTAACAGCATCAAAAATCGCCGTGGGCGGCAGGGGAGGGTTACCACATGTTCAGATTGCCCATCGTCAAGTTTTTCAACCGCATCTTCAACCGTGTCACGATCACAGTGGTGCTGGTGGCTTTACAGGTGCTCTGGCTGCTCTGGGCATTCTGGTCGTTCACGGCGGGGCGGGTCTGGCTGAACGGTGCCCTGAAGGCGCTGAGCATCCTGATCGTGCTGTATCTGGTGCGCAAGGATGAAAACAGCGCTTATAAGATCGGCTGGATCGTTCTGATCGGCCTTCTGCCCCTGCTGGGCGGCGCGCTTTATCTGGCTTTTGGCAACAAGGCCCCCGCCAAGCATCTGCGGGAGCGGATGCAGAAGGTGGAACAGGCCCATCAGACTGAGCTTGCCCAGCCCGAGGGCCAGACCGATGCGCTGGATATCTCCAGCCGGAACCTGAGCCGCTATGTGGCAAAGTTCGGGCCGTATCCGGCCTGGAGGGATACCGCTGCTCACTACTTTTCCTGCGGGGAGGAGATGTATCCCCAGCTGCTGGCGGATCTGGACAAGGCGGAAAAATTTATCTTTCTGGAATTTTTTATCCTCCGTTCCGGCAAAATGTGGGACGGTGTGGAGCAGATCCTCCGCCGCAAGGCCGCCCAGGGCGTGGATGTGCGGCTGATCTACGATGATTTTGGCAGCCTGCTGGGCCTGCCCAGTGATTTTGTCATCCGCATGGAGAGGGCGCATATCCGCTGCATCCCTTTCAACCCGGTGGTGCCGCTGGTCTCGCTGGTGATGAACCACCGCGACCACCGCAAGATCGTGGTGGTTGACGGCAATGTGGCCTACACCGGTGGCGTGAATCTGGCGGATGAGTATATCAATGCAGAGCAGCGCTTTGGCTACTGGAAGGATGCGGCCATCCGGCTGGAAGGAGCCGCTGTCTGGAACTTTACCGTGATGTTCCTCAATGTATGGAACGCCTTCCGCCCGCAGGAGACCGATTACACCGCCTTTGCGCCCACCCGCCTGCCCGCAGTGCAGGATGGCGTGGTGCAGCCCTACGCGGACAGTCCGCTGGATGAGGAGCCGCTGGCCGAGACGGTCTATCTGGACATCCTCTCTCAGGCCCAGAGATATGTTTATATCTATACGCCCTACCTGGCCGTGAGCGAGGAGATGCTGGATGCTCTGAAAAGTGCGGCCAAGCGCGGGGTGGACGTGCGGCTCATCCTGCCTGGGATCCCGGATAAGAAGCTGGTGTTCCGGCTCAGCCGTTCCTACTATCTGCCCCTGCTCAGGGCGGGCGTGCGCATTTATGAATTCACGCCCGGTTTCCTCCACGCCAAGTGCTATGTCAGCGATGACCGCGTGGCCGTGGTGGGCAGCATCAATATGGATTACCGGAGCCTGTTTCTCCATTTTGAGTGCGGAACACTGCTCTTCCATAACAGCCAGATCGCCGCTCTGCGGAAGGATGTGGAGCGCACCCTGCCGCAGTGCCGGGAGATCATGCGGTCCGACTGCCGCACCAATCTGCCGGGCACAGCACTGGACAGCGTGCTGCGGCTGCTGAGTCCGTTGATGTAAGCGGCTGCGCGCAGCACTCGGGGAGCTTTTCCACGCAAGTGAAACGGGCCATTCCATCGCCCGCCCTATTGCCTGCGGCAACAGGGTCCCACCCCAGCGGACACTTGCTTTGGAAAACTCCCGTCGGCTGCGTAATCTTACGCTCTTCTGGACATACTATGGGGCAAAGGCCCAACGGGCCGTGTGGAAAGGGAGCGTATCTATGAATCAGAACCATCGGGCTCTTTGGAGCTGTGCCATGGCGGCGGCGCTGCTGCTGACCGCCTGCGGCAAAACGAACGCCGGGTCGGGCAGCTCCGGCAGCATGAGCGGAAGCAGCACATCCTCCGCACAGACCCAGACAGCGGCATGGAAAACCGGTCTGGGTGTGGTGACAGAGGCCACCGATCAGGACAGGGCAGGGAAAATTGAGCTGGCAGCGGCCGCTGTCCTGCTGGATGGCGAGGGGAAACTGGAAAGTGTTCTGCTGGACGAGCTGGAAGTGTCTGTTTCGGCGGACAGCACCGGCCATGTGACCCTGCCCACCGACTGGCGCACCAAGCGGCAGAAGGGGGACGATTACCCGCTGGCCGAGGTCTCTTCCCTGAAAAAGGGCTGGGCGGAACAGGCGGATGCCTTTGCCAGTTACCTGATCGGCATGACCCCGGAACAGGTCTCCATGCTCAAAGTGGATAAAGACGGCAAGCCCACGGATGCCGACCTGCTGAGCGGGTGCACCATTGCAGTGGACCGTTACCGGGATGCCGTGACCCGGGCCTGCGCCAATGCCAGGGCACTGGGTGCCGCCAGGGGCGACAGGGCCGCGCTGGGCATCGAAGCGATGAACGGGACTTCGGACATCACCGCCACCGATGACAAGGATGTGAATGCGCAGGTGGATGTGAGCATCGTGGCACTGACCACCGATGCGGACCGCCGTGTGACCAGCGCCATTGCGGATATGGCTGAGCCGGCCCTGACAGTGGTGTCAGACGGCGGTGTGACAGCCCCGGATCTCGTCAAGACCAAGCTGGAGCTGGGCGAGGACTACGGGATGCGCGGCGCATCGGCGCTGGGCAAGGAGTGGTATGAGCACAGCGAGGGCTTCTGCGATGCCCTCAAGGGCAAGACCCGCACCGAGATCGCCGGGCTTTCCGGCGGCGATGCCGACCTGAAGGCTCTGTGTACCATTGACATCACCGATCTGCAAAAGGCGGCGCTGGATGCCCTGAGCTGAGGAGGAAACCCTTTTCGGTCTCACAATCGCACACCGGCTCTCCCGGATAGGTGGCATTCCGCTGCGTTTTCAGAGAGAAACCCTCTCGCCGCGTCTGGCAGCTGCCGACGCGGCGTTTTTGTTTTGTCAAATTGCCCGCTTTGCCGTGGTAAAGCGGTAAAGATTTGAGCAAACTGCGAAAAATCAGTTTTCCCCCTTGCCAAATGGCAGAAAACGCGCTATTCTATAACCACAGTTTAGCAATTTAGCATGATAAAGCAATAAAACAAAGCTGCTTGCCACTGAGGGAGGAACCGTATATGAAACGTCTTGTATCCGCATTTCTGGCCGGTGCCATGGCACTGAGCCTTGCCGCCTGCGGCGGTGCCGCTTCCACTTCCACTGCCGCATCTGCTTCGGCCTCTGCTTCCGGCAGTGCCGCCGTTTCCCAGACTGCAGGCAGCGACCTGGATTACATCAAGGGCAAGGGCAAGCTGGTCATTGGCTACACTGTTTACGAGCCCATGAACTACACCGATGCCGATGGCAACTTCACCGGTTTTGATACCGAGCTGGCAACTGCTGTCTGCGAAAAGCTGGGTGTGGAGCCGGAGTTTGTGGAGATCAACTGGGATACCAAGGTCGTGGAGCTGGATGCCAAGAGCATCGACTGCATCTGGAACGGCATGACCCTGACCGATGACATCATGCAGAACGCCGCTACCACCAAGGCTTATGCAAAGAATGCACAGGTGGTCGTTGTGAAAGATGGCACCGATTATACCTCTACCGCTGACCTGGTGGGTAAGACCGTGGTCGCCGAGGCTGGTTCCGCTGGTGAGGCCGCCATTGAGGGGGACGAGAACCTGGCACAGGCTGATTACGTTTCCAAGAGCGTTCAGACCGACTGCCTGATGGAAGTTGCCGCAGGCACTGCCGATGCCGCTGTACTTGACCTGACCCTGGCCAACGCCATGATCGGTGAGGGCACTGACTATGCCGACCTGAAGATCGTGGACGAGCTGAACGCCGAGGAGTACGGCGTGGCATTCCGCAAGGGCAGTGATGCTGCCGCCGCTGTGGATGAGGCCTTTGATGCACTGAAGGCCGATGGCACCATGCAGGCACTGGCCGATAAGTACGATCTGGCACTGGCTGACTGAATTTGTTGAAAAGCTCCTTCCGTCATCGCTATGCGATGCGACCTCCCTCGGTGAGGGAGGCTTTTTGTTGCCGATGCGTGAAAGGCTCCCGAGCAGAGGGAATTTTCACCGGCGGTGATGGAAGGGAATATGGATTCTGAATAAAAAAGGTGTGTTTTTGTGTCTGTGATTCTTATGCGCCTGTCCGGCGCGTTCCTGCTCAATTGTGAGCTCTTTGCCCTGACACTGCTGTTTGCGCTGCCGCTGGGGCTGGTGGTCTCGTTTGGCTCCATGAGCCGCTGCAAGCCGCTGGCCGGGCTGGTCAAGACCTTTGTCTGGATCATCCGCGGCACCCCGCTGATGCTGCAGATCATTGTGATCTATCTGGGCCCCGGCCTGCTGGGCATGAACAACCCCTGGCCTTCTGGCTCCGGCGGACGGATGGTGGCGGCGGTGGTGGCTTTTGCCATCAACTATGCCTGCTATTTTTCTGAGATCTACCGCGGCGGCATTGAAGCAGTGCCCAAGGGGCAGACTGAGGCCGGGCAGGTGCTTGGCATGACCAAAACACAGATCTTTTTCAAGGTGACCTTGCTTCAGGTCGTCAAGCGCATCCTGCCCCCCATGGGCAACGAGATCATCACGCTGGTCAAGGATACCTCGCTGGCAAACACCATTGCCAACAAGGAAATCATTATGATGGCCAAGGAGTATAGCGCAAAGGGCCTGATCTGGCCGCTGTTCTCCACCGCGCTCTTCTTCCTGGTGTTTGTGGGCGCACTGACCATCCTGTTCAACTGGGCTGAAAAAAAGCTCGATTATTTCCGCTGCTAAGGAGGCAGATAGATTATGGCGTTGCTCGAAGCTTCCGGTATCGGGAAAAATTTTGGCGAGACCCATGTGTTGAAGGACATCTCCCTGGATCTGGAGCAGGGTGAAGCACTGGCAATCATCGGCTCGTCCGGTTCCGGCAAAACAACTCTGCTGCGCTGCCTGAATTTTCTGGAACGGCCTGACACGGGTATTATCAAGGTGAACGGCGAGACCATGTGGGATGCCGCCGACCCTGCCACCCAGAAGGAAAGTGAGATCCGCAAAAAGCGGCTCCATTTCGGTCTGGTGTTCCAGAACTTCAACCTGTTCCCGCAGTACACGGCCTTGCAGAACGTGATGCTGGCAGGGGAACTGCTGGCAAAGGAACGTCCGGAATATCAGGCAAACAAAAAGGCCATCCACGCGGAGCTGGAACAGCAGGCGAGAGAACTGCTGGCGCAGATGGGCCTTTCGGAGCGGGCCGGCCACTACCCGCATCAGCTCTCCGGCGGCCAGCAGCAGCGTGTGGCCATTGCCCGCGCACTGGCGCTTCACCCGGATATCCTCTGCTTTGATGAGCCCACCAGCGCCCTTGACCCGGAGCTGACCGGCGAGGTGCTGAAGGTCCTGCGTGATCTTGCTGACCGCAAGACCACGATGATCATTGTCACCCATGAGATGCACTTTGCCCGCGATGTGGCCGACCGCATCCTGTTCATGGATGGCGGCGTGGTCGTGGAGGAGGGCCCGGCCAAACAGCTCATCGACCACCCCCGGGAAGAGCGTACCAGACAGTTCCTCGCACATTATTCAGAATGACCCGGACCGCCCCGGCGTGCAGAAACGCACGCCGGGGCGGTTTTATCTCTTGCACTCTGTGGGTGTCTTTTGGTATACTGATAAAAACAGGGGGGCGGAAAAATGACAGTAGCACGGAAACGAGCACTTGCAAACGCAGTGGCATCGGCCCGGATGGAGGGGCTGGAGATCTCAGAGCAGGAAAAGAGAGACTGCCTGCGCTATCTGGATGGAAAAATCGATACTGCAACCCTTGTAAGAGAAGCATTGAAACGTCAGAAAAAGCAGGAGCTGTCCCGGAGGTGACGAATGCCTTATACCATCGAAGCGGCTCAGGACGGCTGCTATCCGGGAACGACAGTCCTGGTCAATAAATTTGATCTGCATACGCAAAAAGAGCTGAATGCAGTAGAATCGGTTCTGGTTACGGCCAAAACGATACAATGGTCAGAGAACCCCCGATGTGCAGCATTTGATTTTGAGCACTATAAAGCAATCCATCGACATTTATTCGGTGAGTTGTATGATTGGGCGGGACAGGTACGGATGGTCAACCTGTCCAAAAAAGGAACGCAGTTCTGCCCGGTGGAGGAAATCCCACGGGTGAGTGCGGCGATTTTTAAGCGTCTTGCGCAGAATAATCTTCTTTGTGGGCTTGCAAGGAATGATTTTATCGCTGCATTAGTGGATCTTTATCAACGAACCAACGAGCTACACCCGTTTCGGGAGGGCAATGGGCGAACACAGCGCGTCTTTTTGTCACAGTTGGCAGAAAATGCGGGGTATGATTTGGATTTCACTGCGGTAGATCCGGACGAGTTGATGATCGCAACGATTTATGCGGCGCAGGGAATCGAAGCGCCGCTGCAACAGGCATTTGAGAAAATCGTCCAAAATGAAGAATGACCCGAACCGCTCCGGCGTGCAGAAACGTACGCCGGGGCGGTTTTGCTGTACAGAGTAGGTTTGGGCTGCTCAGGACGAATCTGGTGTGTCGGTCGCTATGTGCATCACGGAGGATGATACGCCGTTGAGCATTCCGGATGAGGAGACCCCGCCTTCGGGCAATGCCGGAACAGGTTTCTGGAGCATTTTGTTCCAGCTGCTGAAGCATCTGGCCGGGAAGCACTGAGAAATTTGAAAAAACCTCTTGAAAATTCATCGCAACCTGATATAATACCCACATGAACAAAAACGTCCTGCCCATTGCGCGGCAGGGCGTTTTTGTCGGAAAAAATTCGTGTGATAAGGTCTGTGATGCTTTCCCAAGGAGGAATGTGCGTATGACGAAAGATATGACGCAGGGCAGCCCGCTCAAGCTGATCCTTGCCTTTGCGGTGCCGCTGATGCTGGGCAGCCTGTTCCAGCAGTTCTATAATCTGGCAGATACCATCATCGTGGGCCGCTTTGTGGGCGTGGAAGCGCTGGCGGCGGTCGGCAGTGTGGGCGGTCTGAACTATCTGGTGCTGGGCTTTGTCAATGGCATTGCCTGCGGCTTCTCCATCCCCATCTCGTGGACATTCGGTGCGAAAGACTATGTGGAGATGCGCCGCTACACCGCCAATGCCGTCTGGCTGAGTGTCTTTTTTGCCGCAGTGCTTACCGTGGTCACGGTGGCCATGACCCGTTCCATTCTGGTCTGGACCAATACCCCGGACAACATCATTGATCTGGCGGACATCTACATCCGCACCATCTTTATCGGCATCCCCTTCACCCTGCTGTACAACATGACCAGTGCCCTGATGCGCGCTCTGGGCGACAGCAAGCGGCCTCTGTACTTCCTGCTGGTGGCAAGCTTTCTGAACATCGGGCTGGATCTGCTCTGTATCATCGTCTTCAAGATGGGCGTGTTCGGTGCAGCATTCGCCACCGTGTTCAGCCAGGCAGTGGCCGGTCTGGGCAGCCTGTGGTACATCCTCAAGCATTATAATGAGCTGCGTTGGAACAAAGAAGAAAGCCGCCTGAGCAGACAGCACTGTGTCAAGCTGTGCGGCATGGGCATCCCCATGGGTCTGCAGTGCAGCATCACGGCCATCGGTTCCGTCGTGCTGCAGGGTGCAGTCAATGGTCTGGGCAGTGACATCGTGGCAGCACAGACTGCAGGCGGCAAGGCGGCACAGTTCCTGTCCGTCCCGCTGGAGAGCATTGGCACGGCCATGACCACCTACGCCAGCCAGAACATGGGTGCCCACGACCTGAACCGTGTGAATAAGGGCGTGAACACTGCCCTGGGCATCGGCTGTGTGTACAGTGTGGCATCCTTCCTGATCCTGCGCGTGTTGGATAAGGCTTTGATCGGCCTGTTCCTTGAGAGCAGCCAGACCGAGATCATGGCCAACGCCCAGAGCTTCATCTTCTGGAACAGCGTGTTCTATATCCCGCTGGCGGTCCTTATCATTTACCGCTATACCATTCAGGGTCTGGGTTATTCCAGCCTGGCCATGTTTGCCGGTGTGGCAGAGATGATCGCCCGTGCTATGGTGGGCTTCCTGTTCGTGCCGCTGTGGGGCTATTTTGCCGCCTGTATTGCAAACCCGGTGGCCTGGTTCTTTGCCTGCTTCTTCCTGATCCCGGCGTATATCGTTGTGTTCCGGAAGCTGAAACGGGAAAAAGCAAGACCGCACGCAAACTTGTAAAAATTGAGCCGCTCTTTTGCGAAACCGCAGAAGGGCGGCTCTTTTGTTGCGCTCTTCTCCGTCCAACCTCTCCGAGTAGGCGAGGCCTTGGCGTTAGCGAGGGCTGAGGGGATGTATAGAACAGGGCCTGCCCAATTCCTTTACAAATCACACCAAAACGATTATACTATAAATAATTATGTCACAAGGGGGTGAGGAGCATGGAGCTGGAACAGATCGAGGGAACGGTGGAGGACATTATCTACGAGAACCCGGACAACGGCTACACGGTGTTTGAAATTTCCGGCGGCGGCACGGTCACCGTGGTGTGCGGGATCGTGGGCGAGCTCCATGCGGGCGAGAGTGTGGTCTGCCGCGGTAAATATGAGAACCACGCCACCTATGGCCGCCAGTTCCACGCCCAGGAGTGCGAGACCGATATGCCGAAGGATCTGGAAGCGGTATACGCCTTTCTTGCCAGCGGCTCCCTGCCTTATATCGGGGCGCGCACGGCCAATAAGATCATCGACAAATTCGGCGCGGCGGCGCTGGAGGTGATCGCCAACGACCCCGCCCAGCTCACCCTGATCCCCGGCATCTCGGCGGACAAAGCTGACCGCATCCAGCAGGAGTTCAAGCGGATGTTCGGAATGCGGGAACTGATCGCCTATCTGGCACAGTTCGAGATCAGCCCCCGCCGCGCCATGGAGGTGTTCCGCGTCTTTGGCCCCAGTGCCATGCAGGCCATCTCCCAGAACCCTTATCTGCTCTGTGGGGAACCCCTGCAGCTGGATTTCCGCCATGCCGACAGCATTGCACAGTATTACCACATGGAAGGAGACTGCACCCAGCGGCTGGAAGCAGCGCTTCTGCGCACCCTGCGCCACAACGCGGGCAACGGCCACACCTGCCTGCCCCGTACGCAGCTGCTGGACACGGCATCCCACTTCATCCAGCAGCCGCCCGAAAAGCTGGCCCGTGCGCTGGACCACTGCATTGAGACCGGGCAGCTTGGCGTAAAGATGCTGGAGGCGGTGCCGTATATCTATCTGCCTGACCTGCTGGAAGCAGAACAGGCCATTGCCGACCGGCTGGCCCTGCTGGCGAAGCGGGAAAAGCAGACGGTGCGGGACCTTGATAAAAACATCCAGGTGCTGGAGCTGACCCAGGGGTTTGCCTATGCGCCCCTGCAGCGGGAAGCCATCCGCAAGGCCATGACCGAAAACTGCCTTGTGCTGACCGGCGGCCCCGGCACCGGTAAGACCACTACGGTCAACGCCATCCTGCAGCTGCTGGAGCATCAGGCAGACCGGGTGGCGCTTTGTGCCCCCACGGGCCGTGCGGCCAAACGGCTGAGTGAACTGACCGGCCGCAAGGCCTCTACCATCCACCGCCTGCTGGAGGTGGACTACTCCGGCGGCGTGGTCAGCTTCATCCACAATGACAAGAACCTGCTCAAATGCGATGTGGTCATTCTGGATGAGATGAGTATGGTGGATGTGAAGCTGTTTCAGGCGCTCATTGCAGCCCTGCGGTACAGCTGCCGCATTATTATGGTGGGCGATGCCGACCAGCTGCCCAGCGTGGGGCCCGGCAACATTCTGGGGGAGGTCATCCGCTCCGGGCTGGTGCCCACCGTCTGCCTGAACGAGATCTTCCGGCAGGCTAAACGCAGCCTTATTGTGGAGAACGCCCACCACATCATCAGCAGTGAGCCGCTGCAGAAGGGCGGTAAGACAGACGATTTCTTCTTTCTGGAATCGGACGGCGATGCGGCACAGAAACTGGTGTGCGATCTTGTTACCACCCGTCTGCCCCGGAGCTATGGTTTTGACCCTGTCCGGGATATTCAGGTGCTCTGCCCCACCAAGCTGGGACCCACCGGCACCCAGGCGCTGAATGTGGAGTTGCAGAACCTGCTCAACCCGGAGCAAAAGGGCAAACCCCAGCTCCAGAGCGCCTCCCGGGTGTTCCGGGTGGGCGATAAGGTGATGCAGGTGCGGAACAACTACGAGATCGTCTGGAACCGCATTGGCGGGGAGCAGGGCGTGGGAGCCTATAACGGTGATATCGGCATTGTGGAATCCATCAACATGCGCGACCGCTCCATGGTGGTGCGGATGGATGACCGCCGCCTGCTCTACCCGGCGGAAAACCTGAACGAACTGGAGATCGCCTACGCCATCACGGTGCACAAGAGCCAGGGCAGCGAGTTCCCGGCGGTGGTGCTGCCGGTGGCGCAGGTGCCGCCAAGGCTCTGCTACCGCAACCTCTTTTACACCGGCGTGACCCGCGCCCGCAAATTGTGCATCGTGGCCGGGCGGCGGGATGTGGTGAACCGGATGATGTCCAATGTCCGGCAGAACCTGCGGTACAGCGGCCTGTGCGAATTGCTGAAAGAGAATCTGCCGCCGGAACAGATGGCGGCAGAGTGAAGGACGGCATCCCACAGGGAGGACGGCGAGGTTTGGTCTATACTTTTTTACTGGCTTATGCTACAATATAAATTGATTTGATTTCCCGCCCGAACGGGCATTTACGATAGAAAACAGGGGAGCAGAGAAAGGAACGTTTCATTATGGCACAGAATGACATCGGCATCGATCTGGGCACAACGACCATTATCATTGCACAGGCAGGGCAGGGGGTCGTGCTCAACCAGCCCAGCGTGGTGGCAATGGATACCCGCAAGAACTCCGTGCTGGAGGTGGGCGACAAGGCCCTGGCCATGGTAGGCCGCACCCCCAACTATATTTCCGCCATTTTCCCGCTGAAGGACGGTGTCATCAGCGACCACACCATGACCCGGGAGCTGATCTGCCGGTTTGTGAATCAGGTGTACAGCTCCCACATGGTCAAGCCCCGGGTGGCTGTCTGCGTGCCCGCTGCCATCACCGGCATTGAGAGCGATGCCGTGGTGGAGGCCGTGATGGCCGCCGGTGCCCGTCAGGTCTACCTGATCGATGAGCCCATTGCCGCTGCACTGGGTTCCGGCATCGACATCACCCAGCCCGATGGCCGGATGATCATTGATATCGGCGGCGGCACCACCGATATTGCTGTCCTGTCTCTGGGCGGCAAGGTCAAGGCCACCAGTGTCCGTGTGGCGGGTAACCACTATGATGACGAGATCCTGAAACATGTCCGCAACAAGTTCAGCATTGCCATCGGCCAGCGTACCGCAGAGCAGCTGAAAAAGAACGTTGCCTGCTGCCCCCAGAAGGCTGATTTCGACGAGACGATGGAGGTCAAGGGCCGCAGCCTGCTGACCGGCCTGCCCATCAAGGTGAATGTTTCCACCAGCGACCTCTACGAGCCTGTGATGATGCTGAGTGAGCAGATCGGCACTGCCGCCCATCAGGTGCTGGAAAAGACCCCGCCCGAGCTGGCAGGCGATATCTTCCGCAATGGTGTGGTGCTGACCGGCGGCGGCGCACAGCTGCACGGCCTGCCCGAATACCTGAGCCAGGAGCTCAAGGTGGATGTGGCCGTCTCGCCCGATCCCGTGAACTGCGTGGCATTGGGCACTGCCATGAGCCTGGGCCTGAACGATAAGCTGGAGACCGGCTTCCTGGATGCGACCCCCCGCATGGGCCGCCGTTAAATGGGGTGCCGGCCCGGCTCGTTAAGAAATTGGAAAAGTTGCAACAAAATTTTGTTCATACTTGTTGAATCAGGTCGGGAAATATTGTATAATATTTTCAAATCGCTTTTTGCGCGCCGGGGTCTGCTCCGGAGTGCGGAGTAAATTATTATTAGGAGGAAGACCATGAATCTGGGTTCTGATGTGGTTATCACCATTACCGGTATCGTGCTGGTGTTTGCCATCCTCGTCCTGCTGATGCTCATCATCATGCTGGAAGGCAAGATCTTCGACGGTATGGCCGCCAAGAAGAAGGCCGCCAAGGAGCCTGCAGCTCCCAAGGCTGCCGCAAAGCCCGCTGCCCCCGTGCAGCAGGCTGCTCCCGCCCCTGTGGTGGAGGAAGGCATTCCCGGCGATGTGGTTGCCGCAATTATGGCTGCCATCCATGCCATGGGCAATGGCAAGTACACCCTGAAGGCCGTGCGCCGTGCTGCAAATGGCTGGAGCAAGGCTGGTGTCAACGACACCACCGCACCTTTTTAACACAGGAGGAAAAACATGACACAGTTTATCGATACTCTGGTCGGTATTTTCCAGAGTTCCGGCTTTGCACGGTTCGGTGAGCCGGGCGGCTACCTCTACGCGATCATGATCTGCGTGGGCTGCTTCCTGCTGTACCTGGCCATCGTAAAGGAATTTGAGCCCCTGATCCTGCTGCCCATGGCATTTGGCATGATCCTTGCCAACCTGCCCGGCAGCGGCGTTATCCACATGCAGTACTTCGTTGGTGATGGTCTTGAGCACCCGATGTGGATCGAGATCCTGAATAACGGCGGTCTGGCCGATATGCTTTACATGGGTGTCAAGCTGGGCATTTACCCCCCGCTGATCTTCCTGGGCATCGGCACCATGACCGACTTCGCCCCCCTGATCTCCAACCCCAAGAGTCTGCTGCTGGGCGCTGCCGCTCAGTTCGGTATTTTTGGTACTTACATGGGCGCTCGTCTGCTGGCCGCTACCGGCATTGTGGACTTCACCCAGAAGCAGTCCGCTGCAATCTCCATCATCGGCGGTGCAGACGGCCCTACTGCCATCTTTGTTACCTCCCGTCTGGCACCTGAGCTGCTGGGCAGCATTGCCGTTGCGGCGTACAGCTACATGGCTCTGGTGCCCGTGATCCAGCCGCCCATTATGAAGGCGCTTACCACCAAGAAAGAGCGCACGGTCGTAATGAAGCAGCTGCGCACCGTGTCCAAGACCGAGAGGATCATCTTCCCCATCATGGTCACCATCATTGTTTCTTTGATCGTTCCCGATGCAGCCGTTCTGGTCGGTATGCTGATGCTGGGCAACCTGATGAAGGAGTCCGGTGTTGTGGATCGTATCCAGAAGACTGCCGGCAATGAGCTGATGAACATCATCACCATTTTCCTGGCTCTGTCTGTTGGCTGCACCACCTCTGCAAACACCTTCCTGAACAGCCGCACCCTGTTCATCATCGTGCTGGGTCTGATCGCCTTCTCCTTTGGTACCGCTGCAGGCGTTCTGTGCGGCAAGGTGATGTACGCCCTGACCGGCGGTCAGGTCAACCCCCTGATCGGCTCCGCTGGTGTTTCCGCTGTTCCCATGGCTGCCCGTGTTTCTCAGAAGGTCGGCCAGAGCGAGAACCCCTCCAACTTCCTGCTGATGCACGCCATGGGCCCCAACGTCGCTGGCGTTATCGGTTCCGCAGTTGCTGCCGGTATCCTGATCAACATCTTCGGCTGATTTTTCGTAAAAGCTTTGCCCGACGGTTTTATAAGCCGTCGGGCTTTTTGCGTTACTCCCCCAGTCTGCTAACGCAGACAGCCCCCTCTGAGAGGGGGCCTTTTCTTTGCCGCAAGGGATCAGGCTCCCTCCTAGAGGGAGCTGGCACGCGAAGCGTGACTGAGGGAGTAAATATGTACAACCCTCTTGAATTGTGATATACTTATAAAGTAAGTAATTTTATAGAAGAACAGGTGAAACAATGGCAGCAAGTCTCCAACAGGAATTCTGCGCTCTGCGCGATACCTATATTGAAAAGCAGTTTGGCCGCCTGAACGATATGCAGCGGCAGGCGGTGTTTACCACCGACGGCCCGCTGCTCATTCTGGCCGGTGCAGGCAGCGGCAAGACCACTGTTCTGGTCAACCGCATCGCAAACCTGATCCGGTTTGGCTCGGCCCACGGTTCCAGCTGGACCCCCCGTGAGGTAACAGAGGAGGATGTCAAGGCCCTGAAAACGGCAATTATGACCGGCACCGATGCGCCCGCCTGGCTGGACGGGATGCTGAGGCAGAACGCTGTCCGCAGTTGGAACGTGATGGCCATCACCTTTACCAACAAGGCGGCAGGGGAGCTCAAGGAGCGCCTGCGCAATATGCTGGGCGGCGAAGAGGGGGACGAGGTGTTTGCCTCCACCTTCCACTCGGCCTGTGTGCGCATCCTGCGCCGCTGGGCAGAATCCATCGGCTACCCCCGCAGCTTTACCATCTATGATACCGATGACTCCCAGCGCGTGATGAAGGCGGTCTATAAGGAACTGAGCATCGACGATAAGTTCTTCCCGATCAAGAGCGCCATCAACCAGATGAGCCGCTGGAAGGATCAGCTGGTCAGCCCGGAGGAGGCGCTGCGCACCCCAGCGCGGGACACCAAGGGAGCCATTGCCGCCAAAGTCTACGCCGCCTACGAAAAAAAGCTCAGGGAGGCAGGAGCCTTCGACTTCGACGACCTGATCTACCAGACCGTGCAGCTGCTGGCGGAGCACGAGGATGTGCGGGAGTTCTACCAGAACAAGTACCGCTACCTGCTGGTGGACGAGTATCAGGATACCAGCGTGGCCCAGTTCCGGCTGGTCAGCCTGCTCACCGGCCCGGAAAAGAACATCTGCGTTGTCGGTGACGATGACCAGAGCATCTACCGTTTCCGCGGTGCCACCATTGAGAACATTCTGAACTTTGAGCGCATCTTCCCCGGCACCAAGACCATCCGTCTGGAGCAGAATTACCGCTCCACCTCCAATATCTTGAATGCTGCCAACTGCGTCATCCAGCACAACACCGAGCGCAAGGGCAAGACCCTGTGGACCCGGAACGACGAGGGCGACAAGGTGCAGGTCTATACTGCCGAGAATGAGCAGGACGAAGCCATGCACATTGCGGATGTCATCGGTGAGCACCTGAAAGAGGGCGGGCATCTGGCGGACCATGCGGTGCTCTACCGTATGAATGCCCAGTCGGCCCCCATCGAAAGCTACTTTACCCGCGCGGGCATTCCCCATAAGATCGTGGGCGGCCAGCGCTTCAATGACCGCAAAGAGGTCAAGGACATCCACTCCTATATGTCCATCGTGGCGAACGCCCGGGATGATGTGCGCCTGCGCCGCATCATCAACGAGCCTGCCCGGAAGATCGGCAATACCACTGTTGACGTGATCGCTGACCTTGCCGCCCAGCAGGGAATCAGTATGCTGGAAGTCATCTCCCACGCGGATGCATACGCCAAACTCAGTCGTGCCGTTATGCCGTTGCTGAAATTCTGGCAGATCTACGAAAAACTGCAGGAATCGCTGGAAACCAGGACACTGGACGAATTTGCCCAGGATGTCATTGAGGTGACCGGCTACAAGGCCATGCTGGAAGCCGATGCGGCCAAGGGCCACGAGGATGCGGCAGACCGCCTGCAGAACCTGGGCCAGCTGGTCAACAACGTCAAAAACTACTGCGACCAGCACGGCGAGGATGCTTCACTGGAAGGCTACCTGGAGGATATCGCCCTCATCAGCGACATTGACAGCTACAACGAGAGCGCTGACCAGGTGGTCCTGATGACCATCCACTCCGCAAAGGGTCTGGAATTTCCCTATGTGTTCCTCATCGGCATGGAGGAGGGGGTGTTCCCCAGCGAGATGAGCAAATACTCCGAGGCTGATCTGGAGGAAGAGCGCCGCCTGGCCTATGTCGGCATCACCCGCGCCAAGAAAGAGCTGTATATCTCCAACAGCGTCTCCCGGATGCTCTACGGCCGCACCCAGCGCAACGAGCCCAGCCGCTTCCTGCGGGAGATCGAGCCTGAGTATATAGAAGAGACCCGCAGCCCGGCGTTGGAACGCCGTTCTTCCATGGGCTGGGGTTCCAGTTACAGTGATACCGTTCCCGGCGGGGCCTCGGGCTACTCCGGCGCGTCCGGCTGGGGCCGCAATTCCAGCAGCTTCGGCGGCCGCACCGGCGGCAGCTACCTCAACCGGGAATACAATGCCTCTGAGCGCGGCGGTTTCGGCTCCGGTTATGCAGGCCGTGGCAGCAGTGCTTCCGGGTTTGGCAGCGGAAGCAGCGCCCCGCACGCGTCCGGCTCCTCCGGTTTTGGCGCGGGCTATGGCCGCCCCGCGGCCCCCAAGGCAGCGTCCAAACCCGTGAGCTTTCCGGGGAGCCCGGCAGCTTCCCGCCCGGCATCCACCGGCCCAAAACATTACGAGGTGGGCGACATTGTGGAGCACAAGGTCTTTGGCCGGGGCAGGGTGCTGGCGGTCAAGGCCGCTGCCGGAGACCAGATCGTGGAGATCAACTTTGAAAAGGTCGGCGTGAAGAAAACCATGGCAAATTTTGCGCCGCTGACGAAAATCACGGAGGAATGAGAAAACTATGATGACCGTTCGATTGATCGCACATACCCCGGAACCGGAAAAGGTGGTGGCGGCAGCGGCCAAGCTCTGCTACTCCGATGCCCATATCACCGACCTGCTGGACGGCCTGACCGAGGAGAAAACGGCCAAGTTCCTGACCATGCTCAGCGACTTGGGCCATGCCAGCCCCATTGAACATGCCAGCTTCACCTTTGGCATTGAGGGTGTGAGCCGCACCCTGCTGGCCCAGATCACCCGGCACCGCATCGCATCCTTCAGTGTCCAGAGCCAGCGGTATGTCCGGCTGGACGACTTCCACTATGTCATCCCGCCGGAGATCGAGGCCATCCCTGAGGCAAAGGCAGCCTTTCTTGAGAGCATGGATGAGGATGCGAAACGCTACCTGGACCTTGCAAAAAAGCTGGAGGACGGCCACACTGCCCGCCTGATGGCGGAGGGAATGCCGGAAAAGCAGGCCCGCGCCAAGGCCTCCAAACAGGCCAATGAGGATGCCCGCTTTGTGCTGCCCAACGCCTGCGAGACGAAGATGGTCGTGACCATGAACGCCCGCAGTCTGCAGAATTTCTTCCATCTGCGCTGCTGCTCCCGCGCTCAGTGGGAGATCCGTCAGCTGGCTGAGGAAATGTTCCGGCTGGTCTACCCGGTGGCACCCCATATCTTTGCCAAGGCCGGCCCGGCCTGTGTCAGCGGCCCCTGCCCCGAGGGCAAGATGTGCTGCGGCAGAACTGCCGAAGTCCGCGCAAAGTATGAGGCCATTAAGCAGGAGGCTGGTGTATGAGCAAAGGCAAGCTGATCGTTCTGGAAGGGCTGGACGGCAGCGGCAAGGGCACGCAGGCCAAGCTGCTGGCAAAGCACCTGACGGTGACGGATCATCTGGTAAGAGAGATCACCTTCCCGGATTATGACAGTGATTCCAGTGCGCTGGTCAAGATGTATCTGGCCGGGCAGTTTGGCGACAAGCCTGACGATGTCAACGCCTACGCGGCATCCAGCTTTTATGCGGTGGACCGCTATGCGGGGTATAAGTCGGATTGGGGCAAGTTCTATGAGGAAGGCGGCATCCTGATCGCTGACCGCTACACCACCTCCAATGCCGTGCATCAGTGCTCGAAGCTCCCTCCGGAGCAGTGGGACACATTCCTGCAGTGGCTTTTTGACTATGAATACCACCTGCTGGGCCTGCCTGCACCGGATAAAGTGATCTATCTGCAGGTTGATCCGGCGGTGAGCCAGCGGCTGATGACTGCCCGCTACCATGGCGACGAGACCAAGAAGGATGTCCATGAAAAGGACACCGAATATCTGGCCCGTAGCCGCCGGGCGGCAGAATACTGTGCCGCTCACCTCGGCTGGGATACCGTCCACTGCACGGCAGGGGAGAAGATGCGGAGCATTGAGGATATTCAGGAAGAGGTCAGAACTCTTGCTCTCGCTGTTATTTGAAACAAAAGGAGGCATCCTATATCATGTACCGTTTGATGCAGCCGTCCGATTGGGCGGAGGTGCTGGCCCTGTGGCAGGCCCAGCGCGGCGACACGGAGGAGTTTGTCCGTGGCGCTGTGGAACGCTTTGCCGGGGTGCAGAATGTCTACGTCGCGGAGGAAAACGACCACATTGAGGCTGTGGCACTGGCTGTGCCGGTGACCCTGCAGGGCCGCCCGGGCAGCTATCTGTTCGGTTTGTGCGGGCAGGGCAGCCTGCTCCTTGCGGGCCTGGTGGATACCCTGTGCGCCCAGCAGAAACTGCGGGGCGCAGGCTTTGTGGTGGCAGTGCCCGCCAGCCCGGAACAATCAACGCTGCTGCAGGATAAAGGCTTCCAGAAAGCCTTTGCCCTGCGCTGCCTGCCCCGGGAGGTGGAGCGCAACCTGTGGAGCCAGGCGGAATTCGATTCCGTGACGGCAAAAAAACTCTGCGAGCTGCGGGCAAAATACTGGCCCGACACCGTTCAGCTGCCGCCGGAGCAGATGGGGGAAGTTCTGCGGGACCTGTATTCCCGTGGCGCAACCATCGTATCCAGTGAGCAGGGCTACGGCATCTATTTCCGCAGGGAGGATACCCTTTACTTTGTGGAGATGATGGCGGAAAATGACCGTGCTGCCGAGGTGCTGATGGAAGCCGCCCGGGAGAAAGAGGTCATTGTGGAAAAGGCCGTCATCACGGTGGGGGCTGCCCAGAATCTGTTCCTGGGCGAGGGAACCCGGCAGGAGTATGGCCTCATCCGTTTTGAAGGAGAACCTTTTGATGTTTCGGAGAGCTACATGCGCCTGATGATGGATTGAAAGGAACGTGGATATGGCAGAGAAACACCAGAAAAAGAAAAAAGGCAGTGTGCTGAAGATCCTGTTGGCCGTGTTGTTGCTGCTGGTACTGACAGTCGGTGTAGCAGGTGTGTTTGCGTATAACGAGATCAACGGCAATGGAGGAAAGCCCGGTGCAGAGGTGACCGTCAGCATCCCCCAGGGCAGCGGCGTTGCTGCCATCGCAAAGGAGCTGAAGGAGGCTGGAGTGATCCGTTCGGCCTATCTGTTCCGCTGGTATGTGGGGCACAAGGGTGCCGCCGGAAAACTGCAGTACGGTGATTTTACGCTGCAAACCGGCGGGTATTCCTACGATGGCCTGATCGCAGAGCTGTCCACGTATGCCAAGGCGGATTCGGTGCGTCTGACCTTCCCGGAGGGTACCACCGCCATTGCAATTGCCCGGAAAATGGAGGAAGCCGGTCTGTGTACTGCCGAGGAGTTTCTGGAAGAAGCCAACACCGGAGATTTCAGTGAGTACACCTTCTGGCAGTATGTCCCGGACGATGCCCCCGACCGCTTTATGAAGTGTGAGGGCTACCTCTTTCCGGACACCTATGAGTTTTTGACGGACGATACCGTGCATCATTACGTTGCAACGTTCTATGCACACTTCGATAAACAGTTTACGGACGAGATGTACAGGGAACTGGAAAAGCAGGAGCTGACCCTGCCCGAGGTCATTACACTGGCTTCTTTTGTGCAGGAGGAAGCGGGCAACGATCAGGATTCCAATGTGGCGCAGGTGTTCCGCAACCGTCTGGCCGAGGGTTCGCCTTACCCCAAGCTCCAGAGCAACACCTCCAGCTATGTCCAGAGCGATGCGGACAACAACTACCTCTGGAACTGGGTGGCTCCGTATTATGGCGGCTGGGAGGATATCCCCGAGAACATCCGGAATGCCTACGATACCTACACCTGCACCGGCCTGCCCGCCGGGCCCATCTCGAACCCGGGCCTTGCCGCGATCCAGGCTGCTCTGGCACCTCAGTGCGATGAGGAAGTCCGGGACTGCTATTTCTTTGTTACGGACCTTTCCGGTCACTACTATTACGCCAAGACCTATGCTGAACATCAGGCCAACTGCCGGAAAGCGGCTGAGGTCAATCAGAGTTTGAAGAAGTAAGTCCCTCTCAGTCCGCTATGCTGAAAGCTCTCCCAAAGGGGAGTGCCAATTGCGGCTCCGGAGTCAGGTTTGCAGAAACCGATCCGATGAGGCGGCATCGCGTCAGCGATGATAGAGAGGGTGTTAAAAAGAGAGGACGATTTTATGTTACAGATCCCGGAACTGCTGGCCCCGGCAGGCGACTTGGAGCGCCTGCGTTATGCCATCAACTATGGAGCAGACGCTGTTTATTGCAGCCTGCCGGAGTTCGGTATGCGGTCGGCACCTGCCAATTTTACGCCGGAGCAGCTGGCCGAGGGTGTGATCTATGCCCATGCCCGTGGCCGCAAGGTCTATCTGACCATGAACACGCTGCCCACCAATGAGGAAGCTGACCGTCTGCCCGAAGCCATCAAGGCTGCTGCCACCGCCGGTGTGGATGCCTTTATCGTGGCCGATCTGGGCGTGCTGGAAGCCTGTAAGCAGTTCGCCCCGGAGATCGATGTCCACATGTCCACCCAGACCGGCATCACCAACTGGGCCGCTGCGCGTGCCGCTTACAACATGGGTGCAAAGCGTGTGGTGCTTGCTCGTGAGATGAGCCTGCAGGATATCGCCACCCTGCGCGATAAGACCCCGCCGGAGCTGGAGATCGAGGCGTTTGTCCATGGAGCCATGTGCATGAGCATTTCGGGCCGGTGCCTGCTCTCCAATTACATGGCAGGCCGGGATGCCAACCGGGGCCAGTGCGCCCAGCCCTGCCGCTGGAAGTATTACCTGAGCGAGGAGACCCGCCCGGGCCAGCTGTATGAGATCGGCGAAAATGAGAACGGCAGCTATATCCTCAATGCAAACGATCTGTGCACCGCCCCCTTCATCGACCTCATCTGCAAGGCAGGTGTGGACAGCCTGAAGATCGAGGGCCGCGCCAAGACGTTCTACTATGTCGCCAGCGTCACCGCCGCCTACCGCAAGGCTTTGGATCAGTATCTGGCCGACCCGCTCAACGATAACTTTGAGCTGAGCGATGATGTTCTGGCCGAGCTGACCCGTACCAGCCACCGGCACTACTCCCCGGGCTTTTACTTTGGCCGCGACCAGGCCCGTCAGGCAACCGACAGCGCTACTTATATCCGTGAGTGGGAGTTTGTGGGCACTGTGGAAAGCTGGGAGAATGGTGTTGCCTCCTGCCAGCAGCGCGGCAAATGGAGCCTTGGGGATACGTTGGAGGTGCTCTGCCCGGATGGGCGCAGCATCCCGCTGCACCCGGAGTGGATCAAAAACGAGGCAGGGGAGAGCGTGGAATCCACCCCCCACGCCATGGAAAAGTACACCATCCCCACCCCGGAGCTGCCCCCCATGAGTCTGCTTCGCCGGAAGGTAGAAACTCTTGACAAATGATTCCAGAAGCAGTAAAATAATAAAGTCAAAATGAACGATGTCCTCTGGCTCTAGTGGTCAGAGGACAGTTGAGGGCTCGTAGCTCAGTTGGGATGAGCGTTCGGTTCGCATCCGAAAGGTCGAGGGTTCGACTCCCTTCGAGTCCATACAGCAGAAAACCGCTCTGTCGTAGCTATACGGCAGGGCGGTTTTCTTGTTTGTAGTTCTAGGAGACGGTGAAGATTATTCTGACTGATCTGGAGCCGGTTCAAAGGTGGAAAATTACTGCTCTTCAAACCTTGAAAGTGCTAGAAATCAAGGTTTCATGCGAGTTAATGCCGTGATACACTCGC
Source organism: Faecalibacterium sp. Marseille-Q4164 (assembly GCF_017377545.1). Classification (NCBI taxonomy): domain Bacteria; kingdom Bacillati; phylum Bacillota; class Clostridia; order Eubacteriales; family Oscillospiraceae; genus Faecalibacterium; species Faecalibacterium sp. Marseille-Q4164. Next base: position 629,892 of record NZ_JAFREJ010000001.1, on the reverse strand, counting down.
AATGGCTCGACACCTGCAAATTGATGTCATAATCGTACATTTTCAGGCTTCGTTCTTGGGAACAATGCGATGTGGGTGTGAGGGAAAGGGGAGGAAAGAGCAGATTGAGCGGTCGTTCTGGGGAACAGAGGAACATTACACAGTGTCATGGTTGATTACATAAACAGTGCTGCGAGAAGCACCTTCCTTATTTAGCCACCGATCATCTACCATTTTAATCAAAAGGTTTCGTGCGCGACGCTGCCCGATGTTTAACAAAGTAGCAGCTTGGGTAGTTGTAATGGATGGGTTTTCGAGGACATAGTTGTAAATTTGCCGCTTTTGTTCATTTGTCGGCACTTTCTCGGCACTGCTCATTGTTTGTCGGCACTCACATATGCTGAGGAATGTCCTGAGCAGCACTGGCGGCATTCAGTTGGTTATGATAGATATTGATACGCAAATCAACTTCACCGCCGATAAATTCTGGATCTCGAAGACCATAGGCTTTGACTTTTCCCATGATGCACGGAATACCACTGCCCCAATGCTCAATAAGAGATGTAAGAGGTATACTATTGGGTATGGCGAGTAAGCCAATCCAAAATAATACCAACGTATGGCATTTTGGGGGATTCCTGTTGATATTTTTCTAACTCCCGTCGGCAAGATTCTTTAATATCGCCGGTGGGATGTTTGGCGACAAAGACCCGAAGGTATGCAGTTAAGGCGGCCTTTCTGTTTTCCGGGATGCGTCTTTCTGAGCAGTTTAGATTGAGAGTATCACAGAGGTCTTTCTTAATAGCATCGTCAGAGGCAGTTATTTCGCCATTGGATAGATATTTGAGAGAAGATAATGTATCTGATTTTAATGGATTGACGCTTAAAGGAGCATTTTTGCGATGTGCATCGCAGGATTTTTCTTTGTCATTGTGAGCATCACGATTTCCATTACATACAGCAAGCATGTTCCGATAATCTAAGGCTTTCTCTTCAGAAGTGGCACTCTGTGGGTCAATATGCTCAATCGTTGCTTTCTTTCCTTTTTCTGGAATTCGACACATGCAATAAGCACAAATACACCCTTGTTCCTGAATTAGACGATTCAGAACTATAGTATAAACATCGATGGGAGTTCCATCGGAATTACTTTTTCCTGAGGGAGCACCATGCATATCTCGGTAGGATGCATTAGGCTGTTGTTTGTATTTCGTAAGCTCTACAGGCTCAATACCTTTATTGATTTTAATCATAGTTAATCCTCAGCGATTCTCCAAATCGAAACGAACTTCACACTCTGTCAACTTTGGATCGTTGGGATCAACAGTTTCTTTCAGATACTGAAGAATTTTAGATGCTTCTTCAAGGTTACATTCGATGGCGCTATCGAATGCTTCAAATGCTCGTACAACATTTTCGGGACGCTCAGTGGTATGCATTACGCTATGCAGAATTCCGTTGGTATCCCATCCATGCACATTATAGGGTTTAACGATTACATCGTCATTTTCCTGCTTCAGACCGAAAAGATTGTAACTGTCATCTACTTCGCTTATCACTTGAGGAGAATGCGTTGTGATGATAAATTGAATGTTCGGAAAAGTACTTTTTAATGCACCGAGAATTTTTCGCTGCCAAGAAGGGTGCATATGAAGTTCAATCTCATCGATGAGTACAATACCTTCTCCCTCAAGTGGATTGCTGCGAGAAGGGTTAGCCAGAGCAATACGACGAGCTAAGTCACCAAAGAGAGCGAGGGTACATTTCTCACCATCAGAAAGATTATCAACGCGCATTTCTAGACCATTCTTCTTGACTGTCATGCGCAGGGGACTACGTTTAACTTTTAGGTCGGAGACATTATCCAACATAGAACAGACAGCTGTGCGGACACACCCTAAAGAAACATCCTCATAATCGAAATTTTTGGTTTCTGTTTTTGTTTCGTTTTCGATGTCTTCCTGATTGCGAAACCACTCAAAAAAGGAACGAAAATCCAATTCATTCTCGCTGGCTCGCTCTAAAGCTGCCAGCTGCGAAAATTCATGATTGGTACGAATTCTAAGAGGAATGTCAAGGACGGAACGATTGGTTCCATAATTGACGAAAATGGGCATATTGTTTTCTGATCCCTCAGAGAGATAAGTTGCTGTAAATTTTTCAACAAAAGAATCGTATAAATCCTTGTATGGAATTACTCGTGGAGCTTTTCCGGGCTTGGCTTTAATATAATCTTTTCTTAAAGACAAGGTTTCACCAGCCAGGCTGAAATCAGCACCAAGGTTCATCATTCCAAAGCCAGCATGAACAGATTCTGTATTTAAGGAGCGGAAAGCAATTCCCTGAGTGTTGCTTAAACGGTTCAAAACTGGCCACATTAAATAATTAATGGCTGTCAGAACGGTTGATTTGCCAGCACCGTTTACACCGAAAAGGACGGTGCTTTTTCCCAGCAAATCAAATTGATGTTCTCTATAGCCCTTGAAGTCATGCACATAGAGGCTTGTGAGTTTCATAGGAAATCCTCCTTGTAATGGTAATTCAATATTACCATGGGTAGGCCAAAAATTCAACAAAAAGAAGTAGAGGAATTACATATAGAAAGTATTTCAGTCAGATTGATGTAGGAACTGAGAGCAAGTACCATAGCTTGTGATGTAAACTCCCTTTTGCGCGCGTGTCATAGCCACATAAAGCAGACATTTTTCGGATGTGATGGATTCTTTTTCGGAGATTGGATCCATGTGATTGATGGCAGCAGCTAGAGGAACAACGCGGTGATTGAGGGCAGCAATAAAGACGTATTTGAATTCGAGCCCCTTCACACGATGCATGGTTGCGACACGAATTCCATCAAAGTTTCGATTGTCAGGTTGATTCCGTTTGATTGCGTAAGAACGGATGCTGGCCTTTGTCAGCAGGGACAGATAATCGTTTGTAAGGTTCTTTGTACGCGCAACGATGCAAATCTCCTTTAGCAAAATACCAGAATTTTGTAGCTTCCGGATTTCAGTATAAATGAAGTTGAATTCTGCGTTTGCATCCGGGAAATTCCGAATGATAGGAGGTTCTCCGTGGGTCAAAGATTGGCATTGGGTTCCGCTATCGGTACTTTCATCCAAATCGTCAAAAGAGAGGCCCTCTAAGAAGGAGAATGCACTATGCCGAATCTCCTCTGTGGTGCGATAGTTGATCTTTAAAATACTGCTTCGGCCGCGGACATTGATACCGCATTTCGATAAGATAGGCCGATTCCGATAGATCCTCTGATGCGCATCACCCACGATAAAAAGATCGTTTGCGTGTTCCGGGCCGGCCAGAGCACGAATCAGGCGATATGCGTTATCGCTTAGATCCTGTCCTTCGTCTACAATGATATGGGCATACTGCGATTTTACACTGCTGCCCTGTAAAAGTTTTGTGCACTCATACATGGCAGTATTGATGTCGCGAATCTGATGCTCTTTCATCAGATTTTGGTAGTTGTCCAGAACCTGCCATACAAGAAGCCTCTTTCTGCGGTCCAGCCGTGTGCCGCGGCCGTTTCGGGAGGCTTTCAGATATTGGTCACGCGTAATCGCCTCCTGTGAAATCACGACCCGATTCCATTCTTCCTGATAAAAAGAAACGTCGTAAGGCAGTTCCGTGTTTGCAAGAAAGAGCGCCTTTTCCCATATAGGAGCCAAGGCGTCATCGTAGCCGATCTGGAAAGAAAAGCCGGACTCGCGCATAAAGCGGCTGACCCATGCGTCAAGATGAATGACTTCAATTTTGCGTAGTTCCTCGATCGAGCAGATCTTGCGGAGATTTTCCTGAATATCTGCGGCGAGGTTCGCCGTATAGGTCGTAAAAAGAATACGCTGCTGCCCGGTGCATTGAGATGCCAGATATTTAGCGCGGTGCAGAGCGACAACCGTTTTTCCCGTTCCTGCACCACCCAGAACACGAACAGGGCCAGAGTAATTTTTCTGCGTCAGATTTCGCTGAGCCGGATGTAAAAAAACACGCCATTTTTCAAGCGGTGCAGCCATGATGCGGCGCAGTTCGTCTTCCCCTTCCACGACGACAAAGGACCGCATGGTAATGGGCTGTTCCAATGCTGCCGACAAATCCTGTGCTGCGGGAGAGGTATTGCATTCTTCGTTAGCAAGTTCCAGAACTTCTTCCATGGAAAAGCCTTCTGCAAGCCAGGCGAGATATTCGTATGCATCTGCCGGGAAGGAAGATCGCGCCTGATAAAACTGTTCTTTTGTTTCAAAGCTGCGGACATAAGGCAGCAGCGCTTCAGGAACACTCAGCCGAAGCAGATCCGCGTCTTTGAAAGCAGAAAACAGAAGCGGCTGACTGTGTGCTGCGATCGGTTCGGAAACCGTTTGTACATCAAAAACCTGAAGTGAACCGGTGTTCGGGTTTACTTCACAGCGTTTTCGGGCGGCCCACTGGTAGGCCTCATCGTGATGATCGACCCATAAAAGCAGATAAACTTCGGATTGACGAACGACAATGCCGCGGTAGGCATCATCGATACGAATGGAATATATTTTTTTATCGATACAAGAGTTTATCTTTTCGTAGTGAATTCCCGGCGAAGCAGGGTCATTCCGGAATTTGTTGACAAGTTCGGTAACTTTGCCCTGCACCTGACGGGGAAGGTGTGCAAAGGCCGTCAAAAAATCAGCGGAAATTGCGACTTTTGCAGTTGTCATACGTTCTTTCCTCCCAATAGATTGCTTAAATCAAGACCAGATAGATCGGCTGCGGTGTATATTTTCCAGCCGAGATGCTCCATCTTTTCTCGATCAATGGACTGTTCAAAAGTCATAAATCCCAATTTCTTGTCCGGCCAAGCAATTTCAATCGTTGCGATGACATTTCCATCTGCACCAGCTGCCTCAAATCCAATGAAATCTTCAGCAGGTGCTGGGATACCGCTTTTCTGTGCCAAGGCAGCGAATGCTTTCGCATCTTCGTCAAATAGCAATTCACCGATGGAATTCCATCCGGAATCGGGTGTGGAAGAGGCTTCCGCCGAAGAACAGCTGCTCTGGGAAACGGGAAGTGCGAGATAGTCCATGCGCCTGAGCCCGGTAGAAGAAACGGCAGCAAATTCTGAGGCAAACTGCATCAGATTGAAAAACTGCCAGAAACCGTTCCACTCCGGTTCGTATTTATCTGTGCGGCTGTTCTTGTCATCGTTCAGGACGGCAAAGACGGTAACAGCACCATCTGCTTTCATGGATGCAGCGGAAATGCCTGCATAGAGAGCCAGATGAGAATTTACAGCACGAGGGACCCACGCTCCATAAGCGGTCAGCCCAAAGCGGAAACTGGAATCTGTAAAATGCAATTGATCGTTCACATCCTGAAAGACCTGATGCCATTGATCGAATGCCGCATTGTTCTTGATGAATGCCGGATACAGCAGAGAAAGTGCATAAGCGTGTGCCTGTGCGTGGAAGATCGTTTCGGCATCCGGCAGATTCAGGTAGGCAATCAAGAGGTCAAACGCAGAAAGCTTTGCAGGATCAAGTACCTCTGCATGGAGCTTTCGTACTTCGGAACGGTACATCACCTTGCCGAGCGGCATTTTTTCGACCGCTAAAACAGAAGTGGCGTAATCCCCCTGCGGGATAAAAACGTTCTGAACATCCTTAAAACTCAGGGACCAGACCCGGAACTGCCCACTGCGGCGGAGTGCTTCACGTTTGATGGTGTCATCGGAAACGATATCCTTGTGATATAGGAAGCCGTCCGTAAACACCGCTAGGGGCTTGTGTCCGGGCGCGGCTACAGGCCAGAACACAAAATCTGGTTTACAGGGAACGGATACACCGTTGCTTGGACCCAGTGAAACCTGAGGTTCAAGTTCCCAAGCAGAGTGCTTCAGTTTGAGATAATAACTGTGTTTTCCGTTTCTTACGGTGTCACTGATATTTGCAGCACCAACTTTTAGACGGATCGCTTCCCAAAAGCGCGATTCCAATTCGCTTTCAAACAGCGGGTTTACAGGAATACTGCTGATCATATCGATTTTTTGGATATGGTCTTTACCGGAAAGAATCGTTTTCAACAGCCGAATGGCAGTTGCACGCGAAATATTACCGATCTGCTGGCTCTGGCGATACGCATATAGGCAATGATAGCAGCCGTCCTTCTGCGGATCGTCTTTGCAGGAGCAGGTTTCCATAACATGAAGGGCTTTTTCAAAAATCTGAATCAAAGAATCTTTTTCATGCATCAACTGCTTCAGATATCCCGTGCCGCCGGGAACCGAATCGTAGATCACGAGATACTGTTTGCGATAGTCGGCATCCGGGACGGGTACTTCGCTGACAGCAGCCCGGAGGTGATCGACATTGCCAAAATATTCTTTCATACCAAGCATGAAGGCCGCAACAAAGGATTCCATCCGGACGGAAGAAGAGTTCATCGTCGTAGCGGGAATCAGAAGTCGGAGAACCTCTGTGCTGAATTCACGATACAGAAACAGACATTCTTCATAGGCATCGGCCTGTGAGAGCGCAGGGATTTTGCGTGTCTTACAGGAATAGCTGTGGTTATTCGGCTTGCTGTCAGTCTGAATCTTACCACAATATTTGCAGATCCGGAACCCTTTGCGCACTTCCTCGACACCAGAAATCGATAACTTTTCACCTGTCAGGTCACTCTCGCCAAAGTTGATCTCCCGCAGCGTTGCTTTACGGACAAATTCGTAACCAAAGGGAAATTCCTCATTGTCCATGCGATAGGCACAGGAGATGTCATGGTCCTCATCTACGTCTACAAGGAGCTGCTTGCAATAAAAGATATTAGAGCGGTCGTCGCTTTCATCACTAATCAAGCTCTTGGCGTAGTCCATGTTAGAGTAGACCATCTGCACTTTCAGCATGTTGCGCATCTGACCGGAATCGGCCCAAGCGGGGCTTCCGCATTGAGGACAGGCTGCTGTGTTCCGGCCAGCTGTTTCAAGCTGCGCATGAGAGCAGTTTGGACACAGACGCCAAAGGGCACTCTGAGCAGTTGTCAGGTCTACCTGATCGATCGTCAGTTTGCGACCATCCACATAGAAACTGTTGCTCGGTGCAAACTCACTGAGGGCAGAGGAAGCGGAGCGGTTGTATTCATAGACGAGCTTTTCATACTTTTTTCGGGCAGACGGAAGTTCCTCATCGGACTTTCGGTAGAGAACCGCCCGCAGAATGATCCCAGCCTCCGGAAAAGCATAGTTGGGCAGCAATCCCTCATCGGACAAGAAGTTGAAAACGTTCTTTTTGCTGATCTCCTGCAAAACGGTCAATAGAGCCGCTTCCTCGCCCTTTAGTTCCTTGATCTCTTCGTCGTAAGAACTGTCTTTGGGCTTGTTTTCCAGCTGCTGGATCATGACCTTCAGGGAATTTACGCTGTTGTGCAGGCTGTTTTGCTGCTTCTTCAAACTTTCAAAGGCATCCAGAATTTTAATGTGCATGGAACTTTCTGTGGTTCCAGTGCCGCGGGCAAATATTTGCAGCTCTTCCTTGGAGCTTTCGTCCAGATAAGCGGAAAACATCTGGACAAAAGAGTTGATCTGCCGGGAAAGTGTACTCTGCACGTAGTTGAGAAAATTGAAAGGGAACATATCGGAAGGCCGCGCATCCAGTTTCTTCAGAATAATACCGACCTTATCGGGGATAGCATCATCAGGAATGCCTTTCCGCACCCAAGAATCCATGCAAAAAGCCATGAACTGCCGTTCCAATACAGCGGAAGCGCGCAGGAAGATTTTTGGTGGTGTGACCGAACCGGAGATCATCTCTAAAGGATCTGCGTAAAAATAGAGGTCATGTGGCCGCGCATTTGCAATTGCCAAGGTCAGAGCATTGCCGTCTTTGCGTCCGGCACGGCCAACACGCTGCAGAAACTGACTTTGTGCAGGCGGCATACTGCACAGGATGACCGTGGAAAGGTCACCAATATCAATACCCATTTCCAAAGTGGGGGTACAGGAGAGAACATTGGGGTCCCAGTTGGAACGATTTTCCTTGCTACGCTTAAAATCCTTCTCCAGTTGCTCACGATCTGGGCGTTCCAGCAGGCCAGTATGCTCCCGTGCATTGATGCGCGCCAGATCGCCGGTGCTGTAAAGTCGGCCATAGTAATTGATGCCGGATGATTTATATTCGACAAGTTTACCGCCACAGGCAGACCGAGGACAGGGCGCATTTTCCCACAGCGGCAGGCTTTCGGCAGAAAACGAATACACCGCACCGCAATGTTCGCAGCGCAGCTGGATAACATCGTTTGTAAGGAAGACACGGCTCTTGTTCAGGCCATAGACTTTATAGTTTGCGGAAGAAGGCACAGATACGACAATGCCGTTCTTCACAGATTCTTCCAGAATCAGCTTGCTGATAGCACGGAAATTGAGCTCGTCAAGAATTGATTCTGTGCAGCAGAAAGCAATCCAGTCTGTGTAACGGCGCGAAGATGGTAAATCAAACTCAGAAGTAGGATGGCTTTTTCCAAGGTATTCAGCTATAAAACGAGGAATATTACGCCCGGATTGTTGACCGGGCAGCCAGCGATTGCGGTCGTTTGAAAGCATATAGCTTTTGCCATCATTGATGGTGTACTCATCAAAAACAACATCTTTAAAAGCACCATTGCACCGGAGTAGATTCAGCCAACCGATGACCATGCGCTGAAAGATTATGCGGTCTTCCCGAGACATGATACCCAGTTCGTTAACAACACGCAGCTGGACTGCTGCAGCAATCTGCTCAATATCCTCAGGAGAAAAGGAAAGAACCGAGCAAGCCGACCGTTCCAGAGTGCGTCCAATTTTACTGGTAAGACCATATTCCAGCATGATTTCATACTGGATGCGCTGCTCAATCTCATGCATCAAAATATGCGCCTGCTTGTCATCACTGAGCTTACGATTTTGCGTCATTTCTTCGTATGCACGCTTCCAGGTTAGATTGGGCGGAATAAAAAAGCTGACAAATTCTTCATCGGTCATGTGCAGGTGCCAGTAATCCACAAACCCGGCCTGAAAATCAGCAAGGCTTTGACCTGAACCACATTCTGCGCAATAACGCTGAATTGCCGTGCGCAGACCAAACCGCCAGGTGCGGGAATTGAAAAATCCAGCGCGATGAGCAGCATCCTGCACATTATCGGAAAAGGCAAGCGTCTTTTTATCATCGTTGAAGCGGGAAGCGAACATTTGAGAAATACTGGCACTGATCTCCGTGGCACTGCGTACACCCATCAGAGAAAGTCCCCGGCGGCTGCCGCAGCAGGGGCAGATGTACTGCTTATGCTGCTTCGGGCCGGTTGTCCGAATCGGACTGGGAATCAGAATGTCCACCATGCGGGTGCCGCAGCTGGCACATTCGCTGCTGCCGTCGATCCCCAGTTTTACCTGCAGGCAGTCTGGACAGATGCGTGCAGGCAGCATTCCGGTGGGAACATTTTCATGCGGATGAGGGAAAAGCATCACGACTTTTTCATCTGCTTTAAAATATTGGTTGTAAAACGCTTCAAGATTGACAATGGTGGCGTTCTGACGCTCGTTCAGGATCGTGACCCAGCCGGTGATGCCGCAGTCACGGCAGTTGACAACGGGCAGGTGCTGTTTGGCCTGCTGTCGGTTCAGATCATGCGCAATTTTATAAGTGATGTGCTCCGCATCGACCTTGGCAACGATGCGCCGCAGTTCCCGGATCCAAAGCTGCACCTGTACATTCAGGAACGGGCGTAATTTTCGCGGCTTACCGGTGCGCGCATGAGAAACCAGTGCAAAGAGCGAGTTGAGCGCGGCAGAAGCATCGGATAATTCATTCAGTGCCGGATAATGTGGTGCCAACGCTTCCACAATGCGGGAAACCTGATAGTAATTGCCCTCCGTTAGGTGTAGAACAGACTGTAGGAATACATGCTGCAGAAGAACCCGGCCCAGTTCAATGCGGCCACTGTCGGATAGAACGTCCTGCGAAAAATCCGGGAACCATGCCTTTACCGCGCACTGAAGATAGGCGGAAGGATCGTCCTCTTCGGCAAGAGCTACCAGCTGTGCAGTCTGATCTGCGGAAGGCAAGGCAAAGAATGAGGTCGACTGTCCAGCAAAAAACTCATCGGCACTGAGCCGATCCTCGGTGATGACGGCATCTCGTTCAAATGGCTCACCAAAGATCTCCTCGGCATAATTCAGGATGGCACCGTTATTTTCCTTGGAACCCATGGTAGCAGAGGTGCCAATGCAGCAGAGGTACCCATCATAGATACCAAGGCGGCGCTTGAGACGGCGCAGCAGGCAGGCAAGGTCGGTGCCTTGTGCACCATCAAAGGTATGCAGCTCATCCACTGCAATGTACTTTAGCGTTTCTGGATTATTCTGCTTCCAAAGCAGGGCATCTTTGGGGCGCACAAGCAGATAGTCCAGCATTTTATAGTTGGTCAGCAGGATATCCGGCGGACTGTTCAACAGAGTCTCGTGGTCAGTAATGATGCCATGCTCACTCATGGTGCGGGACGGAGTGCGTTCCAGACCGCCAACATACATACCGGCAGTTACATTGCCGCGCAGTTCGGGACTGTTATGAATCAGTTCTGCAATTCGCTTGGACTGATCGGTGGCAAGGGCATTCATAGGATAGATGATCAGCGCCTTGATGCCAGACTCCCCACGGTGCTGGTAACAGTATTCCAGAATGGGGTACAAGAAGCATTCAGTTTTGCCGGAGCCTGTGCCGGTTGCAATCAGTGTAGAACGGCCGTCATTGCCAGTCAGTCGTTCAAACGCTTTTTGCTGATGAACATAGGGAAGATATGCAGGGTGAATTGCCTCAAAGCAGGTTGGCATTTCCTTTGCAACACGGAAGGGCAGACGCACGGCAAGATAAGGTTCATGATAAACAGAGCCTTTCTGAGCAAGCATTTCTGCAACGGAACCTTTGAAGGGAGCGTTGCTCATGGGAAATGTAGTTTCGATGTAATCACCAATGCCTTTTTCGAGTTGGCTGGCAAGAATTGAGGGTAACATATCGCAATATACTCCTATAATTATTGATTGGATATCTTGTCGATGGAGAGAGGAATGCGCTGTTGACCGTCACCGACATATCCCTCAAGAACATCAGAAAAAAGAAGTGCGGTTTTATCGTCAATAATACCAAGTTGACGATTTTGAAGAAGAAAAGTCATCGTTGACACAGAGGATTCACTGAGCAACTCTTTAATATAAGATTGCTCCAGACTGTATTCTTCGGCTGTTATATCATCCTTGACTACGATATTGGAAAGAAGATAAATCAATCGGGTTAATTCGGATGCGGATTCTTTAGTCTTGGCTAACAAAAATGCAGCCTGTTCATTTGTGACAGGAATAGGCTCAAATGAAGTATCTTTTGAATCCGGAACAATAGTTTGTGAAGATAGAATTTGTTCTGCTTTTGTTTGAAAAACTTGTTCAGAGCGAGGGGGTTGCGGTTGTGAGATGCCTTTGATTCTATCAATAGTATCTTGAATTTTTGGTTGTACCTTATAGTGCCAGAGTACGTGAATAAGGTCAGAAATGGACTTTTTAACTTCTGGGTCGCTAAGGATGTCGCCCAAAATTTCCATTGTGGTTCCAGTAAGAGCCTGCGCCGTGGGGGATGGGACAGGAGACTCTTTATATACGGTTTCCGTGCGGACTACCTCACGTTGAGGAAGTTCATTTTCTGAAATATAAGAAATATCAAGAGAAGCCTTAATATGACCAGAACTATCGCGGAGTCCATGATTGGAGCGCAGTTCACCGCTATCTAATTTTTTGAAGTCATCTTGGGACATGGTGACATTCATAGTGCGTGTTTCAAGGTTGGAACACTCTTTTTTCTTGGACAACTTGATGCCTCCAATCAAATTATAGGCCTATTATTCTTTATACTTTTCCTCAAAGAACTTCCACGCGGTTTCATAATCCTGCTCCCGGTCACAGCGGTCAAAGGGTGCTGCATACTCAATGGTGCGCTGTACCGGGCCGCCAGGCATGGTGTCATCCGTAATGGTACGGGCAAACACATAACCGGCCGGAGCATGCTTCATAATACCGTCCCACGGAGCATCGCCGCGCTTGATTGGCTGCACAGCACCGGCATTTTCCCACTCCGGGCGGGTGAAGCCTACACCGGTCAGGCTGCGGTTGTTGGTAAATGTAATGCGGCCATTGGCATCGTACCATGTATCGGCCTCATAGCTTTGCAGCACGGGGAACTGGATGCGGTAAATGGTCTTGAGCTGCTGCAGGGTCATGCCCAGTGCCATGGCGGTAAGTACATCAATTTCTACCAGAGCCTGCCGCCGCTCATAGTCCGTGCGCAAGGGCGTGTCCCATGTCCACTCCGAGGTCAAAGAAGTGAAGCGAGCAGGGGAGAGGCGAGGGTCGGATTTGGACCAAGTAGTGAAAGGCCAGACAACATTCCAACATTTTTTCCAAAGGGGAGCGTAATATTCATTGAGCGAATTAAGCAGTAAAGTGGTAAGGATGATACGGATACTATAAATACTGCGGATAATCGGAAGGCCGCCTAAAACGCCGATGCCTCCAGAGCCCTTTCCGGTTGCTTTTATGTAGAAATCATACGGAATAGATTCCATCAGACCACTCATTAGTGCTGTGTCAACATCATTTTTGAAGCCGAGTTCGTAAACAGCGTGAACATGGCCGACTTTCGGCGGAATAATGGCAGACATTAAGGTTCGTTCTCCGCCTTGATTAAACATATTTCGCATAGCAATGCGGTAGCTGTAATAGTTTTTACAATTCCATGGGGTTAGTGGTGCACGTTCCTCATATTCTTCGGGCGCACAATATGGCTGATAATTACAACGTTGTAAATATGAATCAGATATCGAAGTTAAGTCTATATTATCATAATCGGAGTTAAGGCGACAAATGCTTCGAGATGTTTTGAAACAAGGATTTGCAACTGCAATATGAGGTCCGGAAATAATCATATCAGTAAGACTTTCTGGAAAATGTACATTTCGAACCATAGTGCCATCTTTTTGTGCATTTGTTTCATGCCACATTTCGGAGCCAAAAATTTCGGTTTTTATATCAGAAATGTACTGCGTCTGACTTGCGATGCAACTTAAGGCTCCAATTAAACTTCGAACGTGCAAAACGGGAAGCCGTGCCTGCGGCCACTTATCATTGCCATCAAACAATTTGGCAAAAACTTCTAATTCGCGCTGCGTAACATGAATGATACGGTCAGGATGGCCGGTAATATTCCAGTCGCCATTGGCATCCTTGATGCCTGGAATCGGCGCGGAGGCTTCGCCTTGGTAACACTCTACGATGCTTTTAACATCGTAGAGGTTACTGATGGTGTCGAATGACACCATCAGTGGACCACCCTTCGGGTCGTCGTAGACGCCCTCAGGGTGTACGAAAGCGGCAATGCCGCTTTCATTCGTTTTCTCCCACGAGAGTGGAAGAAAACATTTAAACAGATTCGTCTGCTGTCCTTTCAGGGCAGGATAATTCTGCACGGCGTTCAAAAAGTTCTGTTCGCCGGAAAGCATTTCATACTCTGCAAAATACATGCTGTGCGTATGTGCATTTTCCAGTGCCGTCTGCCGTTCATGGGTGGTCTGGGTAGCGGTCAGTTTTTTTACAGCAAACATGGGATTGGCATCCGCCAGCACGCCCTGTTCGTTCCACTCGATCTTGATCCACGGCGGGTTACCGATCATCAGGTCAAAACCGCCGCGCTCGGCAAATACATCAGCAAACTCCAGCTCCCAATGCATAAAGTGATTCTGCTGTGCTATTGTGCGAGCCAGCCTCAGCCGGGGCAAAAGGGCGCACAGTTCGTCCAAGTTGACCTGAAGCAGGATGTCAGTATCTTCTTCGTCTGCATCTTCTAGCATGGAAAGCTGCTGGGAATCACTGTTGGTGGAGTACAGCCCCACCAAGATCATGTACATATCATTCAGAAATTCGCTGCGGCTGGGCAAAAGATCAGCCTTGTCAATGGGCCAGAACCACAGGGCGCACCAGTAATCCATCGCAAATTTTAAACGAGCATAAGCACCAGCATTTTTGGCATTCTCGGAACGGTACATGGTGCGCAGCATCTGATCTTTGGTGCGGATGGAAGTATGGGAGTCCGGTTCATCATCATTGAATTTGAACACAGACAGGCTGTCGTGCGTCTGCTGCTTCAGTTGCTGACGCAGAGAAATCTGATCTTTCCAGAGCTTGTCAATCGTCTTGGAGAGTTTTTTCAGCGTTTCGATATCATCGTCACAGTAAGGAGCAGTAAATGCCTTGTTCCAGGTGTTCAAAAACTTGATTTTTGCAGGCTCCAGCTGTTTGATGACTTTGTCGGTATAACTGCACATACCGGGGTCGCCCAACAGAAAATGATAGATTTGTGTGGACAACTTGCCGCGCTTGCGCTCGGTGCCAAGGGGAACACGCTCCGGGGCTTTTTCATACCAGCGCAGACCTTTGCTGGTGGCTTGCAGGGAACTCACGCGGTAGCACTGCCGCCGGGCACCAATCAGGGAATTGCCGTTGACCAGCTGGGTACCGAACCACGGCACAAATCCATTAGGATAAATGGTGTTCAGCCACAGAGAAACCTCGGCCAGTTCCACGGCCACAGGGTTCAGGTCAACGCCGTATACATTGCGGTCGGCAATGAACATTTTGACCTTTTGCAGCTGGTTAAAACGTTCTTCGTAGCCGATGATCTCTCCGGTTTCCTGCTCTTTACGAGAAATATAGGCTTCTGCAAGCTGATTGATCGCTTCATTCAAGAATGCTGCGCTGCCCATGGCAGGTTCACAAATGGTTAGATGCAGAATGTCATCCGCAGATTTGTCTTTCAGCAATTCCTTCAGGGCATATTTGACAAGGCATTTGGTTAGAACTTCCGGCGTATAGTAAGAAGCGGATTTTTCCCGTTCGCGGCCAGCCAAGCGGTAGATGAATGTGCCTTTGGCATACATGCGCAACTTGCCCTTTTTGTTGCCAGACGCATAGCGGACGCGTTCCTCTTCTGTATATTGTGCCAAATCAGATTCAGAAACAAAATAGCCGACATCCAGTTCATTGAAGTCAACTCCGGCGCGTTTGACCTCGTATAAATCCTGCTGTGCGATAAAGCCACGGTAGGAGAGCAGAGCTTCGTATACCGCGCCCATTTGGTTGATGCCCAAATTGGCGTAGGAAATACGCCCCCGGCGGCTATTGCGTTTGCCGGAGGCACGTGTCAGGCTCATTAAGTCGATAATACGCAGCATGCAGCTGTTGCGCAGTTTGGTAGCATTGATCAACTTGGTGTACTCCGGGTCAAAGATATGCGCCTTGAGCGGAGCAATCAAAAAAACATCGTGTATACTGTCGGCACCGGTTACTTTTTGAAATTCGGCTTCCGTTTCCGGATAACCGTTATAAATCAGGTCATAAAGTTTTGCCAGCGTTTCATGTAGATAATAGCCATCGCTCACTTCATCCACATCATCTCGGACAGCGTCGGCGATATCCCGCAGACTTTCCAACGAGTAACCTTTCAGATAACTCAGTTCACGGATGGGAGCATAGCCCAATTCTGGCCGCGCCTCAATGAACAGTATGAACAGCATCCGGTACATATAGCGCAGGCACTCCAGTGTCAGCTGTCCGGCATCCACGGGATGCTCTTCTAGGTTAATTTTCTGCCGGGTTCGCATGTCGTGGAGGACTTCATTGCCCAAAAGTTCGATACATTCACGCAGGGCATATTTTAAATCCTGTGAAACACCCGCAGCATTTTTCTGACTCTGCTCGTTTAACTCATCTAGAAGAATAGAACCGTCTTCCGGGCAGAGGGAATCTTTATGCAGTAGGACGACCATGGCTTGCAGGGTTGTGAGTTCCAAGCGAGAAAAGATGTCTTCTAATTCGAATTGCAAATAGCGTTTTTCACTCCATTTGTTCCGGTCAATCAGTGCAATCTGATTCAGCGAAATAAACAGAAGAAAACGCGGCGGCTCTGCGGCACCGAACAGAATCTGTGTGGCAAGATCCTCATTTTTCAGTTCCAGCAGGTCATCGTTGTGGACGGCACCGAAGGCATCTTCCTCTGCAATGTTACCGTCAAAGACATTGCTTTCCAGAATACCGGCATCCGATTCTCTGGAAGCAGAGAGCATGACCCATAGCAGTGGTGCACCGTTGCTCTTTTTCATTTCCAAATAAACGGGAACAGACAGAGAAGCATCTACAGGGACAAGTTCCGGGGCAGCTTCTGGATACCCAAGAGAAGCCAGGTAACGGTCTGCCATCGTGCGAATCGCAGCCAGAAGCTGCAAATTCAATGCACCGCCTGCGTAGCGGTCGTGCAAGGGATAGAACTGTCGGGCGTTTTGTCGCAGCTGTGCCCAAGGTGTGCGGATCTCTTCGGATGACTTTGCAGCCTGAGCCCAGGCAGTGATGGCCTCACCTGCATTTTCCTCAAAGATGGTCGAAAAATAGTGGTTGGTATAATATTCGTTTTTATTTGTGATACCGGTTAGATCGATGCTCATTCGGATACCCCCATCAGGACGGATACGATACGAATATATGGGTTGTTTTGAATCGTCAGGGTTTCTTTTACCCAGTTCGTAAAATCATCAAACAGTTTGTCCACCCGGCGCTCCTGCTCCTGCAGTTGACGTTCATGTTCAAATAGGGTGGTCTGATAGTACTCCTTGTGTTTTTCCTGCAGTTCAATCAGCTTATCCACCTCTGCATCCAGCTTGGGGTTCATCTCTGCCTGGTACTGCTGGTATCGCTCTGTGAGATAGGTCTTTGCCTGCGTGACTACATCGTGCAACAAGCTGCTTGCAGCAACGATGCTTTGGTTCGTGATGCAGTTTGTGTTGGGAATACGCGCGCTACGCAGTCCGGCTTTCTGGACAACCTCCTCCATGGAAAGTCGCTGAATGAATTGCCCATCCCGATACAGCAGACCAAACCATTCATCGATGAGCGGCGTGGATTTCAGGTTGGGAACACTGCCGGAAACGATGTACAACGCTTCACCGGGATACAAAACGCCGGGCAGACCCAGAACGGGAGCTTCTGCGCGTTTGAACAAAAGCCCGGCCTTATCATTGACCCAAGAGAAAATCGGGTGCAGCTTCCACAAATACTGCGAGGACGGCCATGCCGCCTCATCCATGTTCTTTTGCATGCTGGTGCGCATCTGCTCCATGCAGAAGGCTTTGTCATCCGAAAGGCGCAGTGTTTCTCCTTGCGGCATGGCTTCTTCCGGTATAAGCGCACGCAAACGGCGCTCCATTTCCGGGGTTAACCGGATATCTAGGCCAGAAACCGTTTGCAGTTCCTGAACTGGATTGCTGTCAGTCTGATTAAGGTATTGCACAGCTTGCTCCAGATATTCCTTATCGGTGAACAATGTTTCGTCGGAAACAGTTTCTGAAAGCTGCTCAATAGCAGTCTCCTCTGTTTCTGAGGCAGCGGCCATCAAAGCTTCAAAGGGGTTGAATTCCTGCGCATCGGCATCTAGACTCTGAGCAAATGTATCTGCGTCGGAACCGGATTCGATGGCTTCCGCAATCACCGTTTCTTCCTCTTCCACATTGAACTTGCCCAACAGTAAGGCAGGATCGCCGATATTTTTCAGTGCCTGCTCTTCTTTTTGAATCAGAATCTCGATGATACGCATATCACCTTTGATCTGTTTGTTATTGCTCTCAATGAGCAGATAGCGGATATCAGGGCGTTTTTGCTGACCGTAACGGTCGATGCGGCCGTTGCGCTGCTGGAATACCATCAATGACCACGGAATATCAAAGTGAATCAGGCGGTGGCTCAGATAATGAAGATTCAGACCTTCAGAAGCTACATCCGAAGCGACCAGAATGCGGATGGGAGATTCCGTGCGGCCGAAATCTTCTACAATGCGCTGCTGCTCTGCATCGCTCATACCACCAGAAATCTCTTGGATCGCAGAGGACTTCAGCCCCAAATCAGTCCGCAGATGTTCCGCCAGATAATTCATGGTTTCGATGCGCTCGGTAAAGATCACAACGCGGTCACCAGGATCTTTGGGGTTCCATCCGTAGGAATCGCTACGCAAAAGTTCCAGCAGTTTTTGATAGCGCATGAAGTTTTCGGGCGTGACCTGTCCCAGAGCAGTATGCAACTCTTCTAACAAGCGAATATCAGAAATATCATCTGCCGTATATTTTTTATAGAGCTTTTTCAGGCGGGCCTCGATGCTTTTGCGACAGGCTGCTGGGCTAGAAAAGAGAGATTTCTCTAAGCTTGTTTTGAACAGACGTCCAGAGCTTTTGGCTTTGCCAGCATCCATTTCCAGCTGCATTTCAGCAAGCAGGTCGAAGGCATATTCCTCCTGTGCAGAGGCGTGACAATGTTCCAATGTCACCTGCCGCTCAAGAAACGAGCCGTTGACCTGATTTTTGACATCGCTTTTAAAGCGGCGGATACACAGACCCCTGATGTCTTCCGGGGTATAATTTTCAGGGTCTGCAATGGCAGTCGGGTCCAGCATATTCATCAGGGAAGCAAAACTTTTGGCACGGCCATCGTGTGGGGTGGCCGACAGCATGATCATGGTATCGCTGCGGTTGGCAAGCAGTTTTGCAAGGCGAGAACGCTGTGCTTGATGGTCACCACGTTCGGCAACATTCTGCGCTTCATCAATAACGATAATGTCCCAATATGCTTTTTCCAAATGTGTACGGTATTCCACATCGCGTTTTAAGGTGTCGATGGAAACAATTGTTTTATCGTAGTAAAAGAAAGGATTGTAGTTGGAAGGCAGACTGGCTCGAATCTTTTGGATTCGGTTGGAATCCAGCCGCACAAGCGGAAGGGTAAAGCGATTCCACATTTCTTTTTGGAACTGCGTCATCATGCTTTTTACGGTGACGACCAGAATGCGCTTGCCTTTGCCGCGTGCAATCAACTCCGACATCAGGATACCGGCTTCCAGCGTTTTGCCAAGGCCGACAGTATCCGCAATCAGGATGCGCTGGCGGGGACGCTGCAAAGAAAGTTTTGCAGGATCCAGTTGGTATGGCATGGGATCCATAGCCGCTTTGTGGCCAATATGCAAATTTGTGTCAGTGGGAAGCTGCTGCCGCCATTGACTTTCTAAATACAATAGTGACCGTTTGAAAAATGGGGATGAGTCGGCAATCAACTGAATGCTCGCAGGATCTACAATCTGAATCTGTTCGAGATCTGTGAGAAAAATGGCATCGCGATCTTTCACTAGTGGGGTGACACCGACGCAATGTAAAACTTGATGACCAAGGCTGTTTGTTTCGATCCTTTTGATGAGCCATTCTTCGTCACGAATAACAGCACGCATACCAGGTGCATAATCTGTCATTTTGAAATCTCCCTGCTTTTTATGATTTTCCGAGATATACATATAAGAGTATAATTATCATTATTCTACCACAGACAGGCACAAACATCAATTCTGCCATAAGAATTGCATGAGATTTTGTTGAAGCCGTCTAGCTGCCATGGTATACTTTTATACATAGGGCAGGTGATACAAGATGTACGAAAAGCAGGGAACACCGCCGTGCGGCGCGCTGAATTCTTATATAGAACAGGTGCATCGGGGAGATTGCAGACATGTAGTTGTTCCGGAGAGTAGAGAATGGTGAATGAATAGTAAAGTAAAGTGATGCTTAAATGGAGAAAAGCTATTTGATTGGAGAAAATGGCTTATATTGGAGAAAAAACGTATTGCATCGTAAGCGAATCGGTGCTATAATATAAACTGTCAAAAGCTGAATATAAACAGACGAAAAGCCGGTAGGTCGAAAGCCTACCGGCTTTTTTCGTCCTATTCCACAAGCTGCTATGTACAATAAAGGGCAGGGTGAATAGATTTGGATAAGGCTTTGAATGTTAAAATTTTGTGAAAGAAACATGAAGAGTGTCTCCTTTTTACCCGATTTCGGTGTACATAGTGAAGGCCTTTATTTCCGAGCCAGATGAAAGGAGAAAGTGGAAGTCAGGGAATTATTGCAGTTCAGAGGTAATTGCCGCTGGTCATTTGCTATGCAACAGCATGATTCGATGATAGGTAAACAAAGCAGGCGACTTTTGTAGATGCCCTGATCAATGGGCAATTGCAAAGGTTGCCTGCTTTGTAGTTCACGAGAAAATAATCGAAATGGCTGCAAATGTAAGAATTGTGTGAAAGAAACGGTAAAAAGGTTGTATTTTGCCCGAAAATCGTGCGCTTTATGAAGGCCTTTAATTTTGAGCAGCGGAAGGAAAGTGAACTTCAGAAGTTCGTTGGTCTGAAAGGCAACGTGGTAGAATGGAGGTACGGATATGTAGAGAAAAAGATTGATTACACGTTAAAAACACAGGGTGGAGAGAAGCCTATGAATATTACAACGAGGGATTTTTTGCAGATGCTGTATGGTAAATGCACAGAAGGATGCATTACCGTCACGACGCTGCCGGATTCCAGAAATGAGCATATCCCGGTCACGGAACTGGACAAAGCAGCGGAGCGCATTAAAGTGCTGGGTACCAGTGCCAACACCTATTATTGCGTTGCACTGCGTCAGGAAGGGCTGCCATCGAGTGTCAGAGGTGGTATCGGACAGATTCACACCGTTGTTTGCATGGTGGCGGATGTGGATGTGCTGGGGCCGGCACACAAAGAAACCGCACTGCCGAAGACGGAAGAAGAAGCGATTGCATTTGTAAACAGTTTGAAGCTGAAGCCTTCCATCATTGTGCGGTCGGGCAACGGCGTGCATGCCATTTGGCCTCTGAACGAGCCGTTTATTATCCATAACGAGGATGAGCGTGAGCAGATCCGGGAACTCTCTGCCGGGTTCGGTATGTATGTCATTGCAGAGGGGCGTAAAAAGGGATGGAAACTGGACAATGTGCAGGATGTTCCTCGAATGTTTCGGGCTCCGGGTTCACTGAACTTTAAGAGCAACCCGCCGAAACGGTGCGAGGTATATAGTGCCGAGGAATTCCGCTATCCGGTAACTGCTTTTAAAGAATTTAAGCGAATTACCGAAATTGTTGAGTTCCATGCAGAGAGCGATTTGGTCGGCCCTGCGGAACGTATGTGTGAAAAGTGTGCTTTTATTGATTATTGCATTGAAAATGCCGCAACACTGCCAGAGCCAATGTGGTATACGATGATCTCTATTGTTGCCATTACGGAAGACGGTCAGAAAAAAGTGCATGAGAGGAGCGAGACATATCCCGGATATTCTTACGACCAGACAGAGGAATATTACGAGCGTGCTGCAAAAATGAGCCGTCCATGCTCCTGCCGTTATATCCGGGACTTTTTCGGATTTGATTGTCCGAAAGAGGGGTGCGGTGTTCGGGCACCGATCGTTTTTGCATACTACACTATAGAAGAACGTGTAAAAAAGTTGCTGGAAGAGGAGCTGACAGTTGATGAGGCTTTAGAAGAAAAGAATCTTCAGCTGGTACGTTATGCACGGGAACACCAGCCAATCCAGTATTTTAAGCTGAAGGAAAAATATGGCAAACTGAAGATCGGAGTCCGGGACCTTGAAAAAATGCTGACCACCACTGGTGGAAAGGCAGATATACACGAAGGCGGACAGGAGTTCTGCAAGGCATTGGAACTGGATGGCATGGAACTGAATGGACTGGTGGTGCCGAAAGGCTGGGAAGTCGATATGGAAGGAGTTCGACACATTGAATTCCTGAATGGCGTTCCCTATACAAAATCAGCCTTTTCCGCACCGGTTTATATTTCCCGGCGAATGAGGAATGTTGATGATGAAGATGTAAAGCTGGAACTGGCTTTCTATGGTGATTGCCGTTGGAGAAAAATTATCGTTCCACGCGGCGATGCAATGGATAAGAGCAAACTGGTAAAATATGCAAATCAGGGATTGCCGGTGACATCGGAAACCTCTAAAGAGGCAGTCAAATATATGGAAGCTTTTGAAACTTCCAACAAAACCGTCATTCCGCGGCACCGCAGTATCGAGCGCATGGGTTGGGTCAAGAACAGGGAATTCTTCCCTTACCACATGGAAAGCCGTGCCGCCTATGATGGTGCCGGCGAGGAAAGCCATCGAATTATCGCTGCTGTTATGCCGCACGGTGACAAAGACAAATGGATGGAGATGGCAGCAACGCTGCGCACGATGCAGGCTGCACGGGTCATGCTGGCGACATCCTTCGCATCTGTACTGCTGCAGCCCCTTCAACAGCGGCCGTTCATCTTCCACCTCTGGGCAAACTCTCGCAGTGGTAAGACGGCGGTGCTGAAGGCAGCAGTGTCCATCTACGGCGATCCTAATGTGCTGCTGCGGAGCTATAATAGCACTGCGGTCGGCATCGAGCACACGGCAGGTACAGTGCGGAACATTCCACTGGCACTGGATGAGCTGCAGTCGCTCAGTTTGAAGTATGAAAATCTGTCTCGAATGATGTATATGCTGGGCAATGGTATTGGAAAGATGCGTGGTGACCGCATCGGTGGTACGCAGAAAATGCAGACATGGTGCAATACCATTCTGTCTACTGGTGAACAACCGATCACGGTGCAGAATTCCATGGACGGTGAAAATACGCGCGTCATGGAACTGTATGCATCACCAATCGGTGACACGGACTTTTCCAGAACAGTGCATCAGACAGCAGCGGAGAACTACGGCTTTGCAGGGCAAATGTTTATGGATTACCTGTTCCATGAATATGAGCTGGAAAAGGGCACCAGCAAGCTGCGGCAGGCTTATACAAATTTCCGGGATGAGTTTGTTTCGATGTACGCGATGCTCTATGAAAAATGTACGAGCATTCATCTGGAATTTGTTGCTGTGCTTGTCTTTGCGGACTTTATTGCATCAAAGGCTGTTTTTAATGCTGGTGAGGAGGCATGTGGTGCAGCATGGGAAATGGGTTTTGAACTGCTGGAAGCACTGAAGAAAGAGCAGAAGGCAGATGCGGTAGAGCGTGCATGGGATACTGTAAAGGAATGGATCGCTTCCAATCAGGAGCATTTTGAAGTGAAGCATCTTAATGAAGTAGCACGAGAACCGCGGCTCGGAAGATATGAGCCAGGAGAAAAGAAAACCTATATCCTGCCGAATTGTCTCAGAAAAATGCTGATTGACAATGGCTTTTCCTACGAAAAGAGCATCCGTGGTTTCAAGGACCGTGGATATGTCGAAAACAGACAGGAAAACCAGCGAGTTGGAAAGAGCAGCGTAAAGGTGATCATCGCTAATATTGAGCAGGCCTATGAATACAGAAAAGCTAGTGAATTCTTCTGATAACAAAAGGATACTGCAAAATATTCGGTAACGCAAGTAACAACGGAGCCGAAATCGACGGCAAATATGGGATGTTACCACTTCGACCGCTTTTTTTGAGAGATATACCAACACTATATATAGATAATTAAAAGAGGGGATGATTATAAAAAGCTCTATATGTAATGTATATAGTAGAAGTAACAAACCTGCTAACGAGTGTCAATAGCCTGAACAAAAAATCATCAAAAATTTATTGCCGGGTGCAGTTAAGCATCCGGCAACTTTAATAAGCCGACAGCACAGCTTGTCAGCTGAAAATCATCGTAATGGTTCATCAGAAATCATCAATAGGCATCATAAGATGGCTGGGACCGTAGAAATTCAGTAACACGAGCGTAATAGACCCGCAGGAACTTCGCACTTCCTGCGACGGTATAAACGTAATAATGTTTTCCTTCGGAACGCTTTTTGTCCATAAAGCAGTAAACTGCATTTTCCGGGTTTGAGCGTGTTAAAATAATATTCGATATAATAAAAATGGTTCGCCTCAGATGCGGTGAGCCTCGTTTGGAAACATGGCGTGACTTGGATTCAAATGCACCAGACTGGAACGGCGGTGCGTCAATACCAGCAAAGGCCACCAACGCTTTCTTGTTTTTGAACCGCCGAACATCACCAATTTCGGCCATAAGAGCAGGCCCGGTAACGGGTCCGGCTCCTTCCATCTGCATCACAACCTCGTATTCGGGGAGCATTGCAGCCAACCGCTGCATTTCAAGCTGGGTGCTTTGCTTGGCCTCGCAAACGGCATTCAGGCTTTTGCAAGCCTGCGTGATCAGCATCTTTGTACTTTCGCATTTCGGAAGAGTAGCCACGCTTTCCTGTGCAAGCAGATAGATTTTGTGAGCGGTATCTGTACGGAACTTGTAGTTTTTTCGTTTGCACCAGCCCCGATAAGATTCCGTGAAAGCCTCCATGGAATATTGACAGACACAATCCTTGTGCCAATAACGCAGAAAGAAATCTACCCATTTTTCATGTCCATTCGCATTTTTGGTGTTCGGAGCAAACGCAATATTTACCCCGGAAAATGTTTGGTCAGCCAGCGCAATCAGACCGTTCCGCAACGCTGTTGCAGTCGCAGTGATCCGCTCATTTGCTCTGGATTGCATTTTAAGAAGCAGCCTGGTTTCTTCTTCATTATTGAACGGGGGCAGTATATCCCAAAAGGTAAGCGCATAGTTTGCGATTTTAAGAGCATCCGCACGGTCCGTCTTCAGCTTTCGGATCGTATTATCACTAAAATCGTGGATCAGCATCGCATTGACAACGGAAACAAAAAAGCCTGCTTCCTTTAATGTCAGCGCGATCGGTCTCCAGTACGTACTGGTATGTTCCATTACAATACGAATATCGCCTCCCAGTTTTTTGAGTGTGGATGTCAGCTTTTTTAAGTCACTGTTCGTGTGGCGGACATCGAAAGGCCGAAGTACGATTTCGCCTCCGGGTCTCCGTACCGCAACTGTGCTTTTGCTCTTAGACACATCAATACCGACGGCGGTAATAACAGCAGCTTCCATTTTTCTGACCTCCTTTAATGCCGGTTCCGCCTATGCCCATTACCGATTCAGCTTGCTTTGTGACACGAATGTACGGCAACATCTACTCAACCTGCGTCGATCGAACGCTGCAATGGAGATGGCGGAGAACAGTTTGCGCGTACGAGCGTTCAGCTCAAGCAATGCTTCGTTCTCTCAGCACATCTTCATTGTAGCTTAGGTTTGGGCATCTGTATAGCTCACTGGCTGTGAGCTTCTCAGAACCAACACCATTGTAGCAAGCAATGCAGACGTATATACATCTGCTTATTTTGCTCTGCAAAATACTTGTTGGGGAGCACCCAAACCCTTGAACTGCATCTGAAGGATGCAGGCTGTTTTAAGCAAATAAAAAGGAAAACTGTTTTACTTCTTGCGGAATTCTCCATACAGCCACTCTGCCAGCGCCGACATGATAGCCTTGTACTTGCTGGTGTCCTCAAACAGGGAAGAGAAGGTGTCCTGCGCTTCGAGATAGCTGTCCTGTGCGGCGGTGTCAAAGGCTTTGGGGAAGATGCTCTCGGTAAAGATCTGCGGGTCGGAGCTGCGCGCCAGCTTTGCCAGCTTCGGGTCAGCCAGCAGACGGTCATGCAGAGCGGTAAGCAGCACCCGGTCGGCATTGGTGAACTCACCCTTGAACTTTTCGTTGATTTTCAAAATGATCTCGTCCAGCGGCTCCTTGGGGTCGTGGCCGAGAGCACCCTTCTGGGTGACAGGCTCGTAGACGCCCTTGGCGTGTTCCAGCTCAATGGCACCGGCAAAGGTCTTTTGCAGCTTGTAATATTCCAGCTGCAATTTGCCCTCCAGATCCAGCGGAGAGACCTCGTCCGGCGGCAGCAGCTTGAGCAGGTAGGCACAGAATACGTTCTCCTTGTGCAGCTCTTCATCGAACATCCGTGCCACCTGCGAAACGTAGCCGTACCACTTGACAAGGCTGCGCAGCAAGCGGCGGAACTGGTACCGCTCGGCCTGCGTTTTCTGGTTGTAGCGGTCTGCCACCGGCTTCAAGACGCTGCTCATGCGGCCCACGGCGTTTTTATCCTGCTTGGTGCTGCGGAAATACTCCTTGGCAAAGGCTTCCACGTCTGCATCGGAATAAACGGCAAAGCTCCGCAGCTCCTTCTGGGTCTTGTAAATGAGGTCGGTGTTGACCTCCTGCTCCAGAAAGGTTTCCTGATAAAACGGCTGGAATGCCTCCCGGATGTCCTCTGCCTTGTTCACAAAATCCAGCACAAAGGTGTCGGTTTTGCCGGGACAGGTACGGTTCAGACGGGAGAGAGTCTGCACTGCCTTGACGCCCTTCAGCTTTTTGTCCACGATCATGGTGTGGAGCAGCGGTTCGTCAAAACCGGTCTGGTATTTTTCTGCCACGATGAGCACATTGAAGTTGTTGTGGAACTCCTTTTTGGTCTGGCTCTCTGCAATGTGACTGCCATCAGCGCGGACGTTCAGAGACGGCTCCGTGTACTCCACACCGCCGTCCGGCACAGCACCGGAAAATGCCGCTAAGATCTGCACATCGTCATAGCCCTGCTCGGCAATGTAGCGCTTGACCTCGTGGAAGTATCGCACCGCCGCCAATCGGCCAATCGGGAGGAGGTGACTACCATCATCTTGCCCCGCCCGCCGATCTTGTGGCTGGTGGTCTCCCGGAAGGTCTCTACAATGATCTTTGCCTTCTGGCTGATGTTATAGGGGTGCAGCTCCTCATACTTGCGGATGAGCTTCGCCGCCCGGCTGGCAGGCAGGTCGGGGTTGTCCGGGATGGTCTTGGCGATCTTGAAGCAGGTGGAATAGGTCATGTAGTTTTGCAGCACATCCAGAATGAACCCTTCCTCGATGGCCTGCCGCATACTGTAAATGTGGAAAGGGTGGTGGCTGCCGTCCGGGTACTCGGTGCCGAACAGCTCCAGCGTGGCGGCTTTTGGGGTGGCGGTAAAGGCAAAGAAGGACAGGTTCTTGTGCCGCCCGTGGGAGGTCAACTCCTTCACCAGTGCATCCTCCGGGTCGATCTCGTCCTCCGCTTTGCCTTCCAGCTCGGCATATTCCCGCAGCGCGTCCTCGGTGTCGGCAAGGGCGGCTTTCAGCTTTAAAGCAGAGGTGCCGGTCTGGGAGGAGTGCGCTTCGTCGATGATAACGGCATAGTTCTTCCCGGCGGTCTTATTCACCTCAGTGTAGATGACCGGGAACTTTTGCAGCGTGGTGATGATGATGCGTGCGCCGTTGTTGATGGCATCCCGCAGGTCGCCGGAGTTTTTGTCCTCGCCGATGGCCTCCACCGCACCCAGCGTATGGTCGAAGCCGGAGATGGTCTCCTGCAGCTGTGCGTCCAGCACGGTGCGGTCAGTCACCACGATGACGCTGGCAAACACCGGCTTGTTCTCGGTGTTGAACAGGGAAGCCAGCCGGTACGCCGTCCAAGCAATGGAGTTGGACTTGCCCGACCCGGCGCTGTGCTGGATGAGATAGTGCTGCCCGGCACCCTTCTGCCGCACATCTGCCACCAGTTTGCGCACCACGTCCAGCTGATGGTACCGGGGAAAGATCAGGGTCTTGCCGTCCTGCAGGCTCATAAACTTTTGCAGGATGTCCATCATGCTGTCCTTCTGGAACACTTCTTCCCAGAGGTAGGCGGTAAGGTAGCCGCTGGGGTTGGGCGGGTTGCCTGCGCCGCCGTCCCGCCCGGCACCGTTGGAGCCCTGATTGAAGGGCAGAAAGCGGGTGTCCTTGCCTGCCAGCCGGGTGGCCATCCACACCTCGGTCAGGTCTACGCAAAAGTAGCCCAGAATGCGCTTGTTGAACTGGAAACACACCTCCCGGGGGTCCCGGTCGTGCATCCACTGCTGTTTGGCGTTCTCCACGGTCTGCCCGGTGAACTGGTTCTTCAGCTCAAAGGCGAACACCGGGATGCCGTTTACCGCCAGCACCATGTCCACCGAGTTGTGGGTGGTGTCGGAGTAGAACCACTGCCGGTTGCAGGTGATCTCGTTTTGGGCGTAGCGCTGGGCGTCCTTCTGGTTCAGCGCAGATTCTGGCTGAAAATAGCACACCCGGAACCGCCGTCCCCGGTGCTTGAACCCATACCGCAGCACCGAAAGCAGTCCGTCCGCATCGCAGGCATTGTTAAAGGCCGTGCAGAACTTCCGCACCGGGTTTACCGGGTTCTGCTTTTCAAAAAATGCCCACTCGTTGGGCTGGGTCTTTTGCACAAAGCGGATCAGGGTATCCACAAACAGCCCCAGCTTGGGGTCGTAGCAATCCCCATTGCGGGTGTAGCCCCCGGCAGGGGAGAGCAGCGCCGCCGCAATGTCCGATTCAAACTGCTTTTCGGTGGTGTTGAGGGGCATGGTTAGACCTCCTTTTGTTATCGCCATAAAAAGTGTCTGGAACAAAGCTGCTCCAAATTTTTGTCATCAATTCCGATACTGTGAAGAATCATACAGTAAATTAAACCAGTTAGATAAAGCGCAGTTGTTACAATATGCTCATCCAAAACAGCTTGTGTTCCATGCGTAGTTCTATTGCGATAGATGATTAAATTCTGGATGTCATCTTCTGTTGGAACGATTTCAAATTTATCAAATAGCTTTCGGATGAATTTTTGATATTTGACATAAAAGAGACAGACTTTATCTGCGTCAGCGATAGTCATATATTTGAGTCTACCGCAAATCATATCGTTTGTTTTCTTTGAAAATTTTCCATTTTTCTTTTGGAAATCCTTTGCAACTTTCTGTAATTCTTTCACAAGTGACTGAAGCCGCAGTTCTTCTTGAATATAGGTGTCGTTTTTGTTGTCTTGTATAGCTGACGTAATATCATCGGATTTTTTTAGACGTGCGATTTCGCATTCCAAACAGGTTACAATCCCTTTGACCATATCGTTAGTCACTCGACCAAGGCCTTTATCATCTTCTGGCACGAAGTTCATAAAAGAAAAAGGATTGTTTTTTTGCTCACAGTAAATTAACTCAATCAAAGAAGAAAGAGTGACATCTAAATCATTGAAGCAAATATTGTTTGGGGCTTTTTTCTGAGTCACAGTAGAAGAACCTTTTGAATAAACCAAAGCGGTATCCATCAAAAGAGGAGGAAAGGATGTTTTTTCTTGTAAAGCAATTTCATCAAAGTCGACGTTCTGACGGAAAGTCATAAAAGATAACAGTGTTTTGATCTTTTCAATATGAAACGGAACCGCTCCGAAAGAAATCGGCTCTGAAAATTGAAGGGTCAAATAACGCGTCCGACCAATCAGTTCAACACGGTTCAAATCATAAGTTTCATGTGCCTGGTTGCCTGATTTAACATATATACAGGAGCCATTATAATCAAAAGAAAAGCAAAAAGGTGACTTTGGAGCAGAAAGTTGAACGGCTCCATTTACAAGTTCATATGGCGAATCGATGGAGAAAAACAATGAGTCTAAAGTTCCACCCCTGAACTCAATCGCATCGATTTTTTCCCAATTACAAGTTTCAAGATTTCCTTTTTGAATTGCATAAACATTAGAAGAAAAAATTGCAACGGTTCGGATAGGAGGCATTGTCCGACTTCCGCAATAAACAGCAATGTCGCTGCCGTCATGGGTAGTACCATGAAAGTATTTGTTGCTCTGTGCTAATTTTGAATAATCTTCGGTACGGCTAGAAGTGGCTTTGAAAGGAACGTTATTCATAATACGGAATTTGTAGTTCTCTTCATAAAATGTTGCACCGCCCTGTTCACAGTCAAGGACGCCAGACCGTGGTGAGATTTCATCCACCATAATTTTACACCTCCCTTTTCCCTGTTACAACCTCATAAATCAAACTTTTCTTATAGCTTTCCAGCTCTTTCACCAGCTGCTCCTTCTTTGCAATCAACTTGTCAATCTCGGCGCACTTGGCATCAAGGTAGTCGGTGATTTCTTTTTGTTCATCTAGTGGCGGAATGAGTATTTTCATTCGAGCAACAATGTCTTGACTGATATTGGGGTCTTTTCTTGTTCCAACAGCATATTTCATCCAATATGGTTTTAGTGCAAGCAACTGCATTAGCAGAAAAATGGGAGAAACAATTTTGCGATTGCAGACGATGGAGCAAACAGCCTGATTTGTTGCACAATCTGACATGAGTAGACCGCATTTTCCGATTGTTCCGGCACCACCGTACATGGCAACACAAACTGTGCCTTTAGGCATAATAGAGCAAGCAGATGAGGCTAAAGCCAATTCGGTTATTTTCTCTGAACTGTCATAAACAAAACCATCATTTAAATCGAGTGTACGAACCCATCTGATAGTGGCATCATCAAAAAAAGAAGATTCTTTACTTCTTAGTGGCGTGGCACCACTGGAAGTTTGACCTATGCTTCCAATTTTAGCGACACCCCAATGGTGTGGAACTAGACCAGCCCATTCAACTCCGCAATCCTTCATCTCCCGCTCACCACGCACGCCTTTGGTAACAGCTTGCGTAATAACTGCCTGCTTGAGCTTTTTGTATTCCTCAATGCTAGAGCGAGTTTTGGAAAGCATAGTGTCAATTTCAGTGCATTTTGCATTCAAGTACTGAGCAGACCGAATCTGAATCTCTTTAGGAGGAAGGGCAAGTAACATATTTGAAAAATCCCAGTACTGGATATTCTTGCCCTCACGAATGCCAACAGTAAGACTGTTTATTTTACTGATAAAACCATCTGATTTGAAAAGATACCGAAAAAAGTCATTGGAAAGGTCTTTGGTGGCATGTAATACCTGATATGCAGGGGAACATACACCCTCATAATTTGAAAACTCAAAGCCGCCTTGAAAACTACGCAGACTGATTACGAAATCTCCAATATGGATTGTTTTGAAAGTTCGTAAATCCGTGTTTTCTTTGACTTGAACAACGCCCTCTAACTGACTTTGTGGAATAACACCATATTTTTGAGTAGGAGAGAGAAGAACAAGAGCAGAGTTTCCTTTTTCGTTCCGTTGAGCAAAAAGATACTTAGCCTTTACAACCTCCCACCCCTCTGGAATCTCCCCAATCCATTCAATGCCGCTGTCTTTCATTTTACGCATTTTCTGTACCATGCTTTCCGTATTCTGCAACCAGATAGTTGACGATTGCACTACAGGTAACCATCATGAATTTGGCTTCTTCAAAAGTAACGATGCTTTCGGCTTCGTGCTCGGCATGACGTACACCACCTTGATCGCAGGCATAAGAGTAAAGTTTATCAATTCCAGAGTTAAGACAAGGATGCAATTTTAGTCCGTGCTTAGCAAGTAGTTTTAATGCTTCACCAAGAGTAGCACTGTCTTTTTCTGCAATAATGCGGCAGGTTGCTTCGACGGCACTGATACTTTCTTTGACGCAGTTTTTATAGTCTGGGTGTTCACGGTCAGATAAAAAGTTGAGAGCCTTCTTAAGGTGTTTGCGTGCGCCGTCAAAAGGCGTACAGCAGGCTTGTTCAATTTCTTTTACTTCGATTTCATCTGTAATAGGAACGATTTCACCAGATATAAAGCGGTAACCTACATACTCACTTTGGAAAAGTTCATTGAACCACTCTTGAAAAACATCGATACAATTGTTAGTGGATAAGGCAAACCAATTGCAAATATACCAAAGCAAATCTAAAACTTCGTTATAAGGAGCCTCCATTAAAACCTCTTCGATTCGGGAATAAAACTTTTCCCAATCATAATGATAACCAAGCGGTAAATGATTTAAATCTGCAAAAACATTCTGCATTAGATTTTTACAGAAAATATTTGAAAGATTTTGATCTGTAGGACCGTACTTTATATTACGAGTTTCGCATTCATGGTTGAATGTTACTTGCAAAAAATCGTAGAGTTTATTACTAATAAATGTCCGAGTTCTTTCATCAAAATCATCAATTTGCATTTGGATGTTACAAGGGTCAATGCCGGCTCTGTCACTAAATCCACCGCGAACCTTAATCATACTTTTCCGTTCCATTATTCGTCCTCCTTATGGAACAGCTCTGCCAGCCCGGCGGAGATATCCTGTTCCAGTGCGGTGATGCGCGCCACGATATCCTCTACGGCTTCCGGTGCCTGATACTCGTAGAAATAGCGGGTCATGGGGATTTCGTAGCCCACCTTGGTCTTGCTGTGGTCGATCCATGCGTCGGGGGCGTAGGGCAGAACTTCCCGGGCAAAGTAGGCGTCAATATCCTGCACCAGCGGTACGTTTTCAGTGTCACGCAGGCTGGTGTCCGGCACAGGCTTGCCACGCTTCAGGAGGATGTTGCCTGCCTCGTCCCGCTGGGGGCGCTCCACCACGATTTTGTTGTAGCCGAACTCCACGCTCTCGAACACCTTGCTCTCGCAGTAGATGCCGTTTTTGTCGCCGTACACCTTGCCGTTGGCAAATTCGCCGTAGGCGGTGACGATCAGCTCCCGGCAGGCATCGGTGATGTCGTTGCGCTTGGTGCCGATGCTCTTGCGGCGTGGCTCGAAGCAGTGGCTGGCGTCAATGAGCTGCACCTTGCCTGCACGGTGGGCGGGCTTATCCTTGCTGAGCACCCAGATGTAGGTGGAGATGCCGGTGTTCATGAACATATCGGTGGAAAGCTGGATGATGCAGTCCAGCCAGTCGTTTTCCAGAATATACTGCCGGATGTTGCTCGGGCCGCTGCCGGCATCGCCGCTGAACAGGGGAGAGCCGTTCTGGATAATGGCCATCTTGCCCTTGTTTGCCAGCTTGGCAAGACCGTTCAGCACAAAAAGCTGCTGACCATCGCTGATCTTGGGCAGACCGGGGGCAAAACGCCCCATCTCGCCCCGGGCGGCTTCGGCTTCCACCGCCTTCTGCTCCCGCTTCCAGTCAATGCCGAAGGGCGGGTTGGAGATGATGTACTGGAAGGTGAACCCGGGAAACTGATCCTCTGACAGGGTGTCACCGAACCGCATATTGTTGGGGTCGCCGCCCCGGATCATCATGTCCGCCTTGGCGATGGCAAAGGTGGAGGGGTTGAACTCCTGCCCGAAGCAGGTTACCTCAATGTCGCTGTTCAGCTCGTGGATGCGCTCCTCCATGCAGCTCAGCATCTGGCTGGTTCCCATGGCCATATCGTAAACGGTCATGCTGCTGGTATCGAGGTCGGCTTCAGACAGCAGCAGGTCGGTCATCAGGTAGATGATATCCCGGCTGGTGAAGTGAGCTCCGGCTTCCTCGCCAAAGCTCTCAGAGAACCGCCGCACCAAGTCCTCAAAGATGTAGCCGCAGTCCACGGCGCTGATCTTGTCCGGGCCAAGATAGCCCTTCCCAGAGCCGAACTCCTTGATGACGAGGTAGAGGGTGTTGCTCTCCACCATCCGCTTGATGATGTTGTCAAAGTCGAACTTTGCCAGCACGTCCTGTGCGTTGGCAGAAAAGCCGGACAGGTAATCCCGGAAGTTGGACTCAATGTTGTCCGGGTCTGCCAGCAGGGTCTCGAAGGTGAACCGGCTGGTGTTATAGAACTGGTAACCGGAGGCTTTCTGCAAAAAGCCGTCGATGACCTGCAGCTTTTTCACCTTCTCGTAGGTGTCCAGCACCGCCTGATGGGTGGGCAGCAGGCAGTCGTGGAACCGCTTCACCACGGTCATGGGCAGAATAACCAGACCGTACTCGTGGGGCTTGAACGGCCCACGCAGCATATCGGCCACGTTCCAGATCATGGCGGCTTTTTCGGCAATGTTGGCACCTACGGCGGTGATCTTATCGTTTGGCATACGTTGCTCCTTGTTTTTTGTGATAGGTGGACATCCTGATTCTACAACAATGGGTGTCCTATAAATCGGATAGCAGAATGCTTTTCCTGAAAAATGATTCTTGCGTCTATTGTACCACGATAAAAGTGGAAACACCATATTCCGGCAAAAGAAAATGCCCGCCTGAAAATCAGACGGACATACTGTAAATCATATCATCTGAAAATGCTTCAAAGCCTCCACAATCGCATCCTCTTTCTCCTTCGGACACTGAGGCTGCTTTGTATTTTCGGACTTCGCCTTGTGGTGGTTCTCTCGTACCTCCAGACCGCATTTCTGCTTGACCTGCGAGATATACAGGGAAGAAACCTTCAGCCCAGTCTGTTCCAACACACGGGCCTTGATTTCAGGATAGGTCGCACCCGTCTCCCTTAATTAAAGATATTGTTGGGTAAAAAAGAAAGGTCAGTCGATTTTGCCGATGAAGCGGTAGTAGATTTCTACTTCCTGCTCACGGCTTCCGTCCTCGCCCTTGACAGCTTCGTGGACGGTTATTTTTTCAATTAGAGTGTTCAGAAGTTCGGCGGTCAGCTCCACAGGGTTGACATACTGTTTCATCAGGGCAATCCACTTTTCAGCATCCGCTGCGGTCTGTACGGCGGCTTCCATCGTTTCGTGAAGCTGTCTTATTTTTGTTTCAAGCTCCTTTTGCTCGTTCTGGTACTTCTCGGACAGCATATTGAAGTTATACTCGGTTATGCGTCCGGCAGACCAGTCCTCATACATTTTAGCAAACAGCCCGTCAACCTCGGCTTTACGCTTCTCTGCCTTTTTCAGCTCCGCAGCCTGCTTTTTCTTCGCAGAGTTTCTTTCCCTGTCGCTGGCATTGAGCAGGCGTTTCAGCAGCTTGTCCTCGTCTTTCTGTGCCAGCATAGACCAGTATTGCAGTCTTGCAAGCACATAGGCATACAGTACATCATAGCGGATATAGTGCATGGAACACTGGCGTAATCCCTGCCCGTTCTTGCTGCAATGGTAGTACCCGTATGGGTTCTTATTCTGCTTGTTTTCCCCATAGGCTAAAGACCATCCGCAGTCTGCACATTTTATCAATCCTGCGAAAATCTGTGTCGTACCGTTTCTGCGTTTCCTGCGTCTGCTTGCAATCAGCTCCTGAACTTTTTGGAACACTTCTTCAGAAATGATGGCTTCGTGGGTATTTTCCACACGATACCATTCTTCCTGCGGCTTCCGCACCTTTTTCTTGTTCTTGAATGAAATGTTGCTCTGCTTGTTGTGAATGCTGTGACCGATGTAGGTTTCCTCTTTCAAAATGCTCTTGACCTGTGCTATCGTCCACGCATAGGCTTTTTCTGCGGGCGCACCGGCGTAGATATTGGCGAAAGTCCCGTATCTTTCATAGTTCAGCCAGCCGGGGGTAGGTACTTTTTCCTCCACCAGAATCCGTGTAATGCTGGCGGCTCCACGCCCGTGTACAGCAAGGTCAAAAATCTTCTCTACAATCCAGCGTGTTTCCGGGTCGATCAGAAGATGACCTTTTTTGTCCGGGTCTTTTACATAGCCCAGCGGTGCATAGGCTCCATAGTGTGCGCCATTGGCAAATCTTGTGTGCATGGCAGCCTTGACCTTTTTGCTGGTCTGTCGGGCGTGCATTTCATTCAGGATGTTTAAGAACGGTGCAAGCTCGCTTTCTCCGTTGATGGTGTCCACATTGTCATTGATGGCAATGTAGCGTACTCCCTTGCTGGGGAAATAGATTTCCGTGTACTGACCGGTCAGGATATAGTTTCTTCCCAGACGGGATAAGTCCTTTGTGACAACGCAGTTGATTTTCCCGTCTTCGATGTCATCAATCATCCTTTGGAAACTTGGACGCTCGAAATTTGTCCCACTCCATCCGTCGTCAATGTACTCGTCTACAACGGTCAGCCCATGCTCTGCGGCATACTGTCTAAGCATCATGCGCTGGGTCTGGATACTGCCGCTTTCCCCCTGTAATTCATCGTCACGGCTCAATCTCAAATATAGTGCAGTGTTATAAATCGTTGTATTGTATGGTTGTTTCACGGTTAAAAATCCTCCTTCTAAAAGAAACAACCCACGCTTATACAATACTCGCTGGTACAAGTATATCATAAGCGTGGGCTGATTGACAGTCGTTATTCCGTATTTTTTCAGGAAGCGGCGGCAGCGTGCTGGATCACATCTTCCAGCAGGCTGTCAAGCGGCTTCCCATCCTGTGCGAAATGCTCCGATACCTTGATACGGACTTTCCCCATGACAAAATACTGGGTGCCGTCTTTTTCGGTAAGCAGGGTGCCGCTGTTTTTGTTATTGCTCTCGTTTTTGCTTTTTGCCATAGGCAGTTACCTCCATAAATGAAATATGCCCGACAAGGGAATGTCAGACAGGTGTACAGCCGCAGACTGTCTCCGTGTCAACCAAACCGTGTCAACCGGCAGAAAAGACTTTGAAAACAATCCATAGGCGCTCTATTATTACTTTTTACTTTTTCTTTGATTTCTTGGTTGACATGGTTGACAAAGGAGAGAAATGCCCCAAATATCAGGCTTTTCCCCGTCAACCGGCTGTCAACCAAAGCGTCAACCAAACTGTCAACCGGTGGCTTTTCAGAATGGAAGTTCCATTTGCCGGGCTTCTTCTTCCGTGATTTCCTGAAAACCGTCCCCCTCCGGCGGAGCTTGGTTGACACGCTCCCAGCCTTTTTGAGAACCGTATTTCTTATACCGCTTCGGGCTTTTGTAGGCTACCCAGCCCTGTATGATGCCGCCCGCAATGCCGGTATTCATAATCTCGCAGATTGCCCGTGTCTCCCAGTCTGCCGGGGAATTTAAGTTCCCCAGCGCTTCCTCATAAAGCTGCTTGGAACATACCCTGTCGCCGGTGTAGTCCTCCAAATAGGCGTAGATCATGCCGGCCTGTGTGTCTTCCTGCATAAAGTCCTGCTGGTGGGCGTTCAGGTATCGGTTCATTTCCATGCTGAATGACAGCTTATACTTCCCACTGCGATAAACCGTCATGGCTTCCGCCCACATCTGTTCGATATACGCCCTCGCCGCCGCTTCATCGTCCAGTATGTGAACCTCCGCCCGTTCCGGGTACACCGTCACGGGGAGAAAGCGCCGGTTGCCGGTGCGGTCACGGGGCAAAAAGTCCTGCCGGTTGGTCGTCCCTCCAAATACACATTGCCGCAGCCGGTCTGCCGGATGTGTCTCATACGGCACTTTGTAGGTTTCTTTCTGGCGGCTTAAGAATGACTTGATTTCCTCAATACTCTTGGCGTTGGCTGTGGCAATCATCTCCGACATCTCGATAATCCAATGCCCTTGCAGCTTGCGGTACACATTTTCATCGTCCAGCTTTTTCAAATCGTCTGAAAACCATTCGTCCCTGCCTGCCAGCAGCCGGAAAAAGGTAGATTTCCCGGCTCCCTGACCACCAACCAGACAGAGCATGACCTCAAACTTGCTCCCCGGTCTGAATACCCGCCGGATGGCTCCCATCAGGAACAGTTTCAAGGCTTCATAGGTGTATTCGTCCGTATCGGCTCCCAGAAAGTGATGCAGGGCGTAACGGATGCGCTCTGTGCCGTCCCATTGCAGGCTGTTCAGGTAATCCCTGACTGGATGGTAGCGGTTTTCATTGGCAACAATCTTGATGGCGCTCTGCACCTTTTTCTCGCTGGTAAGCCCGTAATTTTCTTCCAGATACAAAAGCAGGTAGTTCATGTCCATGTCGGTCAGCGTGGTACTGGTGCGCTCCCAGCCCAGCGGCTTCACAATGTCAATCTGCTCCGTCAAAAGGTTCAGGCGCAGCGCCCCGCGAAACAGAGGGTCACGCTGGAACACCGTCAGGCAGTTTCGGATGCTGTTCTTCACGCCGCCTTTCTGCGTCCCCTCTAATGTTTCCCGGATTTCTGCCGGTGTCTGCGCCGGTTCCATTGTGTCCATCGTCCTTTTGACCGCTTCCTGCGTTTCCGGCGGCAAGCTCTGAAATTCGCTGTTCAAGCCGCAACACCTCCTTTCCCTGTGCGGCGATCAATGCCGCTTTTTCTTCTATTTCTCCGTATAACAAAATATCCAAAAGGTATTCTGTGTAGCTTATCCTCTGCAACGCTTCCACAAAAAGAGGATGCCAGATGGCATCCTGCGGCTGTGGGGCGTGTGCTGTTTTCCAATGCTCCAGCAGGCGCAGATAATCGCATAGCACCCGGAAACAATACCGTTCCGTTTCCTGAAATCTCTGCTCCGCTGATTTTTGTCGGGGCTGTGACCTGTTGTGACGCTTCCTATCTGGCGGCGCATTGCCGGATTTCTCATAGGAAACGCCGAAGTCCTCCGCAAGCCTGACCGCAGCTTCCCGTTTCCCCAATCCATGCAGCAAAGCGGCCAAGTCGATCACATCCCCGGAAGCCCCGCAGCCGAAGCAGTAAAAGCGGCTGTCCACTTTCATGCTGGGCGTGCGGTCATTGTGGAATGGACAGCAGACCATGCCGTTTCTCCCCACCCGGATTCCATAGAATGAAGCAGCCTGCCGGGTGGTAACAGACTGTTTCACCGCTTCAAATACATTCAAATGCTCCCTCCATAAAAATACTGGTAGCGGTAAAGCTGCCGGTTATATCATAGCTCCATCTCATGTTTCTTTCTCTGTACTGCCTGTGGCTGCTCCCTCCGGCGCAGTGCGGTATCTACGGCGTTCTGCACCTGCCGTAGCCGTATGACTTCCTCCCGGAGTGGCTTGTGCTGCGGAGACAGTTCGGCATACTCTGTTTTTAACTGTGCGTATTCCTGTTTCCATGCTTTCAGGGCAATGGGTTTTCCGTCCAGTTTTTCTTTCAAAATACGGCGGGCGGCATAAAACAGCCGTAACTCCGCATCGTGGGATGTTTCAAATTTCTCCCTCTGTTTCTTAAACTTGATATTGTTCAATTCCGTATGAACAGGTTTTAGCCGCTGGTAATTCTCGCCCTCCCGTATCAATTCCTGCAATTCCTTTATCCGGGCAGATTTCTTTTTCATGGAGTCGCTTAACGCTTCAAATTCTTCGTTGACAGAGGAAAGACGCTCCTGCAAATCCTCTAATGTGAGCAGCTTGTTTTCCGTCAGATAATTGACGGCTTCGGCAAACTGCTTTAAGTTTCCGGTTCTGGCTTTATTGCTCCATGCCCCTGCGTTGCGCTGGTTGTAATAAGCGATCAACAGGTCGGCAAGGCTCGGTGTCTGCGGTTTGGAAAGTTCTTCTTTTACCTCTGCCATCCAGACAAACAGGGCTTTGATCTTCTTCCTCACATCCTGCATGAGCCGGTTGGTGGCTTTAATCCAGCGGTTCAGTTCCCCTTTCTCGGTGCGGATGCCCTTTGCTTCCATCTGCCGGACATTAGCTCCCTCGTGGACAGTAGGTATCAGGTCAAGCCCCTGCCGCACATAGGAACGGTGGTCGATACGCACATCCAGCCCTTTTTCCTCAAATTTTGTATTAACGGCAGCCGCCCACTGCTCCCGCCAGTGTTCCAGCGTTTCCGGCTCATGCCAGTCTGTTGTATGGACAGCGTTAAACATATAATCGCCGTTTTTATCCCGGATTCGGTTTCCATCTTCATCAAGAAGATATTCCCGACGCTGTTTTTGTCCCCATGTGCCATCCGGGTTCAAAGGGCGCATGGTTGTCATCACATGAAAATGCGGGTTAGGGATGCCGCCGTCCCTGTCCTCGTCGCCCACGGAAAGGCGGGAGTAAAGGGCTGTAATTTTGCTATAATCAGTCATGTGCATAACCTCCTGTGCGTCCATGTATGTGTCATTTACACTTAAAATTATGCACTCCACCGGGCAGAACCGTATTCCTCGCCCTTGCGGTACTTCTTGGCGTTCTTGCCCTTGCTGTACACGATGAGCCGGACAGCCACCGCACCAACAACGCCAACGCAGAGGTCAAACAGATGCAGGCTGGGCAGCGGGCTTGCAAAGGCGACAGAGATGCCGCCCGTCAGGTGGAGCAGCTTTGCCGAAGCATCCGCGCCCGCCGCCAGACGGTATGCCTGCCCGCATTTGGCGAACAGGTACACGAACAGCAGATACGGCAGATTCAGCACCAGCAGTTTTTTCAGTTCAGGCTTCATCGCTCTAACCCCCTTTGCTTAATTTTTTCTTTAGCGCGTTTCGGCTGCTGGGCCGCTTTCTGCTTGGCTGCTGCCAGCACCTTGCGGATGGAGGGCCGCTGCTCCTTGGAGAGTGTTTTGGCCGTGAACTCCCGGAACGCCTGTTCCAGATTGTCCGCATCCTTGGCCTTGAAGATCACGATGTAGTGGGGCGGCTGGGTGGTCTTGTCCTTACGCAAGGTGAAGTCCACGCCGTACTTCTTGGCGCAGGGCTTGAACGCCCCGATGTTCGCTTCCGTGACTTCAATGTTGGTCAGGGCCGCGCCGTGGGCTTTCAGCTGTTTCAGGCTTTGCTTGCCGTGGTGCAGCTTTGGCCCCTTGGCCCGGTGCTGCAAATATTTTTTCAGGGCAGCTTGCAACGCTTGGGCAGTGAGCTTGCCCGTTTTCATGGACAGGGCAATAGTTTTCTGGGTGACTTCTTCCTGCAATATGAATCCCTCCTTGTTGCAGAAAATTCAGAGCGGCAGCTAGGGTGGAACCACCAGCCGCCGCAGGTAAAGTGTTCTCATGGATGGGTACTCCTTTCGGTCAGGTGTTGGGCGGGCGGCCCCAATCGGGCTGCGCCATATCGTGCGCCACAAGGGACGCATAGTAGCTGTTGATGGTGCTGGGGGCGTTGAACAGCATGGCCCGCAGGTATTGCTTGATGTTGCGGACTTTGGTGGTGTTGTCCCGCAGGCAGTCCATGACGAACTCGATGTGATGGCTGTCCAGCTTCAAGAATTTCGCCTTGACCAACTCTGCCGGGTAATCGTCCCCGGCCACCCGGATGGACTTGCGGGAAGTGCAGACCGTTTCCAGCAGGATGTCCACGATTTCGTCCAGCTGTTCCCGGTCTATCCGGGGATTCTGGGTGAGGGTGTCATACTCGATGTTCTCCAAAATCAGGTCCCGGTAGATTTGATAGGCCGCTTCCTTTCGGTTTCCCGTCCATTCTGGTGGCGGTGCCACTGCCTCGTCCTTGTCCAAAGGCAAGGGGTTTGGGGAATGGATAGGAATGGAATCGGTATTTTGTCTCTCTTTCTTTTGTTTTTCTGTAATTAGTTTATCTTTATTTAATTGCATTGGATTTTCCAACGTAGGGTTTTCCTGCGTGGGATTCTCCAACGTTGGATTTTCCAATGTAGGTGAAACCGATGCAGGAACGGGCTGCGGCAGCTCGAAGATCACATAGTCTGCACCGCGCAGCCGCCCTTTCTCGTCCCGTTCTCTGGAACGCTGGATGTAGCCTGCCTGTTCCAGTTCCCGGATGGCCTGCCGTATCGCGTCAATGCTTTCCCGGTTGATACGGGCCAGCCCTTGCAGGGTGTAGTCCCAATCTTCCGGCAGGGAGAGCATTTGGGAGAGTAAGCCTTTGGCTTTCAGGGACAAGGCCCGGTTCCGCAGGTGGTGGTTTGACATGACCGTGTAGCCGCTGTTCTTTTCTACCCGAAAAACTGCCATTTCACGGATGCCTCCTTTCTGTTTTTGGGCAAAGAAAAAGCCGCAGGCTTTTTGTTAAAGTCTGCGGCTATGCCGATTGTTAGATATTCAATTCTTTGTGTTTCCGCACTCCATATCAATTACCACCGAAACGGTGATATGATTTTCAATGCGTTTATTGCGGAGTTTATCGCCCTCGCCATCGAACACAACATGACGAGAAAACAACGTAAAGCGGATGATTTCCACTAGATTCCTCTTTGTAGCGAAACTATCGCTTCGACATGTGTATCACTGTCCAAACTCATTTCCATATCTTCCTCAATAATCGGAAGCTTGAATTTGATGGATTTGAGCCACTGACCGTTTGGCTGTCGTTCCTCATAGATATGGATTTCAGAAATCAGCGATTCCATAATCTGTCGCTTCTCCTGCTCGTCCATGACAGCGTACAGCTTTTCAAAATAAATCAGCACTTTGTAGATATTGTCAGCAGTGAGTTTTTCTGCTTCTATTGCCATTTTCTTTGCTCTGGCTTCAATCAACAGATTCTCCGTATCCTCTATCTTATCATACATTTTATAAAGGCGATCATCAAGGTCTGCTTTACGCTTGATGTAGTGCTTATCATCTGGGTCAAGGGTATCAATCTCATCAATCAAACGGGACTTCGTAGCATAGCTCTGACGAAGCTGTTTTTCATAATTGGCAATCTCCTGTTCAATGGCGGATGTATCTATCTTCATATTGATTTTTTGCTGCATCATCGCCGCAAACTTCGGATTGCTGACCAGTTTGATAATAACCTCTGCAACAGCACCGTCCAGCAATTCCTCATTGATTTGCTTCTTGTATTCACACTTATGACCACGGGTCATAGTGCGGTGTTTGCAGCCATAATAGAAGAAATCCTTATATTTCGTGCCGTCCGGCTTGTGCTTGATGCTTTTGTTGCCGTACATTCCGGCTCCGCAAATAGGACATTTAAGTAATCCGGTCAGCAGGTGTACCTTGTTGTCTTTACCGTTGTTGACCTTTTCATACTTCTTCGCCTGAGCAAGAAGTTTTACTTGGGCTTCATGCCAGAGTCCTTCTGATACAATGGCTTCATGCAGACCGTCAACTAACAGATAATTTTCCTGCTCCACAAGTCGGTAATCATTGCGAGTTCCATGTACCTTTTCTGTTCTTCTCCTGCCGTAAGCAATTTTACCACAGTAAACGGGATTTTTCAAAATTCTGCGAATCAGGGCTGCATCAAACAGAGGATTTTTTCCATTCTACCGCTGAATTTTGTTGATACCGTGATTGGCAAGGTATTTCGCAAGTCCGTTAGCTCCTATATCGGTATGCACATACTGGTCAAAGATAATGCGGATTGCCTCGGCTTCTTCCTCGTTGATATACAGCATACCTTTTTCCAATTTGTATCCGTAGGGAGCAAAACCACCGTTCCATTTACCCTCACGAGCTTTCTGGATTCTGCCTTCCATCGTCTGAACACGGATATTCTCACGCTCAATCTCGGCAACCGCAGAAAGCACGGAAATCATCAGCTTACCGGCATCTTTGGAAGAATCAATGCCATCCTCCACACAAATCAGATTGACATCGAAATCTTGCATCACCTGTAAGGTAGACAGCACATCTGCCGCATTTCTGCCAAAACGTGATAACTTGAACACCAGCACATAGGACACGCCATCTTTACCGGACTTGATATCCTCCATCATGCGGTTAAATTCCAATCTGCCCTCAATGGACTTTCCCGATTTACCGGCATCCTCATATTCACCGACGATTTCAAAATCGTTGAACTCAGCATAGGCTTTCATTCTTGATTTCTGAGCATCCAAGGAGTAACCGTCTACCTGAACGGCAGTAGATACTCTCGTATAAATATATACTTTTGTTTTTTCTTTCATATCGCCATCCTCATTTGTGCCACAGCCTGTGGCATAATTCAGCTTTCATCGTCTGTTATTTTTTGCCGTCAGTTTTCTGTTCCAACATCTTTATCGAATTTAAATAATCATTTTCCACGTCGCTGAGCGTTCTTGTCTTATATTTTCGATATTCTCCAGTCGCTTTATCAACAGCCTGCTTA
Organism: Faecalibacterium sp. Marseille-Q4164; assembly: GCF_017377545.1. Taxonomy (NCBI): domain Bacteria; kingdom Bacillati; phylum Bacillota; class Clostridia; order Eubacteriales; family Oscillospiraceae; genus Faecalibacterium; species Faecalibacterium sp. Marseille-Q4164. The sequence continues at coordinate 586,599 of NZ_JAFREJ010000001.1, read as the reverse complement.
TGAGTAATGCTTCCATTTCCAATTAAAAGCTGCTCTCCACTCATGGTAAGAATGCGATCCAGATGCTCTGCCCAGTCCTGCATCGTCATTGCCTGTTCACGCTCTGCCTGACGTTCCGCAAAATCCAGATACCCGGATACAAGTTGTCCCATAGCACGAAGCTCTTTCTCATTCAGATAGTTTTTCGCAACAATCGCTTCTTTGAGTGTCGGCTGATTACCGGCAAAGGTGGTAAGTCCCATGAACTCTTTTTCCGCATCCGCTCTTGTATAAATCACTTCTGCCGCAGTCTGTCCGTGAATGGCATAATGAATTTTATTCTGAACCTTTTTGAAAAAACGGATAGAGATTTCCGCTTTCGGGTCGTAGTCAATGCTGGTGGCATAGATTTCAAGCACCTGACGATAAAACACCTTTTCCGATGCACGGATGTCTCTGATTCTTTCAAGCAGTTCCTTGAAATATCCACCGCCGCCCAGATTTTTCAATCGTTCATCATCCAAAGCAAAACCTTTTTTCATGTATTCTTTGAGAATGTTAGTTGCCCAGATTCTGAACTGTGTGCCACGCTTGGATTTTACACGATAGCCGACAGAAATGATAACATCAAGATTATAGTAGTCAACCTGATAGGTTTTTCCATCTGCCGCAGTTGTTGCAAAATTTGCAACAACTGACTCTCGCTGCAGCTCGCCTTCGGAAAATACATTTTTTATATGTCTTGAAATAGTAGATTTATCTCTCTGGAACAACTCTGCCATCTGGTCAATGGATAACCACACGGTATCCTCATCAAATGTGGTTTCAATTTTTGTCAATCCATCTTCTGTTGTGTAAATAATCATATTGGATTTTTGATTCATATCATCATAATTGTTCACCGGAACACCTCATTTCTAATTGTGCAACGGGGTATTGCGCTTTTATTCTATGTAGCTCTATGCGTTGAGAACAGTAGCTCTCGCATAGAGTTTGGACACTTATTCCACGACTATTATATCATTGCTTTTCCATCAATTCAATAGTGTCACTGGGTTCTTCAGATGTGTTTTCTTCCTCCAAACAAGACGGCGGCTCTGGAAGATTATCAATATCCAGAACCGCCGCATATTTTTCTATTAAATTTGCAAGTAAATCGGCAAAACCATTCCATTTATCTGTCAATAGTGCTCTCCTTTCTTTTTCGTCCACGTTCCTGCGGAATGTCCTGTTTCTCTTTTCCTCTGGTCAAAACGGCATTAAGAAAAGCCCGTACCCTTTCAGGTGCGAGCTTGACAGCATCCAGATACGGCTGAGCCTGTTCCAGAAGTTTCTCATATCGTTTTTTCCATACCCCAGCATCTTTCTTGGCTGTTTCATATTTCTGCTGGTATTTTAATTTCTCCGCTTTTTCAGCAAAGCTGCTGACAGCATAATTTTTGAGAGTACGGCATTCATCGGGTGTCAAGACGATGTTCCCGGTAAAAGATTTCTTACCCATCGACTCCAGCTCCTGAACCGTCACCGCTATTCCGGTTGCCGCCTTAGTCTGTGCTTGCAGGGATTTAAGCTCCTGCTTTTTCTTCTCCGCAGCCTGTGTAGTATCGTCAAGCTGTGCTTCTTTCTGGTTCAGTTCCGCCGTCACAGCTTCCAGTCGCTGCTTTTCCTTTGCCACCTTAAACTGGGTCACAGTCAGATGTTCCTCGGTGCTGTCACGCTCTCCACGTTCCACATCGGTATATCCGGCAGCTCTCATGTGCTGAAAAAAATCATCCTGTAAAACAGAATAGGATTTTCGGAGAACAGGCTTACCATTGACTTGCAGAATTGGTTTTCCATCTTTGTCCACAGCAGGTTTGGACAGCCACTTTTTACTGCGGCTGACCTGCATAATGGTTTCCTTTACCGTTCCTCTGAGAGCTTCATCCTTGCAGCGTTTCGACCACAAAATCTGTTTCTCCACCACAGGGACATAGACCACATGAAGATGATAATGGAACACGTCCTTGCCAAGTGCTTCGGACATCGCCCGGTTAATCTCGTCAGCGTGCATGACTGCCGAGAGGATATACTGTTCACCGCCAACAATCTCCACAGCGGATTTATAGGCTTCCTCATAAAACTGTCTGGCGTATTCATAACCGCCGTGATTGTCGAAGTACGCAGAGTTCACATCAAAGACCATTTCGTTGAAATGGACGGCATCCGCCTTCAGACCTCTGGTGGAAATGATGTTGTCAGCTTTCATCTGCTCAAACATTTCAGCGTAGCTCCCGGTAGGTTCTTTGAAGTGTACGTTGAGGGAACTTCTTTCCGGGATAATATCTTCGTTACTGTATATTTCTTTTTCACGCTCATTGTGTGCCTGTGCATCTCCGATGTCATTATCTGTGACATCCATATTTCTTGCACAGGTACGGTCAACTCCGTCATTTCTTGCCATATTTTTCCTTCCTTTCTTTGGGATTTGCAGACAGGTAGCTTTGGAAAGGCACTTCTGCGGAAGTGTAATAACCCACTATGACACTTTCATCCATACTGGCTGCAAAGTGCCGTGGGCTCTCCCGAGGGGCTCTCCGAGGGTAATGCGGTCGCTGCGGCGACCTCTGCCGAACATCAGAAAGTTGTCTGCTCCTCTTTCCAATGTCCGGCACGGACGGCTGCTGTTTTGCGAAACCGCCCCGTCCGTTGACAGAAAAAAGACTGACTTTTTCCTGTCATTTGGGTACGTCACGAAGGTTTTATACAGGAGTGATTTACGCTCGTACGCTGTGTACGTACGTACCAAAAAATCAATCCCGCCATTCCTCCGGTACGTACGTACACGGCGAAACGTCGTAAAACCCATTTATATTCGGACGGGCTACGGCTTCAATTCCCATGAATCCCCACACCCTGCGCCCGGCAGAGTTTGTGATTTTGTTGGTGTGTTCCAGATTGTAGCGACTTAAATTTGCCACCACACTGTCACTAAAGCTGCGGGATTTCAGGGGCGGCAGAGAATTTTCCTCACACCACATCCGATAAATTTCGTACAGCTCCTTGGAGCTGATGGAAGCATCCGCTTTCAGCCGGATATAGCCCTCAGACTCCATGAAGTCGAAAATATTGTTGTTGTCACGCTTGACGGACTCTCGGTTGGTTTTGGTGCGCTCACTTTCCGTGAATTTGAAATTGTTGGCAACCAGACGCTGCAATCCCTCAAACGCCCAGAGGAAAATGCCCTCCACCTCAGCTTTCATCTTCTGGGCGAGGTCAGGGTCATCCATTCTTCCGGCAGGCTTTTCCTTTGTGGTCAGCACAAGCTGTCTGCGGTAGAAACCGTCACTTCGGTCATACAATGCCTGTAAATCTCCATTGGAGAAAGCCAGCAGACGGGCGAACATCCAGCCCTGATAGCTCTGTTTGCCCTTGCGCTCCAAATCCATTTTCCCTTGAGCTGTCACAATGGATTTCACATAATTGGTCTGGCGCAAGGCTTCCATTCGCATATCATCATCCACGCATAGGAGGATATGCTCCAGATCGGCACGGGCAAATCGGTTCTCAGAGATTTTACCAATGCTTCCGTCCTTCATGGAACTGCCCAGCATTTGCCCCAGCACCGCACCGATTTGGGATTTACCCTCGCCGCCATTGCCCTTAATGACCATCATCCTCTGTCCTTTATTGGAGGGAATCAGGCAATAGCCGATAAATTCCTGCAAGGTAGGGATGTCCTCCGGGTAAAGCAGACCATTCAGAAAGGAAAGCCACAGCACAGGTTTCGGAGTATCCGGGCGATAGAAAACCGGGAGCCTGTTTCTCACAATATCCGGCTTCCCCTCTGTAAAAGTGCCGTCCAGCATGAGCGTACCGTTTGCCAGATGAATCCTGTCCTGCTCCGGCGGGAAGTCCTCCACATGAGCCGCCAGCTTCATAATCTCAATGATGTTGCTGATTTTGCGGGGAATGTTGTTCACGGCACAATATTTCAATTCTTCAAAGATTTCGCCACGAAGCGGCAGGTCGTCCGTCACTCGACCATCAGGTGTGAAAAAAGCTCCGTTTGCAAAGATAATCTGACGGGTTCTCAGAAAATCTTCACAAAACAGAGCTTCATTGATACTCTTGCCGTCAAACCACATCGGCACATTCATCTCAAGCAATTTCCTGTTCTCTGACATGGCAGCGCACCTCCTTTTTCTGCTCGTCCAGTCGTGTTTGCATTCTTGCAATCGTTCCGTCTGTCAAAAGTTCCTTGACGGTATCAGTCCTTTCTTCCTGATCGCTCATAAGGAGCAAATCGTTCAGATACTCCACATATTCCAGCTTGTGGCAAGCTTCCACGAACCTCTCATCCGGCTCGTCCTCCGGTGCTTCGGGAGCATATCGCTCTTTCCAGTCCTCCAAAAGATGAAGATACCCGGACAGCACATTCATGCAGAAAAGCTCGTCCTGTTTCGACTGATTCACACGGGGACGGTACTTCTTTACCTGTGCCACCACGGACGGCGGCCTGTCCAGTCCGAAATCCGCAGCCAGTCTCTGCGCTGCTTCATAGGCAGACAGGTCAAGCAGCCTTGCCACAAAGTCAATCACATCTCCCTTGGCACCGCAGCCGAAGCAATAGAAGTAATCCTCGTTCAGCTTCAAGCTGGGGTGTCTGTCATCGTGGAAAGGGCAGCAAATCATCCCGGAGCGATTGATTTTCAGCCCGTAGTGTTCGGCGGCTTGCCTAACCGTGACCGCCGCCTTGACTGTTTCAAAAATGTTCATTTGCATAACCTCCTTGATTTTTCTCGATGATTTTTTCATCTGCCTGAATATACGCAGAAAAACGCTTTCAACCGAAAAATCAGGCACTTCCGCAAGCAAAGCAAAAAGCCGCCCCGAAAACTTGAAAAAATGTAAGTTTCGAGACGGCAGTGTTCACACAAAGTTGGTTGATATTGTTCCGTAAATAGAATATAATTGAAGTTAATATGAATCAGGAGGGATGATACAGAAATGAAATACCTGTCTACATTTGAAGTTGCCGAGAAATGGGGTATCTCTCCCCGAAGAGTTGGTATCCTCTGCAACAATGACCGCATACCGGGCGCACAGCGGGCAGGAAGCCGCTGGATCATCCCGGAGGACGCTGAAAAGCCGACAGATGCCCGCATTAAAAGCGGAAAATATATCAAACAGAAAACAGACAGAGGGGAGGAAGCATAATGGCTGATACTTATTTACCCGCCGATGTTCGGAAAAGAATCGTTGATGTAATGAGAGAACGCAAGATGACCCAGCGAGAACTGGCACTTCGGATTGATGTGAATGAAAGCACCATCAGCCGCTTCCTTAGCGGAAAGACCGAAAAGCTGAGCGAGGAAAGCGTTATCCGCATCGCCAGAGTGTTCAATGTGTCCACGGACTTTATCTTGGGTACGACCGTAATCCCGGATAAAAAGAACTACGATATTTCAGAACTGGGATTATCTGTTGAAGCTGCAAAGAATCTTTATACCGGAAAGGTCAACAATGATGTAGTCAACCGTCTGCTGGAAAATCCCCGCTTTGCCATGGTTACTTATATGATTGCACAGTATATGGATGATACCCTTGCAAGAGGATATGCCGCACAAAACCAGATGTTTGCTACCGTTGGCTCTCTGCTGTTGGGACAGAACCAAGCTCCCGAAGCAGTACAGGCAGCCCGAACCGCTAATGCCATGAAAATTCCCGCTTATCAGGCAGACCAGACCACGATTCAAAACACCTTTATGACGGTGGTTAAGGAAATCAAGAAAGAAGCAGGCAGCGATTTGGTCGCAGCCAAGGCAATCAGCAAGGAAGCCACCGAAAAGATGTTTGCCGAGCTGACCAAGGGGCAGGATATGCAGAATCCGACCATCACGCCGGAAGCAGTTGTTGATGCTATTACAGGCAGCATTTCCGGTGTCGATGGAGTCAATCAGGAAGCTCTGGACAACTTTAACAAAGCCTTGCTGGGGCTGATGCAGACGATGGTGCTGCCGGAAGATGATGGACAAGATAACTAACGAGCAGCTCTGTATTGCGGCGCAGAGCGGTGACAAATGGGCAGAAAACGCCCTTGTAGAGAACAATCTGCGGTTTATCCGAAAGACGGCATACGAGATATGGAGCGCACAGCGGGAGCTGAACGTTGCCCTCGGCATTGAACTGAACGATTTGGTGCAGGAGGGTTCATTGGGGCTTCTGGGCTGCATAAGCAGCTTTCAACCCGACTACGGGAACAAGTTTTTGACCTATGCTGCCCCGGCTATTCATAATGCCATGCTGGACTACATCCGCAGGCTGAATCCTACCTTTGAAGCCAAAAATCTGGACTGTATCATTCGTCTGGATGAGGTCAAAAAGGGCGAGAATAAGGGACAACATGAATTTATAGCAGATTCCAGAGTACAGAACCCAGAGCAGATTTTCATTGCAAAGGAAACCCACGAAGAAATCCATACGGCTCTGGAAATGATTGATGAGCGAGAGAAAGCCTATCTCTGGTATCGCTTTGGCTTTGAGGACGATGTCCTCCATCCTCTGAGCGAAACGGCGAAGCACTTCCATCTGTCAGAGAGCAGAGCAAAGTCCACGGAGAAATTGGCTCTGGATAACTTCTGGCTGGAACTGCCTTGGTGGTACTAAATATTCAAAGAAAGGGACATGTAATCATGGAAAAATATAAAATACTCATCATCGAAGATGACCCAATCATTCAAACTGAATTACAAGTTCTGTTAAACGGAAACGGATATGAGGCATCCGCAGTTACTGACTTTACATCAGTTATGCAAGCGGTCAAAAATACTCATCCCTATTTGATTTTGCTGGACATAAAGCTGCCACAAGAAAGCGGCTACTCAATCTGTTCTCAAATCCGCAGTTTTTCCAATGTACCGATTATCTTTGTAACAAGCTGCAATACGGACATGGATGAATTGAACAGTATTTTGCTGGGTGGAGATGCTTTTATCACCAAGCCTTATAACACAGCAATTCTGCTGGCAAAGATTTCATCCTTGATGAAACGAGCTTACCCGATAGAACAAATTGAGCGTCTGAATTGGCAAGGAGCGATTCTTCACTTAGAAAGTAGCACGATTGAATATGACGGTAACCAAGCAGAACTGACAAAGAATGAATTGAAAATATTATATTATCTTTTCAAACACGCAGGAAAGATTTGTTCCCGTAATGATATTGTAGATTATCTATGGGACAATCAGCTATATGTGGATGACAATGCTTTGAGCGTCAATATCAACCGCATCCGGGAAAAACTGGCGGGCATTGGCCTGACGGATTTTATCAAGACAAAGCATCGCCAGGGGTACACGATATGAACAGCAAACGGTATTGGAAAAACAGGCTTCCATTTCTGCTGACGAACCTTGTTTGCATGGCTGCGCTCACTGTATTTTTGCTGGTGTGCGGCAATTCGGCTTCCGCAGTAGTATTGATCCTGATCGTATGGGCATTGATTTTGCTGATGGGACTTGTCCTCACTTACTGGAAACGAAAGCGGCAGATGAAAAAACTTCTGGATATGGCGAAGCAGCTCTCCGAGAGATACCTTATTTCTGAAGTGATGGAACTGCCGGAACAGGCCGAGGATCAGGTTTACTATCAGATTTTGAAAATGGCTGGAAAATCCATGTTGGAGCAGATTGGGGAGGTCGAGCGGGAACGCCTGGAGTACAAGGAATACATTGAACAATGGATTCACGAAATCAAAACGCCCATTACTGCCATGAAACTCCTATGTGAAAACCATCGGACGAACTGGACAAAAGAACTTCTGCTGGAACTGGAAAAGACCAACCGCTTTACGGAACAGGCTCTTTATTATGCCCGCAGTGAGCATACAGAGAAAGATTATTCTGTCCGGGAAATGGCACTGTCCCAAGTGGTGCATCAGGCGATTGCAGATAACAAATATCTGCTGCTCCAAAGTGGTATGCGCCTGGAAGTGGAGGAAATGCAGGATACGGTTTATTCAGATGAAAAGTGGGTGCGTTTTATCCTAAATCAACTGATTGTCAATGCGGTCAAGTATCGTACGAAGCAGCCGGTTCTCCGCATTTCTACTCATAAACGGCAGGATCAGGTTGTCCTTGTCGTGGAGGACAATGGAATCGGGATTGCTGCGTCCGATCTGCCCCGTATCTTTGAAAAGGGATTTACCGGTCAGAATGGTCGTCTGATTCAGCAGTCCACGGGCATTGGTCTGTATCTGTGCAAACGGCTCTGTGAAAAGCTGGGCATTGGCATTACGGCGGAGTCGTCGGAACATGGCACAGCCATTTCCCTTTCTTTTCACATTAACTGTCTGATTCATGAAGTGCAGAACTGAAAAGCGTTCTGCACTTCTTACATTTTTGTTAGAACTTTGTAAGAAAACTTGATACAAACGAAGCCACTCTTATTTTACAATAGAGATCAGAGGTGATAACAATGAAAGAAATTTTGAAACTGGATCATATCCAAAAATATTACGGAAATGGCGGAAATGTTACAAAAGCAATTCAGGACATCAGCTTTTCCGTTCAAGAGGGAGAATTTGTAGGAATCATGGGAGCATCTGGCTCCGGCAAGACTACCCTGCTCAACTGTATTTCCACCATTGATACCGTCAGTGCAGGACATATCTATCTGGACGGAACCGATGTGACGGAAATCAACGAAAAACAGATTGCCCGGTTTCGTCGGGAGAATCTTGGATTTGTATTTCAGGATTTTAACCTGCTGGACACGCTGACCATTTCGGAAAACATAGCCCTGGCGCTGACCATCAACAAGGTTCCAGCAGGCGAGATTGATGGGCGGGTGCGGGAAATGGCCGGAAAGCTGAATATCACGGATATTCTGGACAAATACCCCTATCAGGTGTCCGGCGGCCAGAAGCAGCGGTGCGCCTGTGCCAGAGCCATTATCAATCAGCCTAAGCTGATTTTGGCGGATGAACCCACCGGTGCGTTAGACAGTCACTCGTCCCAGATGCTGCTCTCGACGATCCAGAGTATCAATGAAGATCTCGGAGCCACGATTCTGATGGTGACACACGATGCTTTCTCGGCAAGCTATGCCAATCGTATTCTCTTTATGAGGGACGGGGCAATCTTTACGGAAATCCGTAAGGGGGGTGATTCCCGCAGGACTTTCTTTGAAAAAATCCTGGATGTCCTTACCATGATGGGAGGGGGCACGAGCGATGTACGCTAAACTTATTTTCAAAAATGCAAAGCGGTCTGTGAAGGACTATTTGATTTATATTGTGACCATGACACTCTGTGTCACCCTGTTCTATGCGTTTTTGTCTATCAGCAGCACCCATTATCATCCGACCATTGGTGCGGAATATAATATTTCCCTGCTGGCTGGAGGTATGAAACTGGCAATTTGCGGGATTAGTTTGCTTTTGTTGTTTCTGATCCACTATGTCAATCGTTTCATGCTGAGAAAAAAGCAAAAGGAGTTTGCCGTTGAGGCAACCTTGGGAATGGGGCAAAAAACCATAGGCCTGCTCTTTTTTGGAGAGACTTTTTTCCTGCTCATATTCTCTGTGTCGGTGGGAATCCTTCTGGGGATGGTCGTTTCTCAGGTCATTACGGCTATGCTGCTTGCTTCTTTTGGGGAACCCTACGCTTTTTCTTGGTCGTTTTTCCCGGATACTGTGCTGTTGACCGTGGGCTTCTTTGTTGTTTGCCAGATTCTGGTTGGAGTCGGGAATGTCAGAATTCTCAACAAAAGCAGGATTATTGAGCTTATGACGGCAAACCGTCAGAATGAAAAACCGCTTCATAAAAGCAGATGGATGCCGATGATCTGTATTTTCTATGGCATTCTGCTGCTGTGGATGCTGGAGGTAGGTACTGTAAAATATCATTTTTACTTCGATTCCAGACATCCGCTTCCTGTAAAGCTCATGTATTGGGGGAATGTCCTTTTCCCTGCACTGACGCTGCTTTGGGCAATCGCAGGTGCTGTTTTACACAGAAAAATAGGGTTTTCCCGATATCTTTGCGGACTTCTGGCTGGTGCTGTATTGACCGCTATCCCGATTTTTTCCATCGCAGAACTGGAAAAAGCCTACTTCCTTGGATTTGACGCTCCAACTCTGAATCAATATTTGCTGTTTGGGGTTGCGGATATTTTGTTTATCATTTCCGCAGTCATGTATTTATCGAATGCGGCGCTCCTATACTGGAAGGAGTCTAAAGTGTCCCGCAAATATCATAATACGAGTTTATTTCTGTTTGGACAGCTTTCCTCTAAGCTGGCTACCAATACGAAAACGATGACGATCATTTGTGTGACCCTGACTTTTTCTATCTGCTTGTTTGTCATTGCGCCGGTTTTAACGGGATGGAGTCTGGGCTATTTGGACAGTCGGGCTGTCTATGATATTCAAATTTCAAGCCGCTACAACGATGTTTATGAAGTGGAAAATCTTCCGGATACAGACTATGGAGAAATTACTGCGTTCATAGAACAAAACAAAATAGCGATAAAGGACGATTTGACTTTTTCGGAATATCTTCCCAAGCAAAGCGACTTTCACCAGCGAGTAAAGTACAATTTTCCTCCCTTGGCGATCGCACTGAAGGATTATAACGCTGTTCGGAAAATGTTGGGATATGAACCTATTATCTTACAAACGGATGAATTTGCTACCCACTGGCATCGTGCAGCAGAGGACAAGGATATTGAAAACTACATTGCTGAGCATACCTTATTGGAAACTGACGCAGGCACCCTGAAACTCAGTGAGAACGCCGTGTTTCAGGAGCCTGTGGGGGAATCCATCTATAATCTTTATACAGATGTGGTGTATATCATACCTGACGAAATAGCGCAAGTCTTGCTTCCGGTACAGCGCAACCGATTTGTGATGACCCAATATCCGCTTCCCTTCAAAACGGCAGAAATGCTGGAACAGCTTCTTGGGCGTTCTTATCCAGAAGATCCTGATAAAGACAATCTGGCAGGATACAGTACAACTGTCCATACTACGGAAGTGAACCGTATAATCGCCCTTAACTTTATCCTAAAAGCGTCCTTGATCTATGGTGCAATTGTTCTGATGGTGATGTGTCTTACCGTGCTGGCTCTTCAGCAGCTCCTGGATGCAGAAAAAAACAACTACAGATTTTCGGTTCTGCGAAAAATGGGAGTGGAAGAGAAGGACCTGCATACTTTGGTTCTAAAACAGCTTGGTGTTTGGTTTGGGATGCCGATCACAGCGGCAATCGTTGTAGCAATTATTGTGATTGGCTATTTTCTTCAAAGTGTTTCTGCTGAAATCTCAGCTTATATTGGCTGCGGAGCCTTGATGGTACAAGTAGGGATTATCATTGGTATTCTTTTCTTACTGCTGATATGCTACTTCATAAGTACATGGATATTGTTTAAGCGGTCCATTTCGGAGAACTGATAAAGTCACAGTACAAAAAGGAAAAGCCGCCTGTATGAGCATTTGATATGCCCGCACAGGCGGCTTGCTTTATCTCTGGTAATCAGTCCAAAGGTTTATATTCTGTAACAGTTTTCAGGTATGTTTCCGGGTCGCCGTTGAGAACTAAATCTGCATAGGCTGCCGGATCGTTGTAAATCAGCCAGTCCAGCTCTGACCGCTGATATATATTATCGGCAACCTCATTCTCTACCGCAATCGTATCAATGGCAATCATGCTGCCATTTGCAAATTTCAGCTCCACACAGGCAGTATCCATATTGAACTCACAAGAAAGTAAACGCTTCATTTTGCCCTCCTTAGATCATGCCGAAGTGCTTGAGCGCCTCCTTGATTGCTTTTTCCTTATCGGGCGGGCATTGGGGCTGTTTTGCATCATCGGACTTCGGTTTGTTGTAATTTTCTCGCTCGATGATACCGCATTTCTGCTTCACCTGAGCGATATACAAGCTGCTGACCTTGAGTCCGGTATGCTCCAGCACATATTCCTTGATTTCCGAATAGGTGGCTTTCTTCTCTGCATCGGTGAGATCAAGTTCGTCCATGTGGATGTCTACCTCGATATGTTGCTTTGCATTAAGTTTGGACAATAAACATACCGTCTCCACATGCCTCGTCCTCGGGAAAAGGTCCACCGGCTGCACCTTTTCTGCCCGATACCCATGCTCTTCTAGCCACTTGGCATCCCGGGCGGCGGTGGAGGGGTTGCAGCTGACATAGACCACCCGGCGGGGGGACATGGTGACGACAGCGGAAAGGGTTGCTTCGTCACAGCCTTTGCGGGGCGGGTCGAGCATCACAACATCCGGGTGCAGGCCCTCGGCGGCAAGCTGAGAGGCCGCCTTACCAGCATCGGCGCAGAAGAAGCGGCTCTTTGCGGCTATGGCATCACCCATGCGGGCAGCATTGGCCTTGGCGCTTTCGATGGCCTCAGGCACGATCTCCACACCGATGAGCTCCCGGCAATGGTCTGCCATGGACAGGCCAATGGTGCCCATGCCGCAATAGAGATCCAGTAGCAGGTCATCTGGGGTCAACTGAGCATATTCTGCGGCAATGCCATAGAGCTGCTCAGCGGCCAGGGTATTGACCTGATAGAACGACAAAGGGCCCAGCTGCACAGGAACGCCGCAGAGGGTGTCCTCGATGAACCCGGGGCCGTACAGGGTGTGGGTCTCGCTGCCCAGGATCACATTGGTGTTTCTGGCGTTGACATTGATCAGGATGGTGGCGATATCGGAAAACTGCGCAGTCAGTGTGCGACAAAGCTCCTCTGCGTGGGGCAGCTTTGCCCGGGTGCAGACCAGACAGACCATGATCTGGCCGCTGTGGACACCCCGCCGCAGAAACACATGACGCACCAGCCCCTTGCCCGTCTGCTCGTCGTAGGGTTGGATGTTGTGGGCGGCAAAGAAATCGCAGAGGGTATTGCCGATCTCGTTCAGCACATCCGGCTGCAGCTTGCAGTCGGGGCAGGGTACAATGCGGTGGGTGCGCCCGGCGTAGAAACCGATGCAGGGCTTGCCATTCTTATCACGGCCCACCGGGAATTGAACCTTATTGCGGTAGCGGTCGATCTCGGGGGAGGGGAGGGGCGGCAGCACGGGTACATCCAGCCCGCCAATGCGGCGGAAAGCATCGGTAACGCTTTCGCCCTTGGCGCGCAGTTCAGCGGCATAATCCAGATGCCGCAGGCTGCAGCCACCGCAGGGGCCGGCCACTGCACAATCTACCGGGATACGGTCAGGCGAGGGAGTCTGAATGGCATCCAAAATACCGAAAGCGTAGCGGCCGCAATCTTTCACGATGCGGATGGCGGCAACGTCACCGGGGGCGGTGCCGGGTATGAACACAGCCTCGCCGTCCGGGCTGTGAGCAACGCCGCTGCCATCGTTGGACAGGCGCTCAATGGTCAGGGTCAGCACCTGATTTTTTTGTAAGGGCATGGAAATTCTCCTTTGGAATGGGATTGGGTCAGGCTTCTTCCGAAGCGGGGGCATCTGCATTTTCGCTCTGGGCGGCAATGTATTTGCTGGGCGGCATCCCCTTGGCCCGCTTGAAGACCCGGGAAAAATAGAACTGGTCAAAGAAGCCCACCGAGATGGCGACCTCTGCAATGGAAAGGTTGCCGGCCCTCAGCAGCTTGCAGGCTTCGTTGATGCGGTATTCGGTCAGATAATCGATGGGGCTCTTGCCCACATTGAGCATAAACACCCGGTACAGATGACTGCGGGAAACGCCCACGCTCTTGGCGACATCATCAATGGAGATGTCGTGCGAATAGTTGAACTGGATGTATTTGATGGCATTCAGCACATATTGATTGGAGGAGGAAGCGTTGTGGGGGCGCGTCTCGCTGGTCTCCTTCATCAGGGCAGAGATGAACAGGTAGAGGTACCCCACCATGGCAGCCTCGTCCTGAGGCTCTAACCCGCGGGAAGAATAAATGTTGGTCAGAGCTGCCCGCATTCCCTCCGGGTCCTGCGTGTGGTGCACAGGAGCAGTGTCGGTAAAGGGCAGCTGTGCCGCCAGTTTGTGAGCGCAGGCACCGTTGAAGCCGACCCAGCTGTACTCCCAGGGCTGCTGCTCATCGGCAGAGTAGCGGATGAGCTGACTGGGCCGGGCAAAGAACAGATCCCCCGGCACGACCTCAAAGGTCTTGCCGCCCACTTCAAAAGTGCCCTTGCCCGAGACCACCAGATGGATCAGGTAGTGATCCCGGATACCGGGGCCCCAGGTCTGGCCCGGGGCACAGCGTTCCAGACCACAGTTGAAGATGGATAATTCAATATTATTGGTGTAATTCTGCTTGAAGGACTGCTTGTAGACATCTGCCATGATCGTTTCCTCCAGTTGACCGCATTCTTGATTCCAGTATATCATAACTGTATCTGCAAATTCAACAAAAGTACATCCGAAACTTTGTTTTTCGCGCTGAAATTTGATTTTTTGCGGATTCAAATTGCAAAAGAGGGCGGAATGAAGTACAATAAGGCTAACCCAAGTGCATGGACCCTTCATGCACGGACTTTGCGGAGAACGTTTGTGGAGGAGGAACGGCCATGGCGACCAGTGCACAACTCAAACGGGAGATCCTTGCGGGGCAGTGGGACGAAGCGCTCTGCACGCTCTATGGCACAGAACCGGCGGTGCTGGCCCGCCAGCGGCAGCGGTATGCCGCCGCGCTGGAACAGTTTGAGCTTTACTATGGCCCCGGGCGGCAGGTGCATGTCTACTCGGCCCCGGGCCGGGCGGAGCTGGGCGGCAACCATACCGATCATCAGCACGGGTATGGTCTTGCGGCAGCGGTGACGTTGGATCTGGTCGCAGTGGCATCCCCCAGTGACGACGATTTTATCCGGGTCAAATCCCGGGGCTTCAACAAACTGGATGTCATTGATCTGAGCGAGGCCGAGCCTCAGCAGGGCGAGAGCACCCATTCGGCCAGTCTGATCCGGGGCATTGCGGAAGGCTTCCGGGCACAGGGAAAGACGGTGGATGGCTTCGATGCCTATACCGCCAGCGACGTGCTCCGGGGCAGCGGGCTTTCCAGCTCTGCGGCCTTCGAGATGGGAATGGCGGCCATCCTGAACGGGGAATATGGCTGTGGTCTGACAGCGCCGGAGCTGGCGAAGATCTGCCAGTATGCGGAAAATACATATTTCGGAAAACCAAGCGGCCTGTTGGATCAGCTGACCAGCGCCGTGGGAGGGGTCATCTTTGCGGATTTTGCCGACCCAAAGAAGCCCCGGATAGAAAAGATCCACACGGCAGGGTTGCTCCCGGCGGACATGACCCTTTGCGTGACCGATACCCGGGGCAGTCACAGCGAGCTGACCGGTGAATTTGCGGCCATCCGGCATGAAATGGAATCGGTGGCGGTCTGTCTGGGCGGTAAGGTGTTGGGGCAGGTCAAGGAGCAGGAGTTCTGGACGGCTCTGCCACGCCTGCGCAGGGCCTGCGGGGATCGTGCTGTTCTGCGTGCGGTCCACTATTTTGAAGAGAATGCCCGCGCATTGGCCCAGCGGAATGCCCTGGTCAGCGGAGATTTCAATGCCTTCCTGCAGCTGATTCTGGAAAGCGGACATGCCTCTTTTGCCCTGTGCCAGAACGTTTACTGCTCCACAGACGTACGGCATCAGGGGCTCTCGGTGGCGCTTGCCCTCAGTCAGACTCTGCTGGAGGGGCAGGGGGGAGCCTGGCGGATGCAGGGCGGCGGCTTTGCAGGGACCATTCAGGCATTTGTACCCGGTATGCTGACGGCAAAGTATCACAATGCCATGGAAAAAGTGTTCGGTGCGGGCAGCTGTTATCTGCTCCGTCTGCGGGAGCAGGGGGCTCTGCGGGTCATTTGAACATCTGGACGCGGCCAAACAAAAAGAGCTTCGCGCTCCGGCAGAAGCCGGAATCGTGAAGCTCTTTTATGTTACAGGGAAAACGGCTCAGATACCGCGCTGCTGCTGTTTCTGGCGCATTTCATCCGTGAAACTAGAAACGGCAGAGAAGGTATCATCGTGATAACCGAACCAGTTGGACAGGTTCTTGTAAATGTTTTCTACAAACCGGTAGCCGGAAACAACAACATTGAACAGGAGCAGAGGCACAAACGAGATCGAGATGGAGAGGATCCCCCCCTGAAAGAAGAAATCGTCCAGGTGGAGGTTATCCGTAAAGCTGTCCAATGCATCTCCCAGTTCTCCGCCGCCAAAGATCTCCGGCAGCTCTTCTTCCGGAAGCGTTGCATAAGATGCAGGCATACGCAAGTTTTCCATAAAAGGCTCCTTTCAAAGATTTACTCAGGCGGCCAGAGCTGCTGTACCTGCGGCCTGTGCCTGATTTTTGGCTTCGCTCTCGTTGTAGATATTCCGCATATCGTTGTAGATGGACAGGAAGCTCTCAATGGCAGACCTAGCCCAGTAGTAGACATAAACGCCTGCAAAACCGGCAGCAACCACAGTCATGGTCTTGCCCACGGGAGTCTGGCGGCCCCAATAATGCTCAATGGCACCCATCGTGGTCAGACCATCGTTCCGCATGTCAATGATACCGGCAATGGTGTTGCTGATGGCAGCCTGACCCAGCATACGTACCAGGTTGACACCGACATTGACGGTGAAATTCAGGACATCCTGCGCGTTGATATTCAGCTCAAAAGCGCCGCCAACGGTGTAGACCATTTCATCTTCGGAGAGAACCGCATAGGACGCGGGCAGCTGCATCGTGCTCTGATAGGTAAATTCCATGGTGGAAAACTCCTTTCGTTCGTAAAATCCGCGCAAAGGCGGACGTGAAGCTAATTGGATTATAGCATAATTGCCCAAAAACAACAAGAGAGCGATGAAACCCAAAATGCGAAAGAATTGTGAAGATACTGTGGCCGCTTTGTAAAAAAGAAACGGTTCTGCGCGGAAATACGTGGAACGTCCTGTGCGGTATGCGGCGAAAAAATGTTGTGTGAAAATTGAAAAATAATGCAAAAAGAGACGGCGGGCACCAGTTCCTCCGGAAAGGAGGGGGCCAGAGCCTGCCGTCTTTGTATGGGGAGAAAAGAAGAAGGAACGCTTTAGCGGTCTGCCGCAGCCGGGATCCGGTCATACAGTGCTGTCAGATCGGCAATATGCTCGGCCAGCAGACTGGTAAGCGGGATGTCCAGCCGCCACTGCCAGTTGGCTCCCTGGGTGCTGGGGGTATTGATGCGGGCCTCCGCGCCCAGATGCAGCCAGTCGGCCATGGGGATGATGGCCATATCCGAAACACTGGCAAGGCAGGCGCAGATCATGGCCTCTGTCAGATCCTCGGGCAGGCAGCGCAGGTAACGGCAGGCATAGTGGACATCCTCGGGGCTGGCAGACAGCCGCCAACCCTCGGTGGTCACATTGTCATGGGTGCCGGTGTAGACCACGCTGTTGGAAGGGTAGGTGTAGGGAAGATAGTTGCCCGGTTCCCGGCTGTCAAAGGCAAACTGCATGATCTTCATGCCCGGATAGCCGCTGGCAGCCAGCATAGTCTTGACCTCTGGGGTCAGGTATCCCAGATCCTCTGCAATGATGCCGCCCTGACCCAGGGTCTCGTGAATGGCATTGATGAAAGCACGATCCGGCCCCTTTTCCCAGTGGCCGCCCGCCGCTGTCTTGTTTCCGGCAGGGATGGCATAGTAGCTCTCAAAACCACGGAAGTGGTCGATGCGCACGACATCATAAATCGAAGTAGCGTGCTGCATCCGGCGCTTCCACCAGGCAAAATTTTCGGCCTTGTGACGAGTCCAGTCGTAAAGCGGATTGCCCCAGAGCTGACCGTCTGCCGCAAAGGCATCCGGGGGACAGCCTGCCACCTGCGTCAGGTGGGTCTGGCCGTCGGTCTGGAAGAGCTCCGGCCGTGTCCACAGATCGCTGGAATCCGGGCTGACGTAGATGGGGATATCGCCCACCAGCTGAATGCCCTTGCCGTTGGCATAGGCTTTCAGGGCGTTCCACTGGGTGTAGAAGAAGAACTGCACCGCCTTGAAATAATCTACCTGTCCGGCCAGGCGCTCCCTGGCAGCGGCTACGGCAGCGGGCTGGCGGGTGCGCAGGTCATCCGGCCAGTCACACAGGCCTGCCTGTCCCTGTTCGGCCTTTACGGCCATGAACAGGGCGTAATCGTCCAGCCAGAAGCTCTGTGCCGTGCAGAAGTCTTTGTACTCCACGCTGGCCGCTGCCAGCAGGCGGTCGGCGGCCTTTTGCAGCACCACTGGGCGCTGCTGGTAGAGCACGCCGTAGTCCACCGGTCCAACCGGAACCTCAGCGGGAATCTCATCGGCGGTCAGATAGCCCTGCTCGTACAGGACACGGAAATCGATAAAGTAGGGGTTCCCGGCAAAGGCGGAAAAGCTCTGGTAGGGGCTGTCACCGTAGCCGGTGGGGCCAATGGGCAGGATCTGCCAATAGGTCTGCTTTGCACGGGCCAGAAAATCCACGAACGCAAAGGCTTCTTTCCCCAGCGTGCCGATGCCAAAGGGCCCCGGCAGACTAAAAACGGGCATCAGAATGCCGCATGCTCGCATGGTGAACTCCTCCTTAACCCTTGACAGCGCCTGCAACAACACCCTCAATGATGTATTTTTGGCAGGTCATGTACAGGATGATGATGGGGATGATGGCGATGATGATGCAAGCCATCATGGGAGCCAGTTCCACACGGCCATAGCCGCCGCGGAAATACTGGATCGCCATGGGGATGGTGCGGAACTTCTTGATATCCAGCACCAGAGTGGGCAGCAGGTAGTCGTTCCAGACCCACATGGTCTCCAGAATGGCGGTGGAGATCATGGTGGGCTTCAGGATGGGGAACACGACCTTGAAGAAGATCTGGATGGGGTTGCAGCCGTCGATCATGGCCGCTTCCTCAATCTCCATGGGAACGCTCTTCATAAAGCCGGTGAACATGAACACAGCCAGACCGGCACCAAAGCCCAGATAGATGATGCAGATGTTCCAAGGGGTGTTCAGCTTGAGGGTATCTGCGGTCTTGGAGAGGGTGAACATGACCATCTGGAAGGGGACGACCATTGAGAACACGATGAGCAGGTTCATAAACTTGCTGAGCTTGTTGTTCACCCGGGTCAGGTACCAGCCTGTCATGGAGCAGCACAGCAGGATGAGGGCCACACTGGAAACGGTAATGACGAGGCTGTAGCCCAGGCTGGAGAGGAAGCCCATTTTGATCACGCCGTAGACGTAGTTGGAAAGGCCAGCAAAGGTCTCACTGGTGGGCAGCTGGAACACGGTAGAGGTGGTAAAGGTACCCTCTTTTTTCAGGCTGTTCAGCAGGATCAGGACGATGGGGTAGATCCACAGCAGGCAAAGCAGGGCCATGATGACGGTGAGAGTGTTATCCCACAACTTTTTCTGTTTAATCATTACTGCTGGACCTCCTTAGAACGGGTGAAGTGGAGCTGTGCCAGAGAGATGACCACAACGATCAGGAAGAATACCACAGCCTTTGCCTGGCCGATGCCCTTCCACTGAGCACCGGAGCGGCCATAGAAGGTGTTGTAGATGTTCAGGGCCAGCATTTCACTGGCGTTGGCAGGTTCGCCGGCCGTCAGAGCAACGTTCTGGTCGAACAGCTTAAAGCTGTTGGTCAGGGTCAGGAAGGTGCAGATGGTGATGCTGGGCATGACCATGGGCAGCTTGATCTTGAACAGGATCTCGCGGTCAGATGCACCGTCGATCTTAGCAGCTTCGATCAGGTCGCCGGGCACGCTCTGCAGACCGGCAACGTAGATGATCATCATATAACCGATCTGCTGCCAGCACATCAGAATGACCAGACCGACGAAACCGGCCTTGGCATCCAGTGCCAGCAGGGGCTTTTGCAGGTTTGCCAGCACGCCGTTGAGCAGGATCTGCCAGATGTAGCCCAGCAGGATGCCGCCGATCAGGTTGGGCATAAAGTAGACGGTACGGAAGATGTTGGTGCCCTTGATGCCGCGGGTCAGCACGATCGCAATGGCAAAGGCGCAGACATTGATGAGCACAGTGGAGATCACGGTAAACGCTGCCGTAAAGCCGAACGCATGCAGGAACGTGGAATCCTGGAACACCGAGATGTAGTTCTGGATGCCCACAAAGGTGGTCTTGCTCACGGTGGTGAAGCGCTGGAAGGAAAGGAAGATGCCCCAGATAAAGGGCCAGATAAAGCCGATGATGAACGCGATCAAGGTAGGAAGCACGAACACCGGCCAATATTTGCTGATGGCCTTTTGCATGATATACCTCCAAAACAAAAGGAGGCGGGCGAACAGCTCGCCCGCCTCCCATTACGGTTTACACAAATAAAAGGGGAAAGAGAAAACCGAGAATGCTTAGCCGTTTGCCAGCTTGTACTCCTTAGCCCAGCCATCGACGAAAGCGGTCACAACGCCGTTCCAATCGCCGGTGCCTGCTGCGTAAGCGGTCAGAGCGGAACCAACGCCGTTCTTCCACTCCTCGGAAGGCATGGTGGAGAAGCACCAGTCAACACTGGTCTTGCCAGCTGCAACGTAGTCGTTTGCAATGGCGATCAGGGGGTTGGTGGAGTCCTTAGCCTTCTTGAAGGGGATGACAAAGCCCATCTTGTCAGCCATCGCGCTGGTGCCGGCCTCAGAGGTGACGCACCAGTACAGGAAGTCCAGAGTAGCCTGAATGTCGGCATCAGAAGAAGCGTTGTTCACGCACCAGAAGTTCTCGGAACCGGTGCACAGACCCTGATTCTCCTCGCCATCCACGCCGATGTAGATGGGCAGCATACCCAGGTTGTCGTCGCCCAGATCCTTCACGTCATTGTAAGCCCAGGTGCCGTTCTGATAGAAGACAGCCTTCTTGCCCACGAACTCGGCCACAGCGTCGTTGCCGGTCTTGGAAGCCAGCAGGGTAGGATCGCAGGTGGAATCAGTGATGTACAGATCCCAAATCTGCTTGTAGTTGTCCAGATAGGTGCCCTTGATGGCGTCGGTGGAGCCGATGCCGTCTGCCTTGTACTCGTAGTAGATGGGCAGGTTTGCCAGATGGGTCTTGAAGCGCCAGTCAGAAGAACCGTCCATGCCAGCGGAGGTGAAAGCACCGTCCACGCCCAGCTCGGCCTTGCGTGCCTGGATATCATCGGCAACCTTCTTCAGATCGTCAAAGCCCTTGATATCGTCCTGGGTGTAACCAGCGGCGCTCAGCAGCTCCTTGTTGTAGATGATGCCGTAGGTCTCAATGACGTATGCAATGCTGGTGACAGCGTCGCCGTCCTTCAGGGCGAAGGAGTCGCTGGTCAGCTCGCCGTACAGCTTGCTGCCGGACAGGTCGTAGCAGTAATCCTTCCAGTTGGCCAGACCCACAGGGCCGTTGACCTGGAACAGGGTGGGAGCCTCGCTCTTTTCCATCTCGCTCATCAGAGTGGTCTCATACTGGCCGGAAGCGGCGGTGACAACGGTCACAGGCACGCCGGTCTCCTTGGTGTACTCAGCGGCCAGATCCTGCCAATCCTGATCCTGCTCCGGCTTGAAGTTCAGGTAGTAGACCTTGCCGTCAGCCTTTGCAGCGGTCGAAGAACCGGCAGCAGAGCTGGCAGTGGAGGAAGCGGTGGAGCTGGAAGAACCGCCACAGGCAGCCAGACCCAGAGCAGCGGCGGATGCACCGGCCACTTTCAGGAAATTACGACGAGAGATCATCTTTTTCATAGTAGTACTCCTTCTTCTTTTGGTTAATATCTGCCACCGTCCACAGCATGAGGACGGAAGTTAGACTGAATCGTTCCGGCGGCAGGGGCAAACGCTTTCGCCCTGCTGCAATTCCGGCTGGAGCGTGACGGTCTGGGCCGGGGCTCCGTGTTCGATCTGCCGCACCAGCAGCTCGATGCTCTGCAGTGCGATCTGTTCACTGGGCTGGACGATGGTGGTCATCACCGGCACGCAGTAGCGGGACATCGTGATGCCATCAAAACCGATCACTGAGACATCCTCCGGCACCCGCATCCCTGCACTTACCAGCGCCCGGATGGCACCAAAGGCGATCACATCGCTCATGGCAAACAGGGCAGTGAACTCGGCCCGGCGGGCCAGCAGACTGTTCATGGCGTGGTAGGCGGACTCGAAATCGTAGTTGCACAGGCCATAGAGTTTATCGTCAAAGACAAGCCCTGCGTCCTCCATGGCATCCTGCGCACCCAGACGGCGCATCCGGCTGGGAAAGCTGGTGGCCGGGCCGCCCAGCACCGCGATCTTGCGGTGCCCCTGTGCGATGAGATGGGAGACTGCCGCTTTTGCTGCGGCCCGGTCATCCACACCCACCATCGAGAGGTTGGGGAAGTCCAATTCATTGGAGACCAGTGTAGCCAGCACGGAGGGAACGGAGATGTTTGCGAAGCCGTTCTGGAAGTTCGTGACACTGCCGCCCAGAAAGATCATGCCCTTGGGCTTGATCTCCCGCAGGATCTTCTCG
The DNA here is from genome assembly GCF_017377545.1 of Faecalibacterium sp. Marseille-Q4164. Classification (NCBI taxonomy): domain Bacteria; kingdom Bacillati; phylum Bacillota; class Clostridia; order Eubacteriales; family Oscillospiraceae; genus Faecalibacterium; species Faecalibacterium sp. Marseille-Q4164. The sequence continues at coordinate 564,198 of NZ_JAFREJ010000001.1, read as the reverse complement.
GCAGCATCGATCTCGTTGGCGTTCTCGTCCAGGTAGGAGACGATGCCGTTGTACCCATACAGGGTAGCGGCCCGCTGCAGCTGAACGAGGAAGTCGGAGAAGAAGATGTTCCGGGTCCCCTTGACTACGAACACCAGACTGCGGGATTGCTGGATCTTCAGCTGCCGCGCGTTGGTGTTGGGGGTAAAGCCTGCCTCCCGCATGACCTTGAGCACATGCTCCTTGGTCTCGGGCCGGACATCCGGCCGGTCATTGATGACGCGCGAAATGGTGCTGACAGAACAGCCGCTGATGCGGGCAATGTCCTTGATCGTCATATCGCGTGCCCTCGCTTTCGGTTGGATTATCGGGAACGGTGTCGGGAACGTTTCCAGTGGCTATAGTATGGCACATTTTGTTCAAAAAATCAATCATGTTGGAGCGATTTCGTGAAATGTGTACAAAGAATCGGCTTGACGTTGTGCAGTTTGATTTGCCAACACATCAGAACACCGGTTGATTTCGGAAATTCCCGGTAACATTTCAGGAAATACCGGAAAAACCGTACCGGTTTGTAACTTTTTGACCGGGTGATGCATTTTTATGGACGAGGGTGATCTGCCCGGAAATTGCGGGAACGGTTCCATAAGATGTTCCCAGAATGCGGCAAAAAGAAACAGGCAGACTACTGAGTGCCGGGAGCACTGCACAAACGAAAGATACAACAAAAAAGCGCTTTCACCTTGTCATCGGTGAAAGCGCTTTGCTGATTGCTGATTATTTTGAATGGGTTGATAAAGTTCTGATTAGTCGCTGACGTAGGGCATCAGAGCAACGTGACGAGCACGCTTGATGGCGGTGGTCAGTGCGCGCTGATGATAAGCGCAGGTGCCGGTCACACGGCGGGGAATGATCTTAGCACGCTCAGAGACGTACTTACGCAGACGGGGCACGTCCTTGTAATCGATGGTGTCGATGCGATCGACACAGAAGCTGCAAACCTTCTTGCGGCCGCGACGCATGGGGCGTGCGGGGCGAGAGCCTTCGGTTCTTTCAAAAGCCATTGCTTATTACCTCCTATAAGAATTGAACGGTCAGACCGTTACGGAATCAGAACGGCAGGTCATCACTGTCATCAATGACAGCAAAATCATCTGCACTGCCGGCGGAATAGCTGGGAGCTGCCTCCACAGCAGCCGGACGGGCAGGGGCTGCGTTCTGGTAGGCGGGAGCAGAATTCTGATAATTTGCTCCACCGCCCTGATTGCTGCTCTTGGGGCCTGCAAAGCTGATGTTGTTGGCTACGACTTCCACAGCCGTGCGATTGTTGCCGTTCTTATCCTGATACTGGCGGGTCTGAAGAGAGCCTTCGATGGCAATCAGACTGCCTTTTTGGAAATACTTAGAAACAAACTCGGCCTGAGAACGCCAGGCAACGATATCAATGAAGTCAGCCTGACGCTGCTCACCCTGACGCACAAAATTGCGGTCGCAGGCAATGCGGAAGCTGCACACATTGGTGCCCTGGGGCGTGGTGCGGAGTTCAGGATCCGCCACAAGACGGCCCATGATAGCAACAACATTCAACATTTTACGGTCTCCCTTTCTGTCACGAAAAGATTACTCCTCGTGGGCAACGATCAGGCTGCGCATAACACCTTCAGTGATCTTGTACACACGGTCCAGCTCAGCGGGGAAGCTGGGCTCGCTGGTGAAGTTGATCACAGTGTAAACGCCTTCCTCCTCGTCGTTGATGGGGTAGGCCAGACGGCGCTTGCCCCACTCGTCGATGGAATCGATCGTACCGTTGTTCTCGATCAGGGTCTTGAACTTACCAACCAGAGCGGCGGTAGCCTCCTCGTCGAGAGCGGCGCTGGTAATCAGCATGGTTTCGTACTTTGCCATTTTGTAGCACCTCCTTTTGGACTTAAGGGCCTCAAGGTTATGAGGCCAAGGGTACACACGACATGCGGCATCGCCTGCCGTGTGCGGCGTGTCTGTTCAGACAGCAATTTATTATAGCAAGTCCCTGCTGTTTTGTCAAGCCCTGCGGGCCAAAAATCCGCACAAAAATTTGTGCTAAAGCTTTGGTGAACTTTGTCTGTTTTTTTAACGAGAAAAATTGAGAAGCATTTTGATTTTGGTTCTGAGCGGCGATATAATAAAAGAATAGGGGGTCGGGCGCGGCCGACAGCCCTATTAAATGAAATAAAACGGAGGAAGGTAAATTTATGTATTCTGTTTTTCGGAATCTTGCCATCATCATCCTCAGTGCTAAGTTCTTCGGGCTGGTGGCCCGCAAGTTCAAAGCGCCGCAGGTGGTGGGCGAGATCATCGCGGGCCTGATCATCGGGCCCTGTCTGCTGAACCTTGTGCATATCAGCGATACCATCTCGATCTTCGCAGAGATCGGCGTGGTGCTGCTGATGTTCTCCACGGGCCTTGGCACCAACCTGAAGGAGCTGATCAAGGCAGGCCCCATCGCCACCCTGATCGCCTGTGTGGGCGTGGCGGTGCCGCTGGCAGGGGGCACACTCCTTTATAGTTTATTCTACGGCTTCTCGGCGTTGGGCAGCCAGGAGTTCTACCGCGCCCTCTTCATCGGTACCATTATGACCGCCACCAGCGTGTCCATCACCGTGGCTACCTTGCAGGAGCTGGGCCACCTGAAGAGCTTCCTTGGCACCACCATCGTCAGTGCCGCCGTTATCGATGATGTCATCGGCATCGTGGTGCTGACCTGTGTGCTGGGAGCAAGCTCCGGCACCGGCACAGGGCTGGGTAAGGTGCTGATGAACACCGTGCTGTTCTTCGCTACCGCCATCGGCGTGGGTATCATTGCCCATTTCGCCATGAAGTGGTTGGACAAGCGCAACCCCCACACCCAGCGCATCACCATCGTCAGTATGGCGTTCTGCTTTGCCATGGCTTACATTGCCGAGGCTTACTTCGGCATTGCAGACATCACCGGTGCCTACATCGCGGGCATCGTCCTGTGCACTCTGGAGGATGCCCCCTATGTGGAGCGCCGGGTGGACATCAGCAACTATGTGCTGTTTGCTCCCATCTTCTTCGCCAGCATCGGTCTGAAAACCGATATCAGCGGCCTGACCCCGGAGATCCTGCTGTTCAGCGTGTGCTTCGTGGTGGTGGCCCTGATCACCAAGATCATCGGCTGCGGGCTGGCGGCCAAGGTCTGCAGGTTCAGCTGGGGTGATTCCCTCAAGGTGGGTGTTGGCATGATGACCCGCGGCGAGGTGGCCCTGATCGTGGCCCAGAAGGGTCTGGACATCGGCGTGGTGGATTCCGTCTACTTCACCGCCGTCATCCTGCTCATCGTCGTGTCCAGTGTGGCCACTCCGCTGGTCCTGAAAGCGCTGTTCACTAAAATGCCTGTGCAGCCGCATCCCAGTCAGGCAAAACAGTAAGGGAGCTCTGCCAGAACCTTTTTGATATTTTCCAAAACGACAGCAGCACCTCACCAGAAATGGCGGGGTGCTGCTGCTTTATGGGGAGAAACGGGGCGAAAAGTTTTCGCAAACGGTGCAAAACGGGCTGAAAAGCGGGGCCCTTTTGTGAATAGTGCTAAAGAAATGGCGAAATCCTTGTAAAAAATAACAGCAGGTGGTATAATTTACCTGTAAAACGAAAATGATTGGCTCAAAAGAAACAAACTTGGAGGGATTTACATGAAAACTGTAGCGCAGACCGTGATCGAGGCAGATCGCTTCTATACCATCGCTGCCAAGGGCGGCAGTGTCATTCAGGCCGTGGAGAAGGCCACCAACGGCGGCGATATCCGCCTGGGCAAGTACGAGCACAAGCCCGAGCAGGAGTGGGCCTTTGTGCGCGAGGGTGACGGCGTGTACCGCATCCGCAACCGCGCATCCGGCAAGCTGATCGACCTGATGATGACCGGCACCGCCAATGGCACCTGGCTGCACCTGTGGGAGGATGTGGGCGGCACCTCTCAGATGTGGACCGTGGAGCCCACCCCCGCCGGCACCGTCCGTCTGCGCTCTTCCTGGGCCAGCGGCAAGTGCATCGATACCGTGGGCATGGGTGCCAACGATGGTGCCATCCTGCAGATCTGGCAGGAGGCCGCAGGCGATGACCAGCTGTGGACCATTTCCGAGGTGAAGGATCGTGCAAAGCGTGCCCCTGCCAAGAAGGCAGAGGAGCCCGTTGCAGAGGCTGCACCTGTGGTCGAGAGCGCTCCTGCAGAGGAGGCAAAGCCGGAGGTCAAGGAAGAGCCCGTTGTGGAGGAAAAGCCCGTGGAGGAGCCTGCAAAGGCTGAGGAGAAGCCCGCTGAGCCTGTTAAGGCCGAAGAGGTGAAGGCAGAGCCTGTCAAGGCCGCCGCTCCCGCTGCCAAGGCTCCCGCAAAGAAGCCCACCGCCAAAAAGACCAGCCGCGCCGCCCGCAAAAAGGCCGCTGCCGCTAAAAAGTAAGTAATACAAGAAAAAGCAGCTGCATTCCGTAAAAACACGGAGTGCAGCTGCTTTTTTGTTGCGATCTTACAGGCCTCTCCTACGAGGAGAACTGGAACGAAACGCCTGAGAGGGTCAGACGTGCATCATGCCGCGCTGTGCATGGATGCGGAATTTGAGTGCGGCGGCAATAAAGCCCTTGAACAGGGGATGAGCGCGGTTGGGGCGGCTCTTGAACTCGGGGTGGAACTGTGCACCCAGATGGAAGTCACGGCCGGGCAGCTCCACGGTCTCCACCAGACGGCCGTCAGGGCTGGTGCCGGAAATGACCAGTCCGGCATCCTCCATCTCCTGACGGAACTCGTTGTTGAACTCGTAGCGGTGGCGGTGACGCTCCCAGATTTCAGCCTCGCCGTAGCACTCGGCCATCTTGGTGCCGGGCTTGACGGTGCAGGGGTACTTGCCCAGACGCATGGTGCCGCCCTTGGGGATGTTGCCCTGCTGGTCGGCCATCAGGGCAATGACATTGTGGGCACCATCGGGGGTGAACTCGCTGGAATTGGCATCGGCATAGCCCAGCACGCCGCGTGCGAACTCCATCACCATGATCTGCATTCCCAGGCAGATGCCAAAGTAGGGGATCTGGTTCTCACGGGCATACTGTGCGGCCTGGATCATGCCCTCGATGCCGCGGTCGCCAAAGCCGCCGGGCACGATGATGCCGTCCACGTCAGCAAACACTTCTTTGCAGGCATCCTGATCGATCAGGTCCTCGCTCTCCACCCACTTGATGTCTACCTGACTGTCGTTCTCAAAACCGGCGTGGTACAGGCTCTCCATCACGGAAAGATAAGCGTCGTGCAGCTTGACGTACTTGCCCACCAGCGCAATGGTGCAGGTCTTGCTGCGGGTGGCAATGCGGGAGACCACACCCTTCCACTCGGTCAGGTCGGCGGGGGGCACGTCCAGCTTGAGCTTTTCCACCACCACATCATCCAGGCCGTTGGTGTGGAGCATCAGCGGGCACTGGTACAGGCTGGGCATGGTCAGGTTCTCGATGACGCACTCAGGCTTGACATTACAGAAGGTGCTGATCTTGCGGCGGATATCGCCGCCCACGCTGCCGTCGGCACGCAGGATGATGATATCGGGGTTCACGCCCATGCCCTGCAGCTCCTTGACGGAATGCTGGGCCGGCTTGGACTTGTACTCGTCGGAGCCGGAAATATAGGGCACCAGCACAACATGGATGTAGCAGCAGTTGTCGCGGCCCTGCTCCAGGCCCACCTGACGGATGGCCTCCAGGAAGGGCTGGCTCTCAATATCGCCGGTGGTGCCGCCGATCTCGGTAATGACCACATCGGCATCGGTAGAGGATGCCATGTTATAGATGTAATTCTTGATCTCGTTGGTGATGTGGGGGATGATCTGGACGGTCTGACCCAGATAAGCACCCTGGCGCTCCTTGTTCAGCACGTTCCAGTACACCTTGCCGGTGGTCAGGTTGGAGTACTTGTTCAGATTTTCGTCGATGAAGCGCTCATAGTGGCCCAGATCCAGGTCGGTCTCGGTGCCGTCATCGGTCACGAACACCTCACCGTGCTGCAGGGGGCTCATGGTACCCGGGTCCACGTTCACATAAGGGTCCAGCTTCTGGCTGGCGACCTTCAGTCCGCGGCATTTGAGCAGGCGGCCCAGAGAAGCCGCCGTGATACCCTTGCCCAGACCGGAGACAACACCGCCGGTCACAAAGATGAATTTTGCCATTTGTTCAGTCCTCCTCTAATTTATCTTTCAGAGATCATTCTTTCCCAGTACGGATGCGCCTGCATCCGAAACAAAACATACAACACCAGATTATAATCCTAATCCTCGTAAGAATCAAGGATTTCCTGTGCAATTTCTGCACGGCTGCGCCGGGTGTCCATGGCGCGCTTTTCAATGTAGCGGTGGGCGGCATCCTCGTTCATCTGCTCCCGCTCCACCAGACAGCATTTTGCATGGCTGACCAGCCGTACCTGTACGATCTTTTCCTGCATCCGGGCGTTTTCCTGCCGGAGCAGCTGCAGGCGGTGGTTGCTGGCCGCGGCCAGATGGATGGCCTGCAGGAACAGCGTGTTGGAGAACGGCTTGCTCAGCAGCAGCACCCCCTGCTCACTCATGGGGGTCAGCAGCTGCTCGGCGGCGGCTGCCTTGGCCAGCAGCACCACGCCTGCGTCTGTTTTTTCTACGGCAGAGGAACACAGCTCGTGGCCGAACTCGTCCGGCAAAGGCGCGTTGACCACGATCAACTCAAAATCAGATTCCAGTATCCTGCGCCGGGCCTCGGCACCACTGGGGATGATCGTAGGCCGGGTGTATCCCAGCTCTGCCAGCCGCGCGGAGATGTACTCGTTGGAGCTTGCTCCGGCGCTCACGATCAGAGCACGTCCCATTTGAATCGCTCCTTTCTCTTACATCCAGGCAAGGGGCCGAATCATTGCCCCTTCGTACTTTCCCTCAAAAGCGGTTCAGATGGCGTTGAAGTAGTGCACCCGCTCGTACTCTGCCGGGTCGGCGGCAGCTTTCAGGGCGGCACAGCGCTTCAGTTCTTCCTCATAGTACCGATGCGAAAGCTCTTCCGGCAGCACGCGGTGCAGAAATTCGCTCTCCTGCGCGGCCTGTACGGCCTCCTCCAGCGTGGAAGGCAGTCTTTCCAGCCCAAGACCTGCGGCCTCGGCGGGATCGAACAGGTTCTTGTTGATGGGGGCCTGCAGCACCATCCGGTGCTCGATGCCGTCCAGACCGGCGGCCAGCACCAGACCCACGGCCAGATAGGGGTTGCAGGCAGGGTCAGGGCTGCGCAGTTCCATGCGGCAGTTGGTGCCCTTGACCTGCGGGATGCGCACCAGCTGGCTGCGGTTCTGGCGGCTCCAGCTCACATAGCGGGGTGCCTCGTCACAGCCAAAGCGCTGGTAGCTGTTGGGCAGGGGATTGGTGAACACGGTCAGCTCCCGGCTGTGGGCCAGAACACCCGCCATAAAGCTGCCTGCAATGCTGTCCGGGGCAATGTCGCCCTCAAACAGATTGCGGCCGTCCATGCAGAGCGAAAGGTTGATGTGCAGGCCGCTGCCTGCCTGATCCGGCAGGGGCTTAGGCAGGAAGCTGGCGTGGATGCCGTTGCGCATGGCAACAGCCCGCACGATCTGCTTGAACATCATCACATTGTCGGCTGTTTTCAGGGGGCCGGCGTAGTGGCAGTCGATCTCATTCTGGCCGTGGCCGCTCTCGTGATGGCTGTGCTGGGGGCTCATGCCCATCTGCTCCATGGTCAGGCAGATATCCCGGCGCAGGTTCTCGCCTGCATCCAGCGGGGCAACATCAAAGTAGCCGCCAAAGTCGATGGGGATACGGGTGGGGCGGCCCCGGTCGTCATTCTCAAACAGGTAGAACTCGCACTCGGCCCCCACGTTGCAGGTCAGGCCCAGCTTGCGGAAGCTGCGGCTCATCTGGCGCAGAAAGCCGCGGCAGTTGCCGCCAAAGGCAGCGCCGTCCGGCTTTTCCACGTCACAGAAGAACTGCATCACCCGGCCCTCGGTGGGCCGCCAGGGCAGGATGGTCACGGTGGAAAGATCGGGCCGGAGCACAAGATCGCTCTCCTCCACCTTCATAAAACCGGCAATGGAGCTGCCGTCAAAGCAGACACCATCCTCCATGGCCTTGGGCAGGTCGCTGGCAAGCACGGCGATGTTTTTCTGGGTGCCAAAGATATCGCAGAAGGCAAAGCGGACAAATTTGACGTTGTTGTCCTCCACAAAATCAAGGATGTCCTGTTGGGTATTATAGCTCATAGTGGTTCCCTCCGAGCCGCAGGGTGCGGCGAATGGCACATCAGTGCAAAACTGGAAAAATCAGCTTGCGTTCTTAAAAAACGCCTAAAGGCCTGCTTCGTATGCGCAAAGCAGGTCTTTAGGCTGGTGTAAGAAATAGGAAAAGGGGAATGGCTTAAAAATCCAACAACCCAGCGATGCTTATCAAGCTATGTCAGAAAGATCAGACGTAGTAGAGCATCTTGCTGTAGCTGGGCAGAGGCCAGTAGTCCTCACCGCAGATGGTCTCGGCATCGTCAGCAGCGGCGCGCAGAGCATCCATCTTGGGCAGAACGTCATCATGGAAGGAGACAGCCTTGGCACTCTCATCGGTCATGGCCTCAGCGGTATCCACAGCAGCCTGCAGGGCATCGATGGCATCGCTCATGGCATCGGCATCGGTGGACAGGCGGGTGAGGGTCTTGGTCTCGCTGCGCACGCTGATGGCCTCGCTGACGGCCAGCTTGGATGCGGCGGTGTTGGCAACCTCGCTCATGTAGGCGTTGATGGCGGGCAGCAGCTGCTTGCGTGCCATCTCCAGCATGGTCAGAGCCTCGATGTTGATGATCTTGGAGTAGTGCTCCATCTCGACCTCGTAACGGCTTTCCATCTCGATCTTGGTCAGAACACCGAAATCCTCCATCAGCTGGATGTTCTTCGGGTCGATCAGTGCGGGCAGAGAAGCGGGCGTGTTCTTCTTGTTGGGCAGGCCGCGGCGTGCTGCTTCCTCTTCCCACTCGGCGGTGTAGCCGTTACCGTTGAAGATGACACGGCGGTGGTCACGGATGGTGCGCTTGATCAGAGCAATGGCAGCGCTGGTAAAGTCCTCAGCGCCCTCCAGCTCGTCGGCGTAGCCCTTCAGCTCCTTGGCAACAGCAGTGTTCAGGATGGTGTTGGCATCGCTCAGGTTCTCAGCAGAACCGGGCATACGGAACTCGAACTTGTTGCCGGTGAAGGCGAAGGGAGAGGTGCGGTTGCGGTCGGTGGTGTCCTTGCTGAACTTGGGCAGGACATCCACGCCCAGATCCATCTTCATCTTGACGGGGCCGGCATAAGGCGAATCAGATGCAATGGCATCGATGACAGCTTCCAGCTCCTCACCCACGAAGATCGAGATGATGGCCGGGGGAGCCTCGTTGGCACCCAGACGGTGATCATTGCCCGGGGTGGCAACGGAGGTGCGCAGCAGATCAGCGTACTCGTCCACTGCCTTGATGACAGCGGCCAGGAATACCAGGAACTGCAGGTTCTCCATGGGCGTGTCGCCCGGATCCAGCAGATTCTCGTGGGTGGTGGACATGGACCAGTTGTTGTGCTTGCCGCTGCCGTTCACACCCTCAAAGGGCTTCTCGTGCTGCAGGCAGACCAGACCATACTTGGGAGCGATCTTCTTCATCATCTCCATGGTCAGCAGGTTGTGGTCAATGGCAACATTGGTGGTGTCGAAGATGGGGGCCAGCTCATGCTGGCAGGGAGCCACCTCGTTGTGCTTGGTCTTGGCAGGAACGCCCAGCTTCCACAGCTCCTCGTCCAGCTCCTTCATAAATGCGGAGACCTCGGGACGGATGACACCGAAGTAATGCTCCTCCAGCTCCTGACCCTTGGCAGAGGGAGCACCGAACAGGGTGCGGCCGGTGAGGATCAGATCCTGACGTGCCTCGTAATCCTCCTTCTTGACAAGGAAGTACTCCTGCTCGGGGCCGACGGTGGTGGAGACGTAATCAACATCCTTGCCGAACAGCTTCAGGATGCGGATGGCCTGACCGGACAGTGCATTCATGGAGCGCAGCAGGGGGGTCTTTTTGTCCAGTGCCTCGCCGGTGTAGCTGACGAAAGCAGTGGGGATGCACAGCACGTCATCCTTCACGAAAGCGTAGCTGGTGGGGTCCCATGCGGTGTAGCCGCGGGCCTCGCAGGTGGCACGCAGGCCGCCGGAGGGGAAGGAGGAAGCATCGGGCTCGCCGCGCACCAGCTCCTTGCCGGAGAACTCCATGATGGCGGTGCCGTCGCCCACGGGGCTCACAAAGCCGTCGTGCTTCTCGCTGGTGATGCCGGTCAACGGCTGGAACCAGTGGGTGTAGTGGGTGGCACCCAGCTCCATGGCCCAGCGCTTCATCACGCTGGCCACAACGTTTGCCACCTCGATATCCAGGGGTGCGCCCTTGTGCAGGGTGCGCTCCAGGCTCTTGTAAGTAGCGCTCGGCAGGCGCTCCTTCATTACATGCTCGTTAAAGACCTTGCTGCCGTAGATTTCCATAACATTTGCTGCCATAAATCCTACTCCTTACTTGATCTTATGTCTGTCCCTTCCGAAACTGTCTCCCGCCGCCGAACTGCGGCCCGGAAACAGCGAAAAGCTTTTTAACAAAAACGGCGCTGCGAGTCAGGAGGTGACCCACAGCGCCGTTGCTGTCTATGGTTTGATTATATCCCGGAACGGCTCAAAAGGCAATTGACAAAACTGACGATTCTGCACAAACACGTTGTCGTTTTTTTGGGAGATATCGTATTTGGTATTACTTTTAGATCACCTGGAACAGGAAGAACTTCAGGTAATTGGTCTCGGGCACGCCCCACAGGATGGGGTGATCCGGGGCCTGCTGGCGCACCTCGATCTGCCGCAGCTGCCGGTGGGCATCCTTTGCGGCGGCGTGCAGCATCTTGATGAACAGCTCCTCGGTGGCAAAGTGAGAGCAGCTGGCCGTGGCCAGATAGCCGCCCCGGGGCAGCAGCTTCATGGCGCGGTAGTTGATCTCCTTATAGCCGCGCATGGCGTTCTCCACCGTGCGGCGGGCCTTGGTAAAGGCCGGCGGATCAAGGATGATAAAGTCGTAGGGATGGCCCTCTTTTTCCAGCCGGGGCAGCAGCTCAAAGGTGTCCTCGCAGAGAAAATCCATGTTGGTCAGGTTGTTGCGCTGGGCGTTCCGCTGGGCCATGGCAATGGCCTCGGCGCTGATGTCAGCGGCAGTGACCCGGGCAGCCCCGCCCTTGGCAGCGTTCAGCGCAAAGCTGCCGGTGTGGGTAAAGCAGTCCAGCACAGTGTGACCGGCAGCAATGCGGGCCACAGCCCGGCGGTTGTATTTCTGGTCGAGGAAAAAGCCGGTCTTCTGGCCGTTCTCAAAATCGACGTGGTAGAACACGCCGTTCTCGCAGATCTCGGTCTGGGTGCTGTCGGGGTGCGTCTCGCCGGGCAGGTCAAACCAGCCCTTGTTCTGTGCCAGGCCCTCCTTGGCCCGCAGAGCCTCGTCGTTGCGCTCGTAGATGCCCTCAATGGTCTGGCCGTCAGCGCGCAGGACTTCCGCCAGCAGGGGGAAGAGGATGGGCTTGAGCTTTTCCATGCCCACGCTCAGGGTCTGGGTGACAAGGATATTGTTGAATCGGTCCACAGTCAGGCCCGGGAACTGGTCAGCCTCGCCAAAGATGACACGGCAGGCGGTCAGGTCGGCGGGCTCCAGCACAGTCTTGCGGTAGGCCCAGGCGTATTCGACACGGCGCTTCCAGAAAGCGGCATCGAAGGTGTCGTTGGCGTTGCGGGAGATGAGCCGCACCCGGATCTTGCTTTTCAGTGAGAGAAAACCGGTGCCAAGATAGGCACCCTTTGTGCTGACTACATCGACCAGCGTGCCGTTTTCAGGCTCCGCCTCCGGGAAACCCAGGATGTCGTTTTCGTACACCCAGGGGTGGCCGCCCACCAGAAGCCCTTCGGCGTGTTTGTTGACGGTGTAAACGGGGTAATTGCGAGAAGATTTCATAGTTGCTCCTGTTATAACTGGCTCGCCCTCTCAGTTTCGCTCCGCTCGCCAGCTCTCCCAAAGGGAGAGCCTTTGGCGATTTTCGATTCAGTCTCATCAAGCTTGAATACAGAGCGGCTCTTGGCTCCCCCTTTGGGGGAGCTGGCAATGCCGTCAGGCATTGACTGAGAGGGTGAGGATGCTAAAATTTCATACTGATATTTATTCTAACATAAAAACGTGCTAGAATAAATACAAAAACACAGAAACGAGGAAAACGTCATGGAAATCGAACGCAAATGGATGGTGAACGGCTGGCCGGAGGGCGAAAACCTCCCGGCTCTGCCGCTCAAGGAAGAGTTTGCCATGCGGCAGGGATATATCAGCGTGCGGCCCACCGTGCGCATCCGGGAGGAGGCGCTCAAGGGCGGCGAGACGGCCTATATCCTCTGCTTCAAGTCCGGAAGCGGGCTTGCACGGGAGGAGATCGAGCGCCCCATCGACAAGAAACTGTTTGATGAACTGGAAACAAAGATCATCGGTAAGCCCCTGATCGGGAAGATCCGCAGAAGCTACGCCCTGCCCGATGGCCTTGTGCTGGAGGTGAACCATGTGGATGAGGGCCAGCCCACTGCGTTCTGGTACGCTGAGGTGGAATACCCCACCGTGGATGCCGCCCGCAGCTGGAAGCCGGAAGCCTTTGGCCTTGCAGACTATCTGAACGATGATGTCACCGACCAGCCCGGCCAGAGCATGGGAGCCTACTGGGAACAGACCCGGAAATAAAAATGACCCTCTCCGTCGCGCAGATACGGCCGCCTTGCCCTTGGGGAAAGACGGCAGTGCAAAGCAATGACAGAGAGGGTCATTATTTTTTACTTCTTGTGGTACATCCGGTCTGCTTCCTCATAGGCGGGCTCGCAGGTCAGATACATGCCCAGCTTCTTCACGGTGTCCATATCCACGCTGGACAGGATGACGGTGGAGTGCATATCGCAGCCCTTCAGGTGGGAGAGTTGCTTGAGGGCGGCTGCAGCAGTGGGATTCTGCGCGGCCGAGCTGGACAGGGCAATCAGGATCTCGTCGGTGTGCAGGCGGGGGTTCTTGCTGCCCAGATAGTTGGTCTTGAGGGTCTGGATGGGCTCGATGGCGGCGGCAGAAACGAGGTCAAGCTCCTGGTCGATGCCGGCCAGCTTTTTCAGCGCGTTGAGCAGAGCGGAGGAAGCGGCACCCAGCAGGGGGCCGGTCTTGCCGGTGACAACGGTGCCGTCCGGCAGCTCGATGGCAGCGGCGGGGGCACCGCCGGTCTTTTCAGAGACTGCATGGGCGGCCTGCTCCACCGGGCGGCTGCCCTGGGTCAGTCCGGCCTGATTCATCAGCAGCTCCAGCTTGTAGACCTCGCTCTGGATCTGTGCGCCGTTCTTGAGGTCACACAGGGCCTTGAAGTAGCGGCGGACGATCTCGTTGCGGGAAGCTTCGCAGCAGGCCGCGTCATCCACAATGCAGTTGCCGGCCATGTTCACGCCCATGTCGGTGGGGGAGTGGTAGGGGCTCTTGCCTGCAATCAGCTCAAACATGGCGTTGACCACGGGGAAGATCTCAATGTCGCGGTTGTAGTTGACCGCGGTCTTGCCATAGGCCTCCAGATGGAACGGGTCGATCATGTTCACATCGTTCAGGTCGGCGGTGGCAGCCTCGTAAGCCAGGTTGACCGGGTGCTTCAGGGGGATGTTCCAGATGGGGAAAGTCTCAAACTTGGCATAACCGGCCTTCACGCCCCGCTTGTATTCGTGGTACAGCTGGGACAGGCAGGTGGCCATCTTGCCGCTGCCGGGGCCGGGAGCCGTGATGACCACCAGCGGGCGCTGGGTCTCGATGTACTCGTTGCGGCCATAACCCTCGTCACTCACGATGCGGGCAACGTCGTTGGGGTAGCCGGGGATCTTATAGTGCCGGAAGGTGCGGATGCCCAGGCTGTTCAGCCGCTTCTCAAAGGCTTCCACCTCGGGGGCAGCGGTGTACATGGTCACGCATACACTGCCCACAAATAGGCCGCGCTCCTGGAATGCATCGATGAGACGCAGAACGTCCAGATCATAAGTGATGCCATAGTCACCGCGCACCTTGCTGCTGACGATGTCCTCAGCGTTGATGACGATAACGACCTCGGCCTGATCCTTCAGCTGCAGCAGCATCTGCAGCTTGGAATCGGGCTGGAAGCCGGGCAGCACGCGGGAGGCGTGGTAGTCATCGAACAGCTTGCCGCCGAATTCCAGATACAGCTTGTTGTCGAACTGCGCGATCCGCTCCCGGATGTGCTCCGACTGCATCTGCAGGTATTTGTCGTTGTCAAATCCTTTTTTCATTCGTTGCTCCTCTTCCTGATTTCGGTTCCCATATCCAGCCCGGGCAGCGGGTTCCACGGCGGAAGTGTGCCCGGGGAATTACACAATACAACAAACAGTATATCATATCAGAAGAGCGGGTGCAATAAAAAATCAACAAAAGTCCCGCTCCTTCCAGCAGAGAGCTTTTGCCGGAAAGAGCGGGGCAGGGAGGAACAGTGCGGATTACAGGGTCAGCTGGATGCCGCTGAGGGTCACGGTATCCGGATCAGGCTCCTCATCCTTTGCTTTGGCGCGGGTCTGTTTGGGCAGAGCGTCCTCGTGGACTACTTTGCCGCATTCCAGCTCAGGGATGGCAAAGAAGGCTGCTTCCAGAGCATCAGGCAGCTCTACTTCACCGGTAACATGCAGGAATTCGATCTGAGCCAGCAGGTCTGCGCTCTCTGCGGGGATGACAGCATCGCCCAGCACATAGAGACGGGTGCCATACCGGCGCAGGGAAGAGGCGGTCAGCTCCAGGTCGTCCTCCACCACGGCGGTGCCGTCCGGCACGATGATCAGCTCGGTGGAATCCGGGAAGAGCGGGGCCAGAACGGGCGCAAGGCTTGCGCACAGGATGGCCTTTGGAGCGGAAAAGCTGCAGCCCTTTGCGGCCAGTGCGGCAGTGTCGAGCCTGGGGTCAACCGCCAGGAAGCGATGTTCATTCCAGTACAGGCGGCTTTGTGCCCGCAGCAGGAAGGTGTTGTCTAGCTTGATGGAGCTTCCCGGCAGGAGCACTGCATCATCGGGGTAGACCGCCAGCTTTCCGTTCAGGATGCAGCGGGCGGATACCACTGCCGAGAGGCACTGCGGGCAGTAGATCATACCGTTGACCAGAATGCAGGCGTACTTCTGTAAAACCTCTGCAGCATCCGGTGTGATCATCAGCTTGCCGTTGACCACCAGTACCTGCCCGGCGGCGGTCTGGCTGGCAGAGCTCAGCGTGACCTTGCCATTGACCACACCCACCGAGACCTCCTCCGGGACATTTTTGCAGAGCATCGAATCCAGAGAAATGTTGTGCTGGCTCAGGAGCGTCTGCACCCGGGGCGAGGTCAGCGCGATCATGCAGTCCAGCTTGATCTGCTCATAGCGGTCAAGAAAATCCTCCTGCACATTGCGCAGGTCCAGGATCATAGCGTCCACATTCAGGTTCTTTTTCATCATTTAATCCTCCGTAAGTTCAGTTTTGAGGCGATGGCGTATCTGGGCAAGGCGGCTGCGGACCGTGCCGGGCGGGAGACAGAGCAGCTGACCGATCTCGCTGGCATTGTAGCCCGCTGTATAGCGCAGGGTGAACAGCCGCCGTTCTTCCGGGGTGAGCAGAGCCAGTAGACTGGCGGCTTCCACTGTGTCCAGCGCGGAATCCGGTTCGGCACTGTCCTCTTCCGGGAAAAAGGTGCTGAACAGCTGCTCCTCCTTTGCCGCCCGGCGGAGTTGGTCGCAGTAGAGATTCCGCGCTGTGGTAAACAGCCAGGCCTTGCACTGCCGCTCTGTAAAGCTGTTGATAAGGCTCCGGTTCTGCAGTGCCCGCAGAAAGACTTCCTGGGTCAGATCCTCCGCCCGGGCTTCGTCCCGGCAGAGATTGAAACAGAAGTGTTCCAGCCTGTCCCAGAAGGTCTCGTACAGCAGCTCCCACATGGGGCTTCCTCCTTTCATTGCGTCGTTCTGCCTGTAAGACGAAGGAGACCGGGGAAGTGTTGGATAGATTCGGAAAAAAATAAACCCTCAGTCTCGCTGGCGCTCGCCAGCTCCCCTACCAGGGGAGCCCTTGGCATGGCGGTAAACAGCGTGAAACTGAGGGAAACTCCTTGATTTAATGTTTTGCTTCCAGCGCTTCGAGATCTTCTTTGATCTCTTCCACATCTTCTTTCAGGAACATCAGGCAGAAGCTGACGGCCAGCAGCAGGCAGGAGAACCAGATGGCCTTTGCGCCGCAGAGGTCCAGCGTCAGGCTGCCCAGGCCCGCGCCCAGCGCAAACAGGAGGATGATGCCCCAGTAATAAAGGGATTTTTTCAGGGCGGCAGGATTGCGGTTGAGCACCCAGCTGCAGAGAGAGTCCATGCCGCTGCGCATGTTGCCGATGCACATGGTGCTGGCAAAGGCATAACCGTTCACCTTGCGGAAGGTCTGCACCTGCATCGCACAGGCAAACGAGACCAGTGCGTTGGCCATAAGATTCCACTCCTGCGGGAAAAAGCCCACCACGAACAGCATCACGATCTCACATAGCACCACCAGCTGCCGCCAGTGGAGCCGCTGCAGATTCTGCAGCTTCTGGTGCATCAGTTCTGCCGCGAACACGCCCAGCGCAAAGAAGCACAGGGGCACAAGATAATGCAGCACACGCCCCCACTCCCCGGCAAAGGCATGGACAGCCATCAGCACAATGTTGCCGGTCTGGGCGTTGGCAAACACCTTGCCCCGGAACAGATAGGTGTATACGTCCTGCAGGCCGCCGGACAGTGAAAGGAACATTGCCGTGCAGAAGGCTTCCGACATCTGGCCGCGGCGCTTTTTCTTGGAATTCATACAAATTCCCCCTCTGATTTTTTACCCCTATACTATAACGCGGGTTGACGGATTTGTCAAAAACAAAAGGTGATTTTTGGCGGTTTTGACTATGTAAAACGAATATGCCTGCCATGTTTTTTGCAATTGTATCCGGGTTGTGCTACAATAAGACCATTCATACAGAAAAAGGAGAATCCCCCCATGCCCAATATCATCGAGATCACGGATTTTCACGCGCCGGAGCTGGACCCCTACGCCCGCCTGACGCAGAACCAGCTGCGCAGTCGGCTGGAACCCGAAAAAGGCATCTTCATTGCCGAGAGCCCCAAGGTGATCTCCCGGGCACTGGATGCAGGCTTTGTGCCGGTCTCCCTGCTGATGGAGCGCAGGCAGATCACCGGCCCTGCGGCGGAGATCCTGACCCGCTGCGGGGATGCACCCATTTATACTGCTGACCGGGAGCTGCTGGCTGCACTGACAGGCTACGAGCTGACCCGGGGTGTGCTCTGCGCCTTTCAACGTCCGAAACCCCGCACCGTGGAGGAGCTCTGCCGGAACATCCGGCGGGTGGCCGTGCTGGAGGGCATTGTGGATTCCACCAACGTGGGTGCCATCTTCCGCAGCGCGGCAGCGCTGAACATGGACGCTGTCCTTATTAACCCCTCCTGCTGTGACCCGCTCTGCCGCCGGGCCGTGCGTGTGAGTATGGGCACGGTGTTTCAGGTGCCCTGGGCGCAGATCGGCGAAACGCCCGCCGATTGGCCCGAAAAGGGGCTTGCTCAGCTGAATGCCCTGGGTTTCAAGACGGCTGCCATGGCCTTGAGTGACCGTTCGGTCAGCATCGATGACGAGGCTCTTGCCCGGGAACCGAAGCTTGCCATTGTGCTGGGCACGGAGGGAGACGGCCTTTCCCGTACCACCATCGCTTCCTGCGATTACACAGTCAAGATCCCCATGTCCCACGGGGTCGATTCCCTGAACGTTGCCGCCGCCAGCGCCGTGGCGTTCTGGCAGCTGGGCAAACAGTAATTCATAAGCCACACAGCAAAAAACTCCCGCCCGGAGCGCATCCGGGCGGGAGTTTTGCTATGCCTTAGAAGGATTCAAAGGAGAAATTACTTCTTCATGTAGATGTGGTGGGGCAGACCTGCAATGTACAACGGAGTCAGCTCAGCCTGGATCAGCGGGCGGGCATACTCGAGGAATTCCTCGGTCATCTGGGTGTGATTCTCGTTCATCCAGCTCAGGGGGACCTTCTTCTCGAGGTTTGCAACTTCACTGATGGGGTGCAGCTCGGTGATGTACTGATAGGGGCTGTTGGAGATGCGCTTCAGGGCGACCATCTGACCGGTGACACCCTCAAAGGCGGCCTTGGCAGCAGCGCCGCCCACCTGGTAAGCCTCGGTGATATCGGTGCGGCTGGTCAGGTGACCAGCGCAGCGCTGCAGGGTAGACAGCTCGATGCAGCGGGTCTTGGTATCCAGATTGCGGGCGACCACATTCGCCAGATAGCGTGCGGTACCGGTCAGTGCCTTGTGGCCGAAAGCGTCCACTGCGTGCACATCATCGGCCAGCTCACAGACGTAACGACCGTCCTCGAGCTTGACACCCTCGGAAACAGCGATCACGATGCTGGGCTTCTTCTCCTGCATGGTGCGAACCTTCTCAATGAAGTGCTCCACGTTGAAGGGGACTTCGGGCAGGCAGATCATATCCACGCCCTCGCAGTCATCGCTCTTGGCCAGAGAGGCAGCAGCGGTCAGCCAGCCGGCGTTGCGGCCCATGATCTCGACCACGGTGACATAATTGGTGCCGTAAACGGTGGCATCGCGGATGATCTCCTTCATCACCACACCGATGTACTTTGCCGCAGAGCCGTAGCCGGGGGTGTGGTCGGTCACCATCAGGTCGTTGTCGATGGTCTTGGGAACGCCCATGAAGCGGATGTCGCTCTGGATGCGGTTGCCGTATTCAGCCAGTTTGCCGATGGTATCCATGGAGTCGTTGCCGCCAATGTAGAAGAAGTAGCCAATGTTCAGCTTTTCCAGGATGGCGAACAGCTTCTTGTAAACGGTTTCGTCATCGTGCCAATCGGGCAGCTTATAGCGGCAGCTGCCCAGGAAGCTGGACGGGGTGCGCTTGAGCAGCTCGATATCCAGGTCATCGGTCAGCACGGTGGAAAGATCCACCACGCGCTCCTCCAGCAGACCGGCAACACCGTTGCACATGCCGTAAACGATCTCAGCGCCGCGGCTCTTGCAGCTCTCGAATACGCCTGCCAGACTAGCATTGATGACGGAGGTAGGGCCGCCAGACTGACCAACGATTGCATTTTTACCCATGATGATTTCTCCTTTTCTTCTGTTTCGGCTTTTATATTATCGTGCAGGAGCACGAAAACAGACCACGAGGGGGGAGGAAGCGCGCAAATGAAACTTACAGGCAGATATGGCGCGGGGTACCGTTGACATAGACCGGTGTTACTTCGTCCAGGATGAGCGGGCGGGCATACTCCTCAAATGCCGCCGTCACCTGCATTCCGTCCGGGGTGATCCAGTCCAGCGGCACCTTTTTCTCCAGGTTTGCCACCTGCTGGACATCCACCGACTCGGTGATGCACTGGTAGGGGTAATCGGAAATGCGCTTGAGCGAGATCATCCGCCCGGTCTCGCCCGCAAAGGCAGCGGAAGCGGCAGCGCCGCCCACGGCGTAGGCCTCGTTCACATCGGTGCGGCTGGCCAGATGGCTGGCGCAGCGCTGCAGGGTCGAGAACTCAATGGCACGGCTCTTGCAGTTCAGGTTGTCGTGGATGAGGTCAGAAAGATACCGGCTGGTGCCGCTGAGGATGGCCTTGTGGCCAAAGGCATCCAGCTGCCCGGCGGTGGAGACCAGATCGCACAGATAGGTGCCGTCGGCAGTCTTAACACCCTCGCTGGCTGCAATGATGACATTGGGCTTGACCCGCTGCAGCTCGTCCACCCGGGTCAGGAACCTGTCCGGGTCAAAGGGAACTTCGGGCAGCAGAATGAGGTCGGGGCCTTCGCAGTCATCGCCGCCGGCCAGACAGGCCGCACCAGCCAGCCAGCCCGCGTGGCGGCCCATGATCTCGGCCACCGTTACGCTGCGGATGTTGTAAACGGAGGAGTCACGGATGACCTCCTTCAGGATGGTGGCAATGTACTTGGCGGCAGAGCCGTAGCCAGGGGTGTGGTCGGTCAGGCAGAGGTCGTTGTCGATGGTCTTGGGCACACCGATGAACCGGACGCTGCTGCCCACCTGGGCACCGTAACGGGAGAGCTTTGCAATGGTGTCCATCGAGTCGTTGCCGCCGATGTAGAACAGCGCACAGATATCGTACTTGTCAAACAGGGTGAACAGCTTGATGAACGGGGTAGAGTCCACGTCCGGGTCCGGCAGCTTGTAGCGGCAGCTGCCCAGATAGCTGGACGGGGTGCGCTTGAGCAGCTCGATGCTCATGCGGTCATCCAGCAGAACATTCAGTTCCAGCATCTCTTCCTTTAAAAGGCCCTCGATGCCGTACTTCATTCCGTAGACTTTATCGGCTCCCAGACTGCAGGCAGCTTTGTATACGCCTGCCAGGCTGGAATTGATAACGGCGGTGGGGCCGCCGCTCTGGCCGATGATGACATTTTTTGACATACGTCCTCCTTATCCAAAAGAACAACATTTCACGTCCTGCAAAGCGCGGCAAGTCCTTCTGTGTCCTCCCAGAGCCCTGCACTGCCCGGGGAAGGAGATTGCGGATGCGCGCCGCAAGTCGTACAAAAAGAATGCAGGATGTGCATCTGATTCAATGAAAACTGTGCAATTCCTGCAACAATACTATTGTAAACTATTTCTCTGTTGTATGCAAGACCTGATTGGTTGCACGGGCAAAAAAATTATGATACAATATTTGGCGTATCCTACAAAAACACAGGGTCGGCCGGAGTGCAGAATGCAAACTCTGCAATTTTTCGGGGATACTGACCGTAATGATAGAGAAAAGAAAACAGGGAAAGGCGGGAAAGAGAATGGGGATCTCACACGAATATCATTCCACCCATGGCCGGAGACGGCGCAGCAAGGCAGGCACCGGCCTGCGGCTGGCGGGGGTCATTGCAGCGATCCTGCTGCTGTCGCTGGCCATCACGGCCATTCTGGAAAATGGCGAAAAGCAGAGCGAGGCTGCCCAGCAAAGCCCGGCGGCGGGCACAGCGGCCAATATCCTGGCTCCGCTGCCCATGCAGGGAGATACGGGAGCCTCCGCGGCAGACAGCGCCGGCAGTACGGCAGGGGAAGGCAGTGGAGCCGCCGATGCGTCGGCTGTCACGCTGGAACAGTTCGGCCCCGCCCGGCAGGCAGCGGGGGCCTATCAGGTCAAGGCGTATGACAGCAGCGTGATCCGTCAGCCCAGCTGTGGGCAGGTGGATCTGAGTTACTTTTCGGATGCGGCCCTGCTGGGCGACAGCCTGACCGTGGGTTTTTCCGATTACAGCATCAACCTGGGCGGGGCGCTCATCTGCGGCTATACCGGTGTGGGTCCCGATGCCATCGTGAACCGCAGCGCGGTCAAGAGCAGCGTGCGCGGCTCAGAGGTGGCAATGGATGTGCTGACAGCGGCCCAGCCGAAAAAGCTCTATATCCTGCTGGGCACCAACACGCTGACCACGCTGGGGGCGGCAGACCGCTTTCTGGCCTACTATGGCCAGATGCTGGATCAGCTCAGGCAGGCCCTGCCCGGCTGCGTCATCTATGTCCAGTCCATCCCGCCGGTGCGGCCCCAGGCCGCTGCGGAAAAGCCCGGTCTTGCGTCTGATGTCCTGCGCTCGGTGAACGAGCAGCTGGCAAAGCTGGCTGCAGACAAGGGCTGTGTCTACCTTGACCTGTGGGAGACCTTTGCCGATGAGAACGGGAATCTGAAGGAGATGCTGGCGGCTCCGGATGGAGTCCACTTCTCGGCCGGAAACGGCTATGGTGCCTGGGTCACCTACCTGCGCAACCACGCAAAGTATTCGGCTTCCAACTCCTGGACTATGGGCAGCGCATACAGCGCTGAATAAAGAGCGAAACACAAAAACGGCATCGCAGACCGATCGGTTTGCGATGCCGTTTTTTATGTTGATCGGGAAGGGAAGCAGCTTACTTCAGCTTGCTCTTGGCCTTCATGCGCTGGTCGTGGTTCAGGATCTGCTTGCGGATGCGCAGATTCTCAGGGGTGACCTCCAGCAGCTCGTCCTGTGCCAGGAACTCCAGGCAGCCCTCCAGGCTCAGCTTGCTGACGGGGATCAGGCGCAGAGCGTCATCGGAGCCGGAAGCACGGGTATTGGTCAGGTGCTTGGTCTTGCAGACGTTGACATCCACATCCTCGCCGGAAGCGGTGTAGCCGATGACCATGCCCTCGTAGACCTTTTCGCCAGCGCCCACCAGCAGGGTGCCGCGCTGCTGCGCGTTGTACAGGCCGTAGGTAACGGCATCGCCGGTCTCAAAGCTGACCAGAGAACCGGTGGAACGGTTGGCGATCATACCGGCCCAGACATCGTAGCCATCAAAGATCTGGTTGAGGATGCC
The DNA here is from genome assembly GCF_017377545.1 of Faecalibacterium sp. Marseille-Q4164. Classification (NCBI taxonomy): domain Bacteria; kingdom Bacillati; phylum Bacillota; class Clostridia; order Eubacteriales; family Oscillospiraceae; genus Faecalibacterium; species Faecalibacterium sp. Marseille-Q4164. The sequence continues at coordinate 541,743 of NZ_JAFREJ010000001.1, read as the reverse complement.
TTCGCCGTGGGTATCGGTCAGGAACTGGTTGCGGTAGCCGAACAGGCCGCGGCTGGGCATCCGGAACTCCAGGCGGACACGGTCGGTGCCCAGGGACTCCATCTGCTGCAGAACGGCCTTGCGCTGACCCAGGCCGGTCATCACAGCACCCTGATACTGGGTGGGAACGTCGATGACAACGTGCTCCATGGGCTCGTAGGTCTTGCCATCGATGACCTTGGTCAGAACGTGCGGGGGAGAGACCTGCAGCTCGTAGCCTTCACGGCGCATGGTCTCGATCAGGATGGACAGGTGCATCTCACCACGGCCCATGACGCGGAAGGAATCGGTGGTGGGAGAATCCTCCACCTTCAGAGCAACGTCCTTCAGCAGCTCTTTCTGCAGGCGGTCACGGATCTGGCGGCTGGTGACGTACTTGCCCTCACGGCCGGCCAGGGGGCTGTCGTTGACGGAGAAGGTCATCTCCACGGTGGGGTCGTTGATCTTCACGAAGGGCAGCGGCTCAACCTGAGAGGGAGCACACAGCGTGTTGCCGATGGTGACATCGGGCAGGCCGGAGAATGCAACGATATCGCCTGCGGTGATGTTGTCGCAGGGCTGGCGGCCATTGGCCTGGAAATCGTACAGCTTGGTCAGGCGGCCGCGCATCTTCAGGTCGGGGTTGTGCCAGTCGCACACGACCACTTCCTCGCCGACCTTGGCAACGCCGTTCTGGATGCGGCCAATGCCGATGCGGCCAACGAACTCGTTGTAGTCAACAGAGGAGACCAGCATCTGGAAGGGAGCCTCGGGATCGCCCTGAGGAGGCTGGATGGTGTCCAGCAGGGTATCGAACAGGGGGATCAGGTCGGTGCCGGGCACATCGGGGTCCAGGCTTGCGGTGCCCTGACGGCCGCAGCAGAACAGGATGGGGCATTCCAGCTGCTCATCGGAAGCGCCCAGATCCATCAGCAGGTAAAGCACCTCGTCGATGACTTCCTTGATGCGGGCATCGGGGCGGTCGATCTTGTTGATGGCAACCACCAGGCTCAGGTTCTGCTGCAGAGCCTTCTGCAGAACAAAACGGGTCTGGGGCATGCAGCCCTCAGCAGCGTCCACCAGCAGCAGCACGCCGTTGACCATCTTCAGCACGCGCTCGACCTCGCCGCCAAAGTCGGCGTGGCCCGGGGTATCAACGATGTTGATCTTGACACCCTTGTAGGTGCAGGAGCAGTTCTTGGCCAGAATGGTGATACCGCGCTCACGCTCGATATCGCCGCTGTCCATGACACGCTCTGCCACGACCTGATTGTCGCGGAAAGCGCCGCTCTGACGCAGCATGGCATCCACCAGCGTGGTCTTGCCGTGGTCAACGTGAGCGATAATGGCGACGTTGCGCAAATCGTTACGAACCATAAATAACTACCTCTCTATTTTGAATCTCTGTAGAAGTTACGTCATACGAATAAAGTTTATCTCAGTTGGGGGTGGTTTGTCAAGATTGTATAAAAACTTTTTCAAAATTTCGGCGCTTTGCCCGATAACTCTTTACACGATTTGGGCAGATGGACGCGGCGAGTTATGCTATACTAAGGGTGCAAAACCGAACTGGGAGGTGTATCTATGAAGCTCACATTTTTGGGAGCCAACCACGAGGTCACGGGCAGCTGCACCCTGCTGGAAGCAGCTGGGCAGCGCTACCTCATCGACTGCGGTATGGAGCAGGGGAAGGATGTTTACGAGAACCAGCCCTTTCCTGTGGCACCAGGTGAAATTGACGGCGTGCTGGTGACCCATGCGCATATCGACCACACAGGCCAGCTGCCGCTGCTGGTGCGCAACGGCTTCCGGGGCAGGATCTATGCCACCAAGCCCACGACTCAGCTGTGCAGCATCATGCTGCGGGACTCTGCCCACATTCAGGAGTTTGAAGCTGAGTGGAAGAACCGCAAGGCGAAGCGTGCCGGTGCCGAGCCGGTGGAGCCGATGTACACTGTGCAGGATGCCGAGGCGGCCATGCAGCTGTTCCGGGGCATGGAGTATAACACTAAGATCGAACTGGCCCCGGGCCTTGTGATCCGCTTCATCGATGTGGGCCATCTGCTGGGTTCTTCCAGCATCGAGATCTGGGTCACTGAGAGCGGCACCACCACCAAGCTGGTCTTTTCCGGGGACATCGGCAACCAGCATCAGCCCATCATCAAGGACCCGACAACGATCCGGGACGCGGACTATGTGTTTATGGAGTCTACGTATGGCGACCGCAGCCACGGTCCCCGCCCGGACTATGTGGGGGAGCTGAGCAGAATCCTGCAGCGCACCTTTGACCGGGGCGGCAATGTGGTCATCCCCAGCTTTGCGGTGGGCCGTACCCAGGAGCTGCTCTACTTTATCCGTGAGATCAAAAAAGAGGGTCTGGTCACCGGCCATGGCAATTTCCCGGTCTACATCGACAGCCCCCTTGCCATTGAGGCGACCCGCATCTTCAAAGATACCGACCCCGACTGCTTTGACGAGGATACCCGGGCGCTGCTGGCCCAGGGCATCGACCCCATCCAGTTCCCGGGGCTGCAGGTCAGCGTGACCAGCGATGAGTCCCGGATGATCAACGCCGACCGGGTGCCCAAGGTCATCATCTCGGCCAGCGGCATGTGCGAGGCAGGCCGCATCCGCCACCACCTCAAGCACAATCTGTGGCGGCCGGAGTGCACGATCCTTTTTGTGGGCTATCAGGCCGTGGGAACGCTGGGCCGCACCCTGATCGATGGTGCCGTCAATGTCAAGCTGTTTGGTGAGACCATCGACGTGCAGGCAGAGATCTGTCAGCTGACGGGCCTTTCGGGCCATGCCGACCGCGAGGGCCTGCTGGCTTGGGTGAACGCGTTCAGCCCCAAGCCCAAGCGGGTGTTCGTCATCCATGGCGAGGACGAGGTGGAGAACATCTTTGCCCAGACCCTGACCGAGCAGGGCTTTACCGCCTGTGCCCCTTACAATGGGGAGCAGTGGGCCATTGGGGCCGAGGGTGCGGTCTGCCTGCAGGAAGGCTCCCGTGTCCGGCTGGAGCACAAGCCCAGTGAGGGCGCGTCCCGCGCCGCAACGGTGTTCCAGCGGCTGGTCAGCGCCGGCAAGCGGCTGCTCCGCGTCATCGAGCACAACGAGGGCGGGGCCAACAAGGACCTTGCCAAGTTTGCCGACCAGATCAACGCCCTGTGCGACAAGTGGGACAGATAACCATAGAACCAGAAAAAACAGCACGCCGTTCGGTTTCGGCGTGCTGTTTTTGGTTGAAAAGGAAAAGGCTCTGCCGGGAGAAACGGCAGAGCCTTTTCGGGGTATGGAGAAAAGTGTGTGGGAGAAGAGCATGGAGGGCGCTACTGGTCGTCAGAGAGGCTTTGGGAGGAAGCCTTGTCTGCAGCATCCGGGGAGAAGGGGCGGTGCAATGTTTTGTACCGCCTGTACCGGATGCCGAGCAACGTGAATACAACGCCGGTGACAAAGGAGCCGACGCTGACCACGATATAAGCATCAGCGCCGCTGTGCAGCAGCACCGAGCCGTACCCGGCCAGAACGATGGAAAGACCCGGAACATGCTCCTGATACAGCAGGGACGCAATGCCGACTGTCAAAAACAGACAAACTGCTGAGAGAGTGCAGTTGATTCGATGTGCCCGCCTTTGACGAAGCCTGCGTGTGCGGCGGCGAATTTCCTCCATACGAACACTCGCCTTCTGGGTCATGGACAGTCCCTCCTTTTGAGAGATCATCAGAGCGGCTGCTTTCCGTCCTCTCTATCTCCTATAATACAGTTCGCGCCGATTCCTTTCACCCAAATTTGAAAAAAGTTCAAAAAAATTTCCCGCTCCGGAAAAGAGCGGGAAACGGTCAGTGAAAAACAGTGTGCCTGCCCCTGCGGAGCAGTTTTGCCGCAAACAGGGTGACGATGATGGCAGAAGGAAAGAAGTACCCGACCATCTGCCAGAAGCCGTCGGCGGTGATCAGCAGGTTGTAGATGCCGTGCAGCACCATGCAGACCCCCAGAATCCCCACCGTGCCGGTGCAGGTGAGCCACGGACGGCGGAACACATAGGCCAGTGCCAGACCGGTCAGGATGCCGCAGACCAGATGCAGGGCCCCGGCGGACATGCCGCGGATGAGCAGGAAAACAAAACTTCCTGCACCGTTTTCGGTCAGGTAGCAGACGTTTTCAAAGGTAGCAAAGCCCACTGCAATGCCAATGGCCGCAGGAGTCAGCTTGTGGGAATCCGGCTCAAAGATCAAAAAGTAGAGCAGCAGAGGCAGCAGCTTCAGGATCTCTTCGCAGACAGGTGCGATCTCAATGGCGGTGGTCACGGCACTGCACTGGTGCCGCCCCATGAAAAAGCTGCTGACATAAGCCGAAAGCAGGCAGGTGGCCATGCCCAGCACCACGAACAGGGTTAAGCGCCGGGGGCTGCCCGATGTGAACAGCAGGGAGAGCAGCATGGGAAGCGCCAGGCACAAAAAGATGTTTTCAATGTAGGTCATGGGGCTCCTCCCGCAGGATATGGGGCAGGAAGCTGACCAGCGTGAGGGTCAACAGGATGTCCACAGCATAGTAAAGGCTGAACCGGGTGTAATCACGGATGAACTCGGAGGCAACGAACAGAAGGATCTGCAACAGCATTTCAAACAAAAGTGCGATCTCATAAGGCCGGAGCCGTTTTTCCTTTTGCAGGGCCGAAAAACAGAGATAGGCCAGCGCGCCAAAGGTGAGCGCCAGCACACCAGACATCAGCGGCGAAGGGCCAAACACCTGCACCCGCATGACAACTCCGGCAATGACCACCCCGGCCGCCAGCGCAAAAGGGGAGAACGGCGGGCGCAGGCCCTCCCAATAGAGGATCTCCAGCGAGAGAAAAAAGAAATACGAGGCCATCCAGGAGCATTCGGCCACATAAAACACCTGCGGCCCATGGCCCAGAATGATCAGATGGAGCAGGTAGTACAAAGTACCCATCATAAAGCTGGCGTAGCCGAACGCCAGGATCAGGCAGGAGCGGCTGCTGCGCCGGAAGGCGAGGAGAAAGGCGAGGAGCGCCATCGCAGCCAGCACGATCACCTGAAAGGTGTTGTCAATGATCTCAAAGCTCATCGTCGTCCCTCGTGTGCTTCTTTTCACTGCTGCGGCGCAGGCGGTAGAGCAGGATGGTCACGCAGGAGCCCAGCAGGAACGAGAGTACGCCCACCAGGATATAACCGTCGGCTCCGCGCTCACTCAACATCCCGGCGGTGCCGGTGGGGGAAACATGCAGCGCGACCGATGTGCCTGCCCAGCCGGGCATGGCAAGGCCCAGGCAGACCACCAGCACAAGACAGGCCGCCATACAGCCTGCATCGATCAGCAGCATCTGCCGTGCGCGCGCCTGACGCTGCAGCTGGGCCGTGCGCTGGCGGATCAGCGCCATCCGTTCGGTATCAGTTTTCATACTGATATCCCTCCTGTTCCAAAAGTTGTTTCAGCTGCTGCTTGCCCCGGTACACAAGGTTCGTTACCTGCTGCTCGGTACGTCCCAGCACCTGTGCGGCCTGCCGGTAGCTCAGTTCTTCAAAATAGACCAGAAAAAGTGTCTCCCGGTATTCCTTTTTGAGCTTGCCCAGTGCGGCGTACAGCTGCTGGTGCTGTTCGTTCTGGAACAGCCCGGTTTCGGCCAGTGCCTCGTCCGGCAGTTCAAAAGGCAGTTCCTCCAGCGGCAGAAAAAACCGCCGCCGGGTCTTGCAGCGCAATGCGAGATTGCGCCCGGTTTTATAGAGGTAAGCCTTGAAGCAGCCATCCTGAATGGGCCGCTCTCTTGCAAAAATATGGGCAAAGGCTTCGATCATCAGATCCTCTGCCTCGTGGATATCGCCCAGCACGCCGTTGATGTAAAGGGTCAGCGCGTCGCCATACCGCTCCACCAACAGCTGAGCGGCAGCTTCGTCTCCGGCCAGATACTTCCGGTAGGCTGTTTCGTCTGAGACCATCCGGTTGTTCCTTTCCGTGTTGTACACATTTCATCTTGTCTATTTTATATAAGATGAAAGAAATTTGCAAGGGAAAATACGAAAAAGCACTCCATTCTCTTCCAATTTGTGATATAATAAACTGATTTCGCCTGTTTTTCGCGCGGAAGGCGGGCGGCTGAAATTATTGGAGGGGACAAATTTATTATGGAACGTGAAACGCTGAAATCGCGGCTGGGCTTCATCCTGCTGTCGGCAGGCTGTGCCATCGGCATTGGCAACGTGTGGAAATTTCCTTATATGGCAGGTCAGGGCGGCGGCGGAGCCTTCGTACTGTTTTACCTGCTGTTCCTGGTCATTCTGGGTCTGCCCATTATGACCATGGAATTTGCTGTGGGCCGTGCCAGCCGCAAAAGCCCGGTGCGCGCCTATCAGGTGCTGGAAAAGCCGGGTCAGAAGTGGCATATCCACGGCTATTTTACCCTGATCGGCTGTTACCTGCTGATGATGTTCTACACCACCGTTGCAGGCTGGATGCTGCACTATTTCTATATGACCGCCGCTGGAAAGCTCTCCGGCTTGAACGCAGACGAGGTGGCGGGCAAGTTCACCGAGATGCTGGCAAGCCCCGGCATTATGACCTTCTGGATGGTGTTCGTGGTCGTTCTGAGCATTCTGGTCTGCGCCAAGGGCCTGCAGAATGGTCTGGAGCGTGTGACCAAGGGCATGATGATCGCCCTGCTCCTCATCATGGTCATTCTGGCCGTGAACAGCCTCTTCATGGATGGCGCAAAGGAGGGCCTTTCCTTCTTCCTGGTGCCTGACTTTGGCCGCATGAAGGAGGTTGGCATCGTCAACACCCTGGTGGGTGCGATGAATCAGGCCTTCTTCACCCTGAGCCTGGGCATCGGTGCCATGTCCATTTTTGGCAGCTACATCGGCAAGGAACACTCCCTGCTGGGCGAGAGCGTCCGTGTGGTGGTGCTGGATACCTTTGTGGCCATCACGGCCGGCCTCATCATCTTCCCGGCCTGTTTCACCTTTGGTGTGGATCAGACCGCAGGTCCCAGCCTGATCTTCATCACCCTGCCCAATATTTTTGCCAACATGGCGCTGGGCAGGTTGTGGGGCAGCCTGTTCTTTCTGTTCATGGCCTTTGCGGCCCTGTCCACCGTGCTGGCGGTGTTCGAGAACATCATCTGCTGCGGCATGGAGCTGACCGGCTGCACCCGTAAAAAGTCCAGTCTGGTCAACCTGTTCCTCATCATCCTGCTGTCCATGCCCTGCGTGCTGGGGTATAACCTCTGGGCCTGGGATGGCTTTGCCGTGTTTGGTGGTGCAGTGCTGGACTTTGAGGATTTCCTTGTCAGCAACCTGTTCCTGCCGCTGGGCAGCCTGGTCTACCTGCTGTTCTGCGTTTCCCGCTATGGCTGGGGCTGGGACAACTATAAGAAGGAAGTCAACACCGGCAAGGGGCTGAAGATCCACGATTGGATGCGCGGTTACCTGACCTACGGTCTGCCCGTGATCGTGCTGTTCATCTTCGCCTTTGGCATCTACGACAAGTTCTTTGCATAAGGAAATAAACCCTCTCAGTCTCGCATTCGCTCGCCAGCTCCCCAAGGAGAGCAACGCATCTGATGGGCAAACAACTTGCACAGCCTGAAGTCAGAGCAGCAATTGCCTCGCCCTTTGGGAGAGGTGGCAGTGCGAAGCACTGGCGGAGAGGGCGTTTTTGTTGGAGGACACAATGCACATTTTGATCTGTGATGATGATGCGATATTTGCTGCCCGCGTGGAAACGCTCGTCCGGGATTTCTTTGCGCGGCGGGGCTTGCAGGTGGAATGCACTGTCTGCCACAGCGGGGAAGAGACACTGGCCCGGCGGGACCTTGATCTGTATCAGGTGGCGCTGCTGGATGTGGATCTGGACACCATGAACGGCATCTCACTGGGAAAGCAGCTGCGCCAGTGCAGCCCGGAGATCTGCCTGGTGTATGTGTCGGCCTATCTGGAATTTGCCCCAGAGGGCTACACCGTGAATGCGTTCCGCTATATCCTCAAGCGCGACCTGGACTGCCAGCTGCCCCGCTGTCTGGATGCCATTCTGCACGAGCAGGATCACCGGGCTCCCAAGACCCTGACCATCCGGCAGAACCGCACCGAGACTGAGCTGCCCTACGACAGCATCTACTACCTCGAAAGCGACCTGCGCAAGATCAATGTTTACGGGGATGTGGCTCACCAGCCCCTGTGCTCCTACTATGGCAAGCTGAATGAGCTGCCGCAGGCCCTGTTTGAGAACGGCTTTCTGCGGGTGGGGCGGAGCGCGGTGGTCAATATGAAGTACATCCGGCAGATCAGCAGCTATATGGTCACTCTGCGCAATGGGGTCAAGCTGGGCGTGAGCCGGAACGGCTATGCTGAGATCCGCAGCACCTATCTGGAATGGAAGGGGCAGTTTGGGGATGACTAAGGAAATGCTCTGGTTTCTGATGGGGCATCTGGTCTGCGTTGGCCAGTGGGCGGCCTTTATCATGGTGGACCATGCATTTCTGGGCCGCGGCAGGAGATTCCGCTTCCCCTGCCTGTGGGCAGCCCTGCTGGCAGCAGTATTTCTGGCGGCTTCGATCCGGCATGACATTGGTTTTTTCAATATCGGATCTGTGATATTGAACGTCATCTACCTGTTGGTCACGGTGCTCTTTTTCGGCGGAAGCTGGAACCAGAAGCTCTCGGCCTGCCTTGTCAACGGCATTATGTGCCTGCTGACGGAAAATACAGTCAGCTACACCTTTGCCTGGTGTAAGCACATTCCGGTCCGGGAGGTCTGGCGCTACCGCAGCTGTCTGTTCCTGCTGGTTGCTGCTGTTGTGGGGGCTGGCCTGCTTGCAGCCTACATTATCCGGCGCTGGCGGCGGGAGCAGGCGTTGACCCCGCTGCAGATGCTGGTCATGTCCTTTTTTCCTGGCATCGTTGTGGTGCTGAACATCGTGCTGATGGTATCCGGCGGCAGTGAAGTGCCCAGCATGATGAACATGATGCTGACCTTTGGTCTGACCATAGCAGTGCTGATCCATCTGGGGATCGTGCAGATGGTCAACGACCAGATGCTGCAGCAGCAGACACTGATGGTGGAGGCTGTGCGCCAGAAGAAGAGCGCAGAAGCTCTTCTGGAATCCTACAAGACTCAGCGGCGGCTGACCCATGAGTTCACCAACCACACCGATGCACTGGCTCTGCTGCTTCAGCAGGGCGATTACGAGGGCGCAAAGGCCTACCTTTCCACGCTCACAAAGACCATTGCGGCGAATACCACCATTATGAACACCCACAACCCCCTGTTGGATGCCCTGCTCAGCAAAAAGTACGAGGAAGCCAGCCGAAAAGGGGTCATGGTCTATTTTGATCTGCCCGATCTGCGGGATATGCCCATGGGCCAGACGGATCTTGTGATCGTGCTCTCCAACCTGCTCAACAATGCCATTGAGGCCGCCGCGCAGGCTGATCCGCCGGAGGTCTATGTGCGGATGCGGAAGAGCGAGGACGAGGTGGTGCTCTCTGTCCGCAACCGGGTGAAAAAGGACCTGAACCTCGTGGACGGTCAGCTGCCCCGCATCTCTCAGAAAGGGGCGGGCCACGGCTTCGGGCTGTGGAACGTGCGGGATGTGCTGAAAAAATACGGCGGCGAATATACCATCAGCTGCCGGGGGTGCTGGTTCCGCTTTACCTGCACCATCCCGCTCCGCAAGTTATGACATGAAACCCTGCAGAATATGACATTTGGGGTGAAAGTTTCATCGGAATCTGCTACAATGAAACCAAGTTAAAGGCAGGAGCGCCTCCCCGCTGTATGGTTTGCGGCCGACAGAGGAAGGAACATCCGGGAACGCAGGCGTGTGTGCGTGGGCCGGAACGTCTTTACGAATAAAAAGTCTGACGAAGCTCTGAATGGCGATCTTGGGGGATTGCTGCAGATAGAGACCTTCTGAATGCACTGCACCTGCACGGCATCGTATGTGGGAATGGGATGCCGGGCGGTGCTGCCGGAGGGAGCTTTGTCGGGCTTTTTTGTTTGAGATCGGGCCGGAAGGAGGACGGTGTGGAGCATGGCTGCACCTGCACGGAAGCGGGCATCCTGCTGGATATCTTCACCCCGATGCGGGAGGATTTCGTGTAGCAAACAAAAAAAGGCAGTGCGCCGCGTGGGACGCACTGCCTTTTGCTTTTGTACCGATTATTCCGGCTTCACCTGCAGCTCCTGCTCACAGTAGATGCAGCGGTATTTGCCGTTGGAGCTCATCTCAAAGATCTGGTCGCATTCCTCTTCAATGGAGGAGATGCAGCGGGGATTGCGGCACCGCACAATGTTCACCAGACGCTTGGGGGGCTTCGGCTTTTCCTTGCGCACAGCCTTGCCGTTTTCGATCACGGTCACGCTGATGTCAGGGTCAAGGTAGGCCAGCACATCCAGGTTCAGCCAGGAGGCATCCCCCTCGACCTTGATGATGTCCTTGCGGCCGCAGTCGGCCTTGTGGGAGCGCGCATTCTGGATCAGTGCCACGTTGGCGGTGCGGTTGCCCTTGATGCCCAGCAGGTCCATCAGGCCCACAGCGGTGCCTGCCTTGATGTGGTCGATCACAATACCGTTCTGGATCTCGTCAATATTCAGCATATCAGTTGCCCTCCTTCGGTGCCTTGGGGTCAGCAAGACCCAGCAGCGTCATGATCAGTGCCATGCGGACGTATACGCCGTTCTGCACCTGCTCAAAGTAGGCGGCACGGGGGTCATTGTCCACATCCAGTGCGATCTCGTTCACGCGGGGCAGGGGATGCAGCACTGCCATTTCAGGCTTGGCAAGGGCCATCTTTTCGCTGGTCAGAATGTAGCTGTTCTTCAGGCGGATGTAATCCTCTTCGTTGAAGAAGCGCTCCTTCTGCACACGGGTCATGTACAGGATATCCAGCTCGGGCATGGATTCCTCCAGGCTCCGGGTCTCGCGGTACTCGATGCCCTTGGCTTCCAGCACGTCCTTGATGATGTAGTCGGGCACCCGCAGCTCCTCGGGGCTGATGAGCACAAAGCGGATGTTCTTGCAGCGTGCCATGGTCTTGATGAGAGAATGGACGGTGCGGCCGAACTTCAGATCGCCGCACAGGCCGATGGTCAGATTATCCAGCCGACCCATCCGGGTGCGGATGGTCATCAGATCGGTCATGGTCTGGGTGGGGTGCTGGTGGCCGCCGTCACCGGCATTGATGACCGGGATGCGGGAGTAGCGGGAAGCGCGGAACGGCGCACCCTCTTTGGGATGGCGCATTGCCACGATATCAGCATAGCAGGAGACCACACGGATGGTATCTGCAACGCTTTCTCCTTTGGAAGCGCTGCAGACGGTCTCGCTCGGGAAGCCCAGCACATGACCGCCCAGGTTCAGCATGGCCGCCTCAAAGGAAAGGCGGGTGCGGGTAGACGGCTCATAGAACAAGGTGGCAAGCTTTTTGTGAGCCGCAACGTCCTGGTAAGCGGCAGGATCGGAGCGGATGCGGTCGGCCAGATCCAGCAGAGAGGTGATCTCTTCCTGGCTGAAATCCAAGGGATCGATGAGATGGCGCATGAATTTTACCTCCGTCAAAGTAATTTTCGTAGAATGGAAAAATCGAAGAAATTTGTGTAATAACTCAGTGAGCGCATGACCGGGTGGCACAGACGGTTGAAGCAGATCTCATCCAGCAGCAGCATGGCCTCGCCGGGGGCAAGACGCATGGCAGCCCGGATGGCCTCGTCGCCGCAGCTGGCCTTGAGGTGGGCCACATTCGAGGAGATCTGCTGGTTGCATTCCTGCTCCAGGATATCGAACACGCCGCCGCTCAGGTCGATGCGGGTGTAGTCCCGGCTGCCAAAGAGGGCGCGGGGCAGATAATCGATGGAGTAGATGACCGGGGTGGTGTCGGCCAGGATGCGTTTTTTGATGCAGATGACCTCGTCCCCCGGTGCAATGGCAAGATCCCGGGCAAGCTCGGCCCCGGCGCGGATGGGATAGATCTGGATGCCATCGGCGTGGGGGTAGCTGCCAAAGCTGCGGATCAACGGGTAATATTCCAGCTTCTGGTCAAGGCGGCTGCGCAGGCCGAGCACGGTGCGGTTGACCACTGTGCCAATGCCGCGCACGCGCTCAATGTAACCGGCGCGCTCCATCTCGCTCAGCGCGTCCCGGATCACGGTACGGCTGACACCGAGTTCCGCGGCCAGATCGACCTCGGCGGGCAGGCGGTCGGCATCGGCGTAGCGGCCGGTGCGCAGTTCTTCCAGAAGCGCCGCGACGACACGGTCACTGATGACCGCACCGCCCAGGCGGATGGATGACGAAGAGCTGGATTCTTTCATGGGCTGTTCCTCCGGTTCGCGGGCGGGGCAGTGCCCGCCTGGACTTGGGAAAACCTGCCCTGCATCCCAAAAGCTGCGCCGGACAGATTCTCTTACTTTCATTATAGCATGATTTGACTTTATTTTGAATGGTAATTATACTGGAATCCAGCAGAAAGTATGATTTTATTTTTGGAGGGTTCACAAAATGGAACTGATACTGCAAAAAGTGTGTGGCCGACCTGCACAGCTTCCCATTCGCCTGCGCCGGTGCGGCCCTGCGGATGCCGCCGCATTCTTTGCTTTGCAGAACGAAGTGCGGGCCGCTATGCCCCACCCGGAGCAGTTTGTGCCGGACACACTGGAGAATATCACGGCCTACCTGAGGGAGGACCTGTGCATCGGGGCATACGACGGCGAACGGCTGGGGGCGTACTTTATCCTGCGCTACTGCGGCCGGAGCGCGCACAACTATGCAGCCTTTCTGGGGGTGCCCCGGGAGGAGTGGGAGCACTGGGCCAATGCAGACAGCGCAGTGGTCCACCCGGACTGGCGGGGCAACGGCCTGCAGCGGAAGCTGCTGGAAGCGGCGCTGCCCCTTGTCCGGCCCGGCATCGTGGGCATCGGGGCCACCGTCAGCCCGGAGAATCAATACAGCCTGAACAATGCCCTTGCCTGCGGTTTTGTCATTGCCGACCGCCGTGAGATGTACGGCGGGTATGACCGATATCTGTTAAAGAAGATGCTGTAAACAAAAAATGCCCTCCTGCTGAGCACAGGAGAGCGTTTTTTGTTATGCGGCCAGGTGGCGCTCTTCCTTCAGCTGATCGTTCATCTTTTTGCGCACGACCAGCAGGCAAATGAGATGCACCCCTGCGGTCAGGGCCCAGCTGATGGGATAGCTGATGTACAGCGTGCCGGTGGAGCGGAACATCCGGAAGATGGTTGCGATCCAGACCAGACGGAGCAGGCAGCTGCCCACCAGGCTGACGATCATGGGAATCACCGAGTAGCCGCGTCCGCGCAGGCAGCTGGCCAGAGTGTCCATTATGCCGCACAGGAAGTAGGCAGTGCAGATGATCTGCATCCGGGACAGGCCGGCAGCCACCACGGCTTCATCCGTGGAGTAGAAGTGCAGCAGGACCTCACCGCCAAAGTAAGCGCCGCAGCCCAGGAACAGGCCCGCCACAGTGACGCAGAGCAGACAGTTGCGCATGACGCGGTCGAGGTTGTCGTACCGGCGGGCACCCACGTTCTGGCTGGTAAAGGTCACGGCCGCCTGCGCAAAGGCATTCATGCCGGTGTAGATGAAGCCCTCGAGGTTGGATGCGGCAGAGTTTCCGGCCACGACCGTGGAGCCAAAGGAATTGATAGCCGACTGGATCACCACGTTGGACAGGCTGAACACGGTGCTCTGCAGACCGGCGGGCAGGCCGATCTGGATGATCTGCAGCAGGGCTTTCTTGTGGAAGCCCAGATGCCGCAGGTCAAGGTGCATGGCACCCTCTTCCTTGACCAGCAGCACCGTGACCATAATGGCGGATACCGTCTGGCTGAGGATGGTGGCCAGCGCAACACCCGCCACGCTCATCTGGAACACGATGACGAACAGCAGGTTCAGCACCACATTGATGACACCTGCCACCGCCAGACAGACCAGCGGGCGGCGGGTGTCGCCCACGGCACGCAGCAGGGAGGCGTTGAAGTTGTACAGCATGGTCATCGGCATTCCGATGAAGTAGATCTTCAGGTAAAGGGTGGCAAGGTCAATGACATCCTCGGGGCTGGACATCAGTTCCAGCAGGCCGTGGGCTGCAAAAAAGCCCACAAAAGCCATCAGTACGCCGCCCACAAGGCTCAGGGTAACAGCGGTCTGCACCGCTTCGTGCACGCCCTGGTCATCCTTTGCGCCATAGCAGCGGGCAGCCACAACGTTTGCACCCAGCGCAAGGCCGACAAACAGGTTGACCAGCAGGTTGATGAGCGCACCGTTGGAACCAACTGCTGCCAGCGCGGCGCTGCCGACGAACCGGCCCACCACGACCACATCGGCAGCATTGAACAGCAGCTGCAAAAAGCTGGATGCCGCCAACGGCAGGGAAAACAGGATGATCTTTTTCAGCATCGGGCCGCTGGTCAGATCACCGGCTTGGGACATTTGTGCCATGAAAGCTCCGCCTCCTTTGAAACTTCTCTCATACTCTTGCACCAAAATTGAAGCGTAAAAAATGCGCCGTGCCGTTTTGCGGCACAACGCAATTGTAAAGAACATCTATATTATAATACAGTTTTCTGTAAAATACAAGATGCTGCGCAGGGGAGATCCTGCCTTTCCGGGACACTTCGATCAGGAATGATGGATCTGCAGCGTTTTCCAGTGCTCTTTCTTCTCATATTCTGTTGTCACACCGTCATCCCGGTACATCCGGTACTCAGCAGATTCGCCGTCGGGCAGGAAGCTCCACAGAGTCAGGCTGGCATCATCCAGCTCAGAGGTGTTGTTGGCGGGTTGTGCCACGGGAACGATGTGACCCGGACGGAGGAACAACAGCACTTCGTCCAGCGCACAGCGGATATAGTGGTGTCCGGCGGGCAGGATCTCTTCATCGTAGTCGTCCACAGCCCGCAGGCGCAGGAGCTTCATGGATTCGGGCAGGTAGACATGCCGCCCGTGGGCATTCTGGACATAGACGGGAGCGGCCATCAGGCCCTCGCCCAGCAGAAGCTGATCTTCCACCTCCCGGGCATCGGGGTCATCCGGGTAGTCGAAGGCCAACGGCCGGAAGTAGCTGGTGTTTTCCAGCGCGGCTTTCATAAATTCGCTGTACAGGTAGGGCAGCAGGGCGTAGCGCAGACGGATCATATTGCGCACAGCGGGCAGCACCTCGGGGAAGCGGTAGTATTCCTGCATCCGGGTGCCAACTGCGGAGTGGTTGCGCATCAGCGGGGTGAGCAGACCGAACTCAAGCCAGCGCAGGGCAAGATCCGGCGTGGTATCGGAGGAGAAGCCGCAGAGGTCGGCACCGCTGTACAGGAAACCGCACATCTGGACACTGGGCATCATCTGGATGTTGGCCAGCAGCTGGGCCCAGCTGGAATTGTTGTCGCCCAGCCAGATGCCGCCGTAGCGGTGGCTGCCAATGAAGCTGGAGCGGCTGTAAAGCAGGGTGCGCTGGCCTGGGCGCAAGTCGGCAAAGGCTTCGCCAGCGGCGCGGGTCATGCTGCCGCCGTAGAGGTTGTGGACCTGATTGTGGCGCACCTTCTGGCCGTCCACCTCGTGGTAGAAGCTGGCATAGTCTGCCGGGCTGTTCATCAGTCCCATGGCACCGCCTATCACGCGCAGGAAGAACTCCTCCTGCTCAATGTTGTCCTTCTCCCGCAGGGCGGCCATGTCGTTCAGAAAAGCGCGCAGCCGCTCGGGTGAGTAGAAGAGGGAGGGCTCATTCATATCGTTCCAAAAGCCCTCGATGCCGCAGTCGGTCAGGGTCTTGTATTTGTGGCCGAACCACTCCCGCACCTCAGGGCGCAGGAAGTCGGCAAAGTAGGCCTTGCCGGGCCAGACTGCCGCCACAAAGGGGGTCCCATCGGCCTTTTTGCAGAAGTATCCTTTTTCCAGCCCTTCGGTGCAGGTGGGGTCGTTGGGATCAATACGCACGCCGGCATCGATGATGGGCACCAGCCGGATGCCCTGCGCTTTCAGGTCTGCGGAGAGCTTTGTAAGGTCTGGAAACCGTTCCTTGTTTACGGTGAAATCGGCATAGTCCTGCATATACTCGATGTCCATGCAGATCATATCCAGCGGCAGGTCGTGCTCCTTGTACTGGCGTGCAACTTCCCGTACGTCCTCCTCGGTCTTGTAGCCCCAGCGGCTCTGTGCCAGACCGAATGCCCACCGGGGCGGGATGTAGCTGCGGCCGATGAGGGTGCGGAACTCCTTGCAGATCGCATTCTCGTTCCCGCCGGAGAGGAGATACAGATCATAGTCGGGAGTCTCGGTGTGGAAAGAGAATAGATCGTGGCGGGTATAGCCGATGTCGTAATACACCTTGCCCGGGAAATCCACGAACAGGCCAAAGCAGGTGCTGCCATCCCGCACCAGCAGGAAATTGTGCGCACCATAGAAGGAAAGCTTGTCCTCGCTGTGGCGGGATTCGTCGGTGTTGTTGGTGATGTAGTGCCAGCCGCGCTTGTTGATGCCGCGGGGCATTTCCCCCAGACCGTAGACCGCAGCCTGCTCACTGAGGGTGAGCCGCCAGCCGGTGCCATCGGGAGTCAGAAAGGGGACGGGGCCGCTTTCCGCGGGAAGAGACAGCACAACGCTCTGGGTGGGGAAGGGATGCCCGAAAGAAAAACGCTGGATCACAGAAAAGACCTCCTGTTTCAGATAGAGTGGTTACTGTAATGATACGGCAGAAATCGTTCCAGAACAAGAGAGAAAACAGGATAAATAATGCAACAAAACAGGCGTTTTGTGGTCTGCGCAACAGCCAATACTTCTGCTGCGCCTGCCGGAGCCCCTCGGGCGTGAAACTGCACGGAATGGATTGCAAACTGTCGAAGGGCTTGCTATAATAAAAGGTACTCTGAAAAGGGAGGATCTTCCATGTATCGAAACGGCATCAAGCGGCTGCTGGCGGTCATTCTGTCCCTCTGCGGCATGATCGTGCTCTCGCCGCTGCTGCTCATCCTTTGCCTTGCCATCAAGATCGATTCCCCGGGACCGATCTTTTTCAGGCAGAAGCGGGTGGGCATCCACAAACAGCATTTCAATATCCTCAAGTTCCGCACCATGCGCATCGACACCCCCCACGATATGCCCACCCACATGCTCAAGGACCCGGATCAGTATATCACCCGGGTGGGGCACTTCCTGCGCAAGACCAGTCTGGACGAGCTGCCCCAGCTCTGGAACATCTTTGTGGGCGATATGGCAGTCATCGGCCCACGCCCGGCGCTGTGGAACCAGTATGACCTGCTGGCCGAGCGGGACAAGTACGGTGCCAACGATGTCCGCCCCGGCCTGACCGGCTGGGCCCAGATCCATGGGCGGGATGAGCTGGAGATCGTGGACAAGGCCCGGCTGGACGGCTACTATGTGGAGCACCTGAGCTTTGGCATGGACGTAAAGTGCTTCTTTGGCACCATCAGGGCGGTGCTCGACCACGACGGTGTGGTCGAGGGCGGCACCGGCACTTTGCACGAAGAGGAAAACCACAAGAAGTAAGACTGGCCTGGGCAGAATACTTGATTTATCCCCTGAAAAGCGTATAATAAAACGGTATAAGACATCAAAGGAGGATTTCCATGAATCGCACCTACATCAACGAGGTACAAAAGGAAATTGGCAATACGGTCAAGGTACAGGGCTTTATTGAAAACCTGCGCAACAGCAAGTATATGGCCTTTATCGTACTGAAGGATATCACCGGCAAGCTGCAGATCACGGTTGAAAAAGAGGATCATCCTGATCTGGTGGACACCATCGATCAGTTGACCCCTGATTCTGTCATCACTGTCACCGGTAAGGTGGTCGAGAACGACTACGTCAAGATGGGCGGCATCGAGATGATCCCCGAGGCCATCGAGGTGGAGAGCATTGCGGATGCACTGCCCATTGCCCGCAAGGCCATTGCCGCCACCAAGAAGAAAAAGGCGGTGGAGCGTTCCAGCATCGACCAGCGCATTGATTACCGCTGGGTCGATCTGCGGACCGACGAGAACCAGTTGATGTTCAAGGCTCAGAGCTGCATGGTCAACGCCATGCGCAAGTTCCTGCTGGACCAGAACTTCATCGAGATCCACACCCCCAAGCTGATCGCTGCTGCCAGCGAGAGCGGCTCTGAGGTGTTTAAGGTGGATTACTTCGACCGCAATGCCTATCTGGCACAGAGCCCCCAGTTCTACAAGCAGATGGCAATGGCTGCAGGCTTTGAGCGCATCTTTGAGACCGGCCCTGTGTTCCGCGCTGAGAAGAGCTATACCAACAAGCACGCCACGGAGTTCTCCGGCTTTGATCTGGAGTTCAGCTACATCACCTCTTACAAGGATGTCATGGCCATGGAGGAGCAGCTGCTCAAGGCTGGCCTGCAGGCTGTGAAGGAAGCATACGGCGACCAGATCCAGGAGCTGTTCGGCAAGGAAGTCATCGTGCCCGAGACCCCGTTCCCCGTGGTCAAGCTGGCTGACCTGTACAAGGGTCTGGAAGAGGACTTCGGCTATGTGGTGGACGATTCCGAGAAGGGCGACCTGACCACCGAGGCCGAGCGCCTGAGCTACGACTGGGTGAAGAAGCACTATAACCACGAGTTCCTCTTCGTCACGGATTACGATGCTGAGAAGCGCGCTTTCTACCACATGCGCGACGAGAACGGCGTGCCTCAGGGCTACGACCTGATCTGGCGCGGTGTGGAGATCACCACCGGTGCCCAGCGCGAGCACCGCTATGAGGTGCTGAAGAAGCAGGCTGAGGAAAAGGGTCTGGCTGAGGATGTCAAGTTCTATCTGGAGTTCTTCCAGTATGGCTGCCCCCCGCACGGCGGCTTCGGTCTGGGCATCGACCGCCTGACCATGCTGCTGGTGGGCGAGAGCATCAAGGACGCGGAGTTCCTGTTCCGCGGCCCCAACCGTCTGACCCCGTAAGGACGGGGGTGTTCGTATGAACGCCGCAGACCATTATCTGACCCGTTATCTGGAAGCGAAGGATCTTGATCAGTACAATGCACTGCTCCGCTACACCTTTCAGGTCACGGAAGAAGAGCTGACTGCCACAGGCTGGAAGGACGATGAAATCAAGCAGTCCAAATTCCCGGTGCTGGAACGTGCCGATGTACTGGGCTGCTTTGATGGAGACACGCTGGTGTCCCAGTTTGCCGTCTATCCGCTGAAAATGAACATCTACGATACGGTCTACCATGTGGGCTTTGTCACCAGTGTCTGCACCTACCCGGAGTACACCGGGCAGGGCATTATGAAGCACCTGATGATCAAGGGTCTGACCCAGATGCACGAAGAGGGCAAATCCTTCGCCCTGCTCTACCCGTACAGCATTCCGCTGTACCATCACCTGGGCTGGGAGATCGTTTCCAACAAGATCTCGTTCAACATCAAGGACCGGCAGATCCCCACCAAGGTCAAGGCTCCCGGCTATGTCCGGCGCGTCAGCTGGGATAATACCGAGTTCCATGAGCTGCACTCCCACTTTGCGTCCATCACCCACGGCTGTCTGTTCCGCAACAGTCTGGCCTGGGAGGAATACTGGCGCTGGGACGAGGACGATACCAATGTTGCGGTCTACTACAACGTCAAGGATAAGCCCTGCGGCTACATGGTCTACCTCATCAAAAACGACATCATGCACATCAAGGAGATGGTCTACCTCAACCGCGAGGCCCAGAAAGGCCTGTGGGAGTATATCCATGCCCATGATTCCATGATCGATGAGGTGCACGGCAGCACCTATTTCAGCGAACCCATCGCCTTTGAGATGGACGATGGCGACATCAAGGAGAGCATTCGCCCCTATGCCATGGGACGCATCATCGACGTAGAGGATTTCCTCGCCGATTACCCCTGTGACCCGGACGGCGGCACCCTGTGCATCGAGCTGGAGATCGAGGACTCGCTTCTGCCATGGAACGACCGGACGTTCAACGTTCGCTTTGCGGATGGGCACTGCACCATGACCCGTGAACCTGCCGAGTATCACCTGAAAATGGGCATCGGCACCTTTACCACCCTGCTGCTGGGCTACAAGACCGCAGAGCGTCTGTATGAGCTGGAGCGCATCGAGGGCAGGGAAGAGGCTGTGGAACGGCTGGATGACGTGCTCTTCCATAAGATTCCGTATATTTCGGATTACATCTGACAAAAGAAAACAACCCTCTCCGTCAAAGCCTTTTGCTTTGCCTGCTTCCCCCGAAAGGGTGAGGCGGCATTGCGAGGCAATGACGGAGAGGGTTGTTCTTTTTGACTCAGAGCAGCGTCGGAACCAGCTCGGCCAGCTTCTCAGCCAGTTGTGCGTGGCCCTTACGGGTCAGGTGCATGAAGTCGATCTGGTTGAACTCGCAGCCTTCAGCATCCAGGAAATGGACGTTGTTGCGCTCTGTGATGATCTTGTACCAGCCGGCAACGCCCTTGGACTTCTCCACACAGCCGTCGCCCATGACCTCATCGTGGAAGCCCTCCTTGATGCGCGGAGGAGCGACCACAAGAATGTTGGGTTCCTTGCCGCCCCAGCAGTCCACGGTCTTGCACTTCTGGATCAGGCGCTCCATGCCCGCACCAATGCAGGCGGCGTTTGCGTTGAAGCGCTCTTTCACATCGTTGGTGCCCAGCATGATGATGAGCAGGTCGATGACTTCATGGCTCTTGAGCAGGGGATAGGCCACGCTCAGAGCATCCATGGACTCGTGGATGGGATCTACAAAAACGGTGGTGCGGCCGGAAAGGCCCTCTTCGGTTACCAGATACTTGTCACCCAGAGCAGTCTGCAGGCGGCAGGTCCACCGCTCGTCCTCGTTGAAGCGGATGCCGCCGTCGGCGTTATCCTTGGGGTCGGCACAATAACCATGGGTGTTGGAATCGCCCAGGCAGAGAATATGTG
This sequence comes from Faecalibacterium sp. Marseille-Q4164, assembly GCF_017377545.1. NCBI lineage: Bacteria > Bacillati > Bacillota > Clostridia > Eubacteriales > Oscillospiraceae > Faecalibacterium > Faecalibacterium sp. Marseille-Q4164. The sequence goes on along the minus strand of NZ_JAFREJ010000001.1, from coordinate 520,816 downwards.
TTTTCATCTCAATACACTCCTTTGATCGTTCAGATGATCAGGCTTCGCCGTGCTGCTGGCGGAAGTAATAGACTGCGCCTACCATACCGGCATCATTGTGCAGCTGGGCGGCGCGGATCTCCAGCCCCTCGGCAAAGGCGGGCATAACGGAGGCCCTGACTTTGGCGGCAATGGGCTCGATGAGCAGCTTCTGCTGGGCGCTCACGCCGCCGCCGATGAGAATGAGCTGCGGGTTGAAGATGTGCACCATGCCTGCAAGGCCCTGTGCGATCTCATCCGTCCAAGCATCCAGCAGGGCCAGAACGGTCTCGTTGCCAGCCTCCGCGGCAGCAAAAATGGCGCGGCCGTCTTTCCAGGCCGGGTCCTTTTCCTGTGCGGCCCGTACCAGAGCCGTGGTGGCGGCGTAGCGCTCCCAGCAGCCGGTGGCACCGCAGGTGCAGGGAACACCGTCCAGTGCATGGGTGCGGTAGTGGCCCAGCTCACCGCCCAGTCCGCGGGCACCCTCCAAAAGGCGGCCGCCGGTCAGGATGCCGCCGCCCACGCCGGTGCCCAGGGTAACGCCGATGACATCGGTATAACCCTTTGCGCCGCCGACCCAGACCTCGCCCAGCGTCATGCAGTTGGCATCGTTGGCAACGGTGACGGGCAGGCCGAAGAGCCGTTCCAGTTCGGCCTGGATGGGGCTGTTGATGTAGTTGGGAAAGTTGCCGCAGGTACCGGCCACGATGCCTTTGCGGCTGTCGATTTGGCCGGTGGCCGAAACGCCCACGCCTTCCAGCGTGTTCACGTCGATGTTCTGGGTCTCCACAAAGGCTTTGGCGGCTTTGAGCACGGTGGCCAGCACCGGGGTCTGGTAGCCGTCAAAGTTGACGCTCTCCTCGGCCTTGGGGCCCACCGCGCCGGTCTCATCCACGATGCCCAGCTTGACGGCAGTGCCGCCGATATCGATCGCAAGATACTGTTTCATCTCGGTGTCTCCGTTTTACTTGTTCATGGCGTTGATGGCACCGGTAAAGCGGGCCGTGATCTCGGCAGGGCGGGTGATGGCACCGCCCACCACCAGTGCAAAAGCACCGGCTTCCAGTGCCTTGACGGCCTGCTCGGGGTAGTGGATGTGGCCCTCGGCAATGACCTTGGCGGGGCACTCGGTGGCCAGCTTGTGGACGAAATCAAAATCGATGTCGTCAATGCCCTGGGTCTCAGGGGTGTAGCCGCGCATGGTGGTGCCCACAAAGTCGGCACCGGCCTCGGCGCAGGCCATGGCGTTCTCAAAGTTGTCGCAGTCGGCCATCACCAGCTGATCCGGGTACTTTGCCTTGATAGTGCGGATGAACTCAGCGGAGGTGGAACCGTCCGGGCGGAGAGCTCCCGTGCCCTGCACCGCCAGAATATCCACGCCGCAGGCCACCAGCTCGTCCACTTCTTTCATGGTCACAGTGATGTACATGGGGGTGCCGGGGTAGTCCTTTTTGATGATGCCGATCACGGGCAGGTCCACGACCTCCTTGATCTGGGTGATGTCCCGCACGGTGTTGGCACGGATGCCCACCGCGCCGCTCATGGCGGCAGCCTTGGCCATCAGGGGCATCACGCCGCCCTCCTTGGTGTACAGGGGCTCGTGCTCCAATGCCTGGCAGGAGACGATCAGCCCGCCCTTGATCTGAGCAAACAGTTTTTCCTTATCCATGATACTTATCCTCCATCTTGATCTTGACAACAGCTTTGCGGACACGATCGCAGCCGGGCATTTCCACGCCGGGGCGGTGCAGCTCACCGGGGAAGAAGAGGACGAACCGCCCCTCGCCCAGAGCGCCGAAAACGGCATCCTCGCTGTCCTTTTTGCCGATATCCGGCTGGTAGGGCTCTACCTCGGTGCCGGGGGCGGTCTCGTAGCCCCAGCCCTCGCCGCCGGTCAGGTCGATCTGCAGATCGGCGTAGAGACGGTGATATTCGGCGTGGGAATCGGTGTGAGGTTTGAGATCGGCATCCATCACATTGATGAACACCTCGTCGCCGTCCACTTCGGTACGGCCCAGCGGCAGGGTATCCAGCGGGTGTGCGGCCAGAAACTCAATGGCCGTGTCGAGGTTTTTGTGGAACCCCTTGTACAGATGCAGTTGATCCAGGGTATCGCAGATCATACGCTTTCCCTCCAAAAAGAAGCGCCCGCCTCCCCTCTGAAAAGAGACGGAGAGGGGGCGCTTGTTCAGCTTACAGTTTTGCGATGGCGGCTTCGATCATGGCCTGTGCTTCGGCCACGATGGCCTCATCCTCGGGGATCAGGCTGGGCATGGGCTCACGCACGCCGCCCAGCTCCAGACCGTACATCCGGCGCAGGATCTCTTTCTGCACGGCGTACAGGTTGCCGTGGGCCTCACACATCTTGTAGATGATGCGGTCGGCCTCGTACTGGAGGGCCTGTGCTTCCTTGACCTCGCCCTTGTTGATATGCTCGTTCATGGCCAGATACAGCTCAGGCATCACGGCGTAGGTGCCGCCGATGCCGCCGTCTGCGCCAATGACGCGGCCGGAGACGAACTGCTCATCGGGGCCGTTAAAGACCACAAAGTTGCCTTCGCCGCGGGCAGCGATACCGGCATCCTTGAACATCTGAATGTCCTGGGTGGGCATGGAGCTGTTCTTGACAGCCACCACGTTGGGGTTCTTGAGCATCTCCTTCAGCAGGCTCATGGTCAGGCCGGTGCCAGCCAGCTGGGGAATGTTGTAGATGACGAATTCGGTATTGGGAGCAGCAGCGGACATGTCGTTCCAGTATTTTGCAATGGCATACTCGGGCAGGTGGAAGTAGATGGGGGGGATGGAAGCAATGGCATCCACACCCACGCTCTCGGCATGGCGGGCCAGTTCCACACTGTCGGCGGTGTTGTTGCAGCCAACATGTGCAATGACGGTCAGCTTGCCTTTGGCTTCGCTCATCACTGCCTCCAGCACAGCCTTGCGCTCGTCCACATGCTGGTAGATGCACTCACCGGAGGAACCGCCGACATACACGCCCTTAACGCCCTTGGCGATCAGGTGGCGGGTGAGGGCCTTGACACCCTCAGTGGAAATATTGCCCTCTGCGTCGTAGCAGGCGTAGAAAGCGGGGATAACGCCCTGGTACTTAGTGATATCTTTCATGGTTTGTCTCCTTAAGCTCCTATATGCTTATTTGTTCTGTTCACTGCATCAGCGCCCTCTTGCGGTGCCCTGCATCCGCTTCGGCCCTTGGTGCGGGCCTTGCGTCTTGCAGACCGCTGCGCCAAAAATTGCTTCCTGAACATCAAGCTCCAACGCTTTTCGTTCGGTCAACGGGATCAGCGCCCTCTTGCGGTGCCCAGCGTCTGCTTCGGCCCTTGGGCGGGCCTCGCATCCTGCAGACCGCTGCGCCAAAAATCCCTCCCTGTTCCCGCCGCAGGCGGCGGTCGGGATTTTAGCCCTTAACAGCACCCATTGCGATGCCCTTGGTGAAGTACTTCTGGAAGATGAGGAAGATGATGATGATAGGCACAGCAGCCAGTGCAGCACCTGCCATGATCAGACCGAAGTCGGTGCTGTTTTCCGCCTGCAGCTTTGCAATGCCCAGAGAAATGGTCAGATTGCTGGTGCTGGACAGCATGATCAACTGCATGAAGTAATCGTTCCAGCTGTTGATAAAGGTGAAGATGGCCAGAGCACCGATGCCCGGCTTGACCATGGGCAGCACGATGCTGATAAAGGTCTTGGCTTCACTTGCACCGTCAATGCGGGCGGCCTCCAGCATTTCTGTGGGGATGCCCTCGCTGAACTGTTTCATCAGGAACACACCGAATGGCCAGCCGACAATGGGGAAGATGACGGCCCAGATGGTGTTGTAGAGGTTCAGGGCACTCATCTCACGCAGCAGGGGAATCAGAATGACCTGCTTGGGCAGAGCCATTGCGCACACGATCAGGGTGAACAGGAGCTGACGGCCCACAAAGCGCTTCTTGGCCAGTGCATAACCGGCCATGGCGGCGGTGATGCAGGTCAGGATCATGGAGACAACAGCCATGAACACGGTGTTGATCATCCAGCGCAGGGCAGCAGGAGCGGTGGGTCCGACCGAGAAGTAGATGGGATCGCCGTCGGCACTGAAGCGTGCACTGAAGGGAATGGCCAGCTGCCACAGGGGGGCGCTCTTTCCGGCAAACAGCTTCTGGTAGTTGGTCAGCACCCACTCATGGGGCCACCACTCGGGGGTGGTGGAGTTGATGGCTGCACCGGTTTTGAAGGAACCGGTGATGATCCAGTACAGCGGGAACGCAAAGGTCACGGCCACGATGCTGATCAGGATCAGGGTCAGGATGGTATAGGCGCTGGCCTGCTTGAGCTTGCTGGGGTGACGCTTCAAGGGCTTTTGCTTTTTTGCGGTTGCAGCAGTTGCACTCATTGTTACGCACCTCCTCAATTATTCTGGTTGCCAGCCTTGAACTGGATCGCAGACAGGATGGCAATGATGATGGCAAGCACAACACCCATGGCGTTGCCATAGCCGTAGCGGTACAGCTTGAACGCGGTGTAGTAGATGTAGTACATGATGGTATCGGTGCTGTGGTTGGGGCCGCCGGAAGTCAGCAGCTGGATCAGCGCAAAGCACTGGAAGGAGTTGATGGTGGTGATGACCAGAATGTACAGGGTGGTGGGCATGATGGCGGGCCACTTGATCTTCCAGAAGCACTGGAAATCGGTCGCGCCGTCCACTTCGGCAGCTTCTACGATGGACTGGTCCACGTTGCCCAGGGCGGAAACATACAGAACGATGGGCTGGCCCACAGAGGTGGTCAGCAGGATGAGGATGATGCAGCCCAGAGCGAACCGCTCATCGCCCAGCCAGTTGATGTTCTTGTCGATCAGACCCAGCGTCTTGCCCAGATAGTTGAAGATGCCGTAGTAATTGTTGTACATCCACTTCCAGACAACGGTAACGGCAACGGAACCGGTGACAACGGGCAAGTAGAACACGCAGCGGAAAAGGCTGGTGGCCCACTCGGGCAGATCCACGATGGCGGAGCTGACCCACAGCGAGAAGGCGCAGGTCACAGGCACCGACACGATGACGATGATGAAGGTGTTCTTCAGAGCACCCAGGAAGATCTTATCGGCGAACAGTTCTTTGTAGTTTGCAAGGCCGACAAAGACATCGGCGCGGTTCATGGTGGAATCAAAGAAGCTCGTGACCACGCAGAGGATCATGGGGTAAATGACGAACCCCAGAAAGAAGATCAGGCTGGGCAGAAGGAAGAGATAGGATGCGATGGTCTCCTGCCGGACCAGTGCGCGGCTGCGCTTTGGCTCTTTGACTTTTACGGTGGTAGCAGCCAAGAAAATCACCAAACCTTTCGTTTAGCTCCGGTAAAATGACCGGCTCCCGACGGAACTTGCAAAAAAGAATGCCCCTCCCTCGCCGGGATTATCGAGGAAGGGGCAAGGTTTATAACGTTACGATGAAAAACTCAGGCGGTGCGCTTATGCCTCGGCAGTAGCGGCAGCATTTGCGTTCTCAACAAAGGTAGCAACGGCCTGCTCAACGGGCTCGCCGGTGCCAACGCGCTGCAGCATGTTCCACCACTCGGTACGAGCGGTTGCCCAGCCCGGGGTGATCTGGTAGTAATCGCCCAGGAAGCCCATGAACTTGGTGTACTCGCTCATAATGTCGTTGCCGGCGTAGATGTCGCCAACGCTCTCACGAACGGGGAAGTAGGTGGAAGCCAGAACGCTTGCGCCAACCTGGTCGGGGTCAGCAGCGATGAAGTCGATAAAGGTCTTGGCTGCCTCGATCTTGGCCTCGTCGCCGTTGTCGAAGATGCCGAAGCCCCAGATGCCGCCGCACAGCTTGGGATCGCCGCTCTCGGTGGGGAAGGCCATGGGGAAGATCTCGTCGCCGCTGTTGGTCAGGCCGGCATCGTTGTTGTCGGAGTTCAGCTGCTGTGCAATGTTCCAGCAGAATGCCATCTGCAGGGTACCGTTGCGGAACAGGGTGATCTCCTCGCCGCCGTTGATGGAAGCATCAAAGTTCACGCCCTTGGCATCGTACAGAGCCTGGATGGCCTTGATGTTCTCGGGGGAGTCAGCGGTGTACTTGGTGTGCTCGGCATCGGTGAAGGTGCCGCCGTACATGTTGTTGATGATCGCGCGGGTGCCCTGGTCGCCGCCCTGGCCACTGCAGTAGATGGCTGCAACATTCTCATAACCGCCATTGTACAGTGCGTCAACGGTCTTGAGGAAGCCGTCGGTGCTCCAAGTGTGCTTATCAGTATCAATGTACTGGTCTGCGCCCACTTCCTTGACCTTGGTCATGTTCACGGCCATGCAGTGTGCGGTCATGCACAGAGGATACTCATAGTAGTCGCCGGCTTCGTTCCTGCAGGCGGACTCAACGGAAGCGTAGATGTCCTTCTTGGCATCGTCGGTCCACAGGTCGTTCAGGGGAGCCATAACGCCCTTCTTGCCCCAGTTGGCAACCAGACGCTCGGGGCCTTCCATGATCAGGTCGGGTGCGCTGCCGCCCTCGATGGCGGTGTTGACCTGGTCATCACCATTGGTGTAATCCAGGTACTCAACGGTGACCTTGATGTCGGGATATTTTGCGTTGAAGCTGGAGATCAGCTCCTGCACAGTCTCGTCCTTGCCCCAGCCGCCGATGGGGTATGTCCACAGCTTGATGTTTGCGCCAGCTGCGGTGCTTGCCGCTGCAGAAGCTGCAGTGGAGGAAGCAGCAGTGCTGCTGGAGGAGCTGCCGCCGCATGCGGCCAGTGCACCGGCTGCACTCAGGACACCCACGGCCTTCAGGAAAGAGCGGCGAGAGATACTGTTTTTCATAAGAAACTTCTCCTTACTCATTGATGTAGTGCGATTCTACTTTGCGGCCCTCGTGTGGGAACCGCTTCTATTGGCCTTATTATAGAAAAATATTTTCATTTTGTCTATCGGCTGTCTGCCCAATAATGAAAGGGCTTTCTTGTGGATGTCGCACAATTTTAGCGAAAAGACTGGTCTTTTGGGCAGAATTCACGGAAATTTTGAAAGTTGTAGCTATTTTGTAACCATTGTAGAAAAATCACGCTTTTCGCTGGTGAAAATAGTTTTCACTCAAAAAAGAGGGGGAAATCCGGCAAATTGAAAAGGATTTTCACAAATAAGTCATACTAATGCGGCGAATTTGGGCGCTCTGCACAGAAACGAACCTGAATTTGTAGTCAAAGCCCCTCTTGCCAAGCGGTTGGGATTCTTTTATACTTTTCTTAAAGGAAAACTTCCCGACAATGGTGTTGGCGTGTGCGGCCAGCCCTTCCGGCGGGAAACGGAGCAGGAAAAAGGAGACCATCATGTCTACGACCACAAACTTCTGGGAGCTGCTGCAGCAAAGGCAGGACGAACTGACAAAATCCGGCCGTGCTGTGGCAGATTACCTTGTCCACCATGCCGACGAGGCACAGTACCTTTCCATTTCCTCCCTTGCGCGGGAATGCAAGGTAGCAGAGGCAACGGTGTTCCGCTTCTGCCGGGCATTGGGTTTTGAGGGCTACCATGAGATGCGCATTTCGCTGGCGCAGGCCAACGCCACCGGTGCGCTGGTCAACCAGCATGAGCCGGAGCCGGGCGCTACCACTGCCAGTCTGTGTGAGCACGCCAGCGGCCTGTTTCTCACTGCCATCAACGGTACCCAGAATTCTCTTTCGCCCGAAGCCGTGGAGCAGGCTGTGGATCTGATGCGTGCCGCGCGGCAGGTGTTCTGCCTGGGTCAGGGCGGCAGTATGCTGCTGGCCAACGATATCTGCGCCCGCTTTTCCAGCCTGTCCAACAAGTTCCGCACCGCAGGGGACAGTCATCTGCAGATCCTGGCTGCCAGCCTGATGGGCCCGGAGGATGTGGTGCTCTTCATCTCCTATTCCGGCGCGACCCGCGATATGCTGGAAACGCTGCGCACGGCCAAGGCATCCGGCGCAAAGATCATTCTGCTCACCCATTATGAGGATTCGCCCGGCGCAGCCATGGCGGATGTGGTGCTGCGGTGCGGCGCGCAGGAAAGCCCGCTGGATTCCGGCAGCATCCCCATCAAGGTGGCGGTGCTTTATGTGGGCGAGGTGCTTCTGCTCCGCTATATGCTGGATGACCCCGAGCATACCAACGAAGCCCAGGACCGCACCAGCGAGGCGGTGGCCATCAAGTTGATCTGAACAGTAAAACAGGCGGCATCCAACTTTGGTTGGAGCCGCCTGTCTTTTCGTTATAAGAGCGCTATAGTTTCATCCGGGAACTGCTTCTGGTAGTAGGTCACCTTCCACCGGATATTTTCCGGTTCCACCGGCGCAAAGTGGAGCGAGGAACAGGCGGTGCGGGTATCACCCTGCTGCTTTCCGCTCACAAAGATCGCCGTTGGGCCGTCTGCCCCGCCGATGATGCCAATGGCTCCATCTTCTGTGGGTGCGTCGCTTTTCCGGATGGGCTTATCACTAGAGGCGCAGTCGTTCACCTGCACCCAGCCGGTGGTCACGGCGGGGGTCAGGGTGTAAGTCATTTCCACAAATTCCCGGGGCCATTCCATGGGCGGCCCCATGTGGGGGAGGTCATTCTCCGGCAGCCGGGCCGGTTTCAGGTCCTTGACCGTCAGCACGCAGGGCACACCGGTGACGGGGTGGGCAAACTCCACGACCTTTCCGGGCGCTGCCGTGAACTGCACCGCTTCGGCAGGCTGTTCCCGCTGGGTGAGGGTCAGTGTCAGGCTGGTGATGTGGGCCGGCCTGCGCTTTGTCGCCCAGGGAAAGCTCCACTGCCGGAGATCCCAGCCTTGTTCCGGGTCAAGCCCGTAGTGCTTCACGATATCCCGCGCCGCCTGTTCACCGCTGCAAATGATCTCCTCTTCGGAGCGGAGGGGGTTATAATATTCCCCGGCACCGCGGCTGTACTCCACGGTTTTGCCGTTGATGGCTACACTTGGCAGATAGTCAAAAGAACCAAACGGGTCCTCGGCTTCGGCCAGTTCGACAGCTTCCGGCGGGCATTCGTCAATATCCATCCCTTCGTAAGCGGCCAACTTCTGGTAATGCGCTTCGATCGCTTCACGCTCCACCCGGCGGCAGATGTCTACAACCAGCCCTTTTCCACAAAGGTAAATCGCCGGGATGATGAAATGCTGCCCGCCCCACACCGAGTGTGCCCCGCAGGACACTTCCTGCCCGGGGCGGCCCCGATGCGGGCGGTGACAGCCCGGATTGTCCTCAAAATAAACCTTCCACTCCATCTGCGTTCCACCTTTCCATACAGTTTTCTCTATTGTAGCGTAGGAAAGATTTTCTGTCAACCGACGCTTTTTCGCCAGGTGCCGCTCATATCCTGCCGCCTGTCCGAATAGACTGTTTCCGAGAAGCAGACGCAGAAGGTGCGGCCTTGCCGCCCGGTGCGGACGGGAGAGAGGAGAGAGCAATTTGGAAAAACAGGAGTGTTTGGAAGCCACTGTCTGCCGGGAGATCGGGGCACGCACCGGCGGGGAGATCCTGATTGGCGTGGTGGGGCCGGTGCGCACCGGTAAGAGCACCCTCATCAAGCAGTTTATGGAGCAGCTGGTGCTGCCCGCCATCGGCCCGGCGGACGCAAAGCTCCGGGCCCGGGATGAGCTGCCGCAGTCGGCGGCAGGGCGAACGATCATGACCACAGAACCGAAGTTCATCCCGGAGCAGGCCGTGCCGCTCCAACTGGAGGGCGGCGGGGAATGCCGCATCCGGCTCATCGACTGTGTGGGCTATATGGTGGAGGGAGCCATGGGCCACGAGGAAGACGAGAAGCCCCGCATGGTCAAAAGCCCCTGGTTCGAGGAGGAAATCCCCTTTGACCTTGCCGCTGAGACCGGCACCCGCAAGGTCATCCGGGATCACTCCACCATCGGCATCGTGGTCACCACCGATGGCTCCATCAGCGAGATCCCCCGGGAAAACTACCTGCCCGCCGAAAAGCGGGTGGTGGAAGAGCTGGAAGCGCTGGGCAAACCCTTTGTCATCCTGCTTAACAGCACCCGCCCGGATGCTCCGGAGACAAAGGCTCTGGCTGCAGAGCTGGAACAGGCATACGGACGCACGGTCCTGCCGGTGAGCTGCCTGGATCTGCAAAAAGATGACCTGCTGTCCATCCTGCAGCGTGTCCTCTACGAATTTCCGGTGCGGGAGCTGGATTTTGCCATCCCCCGCTGGGTGACGATGCTGGAAAAGGGCCACTGGCTCCAGAACGAGATCTACACGGCGGCGCTCCAGTTTTCAGAGAAGATCAGCCGGATGAAGGATGTTCCGGCCCAGAACAGTGCCGGAGCGCTGGCCGGGGATTCGGTGCAGGAGTCCGCCCTGAGCGGCATGAACCTTTCCGACGGCGTAGTGCGGGTGACCGTTCTGTTGAAGCCGGAGGTGTTCTACCGCGTCCTCAGTGAGCAGACGGGGCTGGAAATTGGCGATGAAGCAGGCCTGATGCCCTGCATCATTGAGCTTTCCCGGGCAAAGCGGGAGTACGAGAAGATCCGCAGTGCACTGGAACAGGTGGAAGCCACCGGCTACGGTATCGTGATGCCCAGCATTGAGGAGCTCTCGCTGGAGGAACCGGAGATCGTCCGGCAGGGCGGGCGGTACGGTGTCCGGCTGGAAGCCAGCGCACCCTCCATCCATATGATGAAAGCTGTCATCCATACCGAAATCAGCCCCATTGTGGGCACCGAGAAGCAGAGCGAGGATCTGGTGCAGAGCCTGCTGGGCGATTTTGAAGCCGACCCGGAGAGGCTGTGGGAATCGAACATCTTTGGCAAGAGCCTGCATGAACTGGTGAATGAGGGATTGCAGAACAAGCTCCTCCACATGCCACAGGAAGCCCGCACCCGCCTGCAGGAAACGCTGGAACAGGTCATCAACGATGGCTGCACCGGATTGATCTGTATTCTGCTGTAACATAAAACGACCCTCTCAGTCACGCTGACGCGTGCCAGCTCCCCCGAAGGGGGAGCCAACGCATCTGACAGGAAGAAAACTGCTGATTTGCAGAATCTTACCTTGAAGCTGCAATTGCCTCTCCCTTTGGGAGAGGTGGCAATGCGGAGCATTGGCGGAGAGGGTCGTTCTTATTTTTGATAAAACCTCAAACAGCCTTCAAAACTGCTCAATGTATCATGGAATCGAATCCCCTGTGCGGCCAGCTTTGAGCTGTCCATCACAAGGTTGCGGGAGAAATCAGCAGGCTCGATCTGCACCTGCACGCCCAGCGCTTCGGCAAACTGCCGGGCCGTTGTGACCATGTCGGCATCGTTCCCGCTGCCAAAATTGTACACACCGCCGGGCAGCTGCAAGGCGGGAAAGAGCTGTTCCGCCACCTCCCGCACCCAGCTGATACCCCGGTGGTCGTTCGGTGAAAAGCGAACGGGAGTACCGTTTTGTGCGGCCTGCAGCAGGTTCAGCGGCAGATTGCCCCGGAGGGGCAGGCCATCACCGGGCAGATCGTACATCCAAGGGGCCCGCAGAAGCACTGCCTCCGGGCAGAGCGCAAGGACCCGCTCCTCGGCCTTCAGCTTGTGCTGACCATAGGTGTTGGCGGGGGAGAGCGGCAGCGTTTCGGGCAGGGGGCCGGGCTGGGTCACACCTGCGTACACCTGATCCGAGCTGAATGAGATCAGCTTGGCCCCGGTGTCCCGTGCAGCTTTTGCCATCCAGATGGGCAGATCAACGTTGGCACGCCGGGATTCCTCCGGGTGCTGCTGGCAGTAGCCGGTATCGGACAATGCCGCCAGATGCAGGATGACATCCGGCTGCATGGTTTCCGCAAAACGGCGAATGGCGGATTCATCGGCAGCAGCCAGAGATCCGCGCGGGAAGGTGAAAAGCTCTGCACGGCCCTGCCACTGGTGCAGTACCCGGGAACCCACAAAGCCGGAGGAGCCGGAAATTAAGATTTTTTTCATGATGTTTTCCTTGCGCGTACTTTTGCAAAACGCACTTGTTCTAAAAGAATGCTGACGGTCTTAGAAGTATCAGTCCACGAGAAACCGCCATCGTAACGGGTCAGCGTTGCATCATCTGCCAGAATGTCAATCAGTTCATCCTGCTCTGGCATGAGCCGGGCGGCCCGCAGGGTCAAATAGGTGTCCCGCGTAACAAACAGCGTGTAAGGACTTGAAACCTCAAACCAGATAGGCTCGTTGTTTTTACTGAACGTGCGCATCAGGGCTTCCCACCGGGTCTGTGTGACGCTCAGGAACACAATGGGGGTGTCCCTGTAATAACGTACCTGATAGCCGACTGTGGTGTAATAAACTCCTGTCTTTGCATTCCTGACTGCATTTTTCTGAATGGTGTGGATAGACCCGTAGGAATCAGAGGGAAGTACTTCATGGGTCTCTTCTACTACAAGATCTTCGACCGGCAGGTCCACATAAGAGTGCATCATCCAGTAGCGCCAGCCAAAGAAAGCGCAGATCAGGGCCAGCAGTCCGCCCACAGCGGCCAGCGTGATTTTTACCTGCCGGGCGCGCAGATTCTTTTTTACGGTGCTCAGGGCCTCAGCGGCCTCAGCGGCCTGCTCTTCCTGTACCGCAGTTTCCTGGGGCGGGGCGTCCATTTCAGCCAGCAGGGCAGAGCAGGCGGCACAGTCGCTCAGGTGCTCTGCCACATCGGCGGAAGTCTGTTCGTCGCAGACGTGATCTTTATAAAGGGGCAGAAGGTCCTGAACCAGGTAGCAGGGTAGTTTCATAAGATGGCCTCCTTCATTTTCATTCGGGCGCGGTAAAAGGTCACCCGCGCCCAGCTTTCGGTCTTGTGGTGCAGTGCGGCGATCTCTGCAAAGGTCAGTTCGCCGTAGACCCGCAGCCAGAACACCTCCCGGTACGGTTCGGGCAGGGCATGAAGCTTCTGGTAAAGGCTCAGTGCTCCTTCCCGCTGCTCCAGTTCCTCCCCCGGCAGGGGGGCGGGGCTGGGCACATCCGTCAGAGTGTCGTCCAGCGGGGGCAGTTCCCGCTTCTGCCGCCGGTATGTATCCGTCAGGGTGTTTTTGGCAATCTGACACAGCCAGACATTCAGTGCACAGCCGCCCTTGAACCCGTCAATGGCATCCAGCGCCTTGTAAAAGGTCTCCTGGGTCAGTTCTGCTGCCAGTTCCTCGTTTTGGCACAATGTCATCAGGTAAGCGTACACGGGCTTGTAATACTGCAGATAAATCTGCTCAAAACTGCGGTGCTCCATGTGCGCATCCCTCCTTTTTGGTGTGTTTTGGAACCGGTTCGCCCATAAGACGGCAAAACCGCCGGAACGTTACAAGTTTTCCGAAAAAATTTTCAAAGACCAAAAAGCCGCCATGGCCTACCCAGAACCACAGCGGCAGAAAGCTCAGTGCACCAAAAACAGTTCCAGCACAAGCACCACGGCACAGCAGGAGACGGACACCTGAAACAAACTGGCTCCGAACCATGCAGCGGCGATGCCCACTACCAGCGCGGCAGCACCGGCAATGGGGCTCTGGGTGGCGTTGATGATGGCCGGGAAGGTCATCACGGCCAGCGTTACATAGGGCACATAGTAGAGGAAGGACTGGATGAATTGGTTTTTGATGGGTTTGCGGATAAGGGTCAGCGGCAGCACACGGATGGCGTAAGAAACAGCGGCCATCACGGCGATATAGACCCAATTATTGTAGGTCATGCCTGCACCTCCTCAGTTCCGGCAGTTTCCGGTGCTTCGGGTGTAACAGGAAACAGAACGGCTGCCCCGCAGGAGATCAGCACCGTCAGCAGGATGGTGCGGGTGCCGTCCGAAAGGGAAGCGATGCCGGGCAGACAGCCGCAGGCAAAGCTCAGGGCAAAGCTCAGCATCACCAGCACGGCAACGACTCTGTTCTTCCGGGCGGGGGGAATGATGATGGCCAGGAACATGCCGTACAGGGCCACGCTCAGGGCGCTGACCACACGCACGGGCAGCAGGTTGCCCGCAATGATGCCCAGCGCTGTGCCCATGGCCCAGGCGGGGGCTGCCAGCGCAATGGCACCGTAGGTGTAGAACGGGTTCAGATAGCCGGGCCGTGCGATCGTGATGCCAAACAGCTCGTCGGTGACATCGTAGCCGATGATGAGCCGGTGAAAGAACGGCGTGCCTGGGGCAAATTTCTGGGCCAGAGCGCAGCTCATCAGCAGGTAGCGCGCGTTGGCGATCAGGGTGATGATGGCAACTTCCAAATAGGTGGCACCGGCAGCGATCAGCGAAAAGGCTGCATACTCACCGGCAGAAGCATTGTTGAACAGGCTTGCAAAAAAGCCCTGAATGGGGGTCAGCCCCGCATTGCGGGCTGCAATGCCCAATGAGAACGAGACAGCAAAATAGCCCAGCGCAATGGGCACGCCATCCCGCATCCCCTCGCAGAATACCTTGCGGCTGAATGCGTAGGGCTTTTGAGTGGTTTCCATGAGTGGTTACTCCTTTCCTACTTCAAGACACAAAAATAAGTATAGCACATCCGGTAGGAATTGACAAAAGAAAAAGGCTCAGGTTTCGATCAAAAACCTGAGCCTTTTTCAAAGAAGGGAGCGTGGCTTAATCCACAACATCCTCAAACTGGCTGTTGTACAGGTCAGCGTAGAAACCGCCGGCCTCAATGAGCTGGTCGTGGGTGCCCTGCTCCACAATGTCGCCGTCCCGCATGACCAGGATCAGGTCGGCATCCCTGATGGTGGACAGGCGGTGGGCAATGACGAAGCTGGTACGGCCCCGCATCAGGTTGTCCATAGCAGTCTGGATGCGCTGTTCGGTGCGGGTGTCCACGCTGCTGGTGGCCTCGTCCAAGATCAGGATGCGGTTGTCGGCCAGAATGGCCCGGGCAATCGTCAGCAGCTGCTTCTGGCCCTGACTGACGTTGGAAGCGTCCTCGTTCAGCTCCATCTGGTAGCCGCCGGGCAGGGTGCGGATGAAGTGGTCGGCATTGGCGGCTTTGGCGGCGGCAATGACCTCTTCGTCGGTGGCATCCAGACGGCCATAGCGGATGTTCTCCATGATGGTGCCCTTGAACAGCCAGGTGTCCTGCAGCACCATGCCGAAGCCCTCGCGCAGGGCACTGCGGTCAAAGTCGCGGATATCGTGGCCGTTCAGGGTGATGGAGCCGGAATCCACATCGTAGAACCGCATGAGCAGCTTGACCATGGTGGTTTTGCCGGCACCGGTGGGGCCAACGATGGCGACCTTCTGGCCGGGCTGCACCTTACAGCTGAAATCGTGGATGATGGTCTTTTCGGGCACATAACCGAACCGGACATGGTCAAAGGTGACCTGACCATCAATGCAGGCAGGGTCTGCCCGGCGGGCAGGGTCGGCCAGCTGATCCTCTTCGGGCTCGTTCAGGAACTCGAACACGCGCTCGGCAGCGGCGGCCATGCTCTGCAGCATGTTGGACACCTGTGCCAGCTGCTGGATGGGCTGGGTGAAATTGCGGACATACTGGATAAAAGCCTGGATATCGCCGATGGTAATGATGCCGTTGGCGGCAAAGATGCTGCCGACGATGGCAACGGCTACATAGCCCAGGTTGCCCACAAAGTTCATAATGGGCTGCATCAGGCCGGAGAGGAACTGGCTCTTCCAGGCGGATTCAAACAGCTTGTCGTTGGCGGCGTTGAAGTCCTCCAGCACGGCGGCCTCCCGGTTGAAGGCCTTGATGACATTGTGGCCGGAGTAGACCTCCTCCACCTGACCGTTCACAACGCCCAGGGTGGCCTGCTGGGCCTTGAAGTATTTCTGGCTGAACCTGACCACCAGCATCACCAGCACCAGAGAGACGGGCAGGATGAGCAGTGCGATCAGGGTCATTTTGGGGCTGATGGACAGCATCATGATCAGCACGCCGATCATGGTGGTAATGCTGGTGATGAGCTGGGTCACGCTCTGGTTCAGGCTCTGGCCCAGGGTGTCCACATCGTTGGTGATGCGGGAGAGCACCTCGCCGACTGTCCGCTTTTCAAAGTAGGCCAGCGGCAGGCGGTTGATCTTTTCGCTGATCTGGCGGCGAAAATCATAGCAGACCTTCTGGGAAAGGCCGGTCATCAGCCAGCCCTGAATGAAGCTGAATGCGGCGGAGCAGAGGTACATGGCCAGCAGGATGAGCAGGATCTTGCCGATGTAGGCAAAGTCGATGCCGCCGATCCCCCGCAGCTTGGCGATCCAGCCGGTGGCAAGGGCCGTGGTGGCCTTGGCCAGAATTTTGGGGCCTGCGATATTGAAGATGGTGGAAAGGATGGCAAAGACCATCACAACGATGAGGGAGAGCTTATACTGGCTCAATGCGCTGAGGAGCTGCCGCAGAGTGCCCTTGAAATCCTTGGCGCGCTCGGTGGTCTGTTTTCCGGGTCTCGGCATATCACTCATCCTCCTTTCCGGTGTTCAGGTCTTGCAGGTTGAGCTCCTTCTGGCTCAGCTGGCTCCTGGCGATCTCCTGATATTCAGGGCAGGTGGCCATGAGCTGCGCGTGAGTGCCCTTGCCCACCAGCCTGCCGTCGTCCAGCACCAGGATCTGATTGGCGTGGAGGACGGTGGAAATGCGCTGTGCCACAATGATCACAGTGGCGTTGTCGGTCTCTTCCTTCAGCGCACGGCGCAGGGTGACATCCGTCTTGTAGTCAAGGGCAGAGAAGCTGTCGTCGAACAGATAGATCTTCGGCTCCTTGGCAATGGCACGGGCGATGGAGAGCCGCTGCTTCTGGCCGCCGGATACATTGGAGCCGCCCTGTGCAATGGGGCTTGCATAGCCCTCGGGCTTTGCGTCGATGAACTCGGTGGCCTGTGCGATGGAAGCCGCCTTCTTCATGCCCGCATCGGTGATCTGCGCACCGCCGAATTTCAGATTGCTCTCGATGGTGCCGCTGAACAGAATGCCCTTCTGGGGAACATAGCCCAAAAGGCTGTGGAGCTGCTCCTGCGGCATCTCCCGCACATCGATGCCATCAATGGTCACGCGGCCGCCGGTGACATCATAAAAGCGGGGGATGAGGTTGAGCAGGCTGGATTTGCCGCAGCCGGTGGAGCCGATGATGGCTGTGGTCTCGCCGGGGTTTGCGGTAAAGCTGATGTGCTCCAGCGCATCGCTGTCGGCACCGGGGAAGCGGAAGCTGACATCCTCGAACCGGACCACGCCATCCCATTCCTTCTTTTCAAGGGCGGGCTTTGCGGCGGCAGCGTCCGGATCATGGATGGAAGCCTTGGTGCGGCAGACCTCGTCGATACGGTCAGCGGCCACACCGGCACGGGGAAGCATCACGGCCACCATGGCCAGCATCAGGAAAGACATGACGATCTGCATGGTGTAGGTGATGAATGCGATCATCTCGCCTACCTGCATGTTTCCTGCATCCATGGCCTTGCCGCCGAACCAGACGATGAGCAGGCTGGTGCCGTTCATGATCAGGGTCATAAAGGGCATCATGGCCACCATGGCGCGGTTGGTGAACAGCTGGGTGCCCATCAGCTCCCGGCTGGCAGCATCAAAACGCTTTTCCTCAAAGGATTCGCGGCTGAATGCACGCACCGGCATCACGCCGGTCAGGATCTCGCGGCTGACGAGGTTCAGCTTGTCCACCAGCGTCTGCATAATCTTGAACTTGGGCATGGCGACGCTCATCAGAACCGTGATGAGCAGAAGCAGAGCGGCCACGTCCAGCACGATGATCCAGGCAAGGCCGGTGTTGCCCTGGGTGACGTGCATCACGCCGCCGATGCCCAGAATGGGAGCGTAGGCCACCATGCGCAGCAGGATGACACAGGTAAACTGCACCTGCTGGATATCATTGGTGGTGCGGGTGATCAGGGAAGCGGTGGAGAAATTCTCGATCTCTGCGTTGGAAAAATGGATGACCGAGGAGAAAGTCTCTCTGCGCAGCTCCCGGCCGATGGAAGCTGAGACGCGGGAGGCGATCAGGCCCACCAGAATGGCAACGACCACCATCAGCAGGGTCAGGGCCAGCATCTGGCCACCCACCCGGAAGAGGTAGGCCATCTGCACATCATGGGAAACGCCCTGTGCCTCATATTCCAGGCTGACCAGCAGAGTAGCCTGACTTGCCATGCTGGAAAGGGTGGTCTCGTCCACCTGTTCCATGGCGCTGGCCAGCTGCTGCTGGATCATTTCCCGTGAAAAGCCGGGCATCTGGGCCATGGCTGCGAACTGGGCACAAACGGCATCCAGATCTTCTGCCGTAGGAGCAGCGGTCATGGCTTCTGCTTCATCCCCGGCAGGGGCGTTGGCATTCTGCGCCGCCGCCATATACAGCACGATATCCGGTGTGGTAACGGCCTCCTCCAGAGCGGTACGCTCAGCATCGGTCAGGTCACTGCGGAGCTTCAGAACACCATCGTCCTGAAGATAATATCCGTAGGCATTCTGCAGTGCATCCGCATCCTCTTCGCTCATCAAAAGCGAGAGGGTATCCAGTGTGCTTTGGCGCACAGTCTCCGGCAGGGGGCTTTCAATGCCGCCCTGCTGGATGCCGGTGTCCACGATCCTGCTCGTGTAATCCGGCAGGGAAAGGTCGCAGTAGGCTTGCACGAACAGCAGAGCCACCACGGCAAGGCAGGCGGCCCAGTGGCGGGCCAGCTGCTTGAAAATTTTACCCATTTTCGTTTTCTCCCTTCAATTTTGCTTGTTGCTCCGCATTTTCCGCTTCCACAGCCTCCAGCAGTACACCGGTCAGGGAGAACAGCTGCTCCCGCTGCTCTTCCGGGATGCGGCAGATGACCCGCTCAAAGTAACGGCTGATGGCAGTTTCGACCTGGCGGCTGGCATCCAACCCCTTTTCCGTGGGGCGCACCAGCGTTTTGCGGCGGTCATTGGGGTCTGTGATCCGCTCAATGAGTCCATCCTGCTCCAGCTGGCGCAGCGCGCGGGAAACAGCGGGCAGGGGCTGTTTGACGGCGGCAGCCAGATCGGAAACATAGATGGTGCCATTCTGGCCATGCTCTTCAATGGTCATCAGCACGCCTTCCAGCATGATGAAATGACACTTGGGGCAGCTTTCCAGTGCCATTTTGGCACCGCGTTTGCCTTCTGTGCTCAGCCGATGCAGATAATGGACCACGGCGAACAGTTCCGGTGCGCTCTTCTGCGGCATACGAATCCTCCTTATCACTTGACGGATGCAAATACTTAACACATGATAACTATTTGCTAATGACAATAATATACCCGCCTGCATCGGAATGCAAGCGGGTAAAAATGAACTTTTTGAAAACTCTGAAGATCCTGCACATCAAGGAGAAAAAATCACTCGTGGAGCTGACGTTCTTCCACCAGACTCTCTCGTTTGCTGCTGATACGTCCCAGCCCGTAGGCCAAAAACGTGGCGCAAAGCAGGTTTAGCCATGCCAGTGATGCACCGCTGAAGGTGTTGGTAACGCCGATGAGAAGGTTTGCCAGACAGAGCAGCCTCACCATCTGTCCAATTTTGTTCAGGTGGGAGATACGGGAATCCACATCCGAAAACATATCAAAGGGACCTAGCTGGGCGCTGCGGCGGAAATATCCCCAACTGAAGCAATGCCCAACGCTCTGTGCTTCCAACTCTTCCATGAAACTTTCAAAATCCGGGGAACTGTCCAGCATGGCAAGCCGGATGATGTACTGGCCGGGTTCCGTCTTTTCAAAGGTGTAGGTGCAGAACCCGGCATTCTGCAGGGCCCAGCCCTCCTGCGCCATTTCGTTGAGCCAGCGTTCTTCTTTTTCAAATTCCCAGACCCAGAAATTCCGATGCAGCGTTTTTGTTTCACTCATACCTGTTCCTCCTGTAAAATGGCGCGGCCATTGGCAGCAAGCTCCTCCAGCCGGACCAGCTCCTGTTTGAGCACCTTCAGCCCGGCGGAGGTCAATTGGTATTCTTTTTTGCGGCTTCCGCTTTCCATGGGCAGGGGAGAGATCCACCCCTTTTCGCACAGGGCATTCAGGGCACCGTACAGGGTTCCGGCAGCCAGCCGTACCCTTCCGCCGGAGAGCTGCTGGGTTTCCTGCATGATGCCGTAGCCATGCTGCGGATGATAGAGGGAAAGCAGGATGTAGTAGGTGGATTCCGTCAGTGCCGGATGATCCATTATATCACCTCGCTTTGTATCGCTATGCGATATATCATGGATGCATTATATCGCTTCACGATATAACTGTCAAGGGGCTGAAAATAAAAAAGCTCTCCCGGAGGGGAGAGCAAAGACAAACAACCAGAGAAAACCGGTCAACGATCGTGGAACAGTCGGTTATCCACCCAGATGCAGACGCAGGCACCCAGTACCGAGATAACAAAGGAGCTGATGCTGCCGGTGGCATGGATGCCGATGAGGCCGAACAGGAACTCGCCCACAAAGCTGCCCAGAATGCCCAGCACGATGTTGCGGCCGGTGGAGGTCTGGGTGCCCATAAAGCGGTTGGCGATGTGACCGGCCAGAGCGCCTACCAGCACGCCCACGAGCAGGGAAGCCAGCAGGCCGATCAGAGAGAACAGGCCCATCAGCACGCCCACCAGAGCGCAGATCAGGGCAAGGACAATCAGGATAGACAAAGTGATCATACAGAAGCCTCCTTGGTTTCTTTTGTGGGAACGGCATTTTCTGCCGCGTACCGGCAGATGTCGTTCAGACAGCACTTTTCACATTCGGGTTTGCGGGCATTGCAGACAGCACGGCCATGCATCACAAAGCGGTGGCACAGGTCACTGCCTTCCTCCGGCGGAATGATCTTCCATAGGGCCATCTCCACCTTCTGCGGCTCCTTGATGCCATCCACCAGTCCGATTTTATTGCACAGCCGGATGCAGTGGGTGTCTGTGACGATGGCGGGCTTGCAGAACACATCACCCATGATCAGGTTGGCGCTCTTGCGGCCCACGCCGGGCAGTGCCAGCAGCTCTTCAAAGGTGGTGGGCACTTTGCAGTTGTATTTATCCCGCAGTACCCGCATACAGGCCGAGATATCCCGGGCCTTGCTACGGCCCAGCCCACAGGGCTTGACAATGGCTTCGATCTCATCGGGCTCTGCCGCAGCCAACGCTGCTACATTGGGGTATTTTGCAAACAAGTCCTGTACCACAATGTTCACCCGGGCATCGGTGCACTGAGCCGCCAGCCGGACACTGACCAGCAGCTGCCAGGCGTGGTCGTAATCCAGCGTGCAGGCTGCATCCGGATATTCTGTTTTCAGCCGGTCGATGACCTGGAGCGCCAGCTCCTTTTTGGCAGAGAGATCTTCTGCCGCAGCAGCTTTCTTCATCTGAACCCCTCGTTTCCCGTAAATGTACTATGATAATAGCATGTTTCGACTTTTTTGTAAATGGGGTTTGTGGCATCCATCTGAGAATGATTTTCATTATTGCTCTTGCTGTTCGTGTAAAAATGAGGTATACTATTTTTATATAAGGCCCATGCAGAACAGCAGGGCAGTACAGGAGGGAACGCCCGATGAATGAACCGCTGGCGCAGCGTATGCGCCCCAAAACGCTGGCCGAAGTCTGCGGCCAGCAGCATCTGCTGGCCCCGGGGCGGGTGTTCCGCCGCACCATCGAGAGCGGCCGCATCCCCAACATGATCTTTTACGGCCCGTCCGGCACTGGCAAGACCACCGTGGCCCGCATCATTGCCGAGAACAGCGGCATGACGCTGCACAAGCTCAACGGCACTTCCTGCGGCACGGGGGATATCAAGGCAGTGCTCAAGGATATCGGCACACTGGCCGGGGCGGGGGGCATCCTGCTGTACCTCGATGAGATCCAGTATCTGAACAAGAAGCAGCAGCAAAGCCTGCTGGAGTGCATTGAGGACGGAACTGTGACCTTGATCGCCTCCACCACTGAGAACCCATATTTTTACATTTATAATGCACTGCTTTCCCGCTGCACCGTGTTCGAGTTTAAATCGCTGACAGCTGCAGATGTGGAGCAGGGGCTGCGGAACGCCCTGAAAAAGCTTTCAGAGAGCGAGGGTACGCCCATCCGGATGGAGGACGATGCCTGTGCCTATCTTGCCGAGAGCGCGGGCGGCGATCTGCGCAAGGCACTGGGTTGCCTTGATTTTGCAGTGACGGCGGCGGCTCCCGAACCGGAGGGAAAACACATCACGCTGGACATGATCCAGCAGGTCACCCGCCGCACTGCCATGCGGTACGACCGGGACGGCGATGACCACTATGATATCGTGTCGGCTTACCAGAAATCCATGCGCGGCTCCGACCCGGATGCAGCGCTCCACTATCTGGCCCGGCTGCTGGAAGCCGGGGATCTGCCCTCTGCCTGCCGTCGGCTCATGGTGTGCGCCTGCGAGGATGTGGGCCTTGCCTACCCGCAGATCATCCCCATCGTCAAGGCGGCGGTGGATATCGCCAACGCGGTGGGCCTGCCCGAAGCGCGGCTGGCCCTGGCGGATGCAGTTGTGCTGGTGGCGACCAGCCCAAAATCCAACAGTGCCCATGATGCCATCAACGCCGCCATTGCGGATGTGCAGGCCGGGCGCACCGGGCCCATTCCCCGCCAGCTGCAGAACAAGCACTATGACGGCGAGGATGCGCTGGTAAAGGGCCAGAATTACAAGTATGCCCACGATTACCCCAACCACTGGGTCGAGCAGCAATATCTGCCGGATGTGCTCAAGAATACAAAATACTACACCTTTGGAGAAAACAAGAACGAGCAGGCCTCCCGCGCATATTGGGCGCGGATCAAGGGCGAAGAGAACGTATAAAGGGAAGAGAAGGAGAGAGGAAGATGCGTTATTCCAAACAGCGGGAGCTGGTGCTGCGCACCGTGGAGCAACTTTGCGACCACCCCACCGCCGAAGAGATCTTTGATAAGGCGGCCCCGGAGTGCCCGGGCCTGAGCCTGGGCACCGTTTACCGCAACCTGAACAGTCTGGTGGAGGCAGGCAGGGTGCGCCGGGTGTCCATTCCGGGCAGGGCGGATCGTTTTGATCACACCCTGTGCTGGCATAGCCACCTCTACTGTACAGCCTGCGGTGGCGTAGTGGATGCCGATGTGGATGAGAAACAGGTGATGAGGCTGGTGCGCCGCCAGAAGGATGTTGTGGTGCAGGACTGCGCTGTGGTGCTGTTCGGCCTGTGTGAAGCATGCGCCAAAAAGCAGGCAGAAGGCTGAATTGCCCCGAAGGATTCTGAAATTTGCGGTTTCCCACTTGCCCTTATGGCAGAAAGAGGGTATACTAAAAAGAGCTTTTGAAAAATAAGGATGGTTTTTATTGGAATACATTAACTTTGAACACAACGAAACGGCTGCGGAGCTGGTGCGTGCGGCTTACGACACCCCGCCGCTGGCCTTTGTACACAGCTATGGCTGTCAGCAGAACGTCAACGATGGCGAGCGCATCAAGGGCGTGCTGGTGGATATCGGCTACGGCCTGTGCGATAAGCCCGAGGATGCAGACCTCATCCTCTTCAACACCTGCGCCGTGCGTGAGCACGCCGAGCAGCGCGTGTTCGGCAATGTGGGTGCACTGAAGGGCCTGAAGGAGAAAAAGCGCGGCCTGATGATCGGCCTGTGCGGCTGTATGGCCAACCAGAAACATGTGGTGGAAAAGCTGCGCAAGAGCTATCCCTATGTCGATCTGGTCTTTGGCGTGGATGGCATCGATACGCTGCCCCAGCTCATTGCTCAGAAGCTGCAGAAGCATAAGCGCGTGCTGATGGAGCCTGCCCAGCGCCCGGTCATCGTGGAGAACATCCCCATCCGGCGCGAGAGTGAGTTCCGCGCCTGGCTGCCTATCATGTACGGCTGCGACAATTTCTGCACCTACTGCATCGTACCCTATGTGCGGGGCCGTGAGAAGAGCCGCAAGCCCGGCGATATCCTGGCGGAGTTCCGGGGGCTGGTGGAAGCAGGATACAAGGAGATCACTCTGCTGGGCCAGAACGTGAACAGCTACGGAAAGGGCCTGGAGGAACAGGTGGACTTTGCTGATCTGCTCAATCTGCTCTGCGCTGTGCCCGGCGATTACCAGATCCGCTTTATGACCAGCCACCCGAAGGATGCCAGCCACAAGCTGATCGATACCATTGCGGCCCAGCCCCACCTGTGCAAGCACCTGCACCTGCCGGTGCAGTGCGGCTCGGATGAATTGCTGAAAAAGATGAACCGCCATTACACCATCGGGCAGTACATGGAGCTGATCGAGTACGCCCGCAAAAAGGTGCCCGGCATCACCTTCTCCAGCGATATCATCGTGGGCTTCCCCGGGGAAACGGAGGAGGATTTCCAGGACACGCTGGAACTGGTGAAGAAAGTCGGCTACATGCAGCTGTTCACCTTTATCTACTCCAAGCGCACCGGCACCAAGGCAGCGGAAATGCCCGACCCCACCCCCCGCGCGGAAAAAACTGACCGGATGACCCGCCTGCTCAAGGTGCAGGACGAGATCGCAATGGATCTGGTCCGGCAGCAGGTGGGCCAGACTGTCCGGGTGCTGGTGGAAGGCTATGGCCGCAGCGACGGAACCCTCTCCGGCCGGTTGGACAACAACCTGACCGTGGAGTTTGCCGCTGACCCCGCCCTGATGGGCAGCTACGCACAGGTGCACCTGACCGGTGCCCGCGCCACTGTCCTGCTGGGCGAACTGGAAACGTGATCCCGGGGCACACCGGCCTCAATGATAATATAACTATAAAAACAAACACATCAAAGGAGATTTTTGATTATGGATTGCATCGATCTGTTCAAGCGCGCCGCCATGGCACTGCAGACTGACCCCCGTTACCTGGCTTTGGATCAGGCCCGCAAGGCAAACGACAAGGATGAGGAGCTGCAGAATCTCATCGGGGAGTTCAATCTGGCCCGCATGGATCTGAACAACGAGATCAGCAAGAGCGAGCGCAGTGATGAGCGCATCGCCGAGCTGAACACCAAGGTCAACGACCTGTACGGCAAGATCATGGCTGACGAGGGTATGACTGCTTACAACGAGGCAAAGCGCGACTGCGAGAACCTGGTCAACTACATTGATGCCATCATCAACACCGCAATGAACGGCGGCGACCCCATGACCGTGCAGGAGCCCAGTGAATCCTGCACCGGCAGCTGCTCCACCTGCGGAGGCTGCCACTAACAGGTAAAATGAGAACGCGGCTGCAAATCGCAGGCCGCGTTTTCCTTCCATTCGCAGTTACTTACTGCAAACCGACGGAAAGAAGCAAAGCGGCATAGCCCGCAGGAAAGGTGAACGATTATGGCAGAACTGTCGCCCATGATGCAGCAGTATATGGACATCAAGAAGCAGTATAAGGACGAGATCCTGTTTTACCGCATCGGCGACTTTTACGAGATGTTCTTTGACGATGCGCTGACCGCCTCCCGGGAGCTGGACCTGACCCTGACGGGCAAGCAGTGCGGCATGGAAGAGCGTGCCCCCATGTGCGGCGTGCCCTTCCACAGCTACGAGGGCTATGTGGCCCGCCTGATCGCCAAGGGATACAAGGTGGCGATCTGTGAGCAGATGGAGGACCCGTCCAAGGCAAAGGGACTGGTCAAGCGCGATATCATCCGGGTGGTCACGCCGGGCACTGTCATCGAGAGCAGTATGCTGCAGGATGACAAAAACAACTACATTGCAAGCATTTTTCTGAAAGGAAATGCGGCGGGCATCTGTTTTGCCGATGTTTCCACCGGCACGGCCCACATCACCGAGCTGAAACGGGAGAAGATCGTGCCTGCCGTGATCGCGGAGCTCTGCCGCTACCATCCCAGCGAGGTGCTGATGAATCCCGGAATGCTGGACTGCCGTGAGCTGACCGGCTATATCAAAAAGAATATGACCTGCTCTGTGGAGCTGGTGGAAGAGGAACGCTACGCCCCGGGTCTGGTGGCCATCTCGCTGGAAAACCAGTTTGGCCGCAATTGGGATGAGACGACCTCTATTGATAAAAAAGGTCTGGTGCGGTTTGCCATGGCCGCACTTCTGGAATACCTGCACACCACCCAGATCAAAGGTGTGGAGCGCCTGAAGACCGTCATCAGCTACAACGAAGCCCAGTATATGCAGCTTTCGCCTGTGACGCGGGCCAACCTTGAACTCACCGAGACCCTGCGGGGCCGCGAGAAGCGGGGAACCCTGCTCTGGGTGCTGGACAAGACCAGCACTGCCATGGGCAAGCGGCTGCTCCGCACCTGGATTGAGCAGCCGCTGCTTTCCAGCGATGCCATCAACCACCGTCTGGATGCTGTGGAAAGCCTGGTCAACCAAACCGTACAGCGCGGCGATCTGATCGAAGAACTGCATTACATCGCTGATCTGGAGCGTATGATGACCCGCACGGTCTACGGTTCAGCCACGCCCAAAGAGATCTATGCCATGGCACAGACCTGTGAGCGCCTGCCCAGCCTGCGCCAGCAGGCCGAAAGCTGCGGCTGTGCCGAGCTCAGCGAAATCGTCTCCAGGATCGACCCGCTGAGCGATATCAAGGACAAGATCTATGCCGCTGTGGACCCTGACGCACCTTCTACCCTGAAGGATGGTGGTGTCATTGCCAAGGGCTACCACCCCGAGGTGGACGAGCTGCGTTCCATCCGCGATAACACCAAGGGCGTGCTGGCTCAGCTCGAGACCCGTCTGCGGCAGGAGACCGGCATCCCCAAGCTGAAGATCGGCTATAACCACGTGTTTGGCTATTTCATCGAGGTCAGCAACTCTTATAAGGCACAGGTGCCGGAGAGCTACATCCGCAAGCAGACCCTGACCACCGGCGAACGCTACATCACCCAAGAGCTCAAGGAGCTGGAAAATAAGATCCTGGGTGCTCACGAGCGGCTGATCGCTCTGGAACACCGGCTGTTCAATGAGCTGCTGGAAAGCATTGGTGCCCAGCTCGACCGCATCCAGCGTACAGCCAACGCCGTGGCAGAGCTGGACGTGCTGGCCGCTCTGGCTCAGGTGGCAGCAGAAAACAACTACTGCCGCCCCACTGTGGATGAGAGCGACCAGCTGACCATCGTGGAGGGCCGCCACCCTGTGGTGGAGCAGATGCTCAAGGGCAGTCTGTTCGTACCCAACGATACCACCCTGAACTGCGGCGAAGATCGCTGCCTCATCATCACCGGCCCTAACATGGCGGGCAAATCGACCTATATGCGCCAGAATGCGCTGATTGCCCTGATGGCACAGATCGGTTCCTTTGTTCCGGCCAGAGAGTGCCATGTGGGTGTAGTGGATGCCATCTTTACCCGTATCGGCGCGTCGGATGACCTTTCGGCAGGTCAGTCCACTTTTATGGTGGAGATGACCGAGGTGGCAGAGATTCTGAAGAACGCTACCTCCCGCAGTCTGGTGGTGCTGGATGAGATCGGGCGCGGCACGTCCACCTTTGACGGCATGAGCATTGCCCGCGCCGTGGTGGAGCACATCAGCGACCCTGCCAAGGGACTGGGCTGCAAAACCCTCTTTGCCACCCATTACCACGAGCTGACAGACCTTGAGGGCACCATCAGCGGCGTGAAAAATTACAACATTGCGGTGAAAAAGCGGGGTGAGGACATCACCTTCCTGCGCCGCATCGTCCGCGGCCCTGCCGATGACAGCTATGGCATTGAGGTGGCAAAGCTGGCCGGTCTGCCCGGCACCGTGACCCGCCGCGCCCACGAAGTGCTGCGCGCACTGGAAGCCACTGCCCCCAAGAACAAGGTGGAGCAGATGGACTTTGACGCGCTGCAGGAGTATAACTCTCCCGCAGTGCCCAGCGAGGTGCTGGAAAAACTGGATGCGCTGGATGTGGAAACGCTGACCCCCATTGAAGCGCTGAATTTCCTGTACGAGCTGAAAAAGACCTTGAAGGGCAGCCTGAACGGCTGATTTCCTGAAAAATCCTAAAAAACAGGGGAGGGAACGAATATGGCAGTCATCCATGTTCTGGACAAGCACACGGCGGAGCTCATTGCAGCCGGTGAGGTGGTGGAGCGGCCTGCTTCCGTGGTGAAGGAGCTGCTGGAAAACGCCATCGATGCCGGGGCAAGCCAGATCACCGTGACCATTGAATCAGGCGGCGTGAAGCTGATCGAGATCAGCGACAACGGTTCGGGCATTGAAGCAGAGTATATCCCTACGGCATTCATCCGCCACGCCACCAGTAAGATCCGGACGGAGGATGATCTGAACCATATCCACACCCTGGGCTTCCGTGGAGAAGCGCTGGCTTCCATTGCCAGCGTGGCGCGGGTAGAAGTACTGACCCGTACTGAGAACGACGAGTGCGCCTCCGTCTACCGCATCGAGGGCGGCGAGGATTATCCGCTGGAGCCCGGTGCACGCGGCGTGGGCACTACCATCCGGGTGCAGGATCTGTTCTACAACACCCCGGCCCGGATGAAGTTCCTCAAAAAGGATTCCAGTGAGGGTACCTTTGTGGCGGATATTGTGGCCCATGTGGCCCTGAGCCACCCCGAGGTCAGCTTCAAGTTTGTCCGGGAGGGTAAGCTGCAGTATGTCACCCCCGGTGACGGCAAGCTGCGCAGTGCCGCCTACGCGGTGCTGGGCCGGGAATTCAGCCGTGACCTCATGGAGCTGGACAATCAGGAGGGGGTCTACCGGGTGTGGGGCCTCATCACCCAGCCCAGGAGCTGCCGCGCCAGCCGCAGTATGCAGTATTTCTATATCAATGGGCGCTATGTCCGCAACCGCACCATGATGGCAGCCATGGAAACAGCGTTCAAAGGCACCACGATGCAGGGCAAGTTCCCTGGAGGAATCTTGCTTCTGGAAATGCCCGCTGACCTTGTGGATGTCAATGTCCACCCGGCCAAGACTGAGGTACGCTTTGCCCGGGAAAACGATATCTTTGACCTCGTTTATCACGCTGTCAAGCTGGCACTGGCCCAACCGGGCACCGGAGAGCGGCGTTTCGCCTTTGAAGAGGATAAAAAAGATGAAGAATCCAACAAATCGGAAATAAATGATAACGCGGCAGAAAATGATGTAAAGAAGAATAACTTTACAGGGCTTTCTGCCATCATTCCGGGCCAGGCTGAGCCGGGAACGCTCCATGAGCATACCCCTCAGCCCCAGCGGAGCTTCCGGAGCTTCACTCCGGCACCGGCAGCAGCACCGCCGTCCCGTCCGGCACCTGCAAACCACCCGGATATCCTGCCTGCGCCGGGCACTGCCGAGGAAAAGCCGACAGAGCACAGCTGGACAACGGTTGCATCGGGCTTGCCCATCCGGCAGGATGCCACCCTGCACAGCCCGGCACCAGCTCCCACGGAGAGTGAGCCTGAAGCACCCGCCTTTGCCGCAGCGCTGGGAGAAGGTGCATTGGACATTGAGCCGGACGGCGTAGATCTGCCCGAACATCAGGACCACATGGCGGCATGGGATCCTGCCCCCAAGGAGGAAATGCCTGCCGCCCCAGCTCCGCAGCAGACCTTTGCTGCCGAGGATACGCCGGAACAGTTGGGCTTTGACGTGCAGGAAGGTCCTGCCCCTCTGCGCTATGTGGGTGAGATCTTCAAGACCTACATCCTCGCTGAGCGCGGGGAAGAGATCTGCATCATTGATAAGCATGCCGCCCACGAGCGTCAGCTCTTCGAAAAACTGGCGGCAGACTATGGGGATGTTCCAGCCCAGCTGCTGCTGGAGCCGCTGGTGGTGGAGCTGTCGGCGGAGGAAAAGACTGCCCTCCTCTCCAACCTTGAGCTGCTGGAAAGCGCAGGACTGGAGATCGATGACTTTGGCGGCAACAGCGTGTTCCTGCGCTCTGTGCCCGCGGATGTGGAACAGGGCAGTGCCGAGGATCTGCTGGTGGAGCTGGCGGATAAGCTCTCCAAGGGCAGCCGAGATGCCCTGAGCGAAAAGACCGAGTGGGTGCTCCATTCCATCTCCTGCCGCGCGGCCATCAAGGCGGGGGATAAGACCTCCCCGCAGGAGCTGATGGCACTGGCCGAAAAGATCCTCTCGGGCGAGGTGCCGCCCTTCTGCCCCCATGGTCGGCCTTGTGTCCTTAAATTGACCCGGAAGGAGCTGGAAAAGCAGTTTGGACGGATCGTGTAACAAAAAGCACCCGGTGCTGGCCGTGGTCGGCCCCACGGCTTCCGGCAAGACCGCGCTGGGCGTTGCGCTGGCCGAGCAGTTCGGCGGGGAGATCATCAGCGCCGATTCGATGCAGATCTACAAAGGGCTTGATGTGGGCACCGCCAAGGTGACCCCCGAGGAGACTCGCGGCATTCCGCACCATGGGGTGGATATCCTGCAGCCTGATGAACCGTTCAGCGTGGCAGATTTCACCGCGCTGGCCGGAGCGCTGGAGCATGAGATCTCCGGCAGAGGACATCTGCCCATCCTCGTGGGCGGCACCGGGCTCTATGTCCAGAGCTTTTTGTATGGTGTCCGCTTTGCTGCTGAGAAAACGCCGGACGGTTTGCGGGAACAGCTGGCCGCAGAACTGACCCAAAAGGGTCCGGAAGCCATGTATGCGGAGCTGCAGGCAGTGGACCCCGAAGCGGCGGCGGCCATCCATCCGAACAACCATGTCCGGGTGCTGCGGGCGCTGGAGCATTACCGCGCCACCGGCAAAAAGCTCAGTGAGCAGAAAGCTGACTCACTCCCGCCCGAAAAGCCCTACCGTTCTCTGATCCTTGGGCTGGATTTCCCGGAGCGCGCCCAGCTCTACCGCCGCATCGACCTGCGAGTGGATCAGATGATGGAGCAGGATCTGCTGAACGAGGCAAAACATGTGTGGGAACACCGGGATACTTATAAGACGGCGGCCCAAGCCATCGGATATAAAGAATTCTTCCCCTACTTTGCGGGGGAGAGCGCGCTTGCCCCTTGTGTGGAGAAGCTGAAACAGGCTTCCCGCAACTATGCCAAGCGCCAGCTGACCTGGTTCCGCCACATGGAAGGCATCTGCTGGCTGGATGCCTCGGCTCCGGATGTCCGGGAACAGGCCGCATGTCTCACAAATGAATTTTTAGCGAAAGGATGAGCGATATGCAGGAAGAAAACCGCGAGGGCATTTCCGGCGCACTGAAAACGCTGGCCGCTGTCGTTATCGTGTTTTTGCTGCTGGCGGCATTGTATGTGGGCTATCAGGCAATGCAGGTGCTGTTTCCGCCCAATACCTACGAGACCGCCCTGCTGGCTACGGTGGAGGACACTGTGGATGCCGAAGGCGTGCTTCTGTTCGAGGAAAGCTACGTTGCGGGCGGCGGCACGCTGGGGTATCTGGTGGCAGATGGCGAGCGTGTTTCGGCAGGCACAGCGGTGGCTGAGATCTACAGCGATGCAGCGCAGGCCACCCTGCGCCAGCAGCTGACCCAGATCAATGACCAGATCGACCTGCTGCAGCGCTCCCAGAACACCACTTCGGTGCAGCTGGAATCCCTGCGCAAGAACCGTTCCGCTGCTCTGTACGACCTGATGGATTCGCTGGATGCAGGGGACTACGAGGATACCGATGCGGAGAAGGAAAATTACATTCTGGCCCAGAACAAGCTTTGGGTCATCACCGGCGAGGTGGCCAGCTTCTCCGACCAGATCACCGCGCTGACCCAGCAGGCCGCCACGGTGCAGTCCCAGCTGGGCAATCCGTCCCAGATCACGGCCCCGCAGACGGGCTATTTCATCCGCAGCTCCAGTTCCGGGCGGCTGAACGCAGGTTCTGCCGATATCCTTGCGCTGGATGCAGCCAACCTGAAAGCTTACGTTGAATCCTCTCCGGAGATCGCGCTGGACGGCTGCGCGGGAAAGATCGTTTCGGGCTTTACCTGGTACTATGCCGGGGTGTGCTCGGCCAAACAGGCGGAAAAGCTGCTGGGCAGGGACGGCAAGCCCTTGACCAAGAGCGTTGAGATCCGCTTTCCCGGTCAGGTGGAAACGCCCCTCAAGGCAAAGGTCAGCGAGGTGAACATCGATGCGGAAAACGACATTGCCCGCTTCGTCCTCTCCTGCGAGATCATCAACGGCGATGTGCTCCGGCTGAACTGTGCCGATGCCCAAATCATCGTGGGGCGCAACACCGGCCTGCGGGTGCCTGCTGCTGCGGTGCACTACCTCAAGGAGGACGGCTCCGAGGCAGAGGGTCAGGGCGAGAACTACATCCCCGGCGTGTATGTGAAGTACGGCAACCTGGCCCGCTTCTGCCGCATCGACCCTGTGGACGATGCCCATCCGCAGATCACGGATGGCGATGACCTCATCGTTTTGCCCAGCGGAACGGCTGGTTCTGTCAGTCAGGTTCGGCTTTATGACGAGATTATTGTCTCCGGACAAAATTTGTATGATGGAAAACTTTTGTAGTTATTGACATCTGCGGCAAAAAATCCGATAATAGTAAAAGCTATTTGCATCTCTTTTGCAAAAGGCGCCAGGCAGCTGCGGCTGCCCGAATGAAAGGAGCAGATACTATGTCTTTCGTGGATAGTCTCAAAAAGGGCCTTTTCGGCGGTGAGGACGATTACGACGATCAGTACATCGACGATGGCCCCCAGATGGTGAACAACAACAGCGGTCTCGGCGTTGGCATGGACGATGCAGAGGAAGAGCCGGTGGAGGGTGCCCAGAAGAAGAACAAGGTGGTCAACATCCACGCCACCACCCAGCTCAAGGTCGTTCTGGTAAAGCCCGAGCGCTTTGAGGATGCCAGCACCATTGCAGACCACCTGAACAACAAGCGCACGGTCGTGCTGAATCTGGAGTCTACCAACAAGGAAGTTTCCCGCCGTCTGGTGGATTTCCTGTCCGGTGTGGCTTACGCCAACAACGGCCAGATCAAGCGCGTTGCCAACAGCACCTTCATCATTACCCCGTACAACGTGGACATTATGGGCGATCTGCTGGACGAGCTGGAGAACAATGGCGCGTTCTATTGATCCTGCTCCCAGGGCAGTGCGGGGCTTTGTGCCCGCCCGCACCGATGAAGAGCGCTTTTTGATGCGCCATGTAGAAGATCTGGCCCGCGCGGCCGAGGGACGCGGCATTGCCCGCTACTCCGGCTTTTTGAGCGACAGGGAACAGGATCTGGCCCGCGCGGCGCTGAACCGTGCCGATGTGCCGGAGAGCGACCATCATTTTGAGGGCGGCTGGCCCGGAGCAGAGCGGAAGCTGCTCTGCCTGGAGCCGGAGGGCTGCTACCCTGCAAGCCCGCTGTGCTGTGTGAAGCTGACCTGTCACACCCTTTCCGGGGCGGTACTGCCGGGCCACAAGGATTATCTGGGCAGCCTGATGGGGCTGGAGCTGCGGCGTGAAGCGCTGGGAGATATCGTGCTTCCGGCCGATACGCCGGGCACTGCCTATGTCTTTGCGCTGGAAACGGCGGGGGAGCTCATCTGCCGGGAACTGCTGCAGGTGGGCCGGACAGAGGTCATCACCACGCTGCTTTCGCTGGATGAGGTACCCGAATTCCCGCAGGCAGAGCGCAAAACGCAGACAGCCACCGTGTCCTCTTTGCGGCTGGACGCTGTGCTTGCGGCCATGCTCCATTGCAGCCGCGGGCAGGCGTGTGAGTGGATCGCGGCGGGCCGGGTGGAGATCAACCACCTGCCTGCAGAGAGCGCCCACGCCCCGGTGTATGAGGGTGATGTGTTCACGGTGCGCGGCAAGGGGCGCTTTGGCCTGACGGCCCTGCCCGGAAAAAGCAAAAAAGACCGATCGATCATCGAGTTTTTTCAATATTGAATAAAAAGGGAGGAAACCACTATGCTGACCCCGCAGGATGTGCGTGCTGCACAGTTTGAAAAGAACATCCGCGGCTACCGGACCGAAGAGGTGGACCGTTTCCTGGATAAAGTAGAGGAGCAGCTGAAGCAGGATGAAGATCAGGCTGAGGAGCTGCGCCGCCAGATCGCTGAGCTGACCGCCGAGAATCAGCGTCTGCACAAGGAAATGGAGAGCTACGAGGCTGACGGCGATATGCTCAAGAGCGCGCTGATCAATGCCCAGCGGATGGGTGAGAATGTCATCCGGGAAGCAAACCAGAAGTCGGAAGAGATCCTGCATCGCGCAAATCTGCGCGGTGATGATATTATCCGTGATGCCAACGAGCTGCTGCAAAAGGCAAGTGACCGTGCGGATGAGATCATCAACGAGGCAAACGAGAAAAAGCTTGCCCAGGAGCGCGAGTATGACCGCGTCCGGCTGGAAGTGACCCGCTTCAAGTCCGATGTGCTGAACCTGTACCGCAGCCATGTTGAGTCTCTGAGCCGCCTGCCTGAGTTCCAGAAAGAGGAGCCCGCAGAGGATGTTCCTGCCGAGGATGAGGCGGCAGCTGCCGAGACCACTGCCGCCGCTGTGACCGAGGAGATCGCCGAGGCACAGCCCGCTGCAGCGGATGTGGATGCTGAGGACGAGACCCCTGCGGATGAAAAGACCAGCGAGGAGTTCTGGGCACAGGACGAGAGCCAGCTCAAGCTCGACCCGCCCCCGGCCCCTGCCGCCGAGGATGAGGCTGCAGCGCCGGACTACGCCGCTTTTAAGGGCGTGAAGTTCAGCGAGTGATCCCAAAGCGTTTTAGTAAATTAGAGGAGTGTGTAACCATTGGCTAAGAATAAGTCTCAGTACGACAGTACCCTGAATCTGCCCAAGACTCTGTTTGAGATGCGTGCCGGTCTGCCCAAGAAGGAGCCCGCCATGCTGGAGGATTGGGAGAAGAATGACCTGTACAACAACCTGATCAAGCACAACGACGGCAAGCCCAAGTTTGTCCTGCACGACGGCCCTCCGTATGCAAACGGCAACATCCACATGGGCACCGCCCTGAACAAGATCATCAAGGATATCATCATCCGCGACAAGAACATGGAGGGCTTCCAGGCTCCCTATGTGCCCGGCTTTGATACCCACGGCCTGCCCATTGAGCTGAAGGCTCTGTCCTCTCTGGGCGAGAAGAAGAAGGACATCTCCAAGCTGGAGCTGCGCCAGATCTGTGAAAAGTTTGCCACCGAGCATATCGACATTATGAGCGACCAGTTCAAGCGTCTGGGCGTTATCGGTGACTTTGAGCACCCCTACCTGACCCTGAAGCCTGAGTTCGAGGCCCGCCAGATCGAGATCTTTGGCGAGATGGCCAAGAAGGGCTACATCTACAAGGGCCTGAAGCCTGTGTACTGGTGCCCCGACTGCCGCACCGCTCTGGCTGAGGCAGAGATCGAGTACGGCGAGGACGACTGCGATTCCATCTTCGTCCGCTTCCACGTTTCTCAGGATCCCAACGGTGTGCTGGCAAAGCACGGC
The DNA here is from genome assembly GCF_017377545.1 of Faecalibacterium sp. Marseille-Q4164. Classification (NCBI taxonomy): domain Bacteria; kingdom Bacillati; phylum Bacillota; class Clostridia; order Eubacteriales; family Oscillospiraceae; genus Faecalibacterium; species Faecalibacterium sp. Marseille-Q4164. The sequence continues at coordinate 485,618 of NZ_JAFREJ010000001.1, read as the reverse complement.
ATCCCGATGGATAAGACCTACTTCGTGATTTGGACCACCACCACCTGGACCCTGCCCGCCAACGAGGCCATCTGCCTGAACGGTGCCTTTGAGTATTCCTTTGTCAAGATCGGCGAGGAGTACCATATCATGGCCACCGAGCTGGTCAAGAGCGTGATGGATGCCTGCCATATCGAGAACTACGAGATCGTGGGCGAGCCTGTTTCCGGCGCTGAGTTCGAGCTGATGCGCTATCATCACGTCTACCTGCCCAAGGAGGGCACCGTCATCCTGGGTGACCATGTCACGCTGGAAAGCGGTTCCGGCTGCGTCCATACCGCAGGCGGCCACGGCGTGGATGACTTCAATGTTTCTCAGAAGTACAACGTGCCCATCACTGTTCCTGTGGACGACGGCGGCTGCCTGACGGAGCTGGCCGGTAAGTACGCAGGTCAGCGTGTCTGGGCTGCCAACAAGACCATTCTGGCCGACCTGACCGAAGCCGGTGTCATCATGGGTCAGGTGCACATCAAGCATCAGTACCCCCACTGCTGGCGCTGCCACAACCCCATCATCTTCCGTGCCACCGAGCAGTGGTTCTGCTCTGTTGCCAAGTTCCGTGACGATGTCTACAAGGCCATCGACACCGTGAAGTGGATGCCTGACTGGGGCCACGACCGCATGAAGGGCATGGTCCGTGACCGCAACGACTGGTGCATCAGCCGTCAGCGTACCTGGGGTGTGCCCATCCCGGCTTTCTACTGCAAGAAGTGCGGCGCTTACCACATCACCGATGCCACCATCAAGGCTGTCAGCGAGCTGTTCCGCAAGGAGGGCTCCGATGCCTGGTACAAGTACGAGGCAGAGCAGATCATCCCCGCAGGCGAAGTCTGCGAGAAGTGCGGCGCTTCCGAGTGGACCAAGGATACCGACATCATGGATGTCTGGTTCGATTCCGGTTCCACCCACGCTGCCGTGCTGGAGGAGCGCCCGGAGCTGAGCTTCCCGGCCGACATGTATATGGAGGGCGGCGACCAGTTCCGCGGCTGGTTCCAGTCCAGCCTGCTGACCAGCGTGGCTGCCAAGGGCTGCGCACCTTATAAGTCCGTTCTGTGCCACGGCTGGGTCGTGGACGAGCAGGGCAAGCAGATGCACAAGAGCGCCGGCAACGGCGTGGAGCCCAGCGAGATCATCAAGGACTACGGTGCGGATATCATCCGCCTGTGGGTCGCTTCTTCCGACTACACTGTGGATGTGCGCGCCGGTAAGAATATCTTCAAGCAGCTGAGCGAGGCATACCGCAAGATCCGCAACACCGCCCGCTTCATTCTGGGCAATCTGGATGGCTTTGACCCCAACACCGATTGTGTGGCAGATGACCAGCTGCAGGAGATCGACCGCTGGGCACTGGCTGCTCTGGATGACCTGATCGTGAATGCCAAGGCCGGCTACGATGTGTATGACTTCAACAAGGTCTATCACGCCGTCTACAACTTCTGCGTTGTTGCCATGTCCAACTTCTATCTGGATGTGACGAAAGACCGCCTGTACTGCACCAACGGTGTGGGCCGTAAGGCTGCCCAGACCACCATGTACAAGATTCTGGTCGCTCTGGACAAGATCATTGCCCCCATCCTCTGCTTTACCAGCCAGGAGATCTGGGACTTCCTGCCCAAGACCGAAGGCATGAACAAGTACGTTGTGTTCGAGGCAATGCCCAAGGCAGGCCAGTATGCTGCAGACGATGCCTTCAAGGCCAAGTGGGCACAGCTCATTGCTGTCCGTGACGAGGTCAAGAAGGTGCTGGAGCAGGCCCGTGCAGAAAAGACCATCGGTGCTTCTCTGGAAGCTTCCGTTACCCTGTACTGCAATGATGCCGTCTATGACCTGCTGAACAGCATTCCCATGGACGAGCTGGCTGACCTGATGATCGTCTCTCATGTGGAGCTGGTCAAGGGCGAGGGTGGTTCTGCCTCCGCTGTTGAGGGTCTGGGCGTTGCTGCTGCACATGCCACCGGCGAAAAGTGCGAACGCTGCTGGAAGTATTCCGCAGACATCGGCACCCACGCCGCACATCCCACCCTCTGCGCACGCTGCGCAAGCGTGGTGGAAGCATAAGCCTTCCTGAATTAAACGCTGCGGCGCTCCTTTCGAGCAGGGAGCGCCGCTTTTTGGTATCAGAACACAGGCGGCAGCATGCCGCCGTTGGGAGTATTTTTATGGCATTTGTGATCTTCAATCTGCTGTGCGTTGCGGCGCTGGTCGGCCTCGATCAGGCCATCAAGTTCTGGGCTGTCAGCGCTTTGCAGCCGGTGGGCGCAATGCCGCTGATCCCCCATGTGGTGGAGCTGCGGTTCGTGCTCAACCAGGGCATGGCATTCAGCCTGCTCAGCGGCAAGCAGCTGTTTTTGATCGTTGCAACCAGCGCAGCATTGCTGCTGGTTGCTTATTGGCTGTTCTTCCGCAGCCGGAACAACCGTCTGCAGCAGGCCGCACTCATCCTGGTGCTGGGCGGCGGCATCGGCAACCTGATCGATCGTGTGCTGAACGGCGAGGTGGTGGATTACATCAACCTGCTGTTCATGCGGTTCGCAGTGTTCAATTTTGCAGATATCTGTGTCTGCGTTGGTGTGGCACTCTGGGTGCTGGTCATTTTCCTGGAGGAGCTGCACGAGGATACGAAAAAGGGCCCGAAGGAGCAGTAAGCCATGGAGCAGCGTGAATACATCGTAGAAGCCGAGGGCGCAGGCCAGCGCATCGACCGCTTTCTGAGCGGCGAGGACACCGGCCTTTCCCGCAGTGCCCTGCAGGGCCTTGTGGCTGAGGGCCATGTGCTCTGCAACGGCAAGGCCCCGGCCAAGAGCCTGAAGCTCAAGGCAGGGGATATCATCCTGCTGGAGATCCCCGACGCAAAGCCCATCGAGGCTGTGCCGCAGGAGATCCCGCTGGACATCATCTATGAGGATGCACACCTTCTGGTGGTCAACAAGCCCAAAGGGATGGTCGTCCACCCGGCTCCCGGCAACCCGGACGGCACCTTGGTCAACGCTCTGCTCTGGCACTGCAAGGGCAGCCTTTCCGGCATTGGCGGCGAGATCCGGCCCGGCATCGTCCACCGCATCGATAAGGACACCAGCGGCCTGCTGGTGGTGGCAAAGGATGATGCAACCCACATCGGCCTTTCCCAGCAGATGGCAGTGCACAGCGTGGAGCGGGCCTACAATACCATCGTCTATGGCGGCTTTGCCCAGGATGAGGGCTTTGTGGAGAGCAACCTGGGCCGCAGCAAGACCGACCGCAAGAAGATGGCGGTCTATCCGGCCAGTGAGCCCCACACAAAGTACGCCTACACCGGCTACAAGGTGCTGGAACGGCTGGGCGAGTTCACGATGCTGGAGTGCCGCCTGAAAACGGGCCGTACCCACCAGATTCGCGTTCACATGGCTTCCATCCACCACCCGGTGGCGGGCGACCCGGTGTACGGCCCCCACAACTGCATCACCAGCCTGCATGGTCAGTGCCTGCATGCAAAAACGCTGGGGTTCGTTCACCCCATCACGGGGGAACACCTGCGGTTCGATTCTGAGCTGCCAGATTACTTCACCCGCTTCTTGACCACGCTCCGTCAGCGCACAGGAGGAAATACCCTATGAAAGAGACGACCATTGACCAGACCTTAGTCCTCTGTGATCTGGACAGCCTGCTGCTGGATGCCGCAGGCAACCTGCCCCAGCTCCAGCGGGACGTGCTGCAGCTTTTTGCCAGCAGGGGCGGTAGGCTGACCGTTTTCTCTCAGCGCTCGCCCCGGGCGGTCCGCTCTCTGTTGGGCGGGGTGCGGCTCAGTGCGCCCGCACTGGTCTGCGGCGGCACACTGGCCTACAACTTTTCGGAGGGCTCCGGCACCGCGCTGTGCAGCTTTGAGGGGATGGAGGAGTCTGTCCTGAAGATGCTGCCCTCCCTGTCCGGCGTGGGCATTGCCCTGCAGATGCGCGATGGCTCCACCCGTGCTGTGCGGATGAGCGAGGGGCTGGTGTTCCACCTCAAGCAGGAGTGGACTCCCTTTGTGCTGAGCAACGCCGCCGATGTCAAGGGCGAGGACGTTCTGCGCATCCTGTTCTATCAGGACAAAAAGCAGATGCCCATTCTGCCCACGCTGCAAAAGGCGCTGGGGGACGCGGCAGCCTTCCTGCATGCGGAGCGCCTTGCACCGGATACGCTGGTGCTTACCCCGGGCCTTGTCTCAGGCAGTACCATGCTCAACGCCGTCTGCCCTCCCTCCGGCTATGCTGCCGAGCAGCTGACGGTGCTGGCCGGCTGCACCCAGATGCTCGACCTTGTCCATCTGGCGGGGGAGAGCGTTGTGCCTGCGGATGCCGCGCCTGAACTGCGCCTTGCCGCCAACCGGATGACCCTGACTGACCACGATGCCGGTGCAGCGGCAGAGCTTTTGTATGGCATGGTGCGCCGTGCAGAAACTTCTGCGTAAAATCATTGTAAAGCTCTCTGCAAATTCTCCGCAGAGGGCTTTCTTTTTCAGAGAAAGTCGGGTACAATGGGATGAAGAAAGCCAGTCTCACAAAAACAGAACAGAGATTTCTGTGGACAGCGGCCCTTGTCTGCGCGGTATGCGTCGCGCTGGCGTTTGGGTTTGCCGTTCCGCGGCAGACAGGGCCGGGCCGTGCAGCCGGGAGTGAAACACCGCTCATCCAGCTGGCGCGGGTCGATCTGAACACCGCCGGGCAGGACGCTCTCTGCACCCTGCCGGGGGTGGGGGAACAGCGCGCCCAGGCCATCATCGAATACAGGGAGCAGTACGGGCGCTTTGCTGCGGTGGAAGAGGCCGCCGCCGTGCCCGGCCTGACAGAAGCGGTGGTGGCTGAGTGGGATGGACTTGCTTATGTGAGCTGAAGCGCTGCGGCGAAAGCCGCAGGTCAGGGAAAAAGGGAGTAAACTACTATGAAAGAGGATACGATCTTCATCAACCGTGAACTCAGCTGGCTGGACTTTAACCGCCGTGTGCTGGTGCTGGGCAAGGACAAGAATGTCCCGCTGGCAGAGCAGGTGAAATTCCTTGCCATTTATGGCTCCAATCTGGATGAATTTTTCATGGTGCGTGTGGGCTCTCTGCAGGAGCGCGCCAACCTTGCACGCAGTCAGAAGGACAAAGACAAGCGTGAGAACAAGACCAACATGACGGCCGAGGAACAGCTGAACGCCATCATGCCCAAGGTTGCCCATCTGCAGGAGGACTGCGATAAATACTACGAGAAGGCGCTGGAAAATCTGGATGCCTGCGGCTATAAAAAGGTAAACTTCGATGCGATGGATAAGGAGCAGGAGCGTTTCTGGAAAAAATACTTCCAGAACGAGCTGTTCCCCATCCTCAGCCCGCAGATCGTGGACAACCGCCACCCGTTCCCATTCCTGCGCAATAAGGAGATCTACCTCGGTGCTCTGCTCAAGGAGAAAGAGGGCCAGAGCCTTGGCATGATCCCTATCTCCAGCCAGATGGAGCGGCTGATCCTGGTGCGCCGGGAGGGCAAGACCGAGTTTGCCCTGACAGAGGAACTGGTGCTGCATTACGCGTCCCTCATCTTTGGCAAGGATGCCGTCCAGGAAAAGTGTCTGTTCCGCGTCACCCGCAACGCCGACATTGATGTAAAAGAGGGCATGATGGATCATGATATTGATTACCGCGAGATCATGGCCGACCTGCTCAAGCGCCGCCGCAAGCTGGCCGCTGTCCGCCTGCAGGTAACTCCCACGGCCCCGCAGGAGATCCTTCGTCTCCTCTGCGACAAATTAGAGCTGAGCCATAAGCGGGTGTTTGCCCAGAAGAGCCCACTGGATCTGAGCTTCTTCTACAAGCTTACCGGTAAAATGGAGGCCGAGGGAAACCCGGAGCTGTTCTATCCCACGGCCCGGCCCATGCTGCCGCCCCAGGATTATGACCTTGCCGCCGAGGTGGAAAAGCACGATGTCCTGCTCAGTTATCCGTATCAGTCCATCCGCCCCTTCATCGCGATGCTGAAAAAGGCCGCGCGGGATCCGGAGGTCATCTCCATCAAGATGACCCTTTACCGGATGGCGCGGGAATCCCAGATCGTGCAGGCCCTGATCGAAGCCGCCGAAAACGGCAAGGAAGTGGTGGCTCTGGTGGAGCTGCGTGCCCGCTTTGACGAGCAGAACAACATCGACTGGTCCAAGCAGCTGGAAGAGGCTGGCTGTACTATCCTCTATGGCTTTGATGATTACAAGGTGCACTCCAAGCTGACCCTCATCACCAAGAAGGGCCCGCAGGGCTACAGCTACATCACCCAGATCGGCACCGGCAACTACAACGAAAAGACCAGCGAGCTCTATACCGATTATTCGTTCATCACGGCAGATCTGGGCATCGGTGAGGAAGCCTCCAACGTGTTCCAGAACCTTGCCGTGCAGAAGCTGACGGAGACCACCGAGAAGATGCTGGTGGCTCCTCTGCGCTTCAAGAGCGTGCTGCTGGACGAGATGGACCGGGTCATCAATGCAGCCAAGCTGGGCCGCCCGGCATCCATGATCCTGAAAAACAACTCCATCTCGGATCGGGATATCATCCTGAAGCTCGAAGAAGCCAGCTGTGCGGGGGTCCGCATTGATATGATTGTGCGCGGTATCTGCTGTGTCCGCGCCGAGGTGCCAGGTAAGACCGAGAACCTGCATATCCGTAGTCTGGTGGGCCGCTACCTTGAGCATGGCCGCATCTACAGCTTCTTCGATGGCGTGACCACCCGCATCTATATCGCCTCCGGTGATTTCCTCACCCGCAACACCGAGTGCCGCGTGGAGGTGGGTGTCCGGGTGGAGGACCCTGTCCTCATCCAGAAGCTGAGCGATATCCTGCAGCTGCAGCTGCGGGATAACGTCAATGCCCGGGAGATGCGGGCAGACGGCAGCTATCAGAAGATGAAAGCGGCCCCCGGTGAGCCCCTTGTCAACGGCCAGATGGACATGTACGATCTGCTCCGGGATGACTGGCTCGCCCGGGATGCTGCTCCTGCGGCAGAACCGGAACAGCCTGAAATAAAGGCACCGGAACGGCCGTCTGAGCCCGAAACGAGACCGGAGCCGGTTCAGGTGGCGGAGCAGCCCCCAGAGCCAGCAAAACAGCCTGCCACGGTGAAAGCAGCACCTGCTCCGGCTGTGCAGAGCGCACCCGCTCCGCACGATGTTGATCGCGCGGAACGGCACGGGCACCCCAGCCTCTTCCAGCGGCTCCATGACTGGCTCCGCCGGTAAATGCGGAAAGAGCACCCTCTGGGAAATCTCCCAGGGGGTGTTTTGGTTCTCAGTGATCTTCCTTCTGCATACACTTTCCAGAACGGAGGGCGAAAAGATGCAGGCAAAACATGGACGAGCAGGGAAACACAAGCGATATCAACGGGCGGCGGTGCTGGCTCTGACGGTGCTGCTGATCATTCTGCTGGCGGGCAGGGTGCTCCCGGTCTGTGCGGGCAAAAATGTCCCGGCGGGAGCCAGCCTGAAACAGGCAAAGCCGGGGCAGATCCTCTGCTTCCCGCTGGAAACGGCGGCGTGGCGTGTCTCTGACCCTTATGGCTGGCGGAAGGATCCCTTTACCGGGGAAAAAGCCTTCCACCGGGGCGTGGATCTTGCCTGCGAGGAGGGCACACCGGTCCTTGCGGCACTGGACGGCGTGGTGACCGCCGCCCGGCGTGGAACCGCTTACGGCAACTATGTCCGGCTGACCCATGGGGACGGGCAGGAAACGCTCTATGCCCACATGCAGTATCTCTATGTCCGGGCCGGGGAGGTGGTTGCAGCGGGCCAGCGGCTGGGCACTGCCGGACAGACGGGCCGTGCCACCGGGGCACACCTGCACTTTGAATTTCTGACAGGCGGCATCCGGTATGATCCTTCTGCCGCACTGAGCCTGCCATGATGCGGCATCGATTCCGGTATGGGCCGCTTGTGTTCCGGGACCCACTGCTGCTCTGCGGGACGCTGTACGTTCTGCTCTATTTCGATGCAAGCGGGTTTCTGCGGCTGGGGCTGCTGGCAGCATTCCTGCATGAGTGGGGGCACATCGGAGTATATCTTGCCCTGTTTGGGCAGTTTCCGGTCATTGAAGTCACCCTTACCGGCTTTTGTATGCGCACCCGGGGCAGGGAAATGACCCTGTGGCAGACCGCTCTCCTTGCCGCGGCAGGCCCTGCGGTGAATTTTGTGCTGGCCGGGCTCTGGATACTTCGGCTGGAACAGCGGGCCACCATCCGGGCCAGTGCCTTTCTGGCGGCCAACCTCCTGACTGGGGCCTTCAACCTCCTGCCCATCCCGCCGCTGGATGGGGCACAGCTGGCGGCGTGCGGATGGTGGTGCCTCCAAAACAATGATTGCATTTCCCGGCAGAATCGGGTACAATAAAACGAATGAAGTAAAACTGTTCTGTCAATGGAGGAACTTGATGTTTGATCCCAAGCTAAAAGAAGCGCTGGGCCGGGTGCAGAAGCCGGGCCGTTACACCGGCGGCGAACCGGGCAGCGTGTATAAAGACAAAGAAAAGGTGGATGTCCGGTTTGCATTCTGCTTCCCGGATACCTACGAGGTGGGCATGTCCTTCCTCGGTGAGAAGATCCTGTATGAGCTGCTCAACAGCCACGAGAACTGGTGGTGTGAGCGGGCCTTTATGCCCTGGCTGGATATGAAGGCTGAGATGGAGCGGCTGGACCTGCCCCTGTACACCATGGAAAGCAAGGACCCCCTGACCGATTTTGATGCGGTGGGCTTTACCCTGCAGTACGAGCTTTCCTATACCAACATTCTAGCCATGCTCGATCTGGCACACATTCCGTTCTACGCAAAGGACCGTGACGAGCACTGGCCCCTGATCGTGGCGGGCGGACCCTGCGCCTGCAACTCGGAGCCCATTGCGGATTTCTTTGATGTCATCCAGCTGGGTGAAGGTGAGAACCAGCTGCCTTCCATCTGCGCCGAGATCGAGCGTGCCAAGAAAGAGGGCGGTGTCTCCAAAAAGGAGCTGCTGCGCCGCATTGCAAAGATCCCCGGGGTCTATATCCCTGCCTTCTACGATGTGACCTACTTTGAGGACGGCCGGGTCAAGGCCATTACCCCCAACGAGCCGGGCATCCCGGCGGTCATCACCAAGGCCATCATCAAGGATCTGAACGAGTTTGCTCCGCCAACGAACTTTGTTGTGCCCATGGTGGGGGCCATCCAGGACCGCGCCAGCATTGAGGTGTTGCGCGGCTGTGTGCGCGGCTGCCGGTTCTGTCAGGCAGGCTTCCTGTACCGCCCCATGCGCCAGCGGGATGCCAGTCTGCTGAATAAGGCGGCACAGGATCTGTGTGCCAACACCGGCTATGAGGAGCTGAGCCTGTCCAGCCTGTCCACCTCCGACCACGGCCAGCTGGAAGAACTGCTGGATGATCTGAATGAGTGGGCCCCCAAGGAGCACGTCAGCCTCTCGCTGCCCTCCCTGCGGATGGACAACTTCTCCCAGAGCCTGATTGAAAAGACTACCAAGGTGCGCAAGAGCGGCCTGACCTTTGCGGCCGAGGCCGGTACCCAGCGCCTGCGGGATGTCATCAACAAGAATGTTACCTGGGACGAGATCGAAAAGACCTGTTCACTGGCCTTTGCCAACGGCTATTCCTCGGTCAAACTCTACTTTATGATGGGTCTGCCTACCGAGACGATGGAGGACATCGAGGGCATTGCCGAGACCGCCCAGAAGGTGGTAGATCTCTATTACTCCAACCCCAGGCACGCCAAGGGCAGGGGTGTGCAGGTAACCATCAGCTGTGCCTGCTTTGTGCCCAAGCCCCACACGCCTTTCCAGTTCGTGCCCATGGACACGGAGGAAAGCCTGCAGGCCAAGCAGAAGCACCTGCTGGAAAGCGTCCACAGCCGCAAGATCAAGGTGAACTATCACGACAGCACCACCAGTTTTCTGGAGGGTGTGTTCGCCAAGGGCGACCGCCGTCTGGCTCCTGTTATTCTGGAAGCCTACAAACGGGGCTGTTACTTTGACGGTTGGGAAGAGTGCTTCAAGTATGATACCTGGATGCAGGTGTTTGAGGATCTGGGCATTGATCCCAAGTTCTACTGCCAGCGTCCCATTGGGCTGGACGAGGTGACCCCGTGGAGCCACATGGACTACGGTGTGACCCACGAATATCTGGTGCGGGAGTACAACAAGGCCCTTGCCGCCCAGACCACCCAGCCCTGCAACCGCGCCTGCCATGGCTGCGGTGCCAATCATCTGTTAGGAGGTCCCTGCTTTGATTACAGTCAGAATCTCGTTTGAGAAAAAGAATGAGGCCTCCTACATCTCCCTGCTGGATCTGCAGCGGGTGATGCAGCGGGTGCTCAAGCGCAGCGGCCTGCCTGTGTGGCACACGCTGGGCTTCAACCCCCACATCTACATGACCTTTGCCTGCCCGCTTTCGCTGGGGCAGGAGAGCGAGTGTGAGTGCGTGGATGTCAAGACTGAGGCTGAGAACCCGGACTTTGCCCAGTGGCAGACCGAACTGAACGCCATCATGCCCACCGGCATCCGCATCACCCATGTGGGCCCGGTGCAGATGAAGGCTGACCTCATCGCCTTTGCCTGCTACCAGATCACCTACCCGGCAGCGGCAGCGGCTGTGCTGGAACAGTATAACGCGCTGGAAAGCGCCCCGGTGGAAAAGCACAGCAAAAAGGGCAAAAAGATCGTAGAGCTCAAGGATCACATTCCGCAGGTGGAATATACCACCGCAGGGGATCGTGTCTGCATGGAGCTCTGCCTGCCTGCCGCACAGGAGCTGAACCTGAATCCCTCGCTGCTCACCGGCTTTCTGGAAGAAAAGTTTGGTCTGCCTGCCGCCAGCGCAGGCATCCTGCGCAAGCGCTTCCTGACGGCGAATCGGCAGCTCTTTGCCTGATTTCCCGGGCAAAGAATGCCTTTTGGGCAGAACAGAAAATTTTTGGGATTATTTTGGGCAAATCGCTTGATTTTACGGGCGTTTTGTGCTATCCTATTAAGGCGTTAGTGTCCGCTGATACCACAGCGGGGTTAATGACAATATCATTAAACGGGCGGTCCTCTGACGGCAAGGTGCCGTGCATGAACGTCTAAAAACAAATGGAGGATTCAAAAATGGACGCACTGAAGATTATTTCTGAAGGCAGCATCAAGGCTGAGAAGCCCCAGTTCAACGTTGGCGATACCGTCCGCGTTGACGTTCGCATCAAGGAAGGCGAGCGTGAGCGTATCCAGGCTTTCGAGGGCACCGTCATTGCTAAGAAGCACGGCGGCGTTGCAGAGACCTTTACCGTTCGCCGCGTTTCCTACGGTGTCGGCGTTGAGCGTGTCTTCCCCATCAACAGCCCCTTCGTTGAGAAGGTCACCGTTGTCCGCAAGGGCAAGGTCCGCCGCGCCAAGCTGTTCTATCTGCGTGGTCGTACCGGCAAGGCTGCTAAGGTCAAGAGCGATATTTGATGATCCCCGCGTAAAACCGGGAGAAAAGGGACAACTTGTTGTCCCTTTTTTCTTTATTCCGGGCCAGACAAGATTGTGAGGTGCATCGGGAAATGGAAAAGCATACTTCAACACAGGAAACTGTGCGCGGACAGAATGTGTTTGAGTGGTACGAGGCGCTGATCTCCGCCGCGCTGGTGCTGGTGCTGGTATTCTCGCTGTTCTTCCGCATCATTCAGGTGGACGGCGAATCCATGGTGCCCACCCTGCAGAACGGCGATAAGCTGATCGTCTGGGGCGCGGGCTACGAGCCCCAGCGGGGCGATGTGGTCATCGTGGACAGCTACACAGCCTACGGTAAGCCGCTGGTCAAGCGTGTCATTGCCAAAGGCGGCGATGTGGTGAACATTGATTATCAGGCGGGCACGGTTTCGGTGAACGGGGAAGTGCTGCAGGAAGCCTATATCGCTGAACCGACCTATCTTGGCTATGACGTAACGTTTCCGTACACGGTGCCGGAGGGCACGGTGTTTGTGATGGGCGATAACCGCAACGCCTCGCTGGACAGCCGCTCGTCCTATGTGGGCTGCATTGATGAACGCGATATTCTGGGCAAAGTGCTGCTCTGCTTTTTGCCCTTTTCGGATTTTGGGGTGGTAAAATGAACAACGATACCCGCTTTGCAAATCAATATAACATCCAATGGTTCCCAGGCCACATGACCAAGACCCTGCGGATGATGGAGACGGAGATCCAGCATGTGGATGCCAGTCTGGTGCTGCTGGATGCCCGCATTCCACTTTCCAGCCTGAACCCCGAGGTGGAGCGCATTACGGCCCGCAAGCCAAAGCTCTATGTGATGAACAAGGCAGATCTGGCCGATCCTGCTGTGACAGAGGAGTGGATCAAATACTTCCACGCCGCCGATGCAGGCTGTGTGGCCATCAGCGCCAAGCAGAAGGGCGGTGCCAAGGCGGTGCAGACCGCCATTGAAAAGGAGCTGGCCTCGCTGCTGGAGCGCCGCCAGAACCGTGGTATGGGTGGTGCCAAAACTCAGGTGATGCTCTGCGGCATCCCCAACGTGGGCAAATCCACCTTCATCAACACCTTTGCAGGTTCTGCCCGTGCCAAGGCGGCCGACCGCCCCGGCGTGACCAAGGGCAAGCAGTGGGTCAGCACCGAAAAGTTTGACCTGCTGGATATGCCCGGCGTGCTCTGGAAAAAGTTTGATTCCAAGACCATTGCTTCTAATCTGGCCTTCATCGGCTCCATCAAGGATGATATTCTGGATGTGGAAGAACTGGCCATGAACCTGCTGGATGAGGTGCGCCGCAATTACCCCGATCTCGTGGCCCAGCGCTACAAGCTGGATGCAGAGACGCTGGCTCTGCCGCCCTACGAACTGCTGGAGGCCATCGGCCGCAAGCGCGGTCTGCTGGTGCGCGGCGGCGAGGTGAACACCGAACGCTGTGCCATCATGCTGGTGGACGAGTTCCGCGCCTGCAAGTGGGGCCGCATCTCTCTGGAGCGCCCGCCCCAGCGGGATGATCTGGCGGATTTTGCCGAGGAGGACGACGAATGAAACGGCGTTCTGACGAGGAGATCTCTGCCCCTCTGTACGAGTATGATGCCGCCATCCGTGCGCAGTACGGCTTTTTTGCCGGTGTGGATGAAGCGGGCCGCGGCCCGTTGTGCGGTCCGGTCGTTGTGGCGGCCTGTATCCTTGATCCGGAGAAGCCGGTGTACGGCATCAACGACTCCAAGAAGCTGACCGAGAAAAAACGGGAAGCCCTCTTTGATGAGATCTGCGACAAGGCGCTGGCCTATAAGATCGTCTTTGTAGGCCCGGAGATCATCGACCGGGATAATATCCTGAACGCCACCATGAGCGGCATGAAGCAGGCTGCGGAAGGACTGGACATTGTACCGAATCTTGTGCTGGTAGACGGAAACCGTGTCCCGGCTGCGCTGGAGCTCCCCGCCCAGCCGGTGGTCAAGGGCGATGCCACCAGCGCCAGCATCGGCGCGGCATCGATCCTGGCAAAGGTCAGCCGTGACCGCTATATGATGGAGCTGGACAAGCAGTACCCGCAGTATCAGCTGGCAAAACACAAGGGTTATCCGACCAAGCTCCATTATGAACTGATCGAGCAGTACGGGATCCAGCCCTTCTACCGCCGCAGCTTCCTGAAAAAGCAGGGCTATTGGCCGGAGGGCAAGTGATGGATCGGGCTGAGGCCGGCCGCACCGGTGAGGCTGTGGCCGCACGGTATTACCAGAAGCAGGGATGTGAGCTGGTGGCCCACAACTACCGCACTCGGATGGGGGAGATCGACCTCATCCTGCGGGAGCCGGACGGCACACTGGTGCTCTGTGAGGTCAAGACCCGCAGCCCCGACCCGCTGGCTGCGCCTGCTGCGGCCGTGACCCTTGCCAAGCAGCGCAGGCTCATCCGCACCGCGGAATATTATCTCCAGCACACCGGACAGAGTGATGAACCGATTCGTTTTGACGTTGCCGAGGTGACCCCTCTTGACAGCGGGCGCTGGATGGTACATATTATAAAGGGTGCATTTACCGCGTAATGCGGGGTGCATTGGTGGGAAAAGGCAGAAAAAGGCTTTTGCCGCTGCCACAAACATGGGGCCAATGCGGGCCCCGCTGGCAAAAAGGAGCGACGACAATGCAGTTTTTCAGCACGAGAGATCATAACCGCGTGGTAAGTGCCTCTCAGGCCATTGCACAGGGCCTGTCGGATGAGGGCGGTCTGTTTGTTCCGCAGAGCTTCCCGCAGGTGGATGTCAAGGCGATCTGTGCGCTGGATTACCCCGAGATGGCTGCTGCCATCGTGGGGCAGTATCTGACTGATTATTCGCAGGAGTTCCTGCAGGAGGCCGCCAAGGCCACCTATGGTGCGGCCTTTGGCGGAAAGGCGGGCTATCTGGCCCCTGTTTCGGATGAGGTGTACTCTCTGGAACTGTGGCACGGCCCGACCTGCGCCTTCAAGGATTACGCCCTGCAGCTGATGCCGAAGCTGCTGGTGGAGGCAAAGAAAAATCTTGACCGCACCGAGAAAACATTGATCTTGGTGGCGACCAGCGGCGATACCGGCAAGGCCGCGCTGGATGGCTACCACGATATCCCGGGTGTGGAGATCGCGGTGTTCTTCCCCACGGGCGGCACCAGTGAGATCCAGCGCCTGCAGATGGTGACCCAGGAAGGCGAAAATGTGGCGGTCTACGCTGTGCGCGGCAACTTCGATGATGCCCAGACCGGCGTGAAGAAGGTCTTTGGCGACCCAGCCATTGCTGCCGAGCTGGCAAAGCGGAACATCCGCCTGTCCAGTGCAAACTCCATCAACTGGGGCCGTCTGGTGCCGCAGATCGTTTACTACTTTGCCGCCTACGCCCAGCTGCTCAAGGCAGGGAAGGTGCGCTTTGGTGACAAGGTGGACTTCTGTGTGCCTACGGGCAATTTTGGCGATATTCTGGCGGGCTACTATGCAAAGCAGATGGGCCTGCCGGTGGGCAGACTGATCTGCGCTTCCAATGAGAACAACGTCCTGACCGATTTCCTGACCACCGGTACTTATACTGCCAAGCGGGAATTCTTCAAGACCACTTCTCCCAGCATGGATATTCTGGTGTCCTCCAATCTGGAGCGCCTGCTCTATCACGTCACCGGCAGCGATGCCGAGGTGGCGAGCCTGATGAAGAGCCTGTCTGAAACCGGCAGCTATACCGTCCGGCCCGAGACGCTGGCCGCCATTCGGGAAAGCTTTGGCTGCGGCTGGAGCAGCGAGGAAGAGGTGGCAGGGGAGATCCGTGCCCGCTATGAGCAGGATGGCTATCTCTGCGATACCCACACCGCTGTGGCCTTCCATGTGGCGGGCCGTCACAAGCGCGAGGGTGTGCCCATGGTAGTGCTGTCCACCGCCTCCCCCTACAAGTTCCCCCGCAGCGTGCTGGAGGCTCTGGGCCACACTGCCCCGCAGAACGACTTTGAGGCCATGCAGGAGCTGGAAGCAGCCACCGGCCGCACTGCACCCGCAAGCCTTGCTGCCCTGCGGCAGAAGGCCGAGCGGTTCAATACCGTCATCGACCCGGAGCAGATCGCACAGGTGGCGCTGAGCTATCAGGAATAAACCTTGTCCTGCCGGACTTAGAACAGGAGAAAAATGAATGGCACTTTATGTGCTTGGCGATACCCATCTTTCACTGGGCGCTTCCAAACCCATGGATGTTTTTCCGGGGTGGAACGGCTATATGGAGCGGCTGGAGCGCAACTGGCGCAAGCTGATCAAACCCGAGGACACCATCGTGCTGGCGGGGGATATCAGCTGGGCCATGCGCCTGAACGATACGCGCAGGGATTTTGCGTTTTTACAGGAGCTTCCCGGCCAGAAGCTGATCATGAAGGGAAACCACGATTACTGGTGGACCACGGCCAACAAGATGAACGCTTACCTCAAGGCTGAGGGCTTTGACACCCTGCACATCCTGCACAACAACTCCTACTCTGTGGAGGGGTATGCGCTGTGCGGTACCCGGGGCTGGCTGTTCGATGTGGGAGAACCCCACGATGAAAAAGTGATGAACCGCGAGATCGGGCGCTTAAAAATGAGCCTGGATGCTGCGGAACCGGGGTTGGAGAAGCTGGTGTTCCTGCATTATCCGCCGGTCTACACCGGCACCAGTGCCCCTGAGATCGTGGCCACCCTGAAGGCCTACGGCATCACCCGCTGTTACTACGGCCACCTGCACGGAAACGCCATCCGGTACGCGGTGCAGGGCGATGTGGACGGCATCCGGTATAAGCTTGTCAGTGCCGATGGCCTGCGTTTCTGCCCCTACCGCATCAATTAAAGGTGGGAAGTGTGGGCAAAAAGAACAAAAAGTCAAAATTTGGTCTGGCAATTGTGTCTGGAACGTGCTATAATAAGTTTTGACGCGATTGTTGCACCCAATTGAGCGCGCGCGTCCCCGCATTTCGCAAACAGAAGATACAGGACGCGGTGCGCGGTTGCAGGAGACAGGGAAGAAAACCTGTCCCCAACGCAATAGAATTTTTGAGTGGAGGATACACAAAATGAATTTCATCAAGTGCGAAAAGCTCGAGAAGAGCATGGCAGAGCTGCAGTTCTCCATCGACGCTGAGGCCTTTAAGGGCGCAGTGGCCGATGTCTTCAAGAAGGAGGGCAAGAAGTACTCCGTGCCCGGCTTCCGCAAGGGCAAGGCTCCCCGTTCTCTGATCGAGAAGATGTACGGCGCTGATGTCTTTACCTATGATGCCATCAATGAGCTGTTCCCCGCTGCTTACGAGGCAGCTGTGAAGGAAGCTGGCATCGAGCCCGTTGGCCGTCCCGAGGTTTCCGTGGATGCTGCCAGCGAGACCGAGGGCGTGACCCTGACCGTCAAGGTCGCTGTGATGCCCGAAGTCAAGGTCGGCAACTACAACGGTCTGACCGTTGAGAAGACTGTCCATACTGTTACCGACGAGAGCGTCGATGCAGAGCTGAAGCGCGTGCAGGAGCGCAACGCCCGTGAGCTGACCCGCGAGGGTGCTGCTGAGAATGGCGATATCGCTGATATCGACTTCGAGGGCTTTGTGGACGGTGTCGCTTTTGAGGGCGGCAAGGCTGAGCACTACAACCTGACCCTGGGCAGCGGCTCTTTCATCCCTGGCTTCGAGGATCAGATCGTTGGCCACTCCGCCGGTGAGGAGTTCGACGTGAACGTCACCTTCCCCGAGGAGTATCAGGCTGCTGAGCTGGCTGGCAAGGCTGCTGTCTTTAAGATCAAGCTGCACGAGGTCAAGTACAAGGAGCTGCCCGCTCTGGATGACGAGCTGGCTAAGGACTGCTCCGAGTACGACACTCTGGAAGAGTTCAAGGAGTCCATCCGCAAGGACAACCAGGAGCAGCTGGACAAGCAGGATGACCTGGCTGTTGAGAACGCTCTGGTCGATCAGGTCATCGAGAGCATGGAGGCTGAGATCCCCCAGGCTATGTACGATACCCGTATGGACGAGATGGTCAATGACTTCGCCTTCCGTGTGGAGCAGCAGGGTCTGCGCCTGGAAGACTACCTGAAGTATATGGGCCAGACCGTGGATCAGTTCCGTGCTTCCTTTATGCCTCAGGCTGAGAAGCAGGTCAAGATCCGCTTGGCTCTGGAGGCTGTTGCCGCTGCTGAGAACATCGAGGCTTCCGAGGAGGATGTCTCCGCTGAGATCAAGCGCATCGCTGACCAGTACAAGATGGAAGAGGACAAGGTCCGTGAGCTGGTCAACGTTGACGACCTGAAGAAGGATCTGGCAATCAACAAGGCCATCGACTTCATCAAGAGCCACGCCAACATCGTGGAGAAGGCCGCTGAGGCTGAAAAGACCGAGGACGCTGAATAATCCAGCTGCCAAGGCCGCAATTTGCAGGAAACGCTGTTTGAAGCGTACCCTGTAAACAAAGGTTGTTAAAATTGACCGATACGGCCCTGTTTCTTTTGCCGTATCGGTCAATTTTGCAAATAGAATCATTTTTCGTATCAGGAGGCGAACTTTATGAGTTTTGTTCCTTACGTTGTCGAACAGTCGGCACATGGTGAGCGTTCCTATGATATCTTCTCCCGTCTGCTGAATGACCGCATCATCGTTCTGAGCGAGGATGTCAACGACACCTCCGCAAGCCTTGTTGTGGCGCAGTTGCTGTACCTGGAAGGGCAGGACCCGGACAAGGATATCAGCCTGTATATCAACAGCCCCGGCGGCTCCATCAGCGCGGGCATGGCCATCCACGATACCATGCAGTATATCAAGTGTGATGTCTCCACCATCTGCATGGGCATGGCCGCTTCCATGGGTGCCTTCCTGCTGGCAAGCGGCACCAAGGGCAAGCGCTTTGCCCTGCCTAACTCCGAGATCCTGATCCATCAGCCGCTGATCGGCGGTCAGGGCGGCGGCCTTTCCGGCCAGACCACTGATATCAAGATCCACGCTGAGCACATGGTGTATATCCGCGATAAGATGAATCACATGCTCAGCGATTACACCGGCCAGCCGCTGGAGAAGATCCAGCTGGACACCGAGCGCGATAACTATATGACCGCGCTGGAAGCCAAGGAATACGGCCTGATCGATGAGGTCATCGCCCACCGCTGAAACTGAAAGGCGCGGGGGAGAGCCCTGCGCGCAAAGACCCAGAATAAGGAATAACAGTTATGGCAAACAACAATTCCGGCAAAAATGAAAAAGACCTGGTGTGCAGCTTCTGCGGCAAGCATCAGGACGAAGTGGAACGGATGATCATCGGCCCCGGTGTCAACATCTGCAGCGAGTGCATCGGCCTGTGCCATGATCTGCTCTCGGATCAGCCGGAGCACCCGGAAGCAAACGGCCGCCCGGGCCGCGGCGCAAGCCGTACCCGGATGCAGGCTGTGGATGGTCTGGATATCAATATCCTGACCCCGGCTGAGATCAAGAACGGGCTGGACCAGTATGTCATTGGTCAGGATGAGGCCAAGCGTGTGCTGGCGGTCTCCGTTTACAACCATTATAAGCGCATCCTGAGCGGCAAAGGTGCGGATGTGGAACTGCAGAAGTCCAACGTTCTGCTGCTGGGCCCCTCCGGTGTCGGCAAGACTCTGCTGGCTCAGACCCTGGCCAAGATGCTGGGGGTGCCCTTCGCCATTGCGGATGCCACCACCCTGACCGAGGCCGGTTATGTGGGTGAGGATGTGGAGAACATCCTGCTCAAGCTGCTTCAGGCGGCGGATTTTGATGTGCAGAAGGCACAGGTGGGTATCATCTACATTGATGAGATCGACAAGATCACCCGTAAGAGCGAGAATCCCTCCATCACCCGTGATGTGGGCGGCGAGGGTGTGCAGCAGGCGCTGCTGAAGATCCTGGAGGGCACCGTGAGCAACGTGCCGCCCAACGGCGGCCGCAAGCACCCCCAGCAGGAGTTTATCCAGATCGATACCACCAACATCCTGTTCATCTGCGGCGGTGCCTTTGATGGCCTGGATAAATACATCCTGCGCCGCACCGATCGCTCTGCACTGGGCTTCGGCAGCAGCCTGAAGGACAACTCCGAGGATGCCCAGCGTGCCCTGCTGCGCAAGGTGGAGCCTCACGATCTGGTCAAGTTTGGCCTGATCCCTGAGCTGATCGGCCGTCTGCCGGTCATCACCGTGCTGGATGATCTGGACGAGGACGCACTGGTACGCGTGCTCAAGGAGCCCCGCAACAGCCTGGTCAAGCAGTACAAAGAGCTGCTGAGCATGGACAGTGTAGAGCTGGAGTTCACCGACGAGGCCCTCCACGCGATCGCCCGCAAGACCATTGAGCGCAAGACCGGTGCCCGCGGTCTGCGCAGCGTCATGGAAGGCATCCTGCTGCCTGTCATGTATGATGTGCCCAATGACCCCACCATCATCCGTGTCACCATCGACAAGGACACCGTGGAGGGCGGCGAGGCCCATCTGGAATACGGCGCTGTGCGCAAACGGTATAAGAACCAGACCGCCCTGAGCTGATATCTGCACTCTGCAGACAGCAGGGAAGGGATGCCCTGCCAAATGCTTCGGCTTTGGCGGGGCTTTTTTTGCAATTCGCTTGTTTCGCGCCCGGAGTTGCGGTATAATATTAAAGTCTGGATGACTGTGGTGGGAGAACTCTCTGGCAGGAACTCCTGAAACACCCGGCATCGGATACTGTGGGAAATTGGAAGTACGATAAAGGAGTGTGTTTTTCAATGGCAAACTATCTTGAGATGAATCGTGAGGAGCTCACTGCCGAAAAGGCAAAGCTGAATGAGCAGTACAAAAAGTTTCTGGCCATGAACCTGAAGCTGAACATGGCCCGTGGCAAGCCCGGCCCTCACCAGATGGATCTGGCAATGGGTCTGCTGCAGATGAACGATTACACCACCGACGCAGGCACCGATGCCCGCAACTATGGTGATCTTGAGGGCCTGCACGAGGCCCGTGTCCTGTTTGCGGATGTGTTCGGTGTCAAGCCCGAGGAAGTGTTCGTGGGCGGCAACTCCAGCCTGCAGCTGATGTACAACCTCATCAACATTGGCTATGTGTTCGGCTTCCCTGAGTCTCCCTGCCCCTGGTCTCAGGTGGAAAAGCGCAAGTTCCTCTGCCCGGTGCCCGGCTATGACCGCCACTTTGCCATCACCGAGGAGTACGGCTTTGAGCTGATCAGCGTGCCCATGACCCCCAATGGCCCCGATATGGACATTGTGGAGAAGCTGGTGGCCGAGGATGACACCATCAAGGGCATCTGGTGCGTGCCCCAGTATTCCAACCCGGATGGTTATACTTACAGCGATGAGACCATTGACCGGATGGCCAAGATGAAGACCGCTGCTCCTGATTTCAAGATCTTCTGGGATGAGGCTTACATCGTCCACCACCTGACCGAGGAGATCATCGAGACCCCTGTTCTGTTGAACGAGAGCAAGAAGTACGGCACGGAGAACCGTGTGTTCATGTTCACCTCCACCAGCAAGATCACCTTCCCCGGTGCAGGTGTTTCCGCCATTGCATGCAGCGTGGACTCCATGAAGTATATGTGCAAGCGCTTCTCCGTGATGATCATCAGCTATGATAAGATGAACCAGCTGCGCCATGTCCGCTTCCTGAAGAACAAAGAGGGTGTGCTGGCCCACATGGCAAAGCACCGCCGCCGCCTGATCCCCTGCTTTGATGCCGTCAAGACGGCCTTTTCCGAGGAGCTGACCCCCTGCGGCGACATCGCTCACTGGACGAACCCCAAGGGCGGTTACTTCATCAGCCTGTACGTTATGCCCGGCTGCGCCAAGCGTGTGGCCCAGCTGTGCAAGGAGTGCGGTCTGACCCTGACCGGTGCCGGTTCCGCCTATCCCTACCACAAGGACCCGCAGGATTCCCACCTGCGTATCGCGCCCACCTATCCCAGCCTGGACGAGGTGGAGACCGCATCTGATCTGCTCTGCGTCTGCGTAAAGCTGGCAGTCATCGAAAAGCTACTGGCCGAAAAGGCAGAGTAAGCGTTTTATTCTGCAAAAAATCTCCTCCGTGCAGAGGTTTTTCTGCGCGGCGGAGGTTTATTATATTTTGGAGGTTTCCTGTTTTTTATGAAGACGAAAGGCAAAGCATGGCAGCTTGTTGTCACAGTGCTCCTGGTCGCCGCGTTTGTCTACACGGCATTCTTTGGTGTGGCAGTCAAGTACGGTGATGTGACCAAGACCTACATCAAGGGAGCGCAGGATATCCGCTTTGGCGTGGATATCAAGGGCGGTGTCAACGTAACGTTTGCCCCCTCGGACAACTACGATGCCACCGATGATCAGCTGGACGCTGCCCAGCTGGTCATTGAGAATCGTCTGGTCGGCCTGAACGTGACCGACTACGAGCTGTATGTGGATTATGACTCCGACCGCCTGATCCTGGAGTTTCCGTGGCAGTCCGGCGAGACCGATTTTGACCCCGAAGCCGCCATTGAAGAGATCGGCAGCACCGCCTACCTGACTTTCCGCAAGGGAAGCAGTGCAGACGGCGAACTGATCCTGGACGGCTCCATGGTCGAGAGCGCAGCTGCTCAGTACGGCCCGGTGAGCGGCAGTACATCCGAATATTATGTGGCCCTCAAGTTCAACGACGAGGGTGCCAAGGCCTTCGGGGATGCCACCACGGAGCTCTACCAGAGCAGTGGAACCATCAGCATCTGGCTGGATGATCAGAACGTGAGCACCGCAACGGTCAATGCGGCCATCACCGATGGTGCCGCCATCATCACCAGTTCCGCGTCCAATCCCTTCACGCAGGAGGACGTGGTCAAGATGGCCCGCCAGATCAATTCCGGTGCACTGCCTTTTGCCCTGACTGTGGACAGCTATTCCACTGTCAGCCCCAGCCTGGGCGAGAACAGCCTGAGCGCCATGGTGCTGGCCGGCCTCATTGCCTATGCCCTCATCGTGGTGCTGATGACGCTGCTGTATCGTCTGCCCGGCTTCCTGGCCTGCATTGCACTGGCCGGTCAGGTGGCGGCAACGTTGGCTTTCGTCTCCGGCTATTTCCCGGTGTTTGAGAGCTTTACCCTGACTCTGCCAGGCATCGCAGGTATCATCCTGGCCATTGGTATGGGTGTGGATGCCAATGTCATCACCGCCGAGCGTATCAAGGAGGAGCTGAACAACGGCAAATCTCTGGATGGCGCGCTCAAGAGCGGCTTTGCCCGCGGTCTGACCCCCATCATTGATGGCAACGTGACCATCGTCATTGTGGCGATCGTGCTGATGGGTGCCTTCGGCCCCTCTGACGGCCTGTTCGCCAAGGCTCTGCACTTCGTGTTCTTTGCCTTTGGGCCCTCCACCGCAGGCACCATCTACGCTTTTGGCTACACGCTGCTGACCGGCGTTCTGCTGAACTTTGTGTTCGGCGTGTTTGCCACCCGTGTGATGATCCGCGGTGCAGCCTCCATCAAGGCCCTGCGGAATCCCTGGCTCTATGGTGCTGTCAAACCCGGCAAGGAAGTCAAGGAAAAGAAGCCCATCGACTTTGTGGGCCTGCGCAAGCGCTTCCTGACCATCTCCACCTGCCTGATGGCGGCCATCATCCTGTGTGCTGCAGTGTTCGGTGTCCGGCTGGATACGGAGTTTACGGGCGGTGCCATGATCACCCTGAGCTATCAGGGTGAGATCAGCACCTCCGAAGTTCAGAAGACCGCCTCCACCGCACTGGAAAACAACGGCCTGACCCTGCAGACCGGCGAGAATGTCGCCACCGGGGAGCAGACCCTGAAGATCTCCATGCCCGGCAACGAGACCGTGACCACCGATCAGGTGGAGAATCTGCTGACCTCCCTGAACGAACAGTACCCGGACAATGCCTTTGCCCAGCTGTCCCTGAGCAATGTCAGCGCTGCCATGGGCACCAAGTTCCTGCAGAAGAGTCTGGTGGCTGTGGTGTTCTCCCTGCTGCTCATCCTGCTGTATATCGGCTTCCGTTTCAAGAAGATCGGCGGCCTGACCGGTGGCCTGATGGCTGTGCTGGCCCTGTTGAACGACCTGATGGTGGTGTTTGGCACCTTTGTGCTGCTGCGCACCCCGCTGGACGGCAACTTTATTGCCGCCATGCTGACCATTCTGGGCTACTCGATCAACGATACGGTTGTGGTCTATGACCGCATCCGCGAGAACCGTGCCCTGATGGGGAAAAAGACCCCGTTCGAGGAGCTGGTCAACCACTCGGTCAACCAGTCTGCCCGCCGTACCATCATCACTACGGTGACCACTGTAATGGCACTGGGAGTGATGTGCGTGGTCTCCAAGCTGTACGGTCTGGACAGCATCTTTACCTTTGCCTTCCCGCTGATGATGGGTATGCTGAGCGGCGTGTATACCTCGCTCTGTGTTTCCACCTCCGCCTGGGTGCTGTGGAACGACCGCAAGAGCAAAAAGGCTGAAACCAAAAAAGCCTGACCGTGTTTTGCCCGACAGGCCAAGAACCAACATCAGGAGGAACGATTTATGAAATGTCCCTATTGCGGCGATGAGGAATCCAAGGTCATCGATTCCCGCCCGACCGAAGACGGTGAGCGGATCCGCCGCCGCCGCGAGTGTCTGCGCTGCCGCATGCGGTTTACGACCTATGAAGTGGTGGAGACCGTCCCGCTGATCGTCATCAAAAAGGATAACTCCCGTGAGCCTTTTGATCGTCAGAAGCTGCTCAACGCAATGCTGAGGGCCTGCGCCAAGCGCCCGGTGAGCTACGATGCACTGGAACGGGCTGTCAGCAGCATTGAGCAAAGCCTGATGAGCTCCTATGACCGCGAGGTATCCAGTGTGCGCATTGGTGAACTGACCATGCAGGAGCTGAAAAAGATCGATGAAGTGGCCTATGTCCGCTTTGCTTCGGTTTACCAGCAGTTTGCCGATGTCGAGAGCTTTTTCACAGAGCTGAAAAAGCTGATGGGCGACCGCAAAGAGAAAAACTAAGGTTCCAGCGTTAAAAGCCAGACTTTTTCGTGAACTTCACGAGAAAGCCTGGCTTTTTGTTGTGCTCACCTCAAATGTTCAGCTCAGTACAAATACCCTCAAAGAATACGATGGGAGAGCCAGGCCAGGGTCTCTACCTGAACCTGCGCCCGGCGCAGTTCCCCGAAGGCTTCCTCGGGTGCATTCAGTTCCAGATGGCCATCGGCGGCGCGCAGGGCGGCTTCCAGCTCCGTGAAGTCCTGCGTGCGGAGCAGGTGGTTCATGCCCTCCCGCATGGTGTCGCAGAGCTCGGCTCCTTCGGCCAGTGCCTGCCGTGCACCGGTCAGATCGCTGTTCCGGATATCCTCCATGGCGGTGTCGATGTCATTGGAGATATCCTCCGCGAATTGCTGTACCCGGAAGCTGCTGTAAAAGGCTGCCGCCAGCAGCAGGACTACGATGCCAATGCAGACATAAATACGTTTCATGCCGCACCCCCTTGCCGGAGCCCCGCCGTTTGACGAGGATCCTTTTTCAGCAGAAAATAATCCTCGGTATCGTTGCCCGCCAGGATCAGGATCTCTTCCAGAAGCAGGCTGTTGGCCTGTGCGGTGCGTTCCAGCCAGGCAGCATCCTTGCCGCAGGTGGTCAGGTTTTCGGCAAGCACCTGCCCGTCCAGCACAAAGGGGATGGTGGCCTGTGCCCGCTGTACCCTTGCCCCAAGGTCGGCGAGGGTAGCCGGTTCCTTTTCCGGGCGCAGAGCCACCGAGAGACTGCCGTTGGTCTCCACGACCGCATAGGAGACATCCCGGGGGTCGAACACATCTTTGCCGCGCAGCGCCTCCATCAGATCGGCGGCAGTCAGCCGCAGGGTGCGCAGAGCGTTCTGATCGATCTTACCATTCAGGATGACGGTTTTGGGCCGCCCGGACATCAGGTTGAAAAAGCGCTGGCTTCTGAAGCTGAGGATCGATCCCAGCAGCTCCAGCGCTGCAATGAGAAAGAGGGGAATCAGACTGGCTGTGACCGGCACTTCTTCAGATTCAATGGAGATGGAAGCCAGATTGGAGATGAGGATGGTGGATACCAGTTCCTCAGGCTGCAGTTCCCCCAGCTGACGTTTGCCCATCAGCCGCATGGCAAACAGGACGCAGAGATAGATCAGAATGGTACGGAAGATCAAGAGTTTCAAACCGGAACACCTCCCAGCGTATAACCGCCGCCCCGGCGGACAAGCTACCAGAAAGGGGGCGGCAAAATGGAACAGCTTTCCAGCCATCTGGCGGCAAACCTTGCGGAGCTCAACGCTAGGTTTGGCCAATCGGCAGATTTTTATGCGAAGGAGCTTGAGCTTTACCACTGCAAAGGAGCCATCGTTCTGTTTGATGGAATGGCCAGCCTGAAAGGGCTGTGGCAGCTGCTGCTGGATGCCGCCAGCCGCCGCACACCGCCCGGCCCGGCAGAACAGCTGACCGGGGAACAGGTGTTTGCGCTGTTGTTTGAGCACTCCGCACTGCCCGCAGAGCCTGACCCTGTGGAGGACTGGGAGGCCCTGATCCGGCGGATGACAGCGGGCATGGCAGTGCTATTGCTGGACGGATGCGCAAAAGGTATCGCCTTTTCGGTGCAGAGCCTGAACGCCCGCTCGGTGGATGAACCGGCAGGGGAGGGAAATCTCCGCGGCTCCCGGGAAGGCTTTGCGGATCTGCTCCGGGTGAATACCAGTCTGCTGCGGCGGTGCTTCCGCAATGATGCTCTGGTCATTGAGATCAATCAAGCCGATTGTGAGATGAAAACGGAGTATGCTCTCTGTTACTGCCGGGATACGGCAGACCCAAAAGCGGTGCAAAAGGTGCGGCAGACCTTGCAACGGGCCAGGCCGCAGCTGCTTTTGGATTCCAGCTACTTTGTACCATGGCTCTTTCCCTGTAAGATCCGAACCTTTGCTCCTGTGCGCTATACCGAACGGCCTATTGTGGCAGCGGCAAAGCTGCGAGAGGGGAAATTCGTCATTCTGGTCAATGGCAGCCCCTCAGCGCTGATCCTGCCCACCCTGTTCTGCGAAAACTTTGAATGCCTGGATGACTATGCAGGAACGGCCTATTTTGCATCCTTTCTGCGGGTGCTGAAATATATCTCGTTCTACCTGAGCATTTTCCTACCGGGCGTGTTCGTCTGCTGGGCAGTCTACCTGCCAGAACTCCTGCCGCCCCAGCTGCTGTTCAAAATCGAGGCCGCCGAGCAGGCAACGCCGCTGCCGCTGTTTGGGGAAATGCTTCTGGTGATCCTGATGCTGGAGATCATTCGGGAGGCTGGCCTGCGGATGCCCCAGACCCTGGGGCACTCTGTCAGCCTGATCGCGGCCCTCATCATCGGGGATGCCGCCATTGCCGCCGGACTGATGAGCACACCGGTCATCCTGACCGCTGCTGCCGCGTCCATTGCGGTGTTCGTCACGCCCTCGCTTTACGAGGTGGCGACTGTTCTGCGGCTGGTGGTGCTGCTGGCAGCAGGGGTGGCTGGCCCGGTGGGACTTGCCGCCTGCGCACTGGGCGTGTTATTTGGGCTGACCCGGGTCTCGGCGCTGGGTGTGCCCTACCTGCGGGATGTCATCTTCCCCGAGGTGCCGCTCTCGCCGGACGGTGTGACCCGGCGCAGCTACCCAAAACTTTCCCGGCAGCCCTTTACCATTTGGCAAAAACGAGGTGGTTGAAGTTGGAACGATCCTGTTTCTCTGAAAAAACACTGACCTTGAGTGTGCTCACTGCGGAGTTCGCTCGGTGTGTGTTACAGACGGGTGCGCCTGTAACAGCCCGCAGTTTTCTGCTGCGCGGCCTGCCCATGACACTGGCGCTGGTTCTGATCACCGCCCTGACAGCCGGGGCAGAGCAGCGTGCAGACAGTTTTTTGGGTACAGACTTGCGTTCCCGGGTAGTCTGCGGAGGACTGGGACTCTGGTTTGTCTGGGAGGCTGTGGAGACCTTCCGTCAGGCGCAGGAGCTTTGCTGGGGGAATTTTTCTTCCATGGCCATGCTGGGGCTTCTCCCGCTGCTGCTCTGGGCAGGATGGAAGCTGGAACCTTCGGTACTGGTCCGCTGTGCGCCGATCCTGTGCTGGGCGGCGGCACTGACGGTTCTGCTCTGCCTGCTGGGGCTGAATGGCCAGTTCCACTGGGAAAGTCTGATGATGCAAGCTGATGCTCAAACGATTATCCTGCCTCTGTATCCGGAATACTTCGCCCTACCGCTGTTCTGCCCGGCAAAGCAGGTGCGGTACGCTGTCTGGCTTCCGGTGAAAGCTTTTATACTGGCTGGCAGCTTTGCGCTCTGTACGGAACTGGTGTTTGGGGCAGGGAATGCCCTGCCCGGCATCGAGCTTCTGCAGGCGGGCAGGCTGGGCAGCATCTCCCGGTTTGATGCCCTTGTGCTGCTGGTCTGGTTGGCAGCGGCAATGTTCCGGTTCTGCGTGCTGGTGCAGGTGGTGCGTCAATTGGCCGGGCGGCTGTGGGGCAGGGCTACGCCTGCGGAGAACAACGCATGACGGGCCAACAACGTGCCCTCCGGTGGCTGGCGGCAGGGGTGCTGGTGCTCTGGTGCGGGGTGTTTTTGCGGGCAGAGAATACCGAGAAAAGCATGGTGCGTGCCCTGATTCTTACCCCGCCCACAGTGGTGGCACAGAGCTGGACGGTGGGTCTGCTCTACCAGTTTCCGGAAGCCGCTGCCGATGCCTCTGATGCCGCCGCACAGGTGCAGCTCTGCACCGGGCAGGGAAACACCCTGCAAACGGCTCTGACTGAAGCCGAGCGTGGCCTACCCTGTAAAGCAAGCTACCGGCTGTGCGAGTATCTGCTTTTGAATGCCGAAACAACTTTAAAAACCATTCGACAGGCGGAGACCGTGTTGAAAGAGGAACCGGTACAAGGGCTGTCTGCCCGCATTTTTTGCGCGGAGCTTTCCGGGGAAGAACTGGCCGCAGCAGACGGAGAAAACGAACTGTTCCCGGAACGACTTTTGCAGGTCGTGAAAGAAGCTGCACCGCAGGCTCCGCACCTATACGAGAGCCGGAACGCTCTTTTGGCTCCGGTGCTTATCCTGACGGATGGTGCCATTGAAAACACGGAGGAAATGCTTCTGCTCACCGAAACAGGAAACACCCGGCTCACCCCGGCAGAGAGCCAGATGGCACAATTGCTGCTGGGTCAGAGCGGAGAACACACTTTTCCGCTGGGCAGCGGGCAGGTGACGTTCCGGCGCTGTGTGGTATCGGTGGAAGCTGTAGAAGATGGCTTTGCCGTGACCTTGACCGGCCAGCGCAGGGCAGGCACAGCTCTGCCCACAGCAGCACAGTGTGCGGCGCTGGAGCAACTCTGCGTGCAGACCGTTCAGCGCTGCTGGGAAAACGGGTATGATCTGCTCTCTCTGGGAGCAGTCCGGGCGCTGAAGCAGGGAACAGGGCGAGAAGCGCTGACAACAAAAAACGCCTGCCCGCAGGTGCAGGCAGACGTGAGCTTTTTGCAGTTTTAGTGGGCGGTCTCAAAAACGACGGTGATGGTGGTGCCAACGTTCACTTCGCTTTCCAACTTGATGCGGGCGTTGTGGATGCGGGCAATATGCTTGACAATAGCCAGCCCCAGACCGGTGCCGCCGGTGGCCTTGCTCCGGCTCTTATCCACCCGGTAGAAGCGTTCGAACACGCTGGACTGCGCGTCTTTCGGGATACCGATGCCGTTATCCTTGACGGTCAGGGTACAATGGCCGTCCCGGGTGCAGGAGGTGATGAGCTGGACCTTGCCGCCGGGTCGATTGTAGCGGATGGCGTTGTCGCACAGGTTCTGGCACAGCTCATCCAGCTGATCCCGGTTGCCAAGTACTCTGGCGCTCTCTCCCAGATAGGTAAGAGAAATAAAAGAGCGCTGTGCGTTCAGTTTCTGACGCTCCACACAATCCTTGGCCACATCCAGCAGATCGACCGTTTCCATGTCGGGCTGTGCATGGGTCTCGCTGACGCTGTCCAGGTGCGACAGCTGCAGGATATCGTTCACCAGCTGGATCATCCGGCTGGCTTCTACATGGATCTTCCGGCCAAACTCGGGCACATCGGCGGGTTTGGCAATGCCGGTCTCAATGAGTTCCGCATAGCCGGAAATACTGGTCAGCGGCGTTTTCAGCTCGTGGCTGACATTGGCCGTGAAATCCTGCCGCATTTTCTCGTTGTTTTCCCGGAGCAGCCGATCAGAATGGATGCTCTCAGCAAAGGGGATGAGTTCCCGGTAGGGAACGTTTTCCTGAATGTGCTCAAGGTCATCCGTCATTTTCAGAATGGGCTGGACAAGACTGCGGGGCAGCAGCCCGGCAATCAGCGCTGCGGCACCCATCATCAGGATGCAGCTCAGGATGATGGCGGGCAGGGCCGCGTCGTAGATTGACCAGATGGTCTCAGAATCCTGGGCCACACGCAGGATATCGCCGCCGGGCAGCAGCATGGCGTAATAGTAGGTCTCGTACCCCATGGTCTGGGAATCGCGGCAGTTACGGCCTACACCCTCCCGCATGGCCTGCTGGATCTCCGGGCGGGACAGATGGTTTTCCATCTGCTGGTCAGTGGCGGATTCGAACACCACACTGCCATCTGCTGCGATCAGGGTAATGCGCAGGTCTCCGTTGACGAACACGGAGAGCTGATCCGGAGAGGAAAGCTGCTCGTATCCGGCGGAAACCAGATCAGCCTGATGCTCCAGCGAGGTCCACGCCTGTTCCCGGAACGCTTTGTGAAAGACGAAGAGACAGAGCACGGCGGTGCAGACCAGACCGACGAAGCCCATGAAAAACAGCCGGTAACTGATTTTTTCTTCCATGCTCTGCGGTTTCATTCTTCCTCGCCCTCCTCATTGTCGGCCAGCTTGTAGCCGACCTTGCGCACGGTACAGATATATCTGCCCGCGTCCCCCAGCTTTTTGCGCAGGGTGCGGATGTGCATATCCACGGTGCGGCTTTCAACAGAAATATCGGTGCCCCATACCACCTGCAGAATGGTCTCGCGGGTCACGACAAGGTTCGTGTTTTCCAGCAGCAGGCGCAGCAGACTGTATTCCTTGTAAGTCAGGTCAATATGGGTGCCGTTCACAGTCACGCTGTGGCGGGCGTTGTCCAGCAGGATCTCATGGAAGGCATAAACATTCTGCTTTTCCTCGGGGGCAGAGCGGCGCAGGGCGGCCCGCACCCGGCTCAGAAATTCCATGATGCCAAAAGGCTTAGTGATGTAATCATCTGCACCGCAGTCCAGCCCGCGCACGGTATCCAGCTCGCTGGATTTTGCTGTGACCATGATGATGGGCAGGCGGCGCAGAGCAGGGGTATTGCGGAGCTTTTTCAGGATGGAAAAACCGTCCTCACCGGGCAGCATCACATCCAGAATGACCAGCTCAGGCTCCGCGGCGCGCATGGCCTGCCAGAAAGGCTCAGAGGTTTCAAAGCTCTGTACTCCGTATCCGCTGGATTGCAGTGCATATTGCTCCAGCTCGCGGATGGCGGCATCGTCTTCTACAATGTAGATCATTTGTTGGATTCCTCCTTTGCGGCTGCGGGTGCAGTGTCGCTGTCAGGGAAGAGATAGCGCTCACGGTAACGATCCAGACGGCGCTGGAACTGTTCACTTTCCTTGGTCTCGTTGCCGTAGCGCAGGTCGTTCAGATAAGCGTGGGTATCAAAGCTGTCCTGTGCCACCTCGATCTGGGCAACAGCCACATTGCTGCAGTGGTCGCAGACACGCTCGTAGTTGGTCAGCAGATCTTCCAGAACAAAACCATATTCAATGGAACAGCTGCCGGTCTGCAGGCGGGCCACATGGCGGGCCTTGATGGCACGCACCAGTTCATCCACAACGGTCTCCAGCGGCTCGACCTTGCCGGCCAGATGCAGATCGCCTTTGCGGAATGCATCGGTGGTGCGGCTCAGCACATCCTGCACGGCCCCCTCCAGCACCTGCAGTTCCTCCTGTGCATCCTTGGAAAACTCAATGCTCTTGGCGTGGATCTCTTCGGCGGAGCTCAGAACATTTACAGAGTGATCGCTGATGCGCTCAAAATCGCTGATGGTGTGGAGCAGAGTGTTCACACTCTGGCTGTCGGCATGGCTCATTTCACGGCTGGACAGCTTGACGAGATAGGTGCCCAGTGCATCCTCATATTTGTCCACCTTTTCCTCTTCCTCCCGCACCTTCTGGGCAAGGGAATCGTCCCACTTGTGGGTCAGGCTCATGGCCTGCACCACGCCCACACGGGCCAGCTCGGCCATGTCTGCAGTGGCGGCGCGGGCACGCTCCACAGCCACGGCGGGAGTGTTCAGCAGGCGCTCATCCAGCAGAGCAAAGCTCTCTTTTTCGGCATCGTCCGGAATGGTGAGGATGGCCAACTTTTCCAGCCCATTTGCAAAGGGCAGCAGAACAGCGGTGGCCGTTAGGTTGAAGATGGAGTGGACCACGGCAATGCCCCAGGCAGTGACTGTCTCATTGACAAAGGCAAAGTCAAGCAGCAGGTTTGCACCATAGAAAATAGCCAGGAACAGGGTGACACCGATGATGTTAAAGTACAGGTGCACCATGGCGGCGCGGCGGGCATTCTTGTTGGCACCCACAGAGGAGATCAGCGCGGTGACGCAGGTGCCGATGTTCTGGCCCATGATGATGGGGATGGCACTGCCGTAGGTGATGACACCGGTGGCGCTCAGTGCCTGCAGGATACCAACGCTGGCACTGGAGCTCTGGATGATGCCGGTGACAACGGCCCCCACCAGAACGCCCAGCAGAGGATTGGAGAAGCGGATAAACAAGCTGGTGAACCACGCCTCGTTCTGCAGGGGAAGCACAGCATTGGACATGGTGGTCATACCGGTCATCAGCACAGCAAAGCCGATCAGAATGGTGCCAACACCCTTGCGCTTTTCGCTTTTGCCCATGTACAGAAGGATGCCGATAAAGGCCAGCACCGGGCTGAAGGAGGTGGGCTTGAGCATATTGATCAGGAAGCTGTCGCCCTGCAGGCCGGAAAGGCTCAGAATCCAGCTGGTGACCGTGGTGCCCACATTGCTGCCCATGATAACGCCGATGGCCTGATGCAGCTCCATGATGCCGCTGTTGACAAAGCCGACCACCATAACGGTGGTGGCGCTGGAGCTCTGGATCACGGCAGTGACGCACAGACCCAGGAAAAAGCCCTTGAGCGGGTTGTCAGTCAGTTTGCTCAGGACCTTTTGCAGCTGGCCGCCGGCCTGCTTTTCCAGCGCCTTGCCCATGATGTCCATACCGAACAGGAACAAGGCCAGGCCGCCCAGCAGGGAAAATACATTAAAAACAGTCATTTGAAGTTCCTCGCTTTGTTTGACACGTTTATTTGACGGAATGTTCTCCTATTTATGAGTATAGAGCCTGAATGTAAAATCGGAAATCCAGAGAATGTAAAAAGCGTGTAAAGTGAATGACTGTTTCCCGGTGCAGGGATGTACCATCTCTATTATAAAGGGATATGAGGGAGGATGCAACGGGATGCAGGCTCCAGAATGAAGATTTTCCGGCAGAATCATTGTAATCCGAAACCATCTCGTTTATAATAAGGGAAAGAAAAAGCGTGCCCCGCACCCGGTGTGCTGCCGGGCAGGGAGAGGAAACATTTGTGCAGGAGGAAGAACGATGGCGAATTTCAATGTTTCGCTGAAGAAGCTGACGGAAAAGGTCAGTCTGGATGTGGTCTACACCCCGAAAGGGCTGGAAGAGATCAATGTCGAGATTGCGGAGGTCAACCGCCCGGGCCTGTTCCTTGCCGGATACTATGATTACTTTGATAAGCTCCGGCTGCAGATCCTGGGTCTGGCCGAGATGAACTTTCTTTCTGGTCTTTCTGCCGAGAAGCGGTACGAGCGGCTGGACCAGCTGTTCGGCCAGCAGCCTCCGGCTGTCATCGTCTGCCGCAGTGAGGAACTGGAACCATTTCCCGAGATGCTGGAACTGGCTCAGAAGCACGGGGTGGCCCTGCTCCGCTCCAACGAGATGACCTGCACCCTGATGGGCAGTCTGATCAGCGTGCTGAATCTGGAGCTGGCACCCCGCATCACACGCCACGGCGTGCTGGTGGAGGTGTATGGTGAAGGGATCCTGATCCTGGGCGACAGCGGCATCGGCAAGAGTGAGCTGGCCATTGAGCTGGTCAAGCGCGGCCACCGTCTGGTGGCGGATGACGCGGTGGAGCTGCGCAAGGTCTCCAACCGCCAGATCATGGGCACAGCTCCGGAGAACATCCGCCATTTTATCGAGCTGCGCGGCATCGGCATCGTCAATGTGGCCCGTGTGTTCGGCGTGGGTGCGGTCAAGGAGAGCGAGAGCCTGGATCTTGTGGTCCAGCTGGAAGCATGGGACCCCACCAAGAACTATCAGCGCACCGGACTGGAGAGCGAATATTACGAGATTTTGGGCGTGAACATCCCCAGCACCAGCATCCCGGTCTCCCCGGGACGCAACCTGGCCGTTGTGCTGGAAACCGCCGCCATCAACAACCGCCAGAAGCGGATGGGCTATAATGCCGCCAAGGAGCTGCTGATCCGTCTGGGTCTGGACGGCACCGTTGAATGAAGATTACAGATAAAGGAATCCTGTTTTATGGAACGATTGAAACAACAGCTGCAGGCGGAGGAGATCCGCTTTGCCGAGAACGAATCCCTTGCTGCCCACTGCACCTTTAAAATTGGCGGCCCGGCGGATGTTTTTGCCCGGCCGGAGACGGAGGAACAGCTCTGCCGCGTGATCGCACTGTGCAAAGCGTGCGACGTGAAATATTACCTGCTGGGCAACGGCAGTAACATCCTGTTTGAGGATGGGGGCTACCGGGGCGTGGTCGTGGATACCACGGCTCTGAAAATGGGAATCGGTTTTCTGGAAAACGTCAGCCATCCGGGTGCAGAGCCTGGGGCGGTCTACGATGCAGTCATCGCAGGTGCGGGCTTGAAGCTTTCTGCTCTGTGTAAGGCGGCGCTGGACAGCAGCCTGACTGGCCTGGAATTTGCTTATGGCATCCCCGGCACAGTGGGTGGTGCAGTTTATATGAATGCCGGTGCCTACGGCGGAGAGATGAAGGATGTGCTGGTCTCTGTGACGTATCTGACCAGAGAAGGTGAGATCGTGACAGAAGATGCCGCAAACCTCGACCTCTCCTACCGGCACAGCATCTTTGAGGAAAACGGCGGCTGCATCCTGAGCGCAAAGTTCCACCTGAAGCGTGGAGATTCGGCAGCCATCAAGGCCCGGATGGATGAGCTGATGCAGAAGCGCATCGATAAGCAGCCGCTGGATAAGCCCAGCGCCGGCAGCACCTTCAAGCGGCCGGTGGGAGCGTTTGCGGCTGCCCTCATCGACCAGTGCGGCCTGCGGGGCTATCGCCACGGCGGTGCTGCCGTCAGCGAGAAGCACTGCGGGTTTGTGGTGAATCTGGGCGGCGCGACCTGCGCTGATGTGCTGGCCCTCTGCGATGAGGTGCGGGCAGTCGTAAAGGAAAAGACCGGGTACGACCTGGAAAAGGAAATTCGAGTGGTCAAGGCATAAGAGGGAAAATGGTATGGATCTTCTGATCGTCAGCGGGCTTTCCGGTGCGGGAAAATCGGTTGCGATGAACGCACTGGAGGATATCGGCTTTTTTTGTATCGACAATGTTCCGGCAGAGCTTCTGCCCAGCATCACGGCGTTCTCCAAGGCAGGCGATAACCAGCTCAAGCGGGTAGCGCTCTCCATGGATGTGCGCGGCTGCCACACCAGCGAGCAGATCGAACAGGCGCTGCACCAGCTGGATGAGCAGGGCATCGAGTATGAGATCTTATTCATCGATGCCCCGGATGATGTACTGATGCGCCGTTACAGCGAGACCCGCCGCCGCCATCCCATCAGCATTGCCGAGGGAATCTCCACCCGGGAAGCGCTGGCAAAGGAACGGCAGATCCTGCAGCCCTTCCGGGAGCGGGCAGACTACACCATCAACACGGAGTTTCTCTCCACGGCCCAGAACAAGGAGCGCATTTGTAATTTGTTTGCGCCAGATGGCGGGGCAAAGGCAGCAATGCGGCTCACCGTGATGTCCTTCGGCTTCAAGTTCGGCATCCCAGAGGATGCGAACCTGGTGCTGGATGTCCGCTGCCTGCCCAACCCTTTCTATATCCCGGAGCTCAAGCATAAAACGGGGCTGGATGAGGAAGTGGTGGATTTTGTCATGGGTCACCCGGAGGCAAAGGAACTGCTGCGCAGGTACGAAAGCTTTCTGGAGTATGCGCTGCCCCTCTATGTCAAGGAGGGGAAAAGCCAGCTGACCATTGCAGTGGGCTGCACGGGCGGCAAGCACCGCTCGATCACCTTTGCGCGGAAAATCGCGGAATATTGCAAACAACTGGGCTATCAGACCGGCATTCAGCACCGTGATGCGGCGCGCTGACCCGGCAGAGCCCGTGAGAACAGAAATGAGAGCGACATGAGTTTTGCATCCCAGGCACGGGAAGAGATCGCACAGCGCAGTTTGCAGCTGCAAAAGGATTGCTGTGTGCGGGCGGCAGCCTATGGCATCGCCTGCTTTGCCAAATATTTTGATGCACGGGGCCTTGTGCTGCAGACTGAACAGGAGCTGACCGCCCGTGTGGCCGAACAGTTGTTTGCCCGCTGCGGCGTGCAGGGCGCGGTGCTGGAAAAGCCCCGCCCCAGCGGTGTGGTATATGAGTTCGGCATCCGGGAACCGGAGCAGGTGCGCCGGATGCACGAGCTGTTCGGCACCACGGGCAGCGAGACAAGCTTGCAGATCGACCCGGGGCTCATCCGGTGTCAGACCTGCGTGAGTGCCTATATCAGCACGGCGTTCCTGTGCGGCGGCACTGTGACGGACCCACAGAAGGAGTATAATCTGGAATTTCTGACCGGACGCACCAACCTTGCAAAGGATTTTGAGGCCCTGCTTGCTGAGCATGAATTTGCGCCCCACCGTACCCGCCGCAACGGCGTAAACCTGATTTACGTCAAAAGCAGCGCCAGCGTGGAGCGCATCCTTGCGTTTATGGGAGCGGCAGAAGCTTCGGCCCGGATGAATGCCCAGAAGGCAGTCAAGCAGCTGCGCAACCAGATCAACCGTCAGACCAATTGTGATACCGCAAATCTGGGCAAAACGGCCCGGGCCAATGCCCAGACCACCCGTGCAATCCGTTTTTTGCAGGAGCAGGGTGCGCTGGAAACACTGCCCGAGGTCTTGCAGCAGGCTGCGGCCATGCGAATGGAAAATCCGGACTTGTCCCTGACAGCTCTGTGTGCCTGTTTTGACCCGCCCGTGAGCAAATCGGGGCTTTCGCACCGGATGAAGAAGCTGGAAGCGCTGGCAGAGGATCTGCGCAGAAGATTGGAAGAAAACGCGGAAAAGGAGGAAACGAAATGATCGAACCCAGTGAGGGCAATAAGCAGGGAAGAGACTTCGTCCACCTCCATATCCATACAGAATACAGTCTGCTGGACGGTGCCTGCCGCATTGACCAGCTGATGGATCGGGTGAAGGAGTGCGGCCAGACTGCCATTGCCTGCACCGACCACGGTGTGATGTACGGCTGTGTGCAGTTTTACAAGGCAGCCAAAAAGGCGGGCATCAAACCCATCATCGGCTGTGAGGTCTATGTGGCCACCCGCACCCGCTTTGATAAGGTGAACAAGATCGATGGCAACAATCATCTGATTCTGTTGTGCAAGAACGAGACAGGCTATAAAAACCTTGCCAAGCTGGTTTCTGCCGCCTTTATCGAGGGCTTCTACTCCAAGCCGCGTGTGGATAAGCAGCTGCTGGAACAATACCACGAAGGCCTCATCTGCCTGTCTGCCTGCCTGGCGGGTGAGATCCCGCAGGCGATCCTGTCCGGCGATTACGAGCGCGCTAAGGCTTCTGCCTTGTGGTATCGCGACCTCTTTGGTGAGGGCAATTACTACATTGAATTGCAGGATCACGGGCTGGAAGAGGATAACATTGTGCTGCCTCAGCTCATCAAGCTGGCACGGGAGACCGGCATCCCTATGGCAGCCACCAACGATTCCCACTACCTGCGCAAGGAGGATGCCAAGATGCAGGCGATCCTGCTCTGCATCCAGACCGGAAAAACCATGCAGGATGCCGACCGTATGGAGTTCCAGACCGACGAATTCTACGTTAAAACAACGGATGAGATGTACGATCTGTTTGCCATGGTGCCGGATGCCTGTGCCAACACACAGATCATTGCCGACCAGTGCAATTTTGATTTTGAGTTTGGTAACACCAAAATTCCGTATTATAAGGCCCCCGGCGGCATGGACAACCAGGCGTTCTTTGAAAAGCTCTGCTGGGAGGGTCTGGAGCGCCGCTACGGTTCCAATGTGCCGCAGGCCAACAAAGACCGTCTGAACTACGAGATCAGTGTCATCAAGACGATGGGCTATACCAACTATTACCTTATCGTCTGGGATTACGTCAACTATGCCAAGAGCCAGGGGATCCCGGTGGGCCCGGGCCGTGGCTCCGGTGCGGGCAGTATCGCAGCATACAGCGTGGGCATCACTGACATTGACCCCATTCGCTATAACCTGATCTTTGAGCGCTTCCTGAACCCGGAACGTGTCAGTATGCCCGATTTCGACGTGGACTTCTGCTACGAGCGCCGCCAGGAGGTGATCGACTACGTCAACCGCAAGTATGGCGCTGATCATGTAGCTCAGATCGTTACCTTTGGCACCATGGCTGCCCGCAATGCGATTCGCGATGTGGGCCGTGTGATGGGAATGCCGTATCAGGAAGTGGATGTAGTGGCAAAGCAGGTCCCGGCGGAGCTCAAAATGACCATCAAACATGCGTTGGAGGTCTCACCGGAGCTCAGGCGGATGTATGAAACGGACCCGAAGGTGACGGAACTGCTCGACACTGCCATGAAGGTGGAGGGAATGCCCCGCCACGCTTCTACCCATGCAGCCGGTGTTGTGATTACCCCGGAACCAACGGATTACTATCTGCCCCTTGCCACCAACGATGGCCTGCCCGTGACCCAGTTCAACATGACGGAGATCGAGGAGCTGGGCCTGCTGAAGATGGACTTCCTCGGCCTGCGCACCCTGACGGTCATCCGGGATGCGGAGCTGGCCATTCAGAAAAAAGAACCGGATTTCTCCATCGCCAAGCTGGATTATGACGATCCTGAAACCTACAAAATGCTCTCCCGGGGTGAGACCGAAGGCGTGTTCCAGCTTGAATCCTCGGGTATGAAGCAGGTGCTGGTGGGCCTGCAGCCGCAGAATTTGGAAGATGTCATCGCTCTGATCAGCCTGTACCGCCCCGGCCCGATGGATTCCATCCCGACCTACCTGCGCAACCGCCATGAACCGGACAAAATCAGCTATAAGACCCCGCAGCTGGCCCACATTCTGGATGTGACCAATGGCTGCATCGTCTATCAGGAACAGGTCATGCAGATCTTCCGGGAGCTGGCGGGCTTTTCGTTCGGGCAGGCAGATAATGTCCGCCGTGCCATGAGCAAGAAGAAACACGCTGTGATGGAGGCGGAGCGGGAACATTTTGTCCACGGCTGCACAGACCCCGGCAACGAGTGCCCGGGCTGTGTGGCAAACGGCATCTCGGAAAAGGTTGCAAACGAAATTTACGATGAGATGTCCAGCTTTGCATCCTACGCCTTCAACAAGAGTCATGCCGCCTGTTATGCCTATGTGGCATTCCAGACAGCCTACCTCAAGTGCCATTACCCCAGCGAGTTTATGGCTGCGCTGCTGACCAGTGTCCTGGACAACACCGGCAAAGTCATCGAGTATTCCGGCGAGTGCGCCCGGCTGGGGATCAAGGTCCTGCCGCCGGATATCAATATCTCGGGCAGCGGCTTTACTGCAGAGGACAGCGGTCGGATCCGGTTTGGCCTGAACGCCGTAAAAAATGTCGGCACCCGGCTGATCGAGCGCTCCGTAGAGGAGCGGCAGGAAAAGCCTTATACCAGCCTGTACGATTTCTGCAAACGGATGCATGGTACCGAGCTGAACCGCCGCACTGTGGAAAGCCTCATCAAGGCCGGTGCCTTTGATAATCTCGGCTCCAACCGCCGCAGTCTGGTCGAAGCAACTGAGGGCGTACTCAAGAGCATCGAGAGTGACAGCCGGAAGAATCTGGATGGTCAGATCGACCTCTTCTCGATGATGAGCGGCACGCACGATACGTCTGCCACCGACAGCTATGAGATCAAGCCCTGCCCTGAGTATACCCACGCCGAGCTGCTCCAACAGGAGAAAGAGGTCAGCGGCTTGTACCTTTCCGGTCATCCGCTGGATGCCTACCGGGAGCAGTCGGCTCAGTTTGCCACCCACACCATCAAAGCTCTGACCGGTGAGGATGCCAATGTGCCGGACAATAGCCATGTCCGCATCGTCTGCACCATCGTCAAGAGCAAAATGGTGACAACAAAGACTAACAGCATGATGGCCTATACCAGCGTAGAGGATCTGACCGGCACCATGGAGGTCATCGTGTTCCCGCGCACACTGGAAACATTCCGGGACGTGCTGCACGATAACGCGGTCGTGGTCATTGAGGGCCGCCTGTCTATCCGAGAGGATGAACCTGCCCGCCTGGTCGCCGAGAGTATCTCGCCCATTGAGGGCTATAACCCCGTCAGGCCGCAGGCCAACCGCCCTAATCAGATGCGGGATGCAGCCCGGCGGCTCTACGTCCGGCTGCCCTCCCGCACGAGCCCGGAGTACGCCAAGGTGGTCAATTTGCTGGAGATTTTTGACGGTGATATGCCGGTGATCTTCTATCTGGAGGACACAAAACAGAAGCTGGCGGCTCCCCGCAGGCTGTATACATCAGGGCATCCGCTTTTCTTTGAGGAACTGCAGCGCATCGTGGGCGAAAAGAATGTTGCAACAAAATGACATGCGCAGGAACGATTCAAACCAGGTGCACGTGTGCCAAAAACAACACCAAGACGTACGCCTGTGAATTTTAATAAACTTTTAACGAAGTGCCAAAAAGGTATTGGATTCAAGCGGGAACTGTGTTATAATGTCTAAAGGCAAGTTATGATCTGAGCAAGGCGATGGAGCTGGTGCCCAAAGAGAGAGGGTAAGTGCTCCATAGGTAAATGACGAAACAATTGGAGGGAATCTTTCCATGGAAAAGCAAATCAAAACGATTGGTGTGCTGACCAGCGGCGGCGACGCTCCGGGTATGAATGCTGCAGTTCGCGCCGTTGTCCGTGCAGGCCTGCACAAGGGCTTCCGTATGATCGGCATTCAGCGCGGCTACAATGGCCTGCTGGACGGCGAGTGCTTTGAAATGAACCTGCGCAGCGTTTCCAATATCATCTCTGCCGGTGGCACCATCCTGTATACGGCCCGCTGCCTGGAGTTCAAGACCAAGGAGGGTCAGGACAAGGGCGCTGCAAAGTGCCGTGAGCTGGGCATTGACGCGCTGGTGGTCATCGGCGGCGACGGCTCCTACCGTGGTGCCCGTGAGCTGGCACACCGCGGCATTCCGATGATCGGTCTGCCCGGCACCATCGATAATGATATCGCCTGCACCGATTACACCATCGGCTACGATACCGCAATGAACACCGCCCTGGAAATGATCGACAAGCTGCGCGATACCACCCAGAGCCATGACCGCTGCAGCGTGGTCGAGGTCATGGGCCGCAATGCGGGTTACATCGCTCTGAACGTTGCCATTGCCTCCGGTGCCATGGCTGTGCTGCTGCCCGAAAAGGAATTCGATATGCAGCACGACATTCTGGATAAGATCACCGAGACGCAGCGCACCGGTAAGCGCCACTTCATTGTTATCGTTGCCGAGGGCATCGGCCACTCT
This sequence comes from Faecalibacterium sp. Marseille-Q4164, assembly GCF_017377545.1. Taxonomy (NCBI): domain Bacteria; kingdom Bacillati; phylum Bacillota; class Clostridia; order Eubacteriales; family Oscillospiraceae; genus Faecalibacterium; species Faecalibacterium sp. Marseille-Q4164. Next base: position 444,308 of record NZ_JAFREJ010000001.1, on the reverse strand, counting down.
CAGGAGATCGCCAACGAGATCCAGGCCCGCACCGGCATCGATACCCGTGCTACCATTCTGGGCCATGTCCAGCGCGGTGGCTCTCCCACTCTGCGTGACCGCGTGAATGCTTCCGCAATGGGCTATCACGCTGTCTGCCTGCTGGAGCAGGGTAAGTACAACCGTATCGTTGGTATGAAGGGTGAGCACCTCGTGGATTACCCCGTGGATGAGGCGTTGGAGATGACCAAGACACTGGACCCGGTGCTCATTGACGTTTGTAATACGATTTCTATCTGAGAATAACAGACGTATCTATGTTTTATAACGCGTAAAATCAGCCCCCGGAGAACCGCAAAAAGTTCTCCGGGGGCTTTTTGTTCTGCTTTAAAGCACTTTGGCACCGTTTGCGGTCAATTTGAAGGTTGCGCCCAGCATATCCGCTGCCCCGCGGCACATCAGCATCCGCTGCAATCAAATTGCTGTAAAATCTATGTGCAAAAATAGCTTTGCATTTTCATTTCTCTTTCCAGCAAATCGAATTCGTGCTACAATGGAATCGGACAAATCAAAGAGGGGGAATCTAACATGAAAATACAATCTGTTGCCATTTTGGGCGCTGGAGCGGTGGGCTCTTACATCATCTGGGGGCTTTCTAAAAAGGATAATATCCGTCTGGGTGTGATCGCGGAAGGTGACCGTGCCCGGCGGCTGAAAGAAAGCGGCTGCGCCATCAATGGAGCAGTTTACCGCCCGGAGGTCTGGACCCCGCAGGAAGCGCAGGGCGTAGACCTGTTGGTCGTTGCACTGAAATATGGCTCACTGCCCGGAGCTTTGGAAAGCATCAAGACCGCTGTCGGCAGCAATACCGTTGTGATGAGTCTGATGAATGGTGTGGACAGCGAGGAGCTGATCGCCGCACAGGTGGGTGCAGAGCATCTGCTGTATTCCTTCATCAAGGTTGCGTCTCACAAGGAAGCGGATGGTTACCATTTTGACCCGGATGCAACACTTGGTGTAATCTATGGCGAGCGATTTGCACCGTTTGAGAGTGAACGTGTCAAGGCAGTGCGGGAACTGTTCACGGATTCCGGGGTCAACTTCCGGGTTACGGAACACATTCAGGAAGAGATGTGGAGCAAGTTCCGGCTGAACGTCTGCAACAATCTGCCGCAGGCGATTCTGGGAGCCGGTGTGGGCTGCTACCGGGACAGCGTCCACATGAAAGCCATCAGCGATGGCCTGCGCCGGGAACTGGAAGCCATTGCAACTGCACGGGGCATTGATCTGCGCATCGCAGATGCCGTCAGCCACGGATGCGCTGTTCCTGCCACAGCCCGTTATTCCACTCTGCAGGATCTGGATGCCGGACGGCATACAGAGATCGATATGTTCTCGGGAGCGCTGATGCGGATGGGAAAGGAGCTTGGGATTCCCACGCCGTATAACGAATACACCTACCACATGATCAAGGCCATGGAAGAGAAAAATGACGGCCTGTTCGATTATGATGGCACGGAGGAACCCACCTGGGCAAAATAAAGCGACTGTCTTGTTAGGATTCGGCACGTTCACTCCCGAGTCACCGGCAGCACTTTTGGCTGTATTTTGCTTTTGAAATATGGTATAATTACAGTATTGGTATTGGGAAAAGGAGAGTAAACGAACGTGGAACTGGAACAGGCACGCAAACGCGCGGAAGAGCTACGCGTGATCATTGAAAGGAACAACCGTTTATACTATGATCAGGATGCCCCGGAGCTGGAGGATTTTGAATATGACGCTTTGACCCGGGAGCTGAAAGCATTGGAAGCAGAATTCCCGCAGCTGGTCACTGCGAATTCTCCGACCCAGAAAGTGGGCGGAACCCCCAGCGGGCGCTTTGCCAAGGTGACACATGCTGTGAAGATGGAAAGCCTTTTGGATGCGTTTTCCTTCGATGAACTGCGCGATTTCGACCGCCGGGTACGGGAAGCCGGGATCGAGCCGGAATATGTCGTCGAGATCAAGATCGACGGCCTTTCCTGCAGCTTGGAATATGAGAACGGCGTACTTGTGCGTGCTTCCACCCGCGGCGACGGCGTGGTGGGTGAAGATGTGACAGCCAATGTCAAGGCTATCAAGCGTATTCCAAAGACTTTGAAAAATGCCCCGGAATATCTGGAAGTGCGCGGCGAGGTCTACATGCCGCACGATGCCTTCCAGCACCTTTGTGCGGAACAGGAATTACAGGGTGCGGCACCGTTCAAAAATCCGCGCAATGCTGCCGCAGGGTCTCTGCGTCAGAAGGATTCTAAGATCACCGGCAGCCGGGGGTTGTCCATCTTCGTATTCAACGTCCAGCAGGTGCGGGGCAGGGAACTGACCAGCCATGCCGAAAGCCTCGACTACCTCAAGAGTCTGGGCCTGCCGGTCTCCCCGCGTTATCATATCGTGCATGATATCGAGGATGCCATTGCAGAGATCGAGCAGATCGGCCAGAACCGTGCAGCACTGGATTTTGATATGGACGGTGCTGTGATCAAGGTGAACAACTTTGCACAGCGGGAACTGCTGGGCTCCACCAACAAATTCCCGCGCTGGGCCATTGCGTTCAAGTATCCGCCCGAGGTCAAGGAGACCACATTGCGCAGTATTGAAGTCGGCGTGGGACGCACCGGCGTTCTGACTCCCACCGCCTGTTTTGACCCGGTGTTTCTGGCAGGTACCACGGTTTCCCGTGCCACCCTTCACAATGAAGATTTTATCCGTCAACTGGGTCTGTGTATCGGAGATACCATTCAGGTGCGCAAGGCGGGTGATATCATTCCGGAGGTCATCGGTGTGACCCGCCACGAACCGGACGCTCAGCCTTACCAGATGCCGGAATTTTGCCCTTCCTGCGGTGCTCCGGCAGTGCACCTGGAAGATGAAGCTGCTTTGCGCTGTGTCAACCCGGAATGCCCCGCACAGGCACTCCGCAATATCATCCACTTTGCATCCCGGGATGCCATGGACATCGACGGTCTGGGCACCATGGTCGCCACGCAGCTGGTGGATAAAGGGCTGGTACACTCTGCGGCAGATCTCTATGACTTGACAATAGAGCAGCTGCTCACGCTGGAAAAGTTCAAGGAAAAGAGCGCAAACAATCTTCTGCAGGCGATCGAAGCTTCCAAGCAGAACAATCTGGATAAGCTGATGTTTGCGTTTGGAATCCGCAACATCGGCGATAAAGCCGCCGCATTGCTGGCAGAGCATTTTGGCTCTCTGCAGGCCATCCGGGAAGCAACCGAGGAGCAGATCGGCGAGATTGATGGTTTTGGCGGCGTGATGGCCCAGAGCGTGACTGAATTCTTTGCCAAGGATGGCACAACGGATCTGGTGCACCGTCTGGCCGATGCCGGTGTGAACATGCAATGGAAGGGGGAGCCCAAGGGCGATAAGCTCGCCGGGAAAACGCTGGTCGTGACCGGAACGCTGGAAACACTCTCCCGCAGTGAAGCTGAGGCACTTATCGTAAAGAATGGCGGCAAAGCAAGCGGTTCTGTTTCCAAAAAAACAGCGTATGTGGTGGCTGGTGCCGCCGCAGGTTCCAAGCTGACCAAAGCACAGGCACTGGGTGTGCCTGTGCTGACCGAGGTAGAGTTTCTTGCTATGATCGCAGAGGATAAGTCCCAGCAATAATCAGAAAACCTGTTCTAAAAAGCCCGTACAGTTTGGATGCTGTGCGGGCTTTTCTGCGCCCTGCGGGTTCTAACCTCCGGGCCGGTGCATACACTGATGGCAAAGGACACGGAAGGAGAACAGAAGATGGACGAGTATTATCAGGTGGTGCAGACACTGCCCCAATGGCTGGCAAGGCCGCTGGGGCAGCTCCCGTCAAAAGATGCGGAAACTGTACATGAGCTGCGGCTCCGGCTGGGCTGTGCTCCACAGTTTACGGTGCAGGGGTGCAGCTGCACACCTGCACAGCTGGCACCTGAACTGAATGCACTGCAAACGATGCAGCTGACCCCGTTGCAGATGGAAGAGATCCTGTTCACCCTCTGCGGCGGTTCAGTCCATACCCATCAGACAGAGATCGCACAGGGCTATGTTACACTGGAAAATGGCTGTCGGGCAGGGCTTGGCGGGCGTTTTTTGCAAAACCCGGAACAGGGCACGGTTCTGCAGGAGCTTACCTCTGTCAACCTGCGCATTGCCCGGGAAAAGACCGTTCCGCTTCCACAGGAACTGACCGCAGCATTGCGGGGGCATTTCATCGGGATGCTTCTTGTTGGAGAGCCGGGCAGCGGCAAGACCACATTGCTGCGCAGTATTGCCCGGGAGCTCGTCCGGCAGCAGAAGATCCTTTCGGTCATTGATGAACGGCGGGAGCTCTTTGCCGGGAATACACACGGCGAGGCGCTGGATGTTCTTGCCGGGCTCCCCAAGGGACAAGCAGTGCAGATGGCATTGCGCACCCTTTCGCCACAGGTGATCCTGCTGGATGAGCTGGGAGGTCTGGATGAGGTCACAGCGCTGGAGCAGGGCCTGTTCAGCGGGGTGGATTTTATTGCCACCCTTCATGCTGCCACACCCGAAGAGGCGACCATGCGCCCACAGGTAAAATATCTGATGGAGCGCGGCGCGGTGCGGGTGCTCGTCTGGCTGACCGGTAGACAAGCACCCGGCTGCATCGGGGAGGTGCGGTTTCTATGAGCCCTCTGCGCTGGTTGAGTGTCTGCTGTTTTGTCGTCTGCGGCTGGTGCGCAGGCGACAGCTTTCATCAGCAGGCGCAGGCGCATCTGGAAGCCCTGCGCAAAACCCTGGATCTGCTGGAAACGCTGCATCAGGAAATCAGCTTCCGCCGCAGTGACCTGAATCTTCTCTGCCGGAAATTGATACAGGATGGGCAGCTTCCACCAGAAACGGTTTCGTTACAAACGCTGGAGCCCTTTCCCTCCCTGACCTTAGAAGAACGCACCCGCTTCTCAGAATGTTTTTCAGGCCTGGGGCGGTTGGAAGCGGAGCAGGAGTGCAGACGGCTTGAATTGTATCAGGCACAGTTTCAGGCAGCCTTGCAGGAAGGTGAAGCTGCGGCCCGGACGCAGTCGATGCTTTCGCACAAGCTGGGCCTGGCCGTCGGGCTTGCAGCTGCCATTCTGCTGGGATGAATCAGCTCAAAAGGAGAGGACGCGGATGGAGATTGACCTTATCTTCAAAATTGCGGCCATTGGCATCATTGTTGCCGTGCTGAACCAACTGCTGATCCGCTCCGGGCGGGAGGATCAGGCAATGATGACGACATTGGCCGGTCTGGTGGTCGTGCTGTCCATCCTGGTCAAACAGATCAGTGTGCTGTTCGTTACCATCAAGTCGCTGTTTGCACTATGAGTGCAGCCGTGGCTGTGTTCGGCATTGCGCTGCTCGCGGCACTGCTCTATGCAGTTCTGGAAAAGCAGGCCCCCGCCTATGCACTCCTGCTCTCCCTTGGGGCAGCGCTGGTGCTGCTGGTGCGGGCAGGGACAAGCATCCGGACAGTACTTTCCGGCATAGCACGCCTGGCTGGACAAGCTGACAGCGGGGCTTTTTCCTGCCTTGTACGGAGTGCGGCTATCGTTCTGCTGACAGATTATACCCGCACCCTGTGTGAGGAAGCCGGGGCAGAATCTTTAGGGTGGTGTGTTGGACTGGCAGGTCGGTGTCTTGTACTGGCAGCGGCGTGGCCCTTGCTGGAAGAGATCCTGCAGACGATTGGGAGCATTGCAAGATGAAGAACTGGAAGTGGTGGGCTTTTCTGCTGGTGGGAACAAGCCTCTGCCTGTGCGCCCCGACAGTTTTTGCGGCAGAGAGTGCCGGTTTGCACACACAGCTGCCGGGAGCAGAGCTCTGGCAGCCTTATCTTGACCAAAGCCCTGTGGATGCTTTGCAGGTAGCAGAAGACCCGTGGAGCGTTCTGCAAAGTTTTTGCACTTCGTCTCTGTTCCAGACACTGCGGGAAAGCATCCGCGGTTATGCCGCACTGCTGTTGTTTCTGCTCCTGTCTGCCATAGTCAGTCTGTTTCTGGGGGAGGAAGGTGATCACAGCTGGTGTGATCCTGTCTGCGCCGGTGGGTGTGGGATCCTCCTGTGGGAACCATTGCTTGAAATTGCCCGGCAGCTGTGCGCGCAGATCGAAAGCTGGAACCGCTTTCTCTCCGGTTTTCTTCCTGTCTATGCCGGTGTTCTGATCATGGGTGGTGAGACAAGTGCCGGGGCCGCCGCAAGCGGCTTTTTTCTGACATTGCTTTGTCTGCTGGCACAGGCCCTGACGGCCTTTGTACCGCCCATTCTGGAATGCTTCCTTGCATTGAGCATGGCTTGCTGTATCACGGAACAGAGCTGCCTGGGGAACCTGTGCAAAGCGGCAGGGACACTGCTGCAAAAGGGACTTTCCCTTACTGGAAAGCTGCTGGCTGCACTGTTGGGATTCCAGCGCATCTCTGCCGCACAGCTCGACCGAACGGCGCTGCGCACAGGACAGTTTCTCACCGGCACCATTCCCATTGTGGGGCAGAGTTTGAGCGATGCTTCCGAGGCTGTTCTGGCAGGCATCCAATTGCTCAAAAGCGGCCTTGGAATGGCCGCTATCCTGATTTTATTGGCTGAGTTTCTGCCACTGTATCTCGGGATGCTTGCGCATCTGGGATGTATCATTCTCTGCGGTACGCTGTGCAGCCTGACCGGAAACAACCGTGGACAGGCACTGCTTACCTGTTTTGCTTCTGCTGTCCGGTGTATGATGGCCTGTATCGCGCTCTTTTTCGGGCTGGCCGTAACAGGAACCGCACTTCTTTTTATGCTGGGAGGCGTTTGATGCAGACATTGAAAAGCGCAGCTGTGGTCTTTTGCACTGCCTGTATCTGCGCAGAGCTGCTGGCCCGGCTCACAGGAAACAGCTGGGCCCGACGGTGCATAAAAGCCGTGGCTGGACTATATATTTTAGTGGTGCTTTTACAGGTCATCCCTCAGCTCCGGACAGAAGTTCAGTCCTTTTCTGTGCCGGATCTTTCGCCCGCATCCATGGGCACGCTGGAAGATGCCATTCAGGCTGAACTGGATGCCCGCAGCAGCGGACAGGAAGCAAAGGAGGGGAACCTTTCCGGATGAAGAGCAGGGAACAGAGCCTCTTTGCCGGTTTGCTCCAGAAGCAAAACCGCACCCAGCTCGCAATCATTCTGGGTGTGGCGGCAATGCTGCTGATCTTATTCTCAGAATTATTCTCGACCCCCGCAAAAACCGCAGCAAATGCAGGCAGTTCTGCTGCTGTTTCAGAAACTGCCTACCGGGAGCAATTGGAAACACAGCTGACAGAGCTGATCGAACAGCTCGATGGGGCAGGAAAAACCGTTGTGATGGTGACACTGGAAAGTGGGGAAGAAACGATCTATGCTGTGGATACGCAGTCCGGCCAGATGCAGAACCAGGAGACCCATGTTCTGCTGGAGGATGGCTCCGCCCTGGAAGAGACGACCTATCTGCCTGCCGTCTGCGGTGTGGCTGTTGTCTGTGATGGTGGGGGAGATGTCCGGGTCGCCGCTCGTATCACAGAGCTTGTCCGGGCACTGCTGGATCTTTCGGCCAATCGAATTTGTGTAGAACAGCGCAAAGGATAACGCACCATGTAATATAAGGAGGAAACAGCTATGAGAGCCATCTCGAAGAATACCCGCAAAGCAACAGCCATTACTCTGGCAGCAGCACTGGTCATTGCCGTTTATCTGAACTGGCAGTATGCCCGCACCGGTGTGACGCTGGAAGAGGATGCAGTCAACGTCTCTGCCGTCAGTCAGGAGACCGTTCCCGTTACGGATGAACTGATGACTGAAGCCGAAGCGGTTTCCAGTGCCAACAAGAATTATGGCGAAGCTCAGCTTGTGAGCGTTGCAAACAACAGCGGCTCCAAGTTCTTTGAAGAAGCGCGGCTCAAGCGGACCAAAGCCCACGATGAAGCCATGGACAGCATTCAGAAAGCGCTGAAATCCGCTTCTCTCTCCACGGAAGAAAAGAAGGAGTATACCAGCCAGCTGACCGGAAACCTTGCGGATCTCAACGCGGAAAACGAGATCGAGACACTGGTCAAGGCCAAGGGGTTTGCGGATTGTCTCTGCTTTCTGCAGTCAGGTCGGGCCGATCTGACTGTTATGACCTCGGGCGATGCCTTAACGGCTGCACAGGTAGCGCAGATCCGTGACATTGTGTTGAGCAAGAGCAGTGTGACAGCCCAAAATATCACCGTTGTTGAGGTAAAGTAAGGGAGCAGTTGCGGCAGACAACAGAATGTGGTAAACTAAAACAGAACAATGAAATTGAGCGCCGCTTTTCCAGCGGCGTTTTTGCAGGGAGTGCACCATGAAGGAACCAAAGCTCAAAACTGTTTACGTCTGCTCCAACTGCGGTGAAACCAGCCCGCGCTGGATGGGCCGCTGCCCCAGCTGCGGCAGCTGGAATACCATGAATGAGGATGTTGTTGCGGAAGCGCCCAAGGCAGGGCTTTCCAGCAGCAAAGCGGCAGCACCTGCCCGGCAGGAGGGTGTCACCTCGCTGACGGCCCGGCGGTTGGCCGATATCAGCACTACGGAAGAGAAAAGCCGCATCCTGACCGGCATATCGGAGCTTGACCGGGTGCTGGGCGGCGGCATCGTGCTGGGCGGCGTGGTTTTGCTCAGCGGAGAACCGGGTGTTGGCAAATCTACGATGCTTTTGCAGCTCTGCGGTGCCATCTCCAACCAGCATTCTGTTCTGTATATCACGGGTGAGGAATCTGTCCGTCAGGTCAAACTGCGTGCTGCGCGGTTGAAAGTGCCGCAGGAGAACATCTATCTTGCTGCGGAGAACGATGTGGACGAGATCTGCGGCCTGATTGAAAAGGAAAAGCCGGAGCTTGTAGTCATCGACTCTATCCAGACGATGCGCTGTATGGATCTTTCTTCCTCGGCCGGTACGGTCAGTCAGGTCAAGGAGAGCGCCGCCCGTCTGCTGGCGGTAGCCAAAAAGCAGGAGATCCCCATGTTCATTGTGGGCCATGTCAACAAAGACGGAGCCATTGCAGGCCCCAAGGTCATGGAGCACATCGTGGATACTGTGCTCTACTTTGAGGGCGACAAAATGCTGCCTTATCGCATTCTGCGAGCTGCCAAGAACCGCTATGGCTCCACCAATGAACTGGGCATGTTTGATATGACAGGGCAGGGGCTGGAGGAGATCGAAAACCCTTCCCAGATGCTTTTGGAAGGCCGTCCGCTGGGGGTTTCCGGTAACTGCGTCGCCTGTACGATGGAGGGCAGCCGCCCCATTCTAAGCGAGATCCAGGCCCTTGCCACCAAAACGAATTTCCCGGCACCGCGCCGTGCCTGCAGCGGCTATGATTATAACCGCATGAATCTGCTCATTGCCGTTCTGGAAAAACGGGCAGGGTATTTCTTTGGCAATCTGGATGTCTATATCAACATAGTGGGCGGCATTGCCCTGCGGGATACTGCCTGCGATCTGGCGGTCTGCCTGTGTATGGTGTCGTCTCTGCTGGACTGCCCCGTGAGCGATAAGCTCATTGCCATTGGGGAAGTGGGTCTGGGCGGTGAGGTGCGCAGTGTGCCCAACCTTGAACAACGCCTGCGGGAAGCCGAGCGCATCGGCTTTGAGCGGGCTGTGGTGCCAAAACATAGCCTTGCCCACCTGAACCCGGCAGATTATCCGGGCATGAAGCTGATAGGTGCGGCTTATATCTCGGATGCGATCCATGCATTGAAATCAGACCGGTTGTAACGAATTTACGGAGAAACTATGTCGATCTATCTTGATGAAAAAAATCCGGGCAAGCATCCGCCGTTTGATGATGCTTCGCCGGATATTGTGGAATATGTGCGGTACCTGGAGGTGATCGCGGGCAAAAGCGCCAACACGGCCTTCAGTTATTACTGCGATCTGCGCGGTTTTTCCCGTTTTATGAAACGCCGCCGCGGGCTGGTTCCGGCAGATACGGAGATCAAGGATATTGACCCCAAGGGTCTGGATACGGCCTTCTGGGGCAGTGTGAGCAAAGAGGACATCTATGAATACCTCTATTTTCTGAACCGCGAATGCGGCAACAAGAAATCCTCGACCGCCCGGCGGCTGGCCAGCCTGCACGGCTTTTATGATTACTTGGTCAATCAGGTCAATAAGCTGACAGAGAACCCGACTGCCTCCATCAAGCCGCCCAAGCAGGATAAAGTCCTGCCAAAATATCTGACAGCGGAACAGTCCATGGATCTGCTGGAGAGCACGCAATATCAGAGCGATTTTCCGGAGCGGGATTACTGCATGGTGGTTCTGTTCCTGAACTGCGGAATGCGGCTTTCTGAGTTGGTGGGCATGGATCTGGGCGATATCGACCTGGAACAGCGGCAGATCAGGCTCTTTGGCAAGGGCCACAAGGAACGGATGGTCTATCTGAATGAGGCCTGCGTCGAAGCCCTGCAGCTCTACCTGGCCAAACGCAACACGATGGAGGGCCTGAATCCAAAGGAAAAGGCTGTGTTTGTGACGCGCCGCCGGAAGGAGCGCATTTCCAACCGCAGGGTGGAGCAGCTCGTCACCGGTGCCATGAAAGCGGCCGGGCTCAAGGGCTTTTCCACCCATAAGCTGCGTCACACTGCGGCAACGCTGATGTATCAGACCGGCAATGTGGATATTCTGACCCTTAAGCAGCTGCTGGGTCACAGCAGTGTGGGTACAACGCAAATTTATACGCATCTGCAAGAATTTCAGGTGCGTGCCGCCATTGAGCAGAACCCGCTGGGCACGGTCACACCCGAAAAAGCACGCTTGGATACAACAAAACGGGCAGCAGGGGAGAACAGAGTGAAAAATAACGCCGATTCGATGGATGTTGAAGAAGCTGCCAGCCCGATGGAAGCTTTTGAGGGTGCTGCCAATGATGGCATCCGGGTGGATATCTCTTCTATGCCCGGGGATAAGGAAACTGTATGAACTATATCAACTTCTCTAAGAGTTATCATGTGCAGATGTTGACAAAGCGCGATATTCCGCTGATTTTAGCTCTTTGTGAGAAAAACACACAGTTTTATGAACATTGTCCGCCATTTGTAACTGAGGGAAGCATTCGGGATGATATGTGTGCCTTGCCGCAGCGCAAAATGGACGAACCTCAGGATAAGTATTATCTCGGATTTTTTGATGATGCCGAGCAGCTTGTGGCTGTGATGGACTTTATTGACCATTATCCAACGGAACGAAGCTGCTTCATCGGATTCTTTATGATGGAACGTTCTGTACAGGGACATGGCATTGGAAGCAGGATCATCACAGAGCTGTGTGTGTATCTGCACAGTCTGGGTTACGAGTATATCCGGCTGGGTTATGTGGATGGCAACAAGCAAAGTGAATCGTTCTGGATAAAGAATCAGTTCACAGATACCGGATTGAGAAATCACACGCAGGACTATACGGTCGTTGTAATGAATCGGATGCTGTAACAGATCAAACAGATCAATAACAGGAAAAACGTGTGTAAAAAACGCAAAATACACAGTTATTGTAAAACAGGCCGCCGGAGCTCAGATTGAGCCGAGGCGGCCTTAAAAACGCCTAAAACTGGAAAAGAGGGCTTTTTCACTCCCCTATGTTTCGCATAACCTGCATTATATGAAAAGAGAATAATCAAAAAATCAGACCCTCCTCTCTCTTCCCGCTGCTGGTTCTGAGATCTCAGAGGGTCTGACCGATCAACTGTTGTTATAGAAAATATGTACCCATCACTCTTCCGACAATGGTGTGGTTTCAAAGTATGCGCAGATTGCTTCATAGTATGCACGCGCAGTCCGCTTACATCCGTCCTTACTGCCGAACTGGGCTACATCGGTATCGCTGGTCACAAAACACTGCTCTGCCAGCACTGCTGGACAATTTACATCTTCCAGAATCGTAAAGCTGCGCTCTACCCGCACTTCCTTGTGGCTGCTCTCCACCAACTGTTTTACTTCCCCTTGGTAATAGATATATCGGATTCCCCCGCGTCCCCGCAGGCTGGCCCCTGCCGCCTGCATAGCCCCGGCAAGCTGCTTTGCAAAATAATAGCTCTCCTGATGGTATGCTCGTCCCGGAACAGCCGGATAACATTCAAACCCGGCTGCGCTGGAGCCTTCGGGTGCCGAATTGCCGTGGACAGACAACAACAGATCCGGATCCTGTGCATTGGCGGCAGCGGCGCGTTCAGCAGGTTTTGCGGTGCTGTCGTAACTTTCCCGGGTGGTCAGTGGGATATAATTGGGGTCACGCTCCAGCCAGGCGCTCAAAGCCTCCGCTGTGGCAGCGGTCATCTCGCTTTCCTGCACCACTCCCCTTGCCCCTGGATCTGAGCCGCCATGTCCTGCATCGATCACAATACGGTACGGCGGCTCACCAATGGTCGGACGAAAATCATCATCGTCTACGGTCGGTGTTGGCTGTCCAATGGAGAAAGCCGCCTGCCACAGATACAGCCCAAAACTGACACCAATAAAACAGAGAACCAGAACCACTGCTCTGCCAAAGGAAAAACTATTGCTCCTTTTCTTTCTTTTGCGCTGTACCGAATGTTTTGCCATGATGACATCCCTGCCGTTTTATAAGAAACGCCCGCCCAAAGAATGATCTTCCGGACGGGCGCTGCCGGGAAACTCCCGGTATGTTTTTACTTCAATTCAACCACGGTCACACCGCTCTCGCCCTCACCGTAACGTCCCAGCCGGAAGCTTTTGACCATCCGGTTGCCGCGCAGATGTTTATGAATCGCGGTGCGCAGAGCACCGGTACCGTTGCCATGGATCAGATACACCACTGTCTGACCGTTCAGAATGGCGCGATCGATATAAGCATCCACCTCAGGCAGAGCTTCATCCACAGTCAGGCCCAGCAGATTCAGCTCCATTTTGGCCGAACGCTGCACACGCTCTACTCTGCCGTTGAGCCGGTTTGCATCGCCCGTCAGGCGGGAATAGCGCTGCTGTGCCTTGGTTTTGGGCTGAGGCTCTTTGATGAGCTTATCCGGCTGCTTCAGGCCCTTGAGCGGGATCTTGGTCTTGATGATGCCGGCACGCACCAGAACATCGCCGTTTTTATCCGGCAGTGCCAGCACGGTGGCCAGCTGGTTGAGCTCTGCAATGCAGACCTCCTGCCCTACCTTGACTTCTTTCAGTGGGACAAACTCCTTGACAGGGTTATGCACCACCTCGGTACCGATAAAGAGCTTTTCAGACTCTTTCTTTGCAATCTCGCGGGCACGTTGGGCTTTCTGCTGGGTGCTCAGGCGCTCGTCCTTCTGCAGCTGGCGCAGCTCATCGGTCAGTGCATACGCCTTGCTTTCCACCTGCTGTGCCAGCGCACGGGCCTTGGCACGGGCAGCTTCCAACTCGTTTTCGCCCTGCTGGATCAATTCATCCCGCTTTTTTTGAGCGGCCTCCAGCTGGTGAGAAGCCTCATTCTTCAGCTCCTCAACCTCGTCCTGGCTCTCTTTCAGCTGTAGCTTCAGGTCGTCCAGCTGGCCCAAAACTGCATCCAGGCGCTTATCCTCGGCAGACAGATGCTGTTGGGCTGCCTCAATGACACGCTCCGGGATGCCCAGCTTCTCACTGATGAGGAAGGCGTTGGACTTGCCGGGCACACCTACGCTCAGCTTGTAAGTCGGGCGCAGTGTCTCCAGATCAAACTCACAGCTGGCATTGACTACACCCTTGGTTTCCAGCGCAAACACCTTCAGTTCGGCGTAGTGAGTGGTTGCCATCAGCAGCACACCGCGGCGGCGTAGTTCCTCGATGATGGCCACGGCCAGCGCTGCACCTTCGGCAGGGTCAGTACCCGCGCCAAGCTCATCCAATAAGACCAGCGTGTGCGGCATGGCAAGTTCCAGAATACCGGTGATCTTCTTCATGTGGCCGGAGAAAGTAGAAAGGCTCTGTTCGATGCTCTGCTCATCACCGATGTCCACAAGAAATTCATCGAACACGCAGATCTCACTGCGTTCATCGGCAGGAATCAGGAAGCCGCACTGTGCCATTGCACACAGCAGACCCGCCGTTTTCAGGGTGACGGTTTTACCGCCGGTGTTCGGGCCGGTGATGATGAGCGAATCGTACTCTTTACCCAACGCAATGTCCACAGGTACACACTTTTTGGGGTCAATGAGCGGATGACGCGCCCGGATGAGCGAAAAGGAGCTGTCGGTGCGGACAGAGGGCTTGAATGCCTTCATATCCAGAGCCAGACGAGCCTTTGCCAACAGCACATCAATTTCCAGCATTGCCTTGTAGCTGTACTGGAACTGAGGCTCAATGGCAGCTACCTGTGCCGTAAATGCCACCAGAATGCGTTCGATCTCCTGCGCTTCTTGTGCACGATACTGCAGAATGCGTGCATTTGCTTCCACGACCGCCTGCGGCTCCACAAAGACAGTAGCACCGGTGGACGAGACATCATGGATGATGCCGCTCACCTCGCCGCGATACTCGCTCTTAACGGGCACAACATACCGTCCATTGCGAATGGAGACCACACTCTCCTGCAAATACTTGGAGGTATCCATATTGCGAACCATGCTTTCCAGCCGGTCGCGGATGCTGTTCTCCGTAGCGCGGATCTTTTTGCGCAGCTCGTTCAGGGTGTGGGAAGCCGTGTCTGCCATGGCATCCGGAGCCAGAATGGCGCTGGAGATCTGCTGCTCCAGCCCGGGCTGAGGTGCCAGCGCGTAGAACAGATCATCTGTAGGCAGGGCATCATGTTCCGAGGAGCCATACCAGCTGGTCAGGTTCTGAAAGTTGCGCAGAGCGCCGGCCACCATCAGCAGTTCCCCCATGGAGAGCACACCGCCCTTGACCGCACGGGCTACCAGAGAGCTGACACCCTCTACCCCGCCAAAGCGCGGAGACCCGTTTTTGATGAGCAGACTGTTGATGGCATCGGTCTGTTCCAGCGCGTAACGCACCTCATCAGGGTCGCACTGAGGCTCCAGAGCCAGCAGCTGCTCTCTAGCTTCCTTGCACACGCAGCCCTCGGATGCACGCGCAATGATCTTATCAAGCTCTAAAGTTTTCAAATAGCTTGTTTCCATGTTTGTTCCCTATATCAAAATTGTTTATCCCGGTCAAGGCAGAACGGATTTCAAAAAGTCGTAACTTTTCAGCGGTTTGTCCAGGTGGGTCAAAGCGTAGCGCTCTGCCACCGCAGACAGCTTTGCCAGACTGCCGACCGAGATTTTGAATGCAAATATTTTCTTATCTTCTACAAGGCAGATATGACGCAAGGCATACAAGGCACCCGTGTCCAGATTGCAGGTCTTGCCCGCCTTTTTCGCACAGTCCTCACAGAGCAGAATGCCCTCCTGCGGGTCAAGATAAAACGCGGGGCCATCGTATTTTTCACAGATCTTGCAGCAGACCAGCTGCGGCAGAAAGCCGCACTCGCTCATGGTGCGCAGCTCAAACACAGCCTTGACCACATGCAGGTCGGTTTTACCCTCGCTGATCATATACAGGCAGTTCAGCAGCAGGCGCAGTTCCTTGGCAGCTTCCTCCCCCGTAGGAGAAAGTGCCGCCGCCATCTCGGCAAGATACATGGCAAGGCTCATCCCCTCGATGGTGGAGGAAATGCCATGAAATACGTTGCGCACTTCCGCTTCTCGGATGGTGTACATATTCCGGCCGGGCAGCAGCACAAATTCAGAGTAGCAAAAAAGCCCGCAGGCGCTGAATAATTTGTTCTTCAGCCGCAGGCTGCTCTGTGCTGAGGCCGAAATGACCCCCAGCTCCGGTGTAAGAATGGTCAGAATCCGGTCAGATTCCTTGTACCGGGTCTCTTTTAACACAAGCCCAGGTGTTACGATCGTATCCATCTGCATATTCTCCCTGCCCGAGCAGTGTCCCGGGCAATGTAAAGAGAAAAATCAACGATTATTCGGGTTCTGTTTGAAGCCAAAGTTGTTCAGCAGAAACTCATTGTCCCGCCAATCTGCTTTGACCTTGACCCAGCACTGCAGGTTGACCCGGCAGCCCAGAAACTCTTCGCAGTCCGCACGGGCAGAGCTGGCGATCTTTTTCAGCATCGCACCACCCTTGCCAATGACCATGCCCTTATGGCTCTCGCGCTCGCAGTAGATATTTACATCGATATCCACCAGATCTGTACCGGGGCGCTCCTTGAAACGCTCCACCACGACCGCAATGCCGTGCGGGATCTCATCCCGCATATACAGCAGTGCCTTTTCACGGATGACCTCCGCCACCAGTTCCTTTTCCGGCATATCGGTGTAGGCATCATCGTCAAAGTAGTGCGGGCCCTCCACAGCATACTGGCTCAGGGCATCGAACAGTTCCTCACAGTGGTCGTCTGCCCGGACGCTTACGGTGTAAATGGCATCAAACACACCCAGCTCCTTGAGCTCAGCCTTGCGGGCTTCCAGATCAGCAGGCTCCTTGACAAGATCGGTTTTATTGATGACTGCAATGGCAGGGCCGCCGCTGCTGCGCAGAGCGTCCACCAGAACCATTTCCGGCTCATTCAGGGCACCGTATGGCTCAAACAGCATCATGGAGACATCCACATCCGCGATGGAATCGCTGGCCGTCTTGTCCATCCGCTTGCCAAGCTTATTGTGGGCCTTATGCACGCCCGGGGTGTCCAGCAAAACATACTGCAGAGGGCCGCGGGTCACAACGCCGGTGATGCGGGTGCGGGTCGTCTGGGGTTTGGAGGTAACAATGGCCACCTTCTCCCCCACCAGACGATTGGTTAGGCTGGATTTGCCCACGTTCGGGCGGCCGATGACCGCCACGAACACAGATGAGGTATCGTAATGCTGCTGCATGGGTGCTGCGTTTTTCAAAATTGAACTCCTATCCTTTGCCGAAATCTGTGATCATTCCGTATAGCTGACGGTGCGGGGCAGGCCAAGCTGGGTCAGCACAGCCTCTTCCTTTTCGCGCATCCGCATAGCTTCCAGACCACCGTTCTCATGGTCATAGCCCAGCAGATGCAGCATGGAGTGAACGGTCAGGAAGGCGACCTCACGCTGCAGCGGATGGCCGTAGAGCGTTGCCTGCTCCTGAGCACGTTCCATGCTGATGACGATATCCCCCAGCATCTTGCAGCCGTTGTTCTCATCCACGTCGTAAACGCCGTTTTCTCCCAGAGGAAAGCTCAACACATCGGTGGGCATCGGCTTGTTGCGATACTGGTTGTTCAGCTCTGCAATGGCAGCGTTATCCACAAAAGTCACGCTGATCTCAGCAGGCTCATCGAAGTGCTCATATTCCAGCACAGCGTTGCAGGCGCGGCGGATCAGGATCCGCAGGCCCGAAGGCACTTTTACGGCTTTCTGTGAATTGGTGATCAAAACTTTATTGGACATAACATTCCTCTCCCTTCATTTTATGCTGCAATTGCAGCTTTCCGCGTCGGTTTCAACGCTTGGCCGGGTGCGCAGCCGCTTCGTAGGCCTTGATGATCTCCTGCACCAGACGATGGCGGACAACATCCTTCTCCGTAAAATAGCACTGTGCAATGCCATCCACGTTCTTGAGAATGTGCAGCGCATCCACAAGGCCGCTGCGGGTACGGTCCGGCAGATCGATCTGGGTCACATCGCCGGTCACAACCACCTTGGAACCTACACCCATACGGGTAAGAAACATCTTCATCTGCTCCGGTGTAGTGTTCTGCGCCTCATCCAGGATGATAAAGGAATCATCCAGCGTGCGGCCGCGCATATATGCCAGCGGAGCAACCTCAATGATCTGCTTTTCCACCAGGCGCTCATAGGTCTCAGCACCCAGCATATCGAACAGGCCATCGTAGAGAGGGCGCAGGTAAGGGTCCACCTTCTGCTGCAGATCACCGGGTAGAAAACCCAGCTTCTCACCTGCTTCCACGGCGGGGCGGGTCAGCACAATGCGGGAAACATCCTTGGCCTTGAACGCTTTGACCGCCATTGCAACGGCCAGATAGGTCTTGCCGGTACCGGCGGGACCCACGCCAAAGGTCACCGCGTTCTTGCGGATAGCATTCAGATATTCCTTTTGGCCCAGTGTCTTGGGGCGGATGGGGCGGCCCTTGACCGTGACCGTGACAAAATCCTCAGTCAGCTCCCGGACACGCTGCTCCTTTCCATCGTGAGCAAGGCTCAGGCAGTAGCGCACCGTCTGATCCTCCAGCGGCGTGTGGTTTTCGATCAGGAGCAGCATCCCCTCCACGGCACGCACAGCAGCGGCCACGTTGGCCTCCTCGCCAGAGAGGCGAAGCATCGTACCCCGGCAGACTGCCGTGACAGAGAACTCCTTTTCCAATAGACGAATGTTGCGGTCACAGTTGCCAAAGATGGCAGCGGCGATCTCCACACTATCCAACTCAATACTTTTTTCGGCCATGTAGCTCCTCCAGCGGTTTATGAATTTCCACATCTATTGTACCACCAAAGGCTCAAATAGAAAACTGTGAAACTTGCACAAAATATTTTCAACATTTTGGAGCGTGTTACAAAGCAGAACCCTGAAACATAAAAAATCGATGCTGCTCTGCATTTCCGCAAAACAGCATCGATTTCATTTTATCGGATCGTAAAAAACGACTCCTCAGAAACTTTTCAATTAGAACCAGTCGCCGAAGCCCATCTTGACCAGGTTGTCGTGGCTGATCTTCAGGCTATCGAACGGATCACGGCCATAGCAGTCATCCTGCTCCACCAGGAAGTACTCGCCGCCGCCCTCCAGGCCAGCCTGGATGATAGCGGGCATATCCAGAGTGCCTTCGCCAACCTCAGCAAACTGCACAATGTTGGTGAAGTTGCTCATGAACTTCATCATGCCTTCCTTGCTGGTGAAGTCCACGCCGCCCTCGGGGATGGGCATCTCACCGATGCGGTAATCCTTCAGGTGGACCAGACGGATGCTGCCGGCATACTTCTTGATGAACTTAACAGGGTCCTGGCCGCCGCGGTGGATCCAGTGGCTGTCCAGCTCAAAGCCCAGAGCAGGAGCATTTGCGCGGATGATGTCCAGCAGGAACTCGCCGTCGTAACGAACGAACTCTACGTGATGGTTGTGGTAGTACAGGTCAATGCCGTCTTCCTTCAGCTTCAGAGCATACTCATTTGCTTCCTTGGCGAAATCCACAGCCTTCTGGTAGTTGCCCATGCAGGTCATGGGCAGCATGCCGATGCGCAGCATATCGCAGTCCAGCTTACGGCAGTCCTCAACGATCTTCTTATAGTCGTCGGGATTGCACAGGAACTCGCCGGGCATACCGGGCAGCATGGGAGAGGTGGATGCGGTGCAGGAAGAGACATTCAGGCCCAGCTCGTCGATAGCCTTGCGGAAGCCTGCAACGTTCTCAGCGGTCATGGGGACCTGAGAGATCTCAACGCAGTGATAGCCGATATCAGCCAGCTTGCCCATGCTCTCGTATGCGTCGAAGTGAGGCATCTTAGCGGGGGCAATGGTGCTCATCTGAACACCGATCAAACCTTTGTTTGCCATGGTTCATTTCTCCTTCTATCTGTGTTTTGCGGTCACGGAGCAACGGGATGGCCAGCCTTGCTGCTTGCATGGATGGCATCGATCAGCCGGATGCTCATTTCCGCATCTCTTACATGGATGTAATCGTCTGTGTTGTTCTCAATGGCACGGTAAAATTTGTTGATCAGGATGCCATGAGAAGCACCAAAATAGAACTTGGCACCGGGCAGCTTCTCATTCTCGCACAGCTTGGTGCGCACACCATCTGCGTCGATCCGGAACAAAGCATCATCCTCGATCAGGAAGGAAGCCTTTTCACAGGCAACCTTGATCTGGACGCTCTCGTTGGTGTAATCACAGTTGGTGGCAAAGAACACACCGTTTGCACCATTAGCAAAGTGCAGGCGGGCAGCTACGGTGTCCTCGACCTCAATGCCGTAATCTGCCAGCTGATTCACCGAGCCATGGATGGCATCGATGTCGCCGCACAGATAATACAGCAGATCCAGCGTGTGGACACTCTGGTTAATCATGCAGCCGCCGCCAGCAGTTTCCAGCTGGCCGCGCCAGGGTTGTTCGTCATAGTAAGCCTTGCCGCGGAACCAGGGTACAAAGCCGCGGCAGCCGATGACCTTGCCATATTCGCCGCCATCAATGATCTTTTTCAGTTCAACGGTGGTGCGGTTCAGACGATTCTGCAGGCAGATGCCGATCTTGACCTCAGGGTGCGCAGCCTCAAATTCCACGAACTCCTTGGCCTGTGCGGTGTTCAGACCCACCGGCTTCTCGCAGAAGACATTCACACCGTGGGAAGCAAAGTACTCCGACACGGGCACATGCAGGTAATGCGGCAGGCAGAGATGTACCACATCGGGATGCTCCTTTTCCAGAAGCTCCTCATAGTCCGTATAGAACGGCACGGCCTTTGCTGCAGCAGGCAGCTTTTCCTGCACAGCGGGATTGTTATCGCACACGGCACACAGTTCGATCTCAGGATTTGCCACAATGATGGGCAGATGAACCTGAAAGATGGTGCCGCAGCCAATGATCGCAGCTCTTTTCATGGAAACGCAACTCCTTGTAAGCCTGGAACAGGCATTGCTTTTTTCAGGGATACTGATTACTCGCGGACGGGGAACTTGCCCTCAGCCTCGATCAGCTTGTTCAGCTCAGCAGCATACTCCTCGGGATCGCAGGGGTTGGAGACTTCGCGGCCGGTCCATGCAGACAGCTGGCTGCTGTTTGCCAGGTTGACACCATTGATGCCGTCCTCGCCGGGAGCCAGCAGCGGGCTGCCGGTCAGGATGTGAGCAGCAAAGTTCTGCATAACGGTGGTGTGCTGGAAGCCCCAGCCATCGTTGTTCTCAAAGGTCTCTTCGGTGTACAGCTTGGAGCCTGCACCGTTGCCGCTGGTCAGCATGGCAACTTCCATCATGTTCATGTGCTCGTTCAGGTAATCCTCAGTGCAGGGGTTGCCTTCCTTATCGATGTAGTGGTAGACATGAGCGGTCTTGCTGTTGTCAACAACGATCTTGCCGCCGTCCAGGTCGATCTCCAGACGATCGGTGCCGATGGCATCGTGGGTGCAGGTGGTAAAGGTTCCGGTAGCGCCGTTAGCGAACTCGACCAGCATGGTCACGTCGTTCTCAACGCCGATGTTACGATGGCAGCCGTTGATGTTCTTGGAGAAAACCTTCACGGGGATACCGCAGATCCACTGCCACAGGTCGAGCTGATGGGGAGCCTGGTTGACCAGGACACCGCCGCCTTCGCCGCCCCAGGTAGCACGCCATGCGCTCTGCTGGTAGTAGCTGTCAGGACGCCACCAGGAGTTGATCATCCACTGAGAGCGGCGGATCTCGCCCAGCTCACCGCTGGCAACGATTTCCTTGATCTTCTGATACAGCTTGTTGGTACGCTGGTTGAACATGATGCCGAAGGAAACCTCGGGATGAGCCTTAGCGCAGGCGATCATCTTCTGAACATCCTTGCTGCGGACACCGGCGGGCTTCTCGCACAGAACGTTCATGCCATGCTCCATAGCGTAGATGGAGATCTCGTGGTGCAGGTAGTGAGGAACGGTGGTGATGATGGCATCAACAGTGCCGCTGGCGATCATATCCTTCCAATCCTTGAAGAAGGGAACATCGGGGTACTGCTCCTTGCACATCTTCTCCTTCTCGGGGTCGATATCACACAGAGCGCCCAGTGCGCAGTTGTCCGGGCACGGTGCGCAGACCATGCCGGGGAACGGAGCGGGAGCGTTGGTCAGGAAGCGAGCATAGCTGCCGCCCTGAGCACCGATACCGATCAGGCCATAACGAATCTTTCCTTCAGTCTTTTCCATTTGAATCTTCTCCTTTTTTCTGTTACGTTAGAATTTTGCCAGAATATCGCACAGTGCGTGATACTGTGCGGCGTAACCTTCAGCACCGTTTTTATACTTGTTCTCACGGATGATGTTCTTTGCATCCGTGGTCTCAAGGCTCTGCAGGCTGTCAAACAGCACCAGATGCGGCTCAAGGGTCAGGAAGCCGGTATAGCCCTCTTCCACGATGGCCTTGTGCAGCAGCTCGGGGATCTTTCCCTCGCCGGTACCGCAGAGCACATTCTCCTTGTCGGTAGAAACGGCATCCTTGATGTGGATATATACAATGTACGGGCGGAGAGCATCCCAGCATTTGGCGGTATCCTCGCCGCACTGTACAAAGTTTGCAAAGTCGAATGCGGACTTGAAGTGCGCGCTGTTCAGCGTCTGCATCAGGTCAACACAGCGGGAAAGAACATCACCATAGATATCCTTCTCGTTTTCGTGCATCAGGATCACGTCGTGCTTCTCAGCAATGGCAATGAACTTGCGCAGCTTCTCGATGACAGCGTCACGATAGTCGGCAGGATCCTTGCCTTCCGGCATAAAGAAGCTGAACATGCGGATGTACTTGCAATTCAGGACCTTAGCGATCTCGCACAGCGTTTCCAGCTGAGCACACTGCTTTTCAAAGCCCTCTTCATCGTCGATCTTGACCTTGCCAATGGGACTGCCCAGGCTGGAAACGCCAACACCAGCGGCCTGCAGGCGGGGCAGCAGATCGGTCTTGACTTCCTCAACGGTAAAGTCAGCGATTCCCTTTTTATCTGCACTGCGCAGGCTGATGTACTGCATTCCAAGCTCACGGACTGTCTTGAGCTGCTCATCAAAAGAAGAGCTGATCTCATCGGCAAAGCCGGAAATATAAATATCCTTCATAAAAATCTCCTTTTTTGTGTAGGATACAAGCCTTACTGTAACTAATATATCACAATTGTTAAAAAAATGCCGCACAAATCTTTTTTGGTTTTTTTAGCACATTGTGCAACAGTTTTTGCCGTTTTGTTGCATATCATAAAACAAGGTGCATCAAACCAATCTTGTGGGGTGAAAAAGGGAGAAAAACTGTGCAAAATGTCCATCTTTGACTTTGATTTTTTGGCAGCGAAAAACAGAACAGCAGGATTTACAATGTGAATGGCACAGGATTTACACACGACAATCATCGAACAAACTGATATATTAGGTCTTGGAGATCGGCTCCTTTGATTCTTAAGGGCCGTGGCAGACTTTTAAGAATCGAAAAGGCTGTACATCATCGGCTACACCTGCCAGTGCGTCGTTACCAAGTCGGCTCAGTCCTGCCTGACCAATGACCCTGAGCAGCGTCCCTACTTCACCATTTTTCTGGGCTGGTGCGGAGCACACCGCTTTCTGGAGCACCGCTGGAAACTGGGCATCTTCTACCTGCTTGTCGGCTGGACCGGTCTCGGCCTTGCATTTGCTCTGGTTGACCTCCTGATTGCGCTCCCCATCGCGAAGGATGAAAATGGAATGATCGAAATCTGATCTCCGTTTCATGACACGCAAAATCCCCTCAGAGCTCTGACAATGCTGTCAGAAATCTCTGAGGGGATTTTTCTATGCATGTGGTAGAAGATCTCATACTCTGCATGGCGGTGCCATCCGCCGGGGATACGTGTAATCTGCAGATAGAACAAGCCAAATGCATCCGCTGGGAACAACTCCTCTTTCCGCAAGTCCGCCATCCCGTCTCACCCTTCTCAGCGAAGATAGAACGAAGCCATACATTTGGCCAGATCCTCTGGTCGTTCTGCAAAGTTTCCATAGCGCCAGCTGTTGAAAAAACCCATATATGCCCCGATGAACGAGTTGCGGAAGTATCGATTTTCGCCCGGCAATGAAACGGGCCATGGCACAAACTGTCTTGCATCCCCGACTTCGATGTTGGAGATCAGAACAAGGATGATCTTCTCGCTCAACGCATCACTGAAAAAACTGGTCAGATGGCAATCCATCAGGACACAAAGGTTCTTTCGCTCCGCATACGTCCAGCGGAACAGCGCAGTCAGGTTTTTTTCCAGGGTACTGTACGCAGGCAACTGCCCCGCAAGCAGGGTCATCTGCCGGTCGAGATAGTAATCCAGCACATCGTCCTTGGATTCAAAGCTGCGGTAAAAGGTGGTTCGGTCGAGGTCTGCCATGTGACACAGCTCTGTGACGGAGATCTTTTCCAGCGGCTTTTTCATTAAAAGCTGAAACAGTGCCGTACAAAATGCATCCTGATTTTTCTGCGCAACGGGGTTGATATGGTTCGTGTACATTGTGCGCTGTGTTCAGCTCCTTCCTCAAAATGATTGGCTTTATTGTACCATATTCTCTGAAATCTGCAAACAATCACATTACAGATGCAAAAACGATGCGAGAATCTTTTTTGTACAGAAACAGAATAACAAAAAAGTCCTATAAACCAGACGAAATTCATCGTAGATTCATAGGACTTTTGGAGCTACTGACCTGATTCGAACAGGCGACCTGCTCATTACGAGTGAGCTGCTCTACCAGCTGAGCCACAGTAGCACGCGTTCTGCAACGATAGATAGTTTAGCATAAAAGAGAATACCTGTCAAGTACTCCCTACGCAAAAACAATTCCGGAACTTTGCAAAAAGCCATCTCGTAATGATTTGCCCTATTCAATTCTTATCGTAAGCTTCACGAACTCTTTTGCCAGGGAATTTTTTCAGCTCATATAAGTTTCGCCTGCCCTGCCAGATACAGCATTCCCACTGCCGCACCGCAAAGTGGCAGGAGCAGAAACAGCATCCAGGCAAACTGACCCAAAAGCGCGCCTGTGCTGGGGGCCTGTCCTCCGCGCCCGAAGGCGGCTGAACAGAGCCTTCCGCTTACCTGCAGTGCGGATGCGCCGAATGTGCACAGCGTTCCGGCCGCAAGGGATGCAGGGATACCGCAGACACAGAGCAGCACAAATGCTGTCCGTGGGTTCAAATCCACAAGCAGCCTGGACGAAAGCAATCCGGAGCCTGTCCCATACAGCATCGTAAAAAGGAAGATGGGCAGCGGCCCCAGGGCGGAAAGCCCAAGGAACAGCACTGCCGTCAGTGCACCTGCCACAGTGAAAAATTCCGTTCGGAACAGGCGCACTGCCCCGGCGGCATCCTGCACAGAAAACAGGCCCTGCCAGCAGTTCAAGTAATAGGAAAGCGTTTCAGCATCGCCTGCCACACAACGCGCTGCCGCCACACCCGCCAGAAAGGTTCCCAGAAGGTACGCCGCCGCCAGAAGGGCACTTCCTTCACTCGGCTTGCTGCGGCATGCAGCGGCTCTCTCCGGTGTATTTCCGTACCTTTCAGAGAACGCCGCCGGGATGGATTGCCTTTCTTCCTGCGATATCTCAGGAAGAACTCCACCGTTTTTCTGTTTTAGCTGCTCTTCCTGTGCTGTCGGCATGATTGCTTCGGGCAGTGCTTTTGCCGCTGCGGTTTCCGGTGTTTCCTGATAGACCCACATACTTCCCTGTCCTCCTGTTTTTCTGCTGTAAATTCTCAATGCCGGTGCCGTTCTGTACGCAAGATGCTGAACACCCCGCCCAGACAGCCAAAAACGAATACCAGTGCAAAGCGGGTTAGCTGCATTTCCGTTGGTTCAATGCCCTCCGAAAGACCGAACCCCAGCAGAAGCAGAACAAACAGTCCGCCCTGTACAGCACCGCAGATAAGGCCTCTGCTGTGATAGAAAAACGCCATGAGCCAGCCGCTGCAAAAGCTCCCGGCACAGACAATGGCACTGACCATGGGCCAGGCAATGCTCTGCGCAAGGCTCTGGTTTGCCATCAGGTAGGCCAGCCCGGCCATGCAGGCGGCGGTGAATATCCCACCAATGCCGAATGCAGCCAGTGCTTCCAGGATGGGTAACTTCTTCTGTTCCAACATAAAAACCCGCCTCCCTGCACTACTGTATGCAGAGGGGCGGGTAAAAAAGACCTTGCTTTTAGAGATTACTTCTTTGCGTTGGCAGGAGCATTGTCCATGTTCAGCTTCTCAACAGAGCTGATCGCATTCTTGGTGAAGCGGATCTTCACACGGTCAGAACCGGTCTCCAGAACAAAGGTGTCATCCTTGATGGCGACCACACGGCCAACAATACCGCCGATGGTCACGACCTGATCACCGATCTCCAGAGCTGCACGCATGGCAGCATCCTTCTTCTCCTGCTTCTTCTGGGGACGATAGATCATAAAGTAGAGCAGGACCAGCATCAGAGCCAGTGTGAAGAACAGGCTGATATAGCTTTCAGTGGTAGTAGTCAGAAATTGCATGGGACAAAGTCTCCTCTCAAAATTCAGATAAACTCATTATAACCGCTTCTGCTCCCTCTTGCAAGGGAAAAGCATGAAAAAGCTCAAATTCTTGTATCCAGCAGCTTGACATAACGGTCATGGAATGCGGTAAAGGTGCCTGCATCCAACTCATCGCGGATGCGCTCCATCAGGTGGTTGTAGAACCACAGGTTGTGCATAACGGCCAGACGCATGCCCAGCAGCTCCTCTGCCTTGAACAGGTGGCGGATATAGGCACGGGAGTAGTTCCGGCAGGCCGGGCAGCCACAGGTGGGGTCAATGGGACGCTCGTCCCGCTCGTACTTTGCGTTCTTGATGTTGATAATGCCGCCCCAGGTGTTCAGGTGGCCATGGCGGGCATTGCGGCTGGGCATGACGCAGTCAAACAGATCCACGCCGCGGGAAACTGCCTCGATCATGTTGCCGGGGGTGCCGACACCCATCAGATAGCGGATTTTATCTTTGGGCATATAAGGCTCCACCTCACTGATCATCTCGTACATCACCTCAGCAGGCTCACCCACGGCCAGGCCGCCGATGGCGTAGCCGTCCAGCTCCAGCTCCGCAATCTGCTTCATGTGCTCTACACGCAGGTCAGCAAAGGTGCATCCCTGATTGATGCCGAACAGCAGCTGGTCAGGGTTGGTGGCCTTACCCTCCTGCTTCAGGCGGGCCATCTCAGCCTTGCAGCGCTTGAGCCAGCGGGTGGTGCGCTCACAGCTGGCTTTGGAGTACGCGTGCTGGGCAGGATTCTCCACACACTCATCAAAGGCCATTGCGATGGTGGAGCCCAGGTTTGCCTGGATCTGCATACTCTCCTCAGGGCCCATAAAGATGCGGTGGCCGTCCAGATGAGAGGCAAAGGTCACGCCTTCCTCCGTGATCTTACGCAGCTTGGACAGGCTGAACACCTGGAATCCGCCGCTGTCGGTCAGGATGGGGCCGTTCCAGCGGGTAAACTTGTGCAGGCCGCCCATATCGGCTACCAGCTGATCACCGGGGCGCAGATGCAGGTGGTAGGTGTTGCAGAGCATCACCTGGGTGCCGATCTGCTGCAGATCCTGCGCGGACAGGCCACCCTTGATGGCACCGGCGGTGGCAACATTTTGGAAAGCCGGGGTCTGCACCGTGCCGTGTACGGTCTTGAACTCGCCCCGCCGGGCGTTGTGCTCCTGCTTGAGCAGCTTAAAAGTGGTCAAAGAAGGCATAAGTTTTTTCCTTTCTGTGTACGGAAAACAGCCGTACAGCCTTGTGCCGCCGGGCAGGCGGCAGGTTCAGAAGTGGTGGATACCGAGCTGCCGAAACGGTTCCGGCAGTGTTTTGGGCTTTTGGGAGAGCGGGTGCTGAGGGATCACAGGATCAGCATCGCATCGCCGAAGGAAAAGAAGCGGTACTTTTCCTCTACGGCAACTTTATAGGCAGCCATGGTCTTTTCGTAGCCGTAGAGGGCAGAGACCAGCATGATGAGGGTGCTTTCCGGCAGGTGGAAGTTGGTGATCAGGCCATCGATGCAGTTGAACTTGACACCCGGGTAGAGAAAAATAGAGGTATTGCCGCTGCAGGCCTTGATCTCGCCATATTTTGCGGCGGCGGCTTCCAGCGTGCGGCAGCTGGTGGTGCCAACGGCGATCACGCGGTGCCCAGCGGCCTTGGTTTCCTGGATGCGCTGAGCAGTCTCCTCGCTGATGGAATACCACTCACTGTGCATCTTGTGATCCGAGATCTCGTCCTCCTGCACGGGGCGGAAGGTTCCCAGACCCACATGCAGGGTAACCTCGGCAATGCCGACACCCTTGGAACGGATGGTATCCATCAGCTCCGGGGTGAAGTGCAGGCCTGCCGTGGGTGCAGCAGCGCTGCCCAGCTCCTTGGCATAGACCGTCTGATACTGGCTCTGATCTTCCAACTGCTTGGTGATGTAGGGTGGCAATGGCATCTTGCCAAATTCATCCAGTTTTTCATAAAGGGTCTCGGTGTCATAATAGAATGTAACAAACTTGTTGCCATCCTCCAGCGTTTCGTCCACCACAGCGGTCAGGGTGCCGTCACCAAAACTAACCTTGGTACCGGGCTGCATCCGCTTGCCGGGCTTTGCCAGGCACTCCCACTGATCTCCCTTGACCTGCCGCAGAAGCAGCAGCTCGCACACAGCACCGGTAGGCTGCTTGACACCCACGATGCGAGCGGGCAGCACCTTGGAGTTGTTGACCACCAGCAGGTCACCCGGCTCAAGATATTCCGGCAGATCGCGGAAAATCCGGTGCTGGATGCTGTCGTCCTTCTGGCTCAGAACCATGAGCCGGGCCGAGTCTCTGGGGTCTGCAGGCTCCTGTGCAATGAGTTCTTTGGGTAAATCGTACCAAAAATCTTTTTTTAACATCTTTGCATTTGCCTTTCCGATGATTGACACGAGTGCCGTATCAATGTTATCATAAAATCTGTATAAACAGTATCTATTATATTGCAAGGTCGGCTGGTTTGCAAGCCGTGTTCGATGTAAATTTGCTTTTATTGAAAGGAAAGGTGCTGGAAATGGAAAAACAGTATAAAGTTGGTATCGTTGGCGCAACGGGCATGGTGGGGCAGCGTTTTGTGACCCTGCTTGAGAATCATCCCTGGTTCAAGCTGACCACGCTGGCCGCGTCCGGCCGCAGCGCAGGCAAGACCTATGAGGAGGCCGTTGGCAGCCGCTGGGCAATGACTACCCCGATGCCCGAGAGCGTCAAGAAGATGGTCGTGCTGGATGCCGCCAAGGTGGAAGAGGTCGCTTCTCAGGTCGATTTCATCTTCTGCGCAGTCAATATGCCCAAGGCCGAGATCAAGGCACTGGAAGAGGCTTACGCAAAGGCCGAGTGCCCTGTGGTCTCCAACAACAGCGCAAACCGCTTTACCCCGGATGTGCCCATGGTCGTGCCTGAGATCAACGCGGACCACATTGAGATCATCCCTGCCCAGCGCAAGCGTCTGGGTACCAAGCGCGGCTTCATTGCGGTCAAGTCCAACTGCAGCCTGCAGAGCTATGTGCCTGCCCTGCATCCTCTGATGAAGGAGTTTGGTGTCAACAAGGCTCTGGTCTGCACCTATCAGGCCATTTCCGGTGCAGGCAAGACCTTTGACCGGATGCCCGAGATCGTAGATAACGTCATCCCCTACATCGGCGGTGAGGAAGAGAAGAGCGAGCGCGAGCCGCTGAAGCTGTGGGGCCACATCGAGGGCGATCAGATCGTCAACGCCGAGAAGCCCACGATCACTGCGCAGTGCTTCCGTGTCCCCGTTTCTGACGGCCACACCGCTGCCGTATTTGTAAGCTTTGACAAAAAGCCCACCCAGGAGCAGATGCTCGAGGCCTGGGCTAACTTCCGCGGCCCTGCACAGGAGCTGAACCTGCCCAGTGCACCCAAGCAGTTCCTGCACTACTTCACTGAGCCCGATCGTCCTCAGCCCAAGCTGGATCGCAACACAGAGAACGGCATGGCTGTCTGCATCGGCCGCCTGCGCGAGGACACCCTGTTTGACTACAAGTTCGCCTGCATGAGCCACAACACCCTGCGCGGCGCTGCCGGCGGTGCCGTGCTGCTGGCTGAGCTGCTGGCAGCAAAGGGCTATTTTGACTGAACAACACATTCCTGACGGAGCGTACAAAGGAGTTTTATACTATGAAGAATCCTGTCTTTACCGGCGCGGCGGTGGCGATCATCACCCCCATGTACGAAGATGGCAGCATCAACTTTGATGAGCTGGGCCGCATCATTGAAGATCAGATTGCACGGGGCACCGATGCTATTGTGATCTGCGGAACTACCGGCGAATGCTCTACCATGACCGATGAGGAGCAGCTGGCCGCCATCAAGTTTACGGTCGAGACGGTCAATCACCGGGTGCCTGTTATTGCGGGTGCTGGTTCCAATGATACCGATCACGGCTGTGCACTGGCAGCAAAGTCTGCTGCCTGCGGTGCCGATGCCCTGCTGCTTGTGACCCCCTATTACAACAAGACCACGCAGGCAGGTCTGGTGGCCCACTTTACCGCTATGGCCGAGGCGGGCGGCATCCCTGTTATCCTGTATAATGTGCCTTCCCGTACCGGCCTGAACATCACCCCCGAGACAGCGCTGGAGCTGAGCCGGAATCCGCTCATCAACGGCATCAAGGAGGCCTCCGGCAACATCTCTCAGGTGGCCAAGATCGCTCAGCTGTGCGGTGACGAGCTGAACATCTACTCTGGCAACGATGATCAGGTGGTTCCCCTGCTGTCTCTGGGCGGTAAGGGTGTCATCAGTGTGGTCTCCAATGTCAAGCCTGAGCTGGTGCACAACTGCTGCAAGGCATGGTTTGAGGGCGACACCAAAACTGCCTGCAAGCTGCAGCTGGAGATCCTGCCCTTGGCGGATGCACTCTTCTGCGAAGTAAATCCCATCCCTGTCAAGTACGCCATGAATGTGCTGGGCTGGGAGGCCGGTTCCTGCCGTCTGCCGCTGGTCGAGCCCAGTGATGCCCACAAGGAGAAGATCGAGCAGGCACTGGAGGCCGAAGGTTTGATTCGGGAATAAACGAAACAACGCACAATGCCCGGTGGAATTGGTTCCTCCCGGGCATTTGCCGTTACAACAGAAAACGAGGAAACAAAAATGACGGATATTATCATTCAGGGCATTGGCGGCCGGATGGGTCACGCCCTCTGCGAGATGATTGCAAACCGGAGTGACTGCCGCGTGGTCGCCGGGATCGACCAGCAGGACGGTGAACAGAACGGCATCCCCGTATACGACAGTCTGGAAAAGCTGGACGGCAAGGGCGATGTCATCATTGATTTCAGCGCTCCTGCTGCTGTGGAAAAGGCACTGACCTATTGCGAAGCACACAAGATGCCCATCGTGGTCTGCACCACTGGCCTTTCCGAAGAGCTGCAGCTGAAGGTGGTGCAGCTGTCCCGCATTGTGCCCGTGTTCAAGAGCGCCAACATGTCCATCGGCATCAACCTGCTGTCGGAGCTGTGCAAGCGTGCATCGGCCATTCTGGGTGCAGACTATGATGTGGAGATCGTGGAGCAGCACCACCACAACAAGCTGGATGCCCCCAGCGGCACTGCCCTGATGCTGGCCGATGCCATCAACGAAGAGAACAACGGCGCATATCATTATGTTTACGACCGTTCCTCTGTGCGCCAGAAGCGCGACCCGAAGGAAATCGGCATCAGCTCTGTGCGCGGAGGCAGCATCGTGGGCGACCACGAGGTGCTGTTCTGCGGTCCGGACGAGGTCATCACTCTCAAGCATACTGCATATTCCCGCAGTGTTTTTGCAAATGGCGCAATAAATGCTGCTGTCTATCTTGCAAAAAAGGAGCCGGGCCTGTACAATATGGGTAACATGATCGCAGAGCTGTAAGGTCTCTGCGTCTTCCACCATTTTGAGCGGCAGGAGGGCTGACGGAATGGAGCAGGCAAGACACGCTGCATCCACGAAACGACATTCGCGGCACGAACTGCAGAACCGGCGAAAACGAAAACCCGTTTTTCTGAGGATGATGGGAGTGCTGCTGGTGGCTGGTGCGGCATTGGCCTGCTTTGGCTTCTGGCGCTTCCAGACTCCCGGCATCGTGCTTGGCCCCTTTGAGGACGAGCCTTCGACCGCTGAAAGCGTTCCCCCGCCCGAACCGGAACCGCAGCCTGTTACAACCACACTGCGTTTTTCGGCCACCGGGGACAATCTGATCCATGCTCCCATCTATAAACAAGCAGCCCGCCGGGCAGCGGAAGGCCAGCGTTATAATTTTGACTACTGCTACGAGCACCTGCTGGATTTTTATGCCGCGCAGGATGTAAACTGGATCAACCAGGAAACGCTCTGCAGCAAGGAACTGGAGCCTTCCACCTATCCCTGCTTTTCTACCCCCGGTGAATGCGCAGAGGCTCTTTACCGGGCAGGCATCCGGGTATTCAGTCTTTCCAACAATCACACCTACGATAAAGGTGCCAAAGGTATCACAGCAACGCTGCGGTTCTGGGACGAGATGCCGGAAGATGTGGTCACGACCGGCCTGTGGTACGGAGAGAGCGATTATGGCACCATCCCCCTGCAGACGGTGAACGGTGTGACGATCGCCTACCTCTCCTACACCGACCACACCAATGGCATCCCGCAGAGCAGTGCAATGACGGCCAATGTCATCTACACCAGCCAGCGGGACGTGATGGAACAGCAGGTGCGCAGGGCGCGTGAGCTGGCCGATTTTGTGGTGGTGGGAGTTCACTGGGGCGTGGAGGATAGCCACAAGATCACCCAGACCCAGCGGGACCTCGCCCAGCAGCTTTCCGACTGGGGTGCGGATGTTATTCTGGGCACGCACCCTCATGTGGTGCAGGATGCCGAGTGGAAGATCTCTGTGGATGGCCGCCAGACCTTTGTAGCCTATTCCCTGGGAAATTTCCTCAGCACCCAGAGCAAACCGGATCAGCTCATCGGTGCCATCCTGACACTGGAGCTGAACAAGACGACGGACCCGGATGGCAGCGTTTACTGCGTTGTCGCTTCCCCGCAATTACATCCCACCGTGACCCACTATGATGCCGGTAAATCCAACGTCCGCACCTACCTCTTCCAGGAATATACGCCGGAGCTGGCGCAGGCGCACGGTGTCCGGGCCGCCTACCCCAGCTTTGGGATAGAGTACATCCAGAACGTATTACAGACCAACATCAACAGCGCGTTTTTGGCGCTCGCCTGAATTTGCAGCCCTTTGGGGCAGATTGGAGTGTTCATTATGTATGGTGTTTCCAAAATCAACATTGAGCCCAGCCTGATGATGATCAGTGTGCAGGATGTGGAGTTCAAGGGCAACAGCCTGGCCCGCTACCTGCAGATCTTTGCCGATACCGGCGTTGTGGTGGATATGATCAGTCAGAGCGCCCCTCACGGTACCAACATTGATTTCAGCTTTACCGCATCTGCCAGTGATCTGACACTGGTGATGAAGGCCATTTCTGCCGCCAATCTCGACAAGGATGCCAAGGCTTCCCCGCTGATCAGCGTTGGTTACTCCAAGCTGAACCTCTTCGGTGAGGACATGGTCACCAGCTGCGGTGTAGCTGCCCGGGCCCTGAACGCACTGGCCATGGCTGACATCGAGGTTCTGCTCATCACCACCAGCGATCTGGATATTTCTCTGCTGGTGCGTAGTGAGAACGAGGACTCCGCTTACGATGTGCTGAAGAAGGCCTTTGGGCTGTAAGTGCCCTTCTCTATAAACATTACACAAACGTAAAAAGCCCGGCGGCATCCAAAATCGGATGCCGCCGGGCTTTTATCATACGCTGGTTCTAAAAGATTACAGAGTCACTTTGTGGTAGATCTTCTTGCCCTTCTTGATGACGATACCGTTCTTCAGCTGATCAGCGGTAAAGCTGACAGTGGGAGCGCCCACCTTTTCACCATCCACCAGGACACCGCCCTGCACAACCAGGCGGCGGGCCTCGCCGTTGGAAGCGGCCAGACCGGCCTTGACCATGAGAGTCAGAATGCCGATGGAGCCATCGGTCAGATCCGCTTCGGTCAGCTGAGTGGAGGGCATGTGCTCAGTGTCGGCAGCACCGCTGAATAGGGCACGGGCAGCGTTCTGGGCCTTCTCAGCCTCTTCCTCGCCGTGCACCATTTTGGTCAGCTCGTAGGCCAGGATCTCCTTGGCCTCGTTCAGACGCTGATCCTTCCAGGTGCTCATCTCATCAATCTGCTCCAGCGGAAGGAAGGTCAGCATCCGGATGCACTTCATCACATCAGCATCGCCGACATTGCGCCAGTACTGGTAGAACTCAAAGGGACTGGTCTTGTTGGGGTCGAGCCAGACCGCATTGCCTGCAGTCTTGCCCATCTTCTTGCCCTGAGAATCAGTCAGCAGAGTAATGGTCATCGCGTAGGCATCCTTGCCCAGCTTGCGGCGGATCAGCTCAGTGCCGCCCAGCATGTTGCTCCACTGGTCATCGCCGCCGAACTGCATATTGCAGCCGTAGTGCTGGAACATGTAGTAGAAGTCGTAGCTCTGCATGATCATGTAGTTGAACTCAAGGAAGGACAGGCCCTTCTCCATGCGCTGCTCATAACACTTGGCGCGGAGCATGTTGTTGACGGAGAAGCAGGCACCCACATCACGCAGCAGCTCAACATAATTCAGGTTCAGCAGCCAGTCGGCATTGTTCAGCATCAGAGCCTTGCCCTCAGAAAAATCGATGAACTTCTCCATCTGCTTCTTGAAGCAGGCTGCATTGTGAGCAATATCCTCCTTGGTCAGCATTTTGCGCATATCGGTACGGCCAGAGGGGTCACCGATCATGGTGGTGCCGCCGCCGATCAGGGCAATGGGCTTATTGCCAGCCATCTGCAAGCGCTTCATCAGGGTCAGGGCCATAAAATGGCCTGCAGTCAGGCTGTCTGCAGTGCAGTCAAAGCCAATATAGAAAGTGGCCTTGCCGTTGTTGATGAGGTCAATGATCTCATTGTCGGTGATCTGGGCTACCAGACCGCGAGCCTGCAGTTCTTCGTAAAGGGTCATGGGATTATCCTCCTGTTTTATCGGGCAGAGGACAAAAGAAAACGCCCCCTGCCAAAAATGAATTTGGCAGAGGGCGAGAAAATCGCGGTACCACCTCTGTTTGCCGCCCCCTCACGGAAACGGCCTCACGAGTGCGCCCCACAGAGATGGGATACACTCCTGCGTTTGTAACGCTCGCACGCGGCACAGCCTACTAGCCAAAGCATTCAGCCTGCAACTCCGGGAGGTATTTCCCCTGTTGTTCTGCACACCCCTTGCACCAACCGGGGTCTCTCTGGGCAGACACTAACAAGGTACTTGTTCCCTTCAACGTCTTTCAACAAAAATCAGTTTAGCACAAATCAGCAGGGTTGTCAATCACCGGTTTCATGCTCGGCCAGCCCCAGCATCTCTCTGGCATTGGCACGGGAAAGCTCCGTGACATGGTCACCAGAAATGATATGCGCCAGTGCGTCCACTCTTCCCTCGGTATCCAGCGGGTGGATCTCGGTATAGGTTCGCTCATTCGTGATATTCTTCTGGATAAGCAGATGGCAGTCGGCCAGTGCAGCGATCTGCGCTGTGTGGGTGATGCAGAGGATCTGGTGATCTTTTGCGCTCTGTTTGAGCACCTCACCGATGCGGCTGGCCGCCTTGCCGGATACGCCGCTGTCGATCTCATCGTAGATGACCGTAGGCACTGCGTCCTTATCGGCCATGGCATTTTTGATTGCCAGCGTGATACGGCTCAGTTCACCGCCGGAAGCGATTTTTGCCAGCGGCTTGGGATCCTCACCGGGGTTTGTGGAAATATAAAACTCCACGCTGTCCTGGCCATGGCTGGCCAACGGGCCGCGGGTATGGCGCAGGGTCATGCGGACACCGGGCATGTTCAAAAAATCCAGTGTGCCGGAGATGCGCCTGTTCAATTCCTCAAAGGCTTTCAGGCGGGTCTGGGTCAGCACCTCGGCCTTATCCCGGGCAAGTACATAGAGCCGATGCTTTTCAGCCTGCAGATGCTCTGTCCGCTCCTGTGAGAATTGGATGCGGTCCAGCTCTTCCCTTGCCTGCTGTCCAAAGGCGATGATATCTTCCACAGTATCACCGTATTTTCGCTTGAGCTTGTAGATCAGATCCATCCGCTGTTCGATCTCATCCAGCTCTGCATCATTCGTCTCGTAGCCCTCCAGCCGCCCGATCAGGTCAGCAGAAAGGTCTTTTGCGGTGTAATAAAGATCCAGCAGCTGTCCGGCGGCAGCAGAAAGGCCGCTGTCCAGTTGGGCGGCTCCATCGATCGCATTGGAGGCTTCCCCCAGCAGATCAACGGCACCCGGGGCATCATCTCCGCCCGAAAGCAGCGCATAGCTCTGGGAGATGCGCTCCCGGATGGTGGAGGCATTTGCCAGCACCTTACGGCGGGCCAT
This sequence comes from Faecalibacterium sp. Marseille-Q4164, assembly GCF_017377545.1. Lineage (NCBI taxonomy): Bacteria > Bacillati > Bacillota > Clostridia > Eubacteriales > Oscillospiraceae > Faecalibacterium > Faecalibacterium sp. Marseille-Q4164. The sequence continues at coordinate 408,210 of NZ_JAFREJ010000001.1, read as the reverse complement.
CAGCGTCTCCTCTTCGCCTGCGGTCAGGCTGGCATCCTCGATCTCCTGTACCTGATAACTCAGCAGATCGATCTTTCGCTGTTTTTCACCCTCATCGGTGATGATGGCATCCAGCTCCTTTTTGACCTTGATAAGCTCCCGGTAAACAGCATAATACTCCTGATACACCGCCCCGTTCTGGGCGTAGGCATCCAGGATACCCTCATGGCGGGCCGGGTTCAACAGGCCTACGGAATCGTGCTGGCCGTTGATGTTGATGAGCCCACCGCACAGTTCCCGCAGAATGGCTGCTGTGGCAGGCATTCCGTTGATGCGGCAGGTGCTCTTGCCCTCGGCAGTGATCTCACGGCTCAGGGTCAGCGCTTCTGAGCGCTCATATCCTGCCTTTTCCAGGCTGTCCAGCACTGCAGGCGGAACATCATCAAATGCCGCCCGGATGACTGCTTTTGCAGCCCCCGTGCGCACCAGATCCTTGGAGGTGCGGTTGCCCAGAATGGCATTGATGGAGTCGATCAGGATAGATTTGCCCGCACCGGTCTCGCCGGTAAGGACATTCAGGCCCTTCTCAAAATGCACGTTGGCCTTCTGGATGACTGCAACATTTTCAATTTGCAGACTGCTCAACATGTTCGTTCTCTCCTGCCTTTATTTCTGCCCGATGTAATGCCCAAGCTCGGTGCAAATGGTCTTTGCGTCCCGCTCTGAGCGGGCCACGATCAGAAAGGTATCGTCACCAGAAAGGGTGCCGACCACATTTTTCCACTTGAGTGCGTCAAACACCTCGCAGGCCGCATTGGCCATGCCAGAGTAGCACTTTACCAGCACCACATGGCCCGCAAAGTCCACCCCCAGGACAGATTCATGGAAGATGGTCTCAAACCGGGCCTGCATCTTGGGGTTAAGTGCCTCGCTGTGGCTGGAAACATAGCGGTAGCCGGTGGTGGTGGCAGCTTTGACAAGGTTCATCTCCCGGATATCGCGGGAAATGGTCGCCTGTGTGGCATCAAAACCTTCCTTGCTCAGGTACTCCAACAGAGTCTCCTGTCGGCTGATGGGATTCTCCTGGATCAGACGCAGGATGGTCTGCTGCCGCTGCTGCTTGCTTTTGTTATCCCCTCGGCTGGTGCGTCCCATGTGATCTTCTCCCTTCGTTGTGTTTGTGTCATCGTCTGCCGCGCAGTTTCTGGTCAATGGCCTGGAACTGGTCGGCCTTGCTGAAGGTGATGAGCTGCACGACCTGATCAGACAGCCGCACCTCCGCGGTGGCTCCGGCTTTTACGGAATAGCCCGCATTCCCATCACAACTGATAAAAACTTCTTCATCTGCCACCTGGCCCACACAGAGGTTGATCTTGCGCTCCTGCGCAAAAACCATGGCCGGGCTGGCAAGGCTGTGGGGGCAGATGGGTGTGACAACGATGCCCTTGGTCTGAGAATCAAGGATCGGCCCGCCTGCCGCCAGAGAATAAGCGGTGGAGCCGGTGGGCGTTGCCACAATGACACCATCGCCCCGGTAATGCTCCACCAGGATATCATCACAATAGATGCTGAAATCCACTGCCTGCTGCAGGCGGCCCTTGGTCATAACCACATCATTCAGGGCATGGCCCTCCCAGCTGTCATCCCCCAGCACACGGACATAAAGCAGCATCCGGTTATCCAGAAAATATTCACCCCGGGCTACGGCGGAGAGCTTGGCTTCCATTTCATCGACCTCACAGGTAGCCAGAAAGCCGCACCGGCCCAGATTGATGCCGAGAATGGGCTTTCTGTATTCCAGTGAGAGGTTGGCTTCATGCAGGATGGTGCCATCTCCTCCGATGGTCAGGATGACATCCGTCCGTTCCAGGCATTCCTTCTGGGTCAGATACTCCACGCCCATGGTCATGCACTCGGCCTGCAGGCCGTCCTGCATCAGCACCTGTGCCCCATGGGTCAGCAGGATCTGCGCCGCACGCTGGGAAATGCCGTAGGCCATAGCCTTGCCGGGGTTTGGGGAAATGTAGACGGTCATCGTCCGCGCCCTCCCTGATTTTATGGATTATGGTTCAGCGGTCCAGCGTAGAATGGCTGGATACCACCACCTGTTCAGCAACCGAATCATCCAGCGCACCGGGTTCATCGCTCTTCTGAACGAACATCAGATATTCAATGTTTCCCTCAGGGCCCTTGACGGGGCTGAAATCCAGTCCGCAGACCTTGAAGCCGTTGGCAGCAGCATAGCCCATGGCATTGTGCAGCACCTCACGGTGGGTGGCAGGGTCACGGACAACGCCGTTTTTGCCCACCTTTTCGCGGCCAGCCTCAAACTGAGGCTTGACCAGGCAGACACCCATAGCGTCCGGAGTGGTGATGGCCTGCGCCACCGGGAAAATATGATGCAGCGAGATAAAAGAGACATCTACACTGAAAAACTCGATTGGCTCTGCCAGCTGGTCAAGGGTCACGTTGCGGATGTTTGTGCGCTCCATATTGACCACTCGCTCATCGGTGCGCAAACTCCATGCCAGCTGACCGTAGCCCACATCCACTGCGTAGACCTTGACTGCCCCATTTTGCAGCATACAGTCGGTAAAGCCGCCGGTGGATGCGCCAATGTCCATGCAGACTTTCCCCTTGGGGGTCAGCGGAAAACACTGCATCGCCTTTTCCAGCTTCAGGCCGCCGCGGCTGACATAACCGATATCATGGCCGCGCACCTCCACCTTGGCATCCTCTTTGATCATCTCACCGGCTTTGTCTACCTTCTGTTCATTGACAAAGACCACGCCGGACATGATCATCGCCTTGGCGCGCTCACGGCTCTGGATCAGACCATGCTGAACCAGATATTGATCCAAACGAATCTTCAAGATTCTGCTCCTTTCCATGTACGGATGGCCTGTGCCAGATGTTCAGCATCCAGGCCGGTGCTCTGCTTGATCTGCGGAACCGTCGCATGGGGCAGACGCACATCCTCCACACCACGGTGGATATAAGCACCCTGCCAGCCTGCTTTCTGCAGAGCCATTTCCAGATGCTCACCGATGCCGCCGCAGGCTACGCATTCCTCCGCAAACAAAACAACGTCATATCTTGAAATTTCAGAAATAAGCTCAGGTGTAAAGGGATATATCTTTACAAGCTTATAAACATCACAGGGAACGTTCTCTTTGCCCAGAAGCTTCGCCGCAGTCAGCACATCCTCGACTTCGTCGGCGTAACTGACCATTACAGCCTTGGCATCAGGGGCGGTATAGAGCCGGTCATATTCCCTGCCGGAACAGCCAAACTGCGCCAGTGCTACGCTCTCACCACCGCGGGGATACCGGATTGCCCGGGGGCCCTGCATCTCATCACTGAGCAGGATGGGCAGCCAGTGCCGCAGTTCGGCATAGTTGGAGGGCGAATAGACAGGGATCCCCACCTGACTGAGGAAGGCCGGGTCGAAGATTCCCTGATGGGTCTCGCCGTCTGCCGGAACAAAACCGGCACGGTCGATGGCAAGGACAACATTCTCCTTCAGCAGGTTCACATCATGGATGATCTGGTCATAGGAACGCTGCAGGAAGGTGGAGTAGATGCAGACTACCGGCAGCATTCCCTGGCTGGCAAGGCCCGCTGCAAAGGTCACAGCATGCTGCTCTGCCATGCCCACATCAAAGAAGCGCTTGGGGTGGGTGTGTGCAAAGAACTGCAGGCCCGTACCATACTTCATTGCGGCCGTGATGGCACAGATCTTCTGGTTTTCCGCGCCCTCCTTGTTCAGGACATTGCCGAACACCGTCGAGAAAGACTCCTTGGGAGCCACCTCAGGGTCTGGGATGCTGTTGACCAGATCAAAGGTCGAAACACCGTGGAAGTTACCGGGGTTGCTCTCAGCCGGGGCATAGCCCTTGCCTTTCTTGGTCACGACATGTAGGAAATGGGGGCCGGGCTGCCTGTGGATATCGCGCAGGATTCCTTCAAGCTCCGGCTCATTGTTACCATCAAAAGGACCATAATAGTGGAAGCCCATATCCTCAAACATGGTCGAATGATACATTGCCCTGCGCACCATAGCCTTGCTGTTCTGGATCGCAGATTTCAGCGGCGGGCCGATGACAGGCACGCCATCCAGAAAGGAACGCACATTTTCCTTGGCATCGTAATAGCGGCTGGTGGTGCGCAGATGGCTCAGGTAGCGGGACAACGCGCCCACATTCTTGGAAATGGACATCTTGTTGTCGTTCAGGATGACCAGCAGATTGTCCAGCCCGCCGATATTGTTCATCCCCTCGTAGACCATACCGCCGGTAAAGGCACCGTCACCAATGAGGGCAACCACCTGTCCCGGCTCGCCCCGCAGCTTTTTGGCCCAGGCAATGCCCACAGCCAGCGAGAGCGCGGTGTTGCCGTGACCGGCAATAAAAGCATCATGCTCACTTTCGTTGGGGTTCGGGAAACCGGAAATGCCATCCAGCTGCCGCAGCTTGGCAAAGCCCTCGCGGCGGCCGGTCAGCAGCTTGTGGGTATAGCACTGATGGCCCACATCAAACACGATCTCATCCGTGGGGGTGGTCAGCACCCGGTGCAGAGCCACCGTCAACTCCACAGCACCCAGATTGGATGCCAGATGGCCGCCGGTCTTTGATACGTTATCCAGAAGAAATTCACGGATTTCTGCGCAAAGCTGCACGGTCTGCTGACTGGACAGCTTTTTCAGATCGCTGGGCTGAGAGATTTTCTCCAGCAAAGGCGAATTCATAAATTCACGTCCTTCTCACGTTTTGAAATGGGGCGCTCAGAGGCCCATAGGATAGAGGAAGCCGACCAGTATACCCAGTGCAAAACCGGCCATAACCTGCAGCGGAGTGTGACCAACCATCTCTTTCAGGTGCATATTCTGCAGGAAGGGATTGTTTTTCTCGGTCACTTCGATCCACTGCTCCAGCATCTTGTTCAGCACCTTGGCCTGCTCGCCGGTCTCGCGGCGCACACCCATAGCATCGTGCATGGTGATGATGGCAACAACTGCGGCCACCGCAAAGATAGCCGAATGGATACCCTCGCTGCGTGCCGTAGCAATGACCATGGCCGTTACCGTGGCGCTGTGGGCACTGGGCATACCGCCATCGCCCCACATCCGCTCCAGCTGGAACCTGCCCAGCAGGACGAAGTTGATGATGGTCTTGAGCACCTGCGCCACAAACCAGGACAACAGGGATACTGTAAGGATCTCATTGAACGTCAGGACGCTATGGATAAATTGCATGGTAGTTCCACCTTCTTATTTTTTCGGATCAGCTGCGGCGCACCAGCAGCTCTTTTGCCAGCTGCTCCAGGAAAGCGGCCTTTTCGCCAAATTCCTCGTGCAGGGAGGCGCAGGTCTCGTTGTTCAGTTTTTTTGCCAGCTCCATGGCACCCTCGGCCCCATACAAGGTCACAAAGGTGGTCTTGCCGTTCTCACTGTCGCTGCCAATGGGTTTGCCCAGCTGTTCGGCGGTGCTGGTCACATCCAGCACATCGTCCACGATCTGGAACACCAGACCAATGCCGAAAGCATAGTCCTCCAGCTCCTTGCACTGGGTCTCATTGGCCTGAGCAGCGGCAGCACCCATCTGAACAGCAGCATTGATGAGCGCACCGGTCTTGTTCCGGTGGATCAGCCGCAGCTGCTCCTCGGTGGCAGCCAGTGCCTCATATTTCAGGTCAAGCTCCTGCCCGTAAACCATGCCATGGCTGCCCGCACCAGCGCCCAAGGCCTTTGCGGCCTGCACACTGACAATGGGCGAAGCCGGCGCATTTGCGACCACGTTGAACGCCTCGGTCAATAGTACATCGCCGGCCAGCATAGCAGTGGATTCACCAAAGGCCTTGTGGCAGCTGGGCTTGCCCCGGCGCAGGTCATCGTTGTCCATGCAGGGCAGGTCATCATGGATCAGAGAATAGCAGTGCAGCATCTCGACCGCCGCCGCAAATTGCTCGGCTGCTTCAGCGCTGCCGTTGAGCATATCGCACACGGCCAGAACCAGCACTGCGCGGATGCGTTTGCCGCCGCCCAGCAGGCTGTAACGGGCAGCCCGGCAGACCTCAGATTCCTCGGGCAAAAAAGTCTCGCAGGCCTTTTCCAGTGCCTGATTTGCCCGGGCAAGATACTCTTGATACTGCTTCGCGTAATCCATGAAACTTCCTCCTTAATGTGCGGCATCCGGCCGGGGGGCCCGCTGCGCGTCGATCTCATCCAGCTGCAGCGTGGCCTTTTCCAGCGTACCGTTACAATAATCCATCAGGGATGCGGCTTCGGCATAGAGTTTGACCGATTCCGCCAGCGTTGTTTCCGGCTGCTGCATCTGTTCAAGGATGGCTTCCAGCCGGGTCATTCCATCCTCAAAGCTTTTGGGTGCTCTCATCCAGTTCCTCCACTGTATTGACCGTGCAGGTCACGCGGTGTTCCGTGCCCCGGAGTTTACAGGTCTGCCCGGGCCGGAGCGCATCCGGCGTGCAGATCCTTCCCCTATTGTCCTGCACCATGGCATAGCCGCGGGCCAGCACACCGTAGGGGTTCAGGGATGCGGCAAGTGCTGCCGTATGCTTCAGACGCAGCTCTCCGGCCTGCAGCTTACCTCTGGCGGCAGTTTGCAGCCGCCCGGCCAGAGTATCCAGGCGGGCAGCACGTTCCTCCAGCGCTGCCTGTACACCAGCACGGGAAAGCAGCTGTTCGGTCTGTTCCAGCCTATTATAACATAAACTCAGCTTAAATTGGATACAATTGTGAATATTTTCTTCCAAAGTGCATAATTTTCGTCCTTGTTCGGCACGGTCGGGCACAGCAAGCTCTGCCGCCGCTGAGGGCGTGGGCGCGCGCTGATCTGCCACAAAATCCAGGATCGTAAAATCGATCTCGTGACCAATGGCGCTGATGAGGGGCGTTTTGCAGCGGTAGGCCGCCCGGGCAATGACCTCGGCGTTGAATACCCACAGATCCTCCCGGCTTCCGCCGCCGCGCGCTACAATGATCTCGTCCACCAGCCCGCTTTTGTCCAGCCGGGTAATGGCATCGGCGATCTCCTCTGCCGCTTCAAAGCCCTGCACATTCACAGGAGCCAGCAGCAGACGCACTGCGGGCCAGCGCCGACCGATGACATTGCGGATATCCTGCAGTGCAGCACCGGTCTTGCTGGTAACAAGGCCGATACACTGCGGGAACCGGGGCAGCGGCTTTTTATGCTCCGGTGCAAACAGTCCTTCTTTGTCCAGTTTTGCCTTCAGCTGTTCAAAGGCCAGCTGTGTCGAACCGATGCCGTCCGGAAACATGTCGTTGACATAGACCTGAAACGCACCGTCCCGCTCGTAGAGGGTCACACGGCAGCGCACCACCACCTTCATGCCCTCTTCGGGCTGGAAGCCCAGCCGCCGCGCATCGGAGCGGAACATCACAGCCCTGACGCTGGCGGCTTCGTCCCGCAGGGAAAAGTAGCAGTGCCCGCTCCGGGCGTTCTGCACAAAGTTGGCGATCTCGCCCCGCAGGGCCAGATCGAACAGAACATCATTCACGTCCAGCAGATTCTTGACGTACCGGTTCAGGGCCGAGACTGAGATCACTACAGCCATAATCCAGCCCCCTGTGCGGCAAGAATGGACACACCGATGGCGTTGTCGCTGGAATACTGCCCGGGCACGAAATACACCTGCGGCAGGCGCTGCTGCACCCAGGCGCGGATGATATCACTGCTCATCACACCGCCCGCACAAACCACCGGCAGGCCGGGGTATTCCTTCTGGGCGGCTTTTGTCATCTTGACCACAGTGTCTGCCACACAGAGCAGGCAGTATTTGCAGACATACTCCGGGGTTTTGCCCTCATTCAGCAGGGCGTTGCACTGATTTTCCAGCCCCGAAAGACTGCACTGCATCCCCTTCACGCTGGATCTGGGCTTAATGGGTTCCTCACACAAGGCAGCCAGACGGGAAACTTCCACACCTGCCGGGAAGCCAAACCCCAGCTTGACCCCCACACGATCCACTGCCTGCCCGGCGTATAGGTCGGTGCTGGTGCCCAGTGTGGTGATTTCTTTTACCTCATTGCAGAGCAGAAGATCCGTTGTACCGCCTGAGATGTGGAAGAGCAGCACTTTCTGGCGGAAGAGTTCTTCCCCTTTTGCTGCAAACAGCGCTGCCGCCGCGTGTCCCTGCTGATGGGTGGTATGGATGAGCGGGATGCCCCGGGCCTGCGCAAAGGCTGTGGCCGCGCTGACACCCGCCAGGAAGCAGGGCATGTAGCTTCCCTCCACGGGGCGCGGTTTCTGGGAAACACCCACTGCCGAGATTTGGGTCAGATCAAACTCCCGGCCAAGCTCCTCCAGCATCTCGGGCAGAGCCGCGGTATGGTGGAAGAGCGCATCACTCTGCCGCAGGCCCAGTTGGCCCTCCTTGACCGGCAGAAAACGTTTCTTTGCGCAAACAACCTCTCCGGCTGTGTGAAAAACCGCCAGAGAGGTTGCATAGTTGCTTGTGTCGATGCCCAGCGTATAGTGGCTCACTGTTCTTCCGACTCCACCGGCTCCGTATCCAGACCCTGCTCACGGGCAACAGCACCCAGCAGACCATTCACGAACTGATAGTCCTCATCTGCGCCGTATTTCTTGGTCAGCTCCACAGCCTCATTGATGACAACACCGGGCTTACGCTCGTCGCCATACAGCATCTCAGCCAGAGCCAGACGCAGGACAGTCAGGCTGACGCGGGGCAGGCGCTCCATGGTCCAGTTGCGCAGATGGTCACGGATGAGGTCATCCACCTCTGCAGAGTGGCTGTAATAGGCACTCAGCAGGCGCTGGCCGAACACATCCACAGGACGCTCTTCGCCACACTCGTTGTTCGTATCCAGTGCTTCCTGCAGGGGCACATCACCAAAGGTCTGGGAAAAAGCCAGCAGGAACGCATTCTCACGGGCTTCACGACGGGGCAAAATATTTTCCATAATCTTCCTCTTCTACTTTTTATTCCTGTTCCTCAGCCGCAAGGCCGGCAATGACAAGGTTCACACGGCTTACCGTGACATTGGTCATGTTCTGAACAGCAGACTTGACATTCTCCTGTACCTTTTCGGCCACAGCAGGGATCTTTGCACCAAACTTGACCACCAGATTCAGGGTCAGTTCAGCGGTGCCGTCCCGCATCTCCACGGTAACAGGGGGCTGGATACTGGCAGCAGCCAGCAGCTCCTTGACCTTTTTGTTCTGCTTACCGCAGGAGACCTCGGACACACCGTCCACTTCCAGTGCAGCACAGCGTGCGATCTTGCCGATGACCTCGGTGGAAATTTGCAGGCTCCCGCCCTTAAGATCCATATTCTGTAAATCCATTCTATGGTCCTCCATCTAAAATAAGCGTGTGCTCATTTATTTTATTTCCATCTGTTCAGGGAAGCTTCCCTGTCATTGAATGCTTACGTCTTATTATAGCAAAGTTTTGGAATTTATACAACACCCACCTGCATTTCTTGCCATCTGTTTCTGTTCAACTTGACGGATTCCACTGCGCAAAGTGCAGACTGCCATACAACACACTGCAAAAACGAGCAGGGCACAATCCGGCGGCACCCGCCGCATCAAAAGGACCCGGGCAGGCAGAGTGCTGAACACATCCGCCTCCCCGCCCGGCAGCAGCAGATAGAACAGGGCCAATGAAAGCGGCAGATGGAGCATCCTGGACCGGTAGAGCGGGCGCAGGGTCATTTCCGGCGGGCAGATGGTGCGCACCTGCAGCAACACGGAAAGACCCTGCACGCTCAGTGCTGCACAGCAGAGCAGGCTCCCCCATCGTCCGGTGCGGGAGGCCAGGTCACAGCCGGAGCAGACTTCCAGCAGAATGGAACAGAGTGTGCCCGCACCGGCAGGCAAAAGCGCCCCTGCCCCAGCGGCCAGCATCCGGAAAAAGAGGATAAACCCACAAAGCTTGCAGTACGTTATGGCGGCATCGGCCAGGATCTCATCCAGCCGCGGCGGTGCAGGGGATGCTGGCGCTGCAGATCCCGGTTTGACCGAACGCACTCCTGCAAACCGGTTCAGCAGGGCGGCGGTCAGATAGTTTGCGGTGATCTGTGACGCAAACAGCAGCACGCCAAGCTCTGCACTGCCCAGCAGACTCTGCCCCACCGTCAGAACCACAAAGGATGGCCCGGAACAGATACAGGCAGGCAGCAAAGCATCCGCTTCCTCAGCCGTAAGCTGACCGGTCCTGACTGCCTGCGCCGCAGCACTGGCCGCTGGTGCAAAGCCACCCAGGAACCCGATGCAGAGCACCCGTGCCGCACAGGGTGTGCGGATGCCGATGCCCCACGCCGCCAGACGGAACGGCAGGGCCAGCAGGTCGCTTTCCGGGCATTGGACGAGCAGGCGCGATACCACGAGAAACGGAAACAGCGAGAGCAGCAGCGGCCCGCAGCAAAGGGCCAGCCCTTCCCGCAGAGCAGCGGCACAAACCTCCGGCACTGCAAACGGCAGAATGCCTGCCGCCAGTGCCAGCAAAAACAAACCCATCTGATTCCATCTGAAAAGCTGATTCATACTCACGCCCTCCGGTTCCATATATATGTGATACGGGGCGCAGTTTTGCCCGGCGGGGAGGGAGCGGGTGTGAAACAGCAGAAAACCGGGCGGCTCTCCCTGCGCGGCTGGTTTGGCCGGATGCTGCGCCAGCCTCCCCGGGGCTTTTACGGCCAGCCCTCTGTCTATCTGAGCGGCGGTGTGATGGAGATCGAGCACTTCCGCAGGGTACGCACCTATGAGGAGGGCAGGCTCTGCCTGGAATTCGCGGGCGGGTTGTTCACCGTGTATGGGGACGGGCTTAGAATCGAAACGCTGGCCGCTCACCGAATTACCCTGCGGGGGCGGTTTTTACGCACAGAATTTTCCAGCAATTAGGGAGGGATGCAGCATCTTACAGCTTTGGGCCGGGGCAGCATTTTCTGCCCGGAACGGTGATACCGAGGGCCTACTCTCCGAAGCTGCACGGACAGGCCTGCATCTCACTGACATCTTCCCTGCTCCCGGCGGCTTTACGGCCCGGTGCGCGGCATGGCGTTACCTCCGGCTGGCAAAACTTGCCCGCAAGCGGCGGGTACATCTGCGCATCCGCAAAAAGACAGGACTGTTTTTTCTCCTGCGGCCCTACCTCCGGCGGCGGGGGCTGTGGGCCGGGCTTTTGCTGTTTGTGCCGCTTTTGCTTTGGTCCCAGGGCCTTGTCTGGGCTGTGGATGCTTCCGGCCTGACGACCGGCCAGCAGGCGCGGGCAGCTTCCGTGCTGCGGGAAACCGTTTCCTTGATGCCGGGCAGTATCGTCACGCAGGAAAAACTTGCCGCCGGGGAATATGCTCTGCTGCAAAGCGGTGAATTCTCGTGGGTCAGCCTGAATTTTCAGGACGGGCGGCTGGTACTGGAAGCGGCAGAAGCCAAACCGGTGCCGGAGATCGCCGCCGGAACGCTCCATGGCCTGCGGGCAAAGGCTGCAGGTACGGTGGTCAGCACAAATCTTGTCAGCGGGACGATGCTGGTGGTTTCCGGGCAGGCAGTGGAAAAAGGCCAGGGACTCATCGGCACTGACCGGGCTGAACGGGACGGCACGCTGATCTTTCAGCCTGCCGCCGGAAGCGTCCGGGCGCAGTTCGAGTGGGAGTTTGCGGAAGAGCTTCCGCTGATGGCTGCCACATACCAGCTGACCGGAAACACTGTCGTTCAGCGAAGGCTTTTCCTTGCCGGGCGGGTGTTCCCATTGCCTTCCCTTTTCTCCCCTGCGGACGATTCCACGGCGGTCACACGGCATCTTCAGCCGGAGCTCCTGGGGCTGACGCTCCCGCTTTCCGTCGAGGAAACCACCTATTACGAACAGAAAGAAAATGAAGTTCATTTCTCAGAGGATGAAGCCAGAGCACTGGCCCGTCTGCATGGCTTACAGGCCTTACAAAATGATTATCCGGACGCAGAATTTGTGGCGCAGAAAGTGGATGTCACAACCGAGAACAATATGCTGCATTACCGGGTAGTCTACACCATCATTGCTGATATCTGCACCTGAAAACGGCCCGGAGCGAGAAACTCCGGGCCGTTTTGGGGTTACATCTTATGAATTTTCGGCGGGCTCTTCGGCCGCTTCTTTTTTATAAGCAGCCTTCTCCACCAACTGATTCAGGTCAAAATGGTATTTGGTGTGGCAGAAATGACAGACGACCTCGCAGTCAGGATCCTCATCCCGGAGCTTTTCCAGCTCCTTGCGGCCCAGGCTCAGCAGCATTTCCTCGGTACGCTCTTCACTGCAGTCACACTTGTACTGCACCTCGCGCTCATCCAGAACATTGGGGTTGAAGCCTGCCAGAGCAAGGTTCATCATATCCTCGGGGGTCTTGCCTTCCCGAAGCAGTTCAGTGACGGAAGGCATTGCGGCGATGTTCTGCTCCAGCTGGGTGATCTCGGCATCGGTGGCACCGGGCAGCAGCTGCAGCAGGAAGCCGCCCGCGCAGGCAATGGTCAGGTCAGTATCCACCAGCACCCCCAGAGCGCAGACGGTGGGCACCTGCTCGCTGTAAGCATAGTAGCTGGTCAGGTCCTCGGCGATCTCGCCGGAGACCAGCGGCACCTGGCCCACAGTGGGTTCTTTCTGCAGGCGGTTGTCACGGATGACAGTCAGCACGCCGTTTTTGCCCACAGCACCGCCCACATCCAGATGGCCGTTTGCTTTCAGAGGCAGCTCTACCAGCGGGTGGTCGATGCAGCCCTTGACATTGCCGGTGCCATCGGTACAGGCAACAACCGTGCCGGTGGGGCCGCCGCCCGCCACACGCAGCGTGATGGAATCGCCATCGTCCTTGAGCATGGAGCCCATCAGGGACGCACCGGTGAGCAGGCGGCCCAGAGCTGCGCTACAGGTCGCACTGGTGTGGTGCAGTTGCTCGGCCGTGCGGACGATCTCAGTGGAGTCCACACCGCAGAACACAACACCGCCGTTTTCAGAAATACCGCGGATCAGATTAGACATTTTCTTTTTCCTCCAATTGGGTATACTGCTTGACGGCACAGAAGAAATAGCGCTCGCTCTCTTCGGTCAGGGGGCCGAAGCTCTCACCGTCGCAGACCTTTTCCAGCACAAAGCCGTGCTTTTCCAACGCAGCTCGGATGGTATCCAGGTCGTAGGTATATTCATAGAACTGTTCATGGAAGTGTTCGCCGGTCTTGCGGTAGTCGATGTCCACCGTGATCTCCACCCGGCGGTCCGCAGGGTGATAGTGGTTGCGCCAGACGCAGGCAGCATCCTCTTCCTCAAAGGTAAATACATTCTCCCCCAGCACCTTCTGGTGCTTGTAGGGAGTGTTCATATCAAAGAGGAACACGCCGCCCTCTTCCATGAAAAAAGCCGCGTTGGCAATGGCGGTATCCAGGTCCGGGATGTGGTTGAAGGTATCGAACGTAGACACCGCACCCCGGATGGTACCGTAGAGGTCGAGCTTGAGCAGATCCTGCTGCAAAAGCAGCAGCTTGCCGGAAAGGCCCAGCTGTTCCGCCTTATCCCGCACGACACAGAGCATCTCCTCGGACTGATCGATGCCGATCATATCATAGCCCGCCTGGGTCAGCATCAGGGTCAGCTCCCCTGTTCCACAACCCAGATCGGCCAGAATGCCATCCCGGATATCGTGGGCATTCAGTTCCTGCCGGATCTGCTCATAAAGAGCATCATAGTCGGCTTCGCCGTTGAATTCATCATAGAAATAGGCAAATTCATTGTAGGCCATGGTTTACTCCGCTTCCTCGTCATCGGTGAACTCAGCCGCCACAGCCTCGTTCAACACCGCCTGCAGCTCCGGGATGCCGTAGCCGTTCTCGCCGCTGGTCAGCACCACCTTCTGGCAGCCATAGGGCAGGCAGACCTTTTCAAAATCCTCCTGTGTCTTGGCCAGCTGGCTCTTTTTGAGCTTATCGGCTTTGGTCAATGCCACAACAAAGGGAATCTGATGATAGTGTAGATACTTCAGCATCTGCAGGTCATCTGCGCTGGGGGCATGGCGGCAGTCGATGAGCTGCACCAGCAGGGTATGATGCCGGGGAGCCTCAAAATAGCTGTTGATGAGGTCATCCCAGCGCTCGCGGTCTGCATTGCTGACCTTGGCATAGCCATAGCCGGGCAGATCCACAAAATAGCAGTTGTCCACCTCATAGAAGTTGATGGTGGCCGTTTTGCCCGGTGTACTGGATACACGGGCAAGGTTCTTGCGGTTGCACAGCTTGTTGATGAGGCTGGACTTACCCACGTTGGAACGGCCTGAGAAGCTGAGTTCCGGACGGTCACTTTCGGGCAGCTGGCTGGAAATGCCGTAGCTTGCAATAAAATCCGCTTTGTTGTAGTTCATCGTTTGCTCCTTTGATTAGCAGACAGCCCCCGGCTTCGGTTTTTCCGGTGCGGGCGGGATGGCCGCTTCCACCGGCTTTGCCTTTTTGGCGGGGTGCGGATGACGGGCAGAAACGCTCTTGGGCTTGAGCAGAGCGGCATTGAGCACCTGCGCGAGGTCAGACATGGGCAGGAAGGTCAGATTCTTCTTCACCTCGTCATCCACCTCGTACAGGTCCGGAACGTTATCCTTGGGGATGAGCACAGTTTTCATTCCCTCACGGTAGGCAGCCATGCTCTTTTCGCGCAGACCGCCGATGGGCAGCACATTGCCGTGCAGGGTGATCTCGCCGGTCATGGCAACATCACCGCGCACCGGGATGCCGGACAGACAGGACACCAGAGCCGTGGTCAGAGTAACACCGGCGCTGGGGCCGTCCTTGGGCACGGCACCCTCGGGGGCATGGATGTGCAGATCGCACTTTTTCAGCCGCTCAGGGTCGATGCCGTATTCCTCGGCGTGGACACGGACATAGGTGATGGCCAGCTGGGCACTTTCCTTCATCACGTCGCCCAGCGAACCTGTGACGGTGATCTTGCCGCTGCCATTATCCATGACCTGCACTTCGATGGGCAGGGTCTCGCCGCCGATGCTGGTCCAGGCCAGACCGTTGGCAATGCCGATGGCGTTGGTCCGGTTGAGGAAATCGGGCTTGACGAAGCGGGGCCCCAGCAGCTCTTCCAGGCTGCTGCCGGTCACAGAAACGTTTTCTGCTTCACCGGACGCGATCTTGCGGGCGCACTTGCGCAGGACACTGGTGATGGTACGCTCCAGGGTGCGGACACCGGCCTCACGGGTGTAGCCGTCAATGATGCCGTAGAGCGCGTTCTGGGAGAAGGTGACCTTCCCGGCCAGACCGCAGGCCTTGAGCTGCTTGGGTACCAGATGCTTGCGGGCAATGTTGTATTTCTCCACCCGGGTATAGCTGGGCAGCTCAATGACATCCATGCGGTCACGCAGAGGGCCGGGAATGGCGCTCAGATCATTTGCTGTGGTGATAAAAAGCACATGGCTCAGATCAAACGGCATATCGATAAAGTGATCATTAAAGGTGGTGTTCTGCTCGGGATCAAGAGCTTCCAGCAGGGCGGCGGCCGGGTCACCCCGGAAATCGCCCGCCAGCTTGTCGATCTCGTCCAGCAGCATCAGGGGGTTGGAGCTCTTGGCGGAGATCATGGCGTTGATGATCTTGCCGGGCATGGCCCCAATATAGGTGCGGCGGTGGCCGCGAATCTCTGCCTCATCCCGCACGCCGCCCAGACTGATGCGCACATACTTGCGGTTCAGGCTCTCGGCAATGGAGCGGGCAATGCTGGTCTTGCCGACACCCGGAGGGCCGACCAGGCAGATGATCTGGCCCTTGACATCCGGAGCCAGCTTGCGGACAGCCAACACCTCAAGAATACGGTCCTTGACCTTCTTCAGGCCGTAGTGGTCGCGGTCAAGGATGCGCTGTGCCTTGGCAATATCGAGGTCGTCCTCGGTAAAGCTGTTCCAGGGCAGATCCAGGCAGGTGTCCAGATAGGTGCGGATGACCGTTCCCTCCTGATTGCTGCTCTGCATCTTGGCAAGACGGTCCACTTCCTTGAGCAGTTTCTTCTCCCGCTCCTCGTCCAGATGCAGCTCCTGGATCCTGCGGCGGTACTCCTCGGCCTCTGCCGTGGTATCATCGTCCTCGCCCAGCTCCTGGCTGATCATGTGCATCTGCTCATGCAGGTAGTAATCACGCTGGTTCTTATCCATGGCCTCGTCCACTTTCTGGGCGATCTCCTTGTCGATCTCCAGCATCCGGCGCTCCCGATGCAGGCGTTCCACCAGCAGGCGCAGACGGCCGATGAGGGTGCTTTCCTCCATCACAGCCTGCTTATCCTCAAAGCGGAAGAGCAGATTGGCGGGGATGTACTCGCACAGGAAGGCGGGGTCGTTATTCGAGGTAACAGCAAACACCACGTCCTTGCTGATGCGGGGATTCATGGAAAGCACCGCGTCGAAGCTCGTTTTCACGTTGCGGAGCAGGGCTTCCGCCTCGGTCTCTTCCTCTGCCTTGATGGGGCGCACAGGAGCCGGCCGCACCGATGCCAGCAGGAAGCTGCCTTCGGTATCCAGCTCGGTGCGCTTGGCGCGGAACTTGCCCTCTACCAGAATGCGCACCAGATCATCCGAAACACGCATGACCTGCTTGATCTCGGCCACAACGCCGTACTGGTACATCTCCTCTGCCTTGGGGTCCTCAGCCTTCATATCCTTCTGCGCAATGAGGAACACCTCGGATTTATTCCGCACGGCCCATTCCACAGCGGCAATGCTCTTGTCACGACCTACCTCAAAATGCAGCAGGTTGTTGGGGAACACCACCAGCCCACGCAGGGCAATGGCGGGAAGATGGAGGATATTGCGCTCCACCTTGACAGTCACTTTTTCAGACATAAACTCATACCTCCCAGCTGCCCCGCGCCAAAATGCGCTATCCCATGGGCAGTTTTTTTGTTGGGTAAAAATTCAGATTTGATTTATTATATCGGATTCCGGCCCCGGTTGCAACCGGGCAGCTCATCCTTTGCGGTTTTCCTGGATATTATAACCCAGCCGTCCCAGCGCAGGCAGCACGGCCCGCAGGGTGACACTGGTGAGCATTCCCATCACAAGGCCCAGCACCAGCATGACCGGTGCATAGTAAAGGGACACTGCTGTGGAAAGGATGACACTGGCTCCCAGCAGCTGGCCGATGTTGTGGGCCAGCGCGCCGCAGACCGACAGGATGAACCAGGTGGGCCGCAGCGGGCAATGATAGTAGAGCAGCCACATCACCAGCAGTGAGAGCAGGCCGCCGCAGAGGGAAAGAAAACCTGCCGTCCAGCCGGAGACCAGAAAGACGAAGAACGCCTTCAGCACATCCAGCACAAGGGCCTGTTTTGGCCCCATGAAGAACAGGGCATACATCACCACAATATTCGCCAGACCCAGCTTCATGCCTGGCAAAAGCCCAGGGATGACCAATGTGCCCTCGATGAAGGAAAGCGCCATCGCCAGAGCAAACAGCAGACCTGAAAGGGCGATGCTGTGCGTTTTGTTGTAATTGCGGCGGTTATAGGGCATCATTGTTCTCCTTTGCAGCGGATTATTCTTCACCAGCAGCCTGTTCGTACTGCTCCTGCTCTTCCATTGCCTTTTCCCAGGCAGCAAACAGCTCCTCCTGATGGAAGCGCAGATCACTGAGCTCATCGCTCTTTTGGCGGAGCAGATCGGGGTCATTGTAGACCTCCGGGGAGTTGATCTCATTGTCAAGCTCCACTTCCCTTGCCCCGCAGGCTTCCATTTCATCCTCGCAAGCCTTGATCTTGGCCCGCAGCTCCGCGCGGCGGCGGCGCTGCTCTTTGCCGTAACCGGCCTTGGCGGGCTGATCCCCGGCTTTTTCCGGAGCGGCAGCAGGAGCGGCACGGCCCATCAGGGCATCGTAGCTCGGATACAGGGTGGCCTTGCCATCTTCCAGATAGAGGATGGGACAGCCCAGACTGTTCATCAGATGGCGGTCATGGGTGACCATGAGCAGGGTCCCAGTGTATGCCATCAGGGCTTCGGTCAGGTTCTCGCGGGTGTAGATGTCCAGGTGGTTGGTGGGCTCGTCCAGAAACAGCAGATTGGGCCGCTCCAGCACGATCTCAGCAAAGCGCAGGCGGGCCAGCTCGCCGCCCGAAAGTGCCTCACAGGGCTTGAACACTGTCTCGCCCCGGAAACCCAGCTTTGCCAGATGGCTGCGCACTTCCAGCTCCGTCATCCGGGGATACTTGTTCCAGATGACATCGATCACCCGGCCCTGTCCCAAACGGTTCTGCTGCTGGGCAAAAATGCTGGGCCGGGCTCCCGTACCCAGCCGTACCATGCCGCCGGAGGGGCGGCGCTTACCATCCAGCACCTGCATCAGGGTGGATTTGCCCGCACCGTTGGGGCCTGCGATCACCAGCCGCTGACCCCGGCAGACCGTGTAGGTAAAGGGTTCCAGCAGGGTACGCTCCCCGATCCTGATGGTCAGGTTCTTCATCAGCACCAACTCGTTCCACGGCTCCACATCATACTCAAAGCGGAATTTGAGCTGGTTTGTTTCATCCTTTGGCGCTTCCGTGATCTCCAGCTTTTCCAGCTGTTTGCGGCGGCTCTGGGCCATCTTGGTGGTGGAAGCGCGCACAAGATTGCGGTCTACATAATCCTGTAGCTTTTCAGCCAGTGCTACATCTGCATCGTGCTGCTTCTGGCGCAGGGCATCCGCAGCTTCCTTCTGGGGCAGATAGGCGGAGAAGTTGCCCTTATAAGTGGTCATGGTCTGGAAGGAGACCTCCCAGATCCTGGTGCAGATATTGTCCAGGAAATAGCGGTCATGGCTGACGACCAGCACGGCACCGGAATAGCCCTTGAGGTAATTCTCCAGCCATTCCATGGTGGCAAAATCCAAGTGGTTGGTGGGCTCGTCCAGAATCAGGACATCCGGCTTTTCCAACAGCAGCTTTGCCAGACGAAGGCGCGTCAGCTCACCGCCCGAAAGCACAGCGATATTCTTCGTCCAGGTATCCTGTGCAAAGCCCATACCGGACAGCACCTTTTTGATGTTGACGTCCATATTGTAGCCGTCAGCGGCATCAATGATGTTCTGCAAGGCATCGTGCTGTTCCAGCAGAGAGGCATCCTCCGGGCTGGCGGCCATTCTGCGCTCTAGGATCTGCATCTGGGCCATGGCATCCAGCACATGGGCAAAGCAGGAGCGCATCTCGCCGTAGATATCCAACGTGGGGTCGAGCTTTGCATTCTGCTCCAGATAACCCAGCGTCACACCATGGGTCACACTGAACTCACCCTCGTAGTCCGTATACTCGCCGGTCAGGATCTTCAGCAGGGTCGTTTTGCCTGCGCCGTTCTGGCCCACGATGCCGATGCGGTCCTCCCGTTCGACACTGGCCGTGACATCATGCAGGACGATCTTCTCGCCAAAGCTCTTGCCCAGCTTTTCCAAATGTATCAACATTGTTCGTTTTCCAATCTCTCACACAGGCCGCACAGCATTACAGCTGGTGGCGGCGATTCTTCAGGCCCACATTGGCCAGTTCCTCCGGCTCCATCACCAGCGGGTAAAGCTCTTCCAGGCTGCTGATCTCATAGGTAGGAACGACCTTGCCGGGATTCTCGGCGTGGTTGGGGTTATACCAGCAGGTATCCAGCCCGGCGTTCACACCGCCCTGCACATCACTGCTCAGGCTGTCGCCCACCATCAGCACATGCTCACGGTTCTCCACGCCCAGCGCACGGAGCGCGGCATCAAAAATCTTGCGGTTGGGCTTTTCGCTGTCCATTTTTTCAGAAACGAACACATCCTCCACAAAATCCAGAATGCCGGATTCCCGCACACGGCGGCTCTGCACCCGGTCAAAGCCATTGGTCACCACAGCCAGTGTTGCCACTTCGGAAAGCTCCCGGAGCACGTCCAGCACGTTGGGAGATGTCAGGTCAGGGTGGGTAGAGAGCTGATCCAGATAGAATTTGTTCATCTCCACACCGTTGCCTGCGGCATTCACTGCCTTCAGAAAGCGGGTGAACCGCTCCCCCATCAGCTTGTCCCGGCGGATCTGACCCTTTTCCAGCTGCCGCCAGAGCTCTTCGTTGATGGTGCGGTAGGTCTGCACCGTCTCGGCATCCGGCTCAATGCCGTACTCCCGCAGGGTGTCAGCCAGCGCCTTGTTTTCCGCTGCATCAAAATCCAGCAGCGTATTATCAGCATCAAACAGAACACAATAGTATTTTGCCATGGTTCGTTACCCCTCTTTCATACTTGTGTCATTTTCCGGAACGCTTGTCCCCGATCACCGGGGAATTTTTCCCAGATCAAAAGAACAGCGAGAAGCCAGCCCCGCCCCGGCAGAGCTGGCTTCCGGTTATTCCTGAACTATCTCATAGGTTTCATCATCGGTCTGCACCGGGGAATTGTCCGCGCACGGATCTTGCGCGGTGCAGGGTTTGTCAACATTTCTGGGCATCTGCTCCTCGGTCACGCCGTTGTCCACATTCTCCCAGTCCATTTCATACCAATCCACACTGCCATCGGTCACAGTTCCCTCACCGGGCAGCCCGGGGATCTTGATCTCTTCACAGAACATCCGGCTCCCTCCCTTCTGCCCAGCCTATGCGGGCAGACAGAAAAAGGTTTACCGGCTGGCTTCTGCTTCGGTGGAAGCGGAAGCCCCCTCTGCGGGCTCAATATCGTTTTCAACCGAAGCGGAGACCGATTCACTGTTGGTCTGCTCTTTGGATTCCGTTTTGCTCTCAGAAGCAGTGCTGCTGGAGGATGAAGTGCTCTCTGCCTTGCTCTCTGAGCTGCTGTGAGAAGAAGAGGTGCTCTCGCTCTTGGATTCGCTCTTACTCTCACTTTCCGCCGTGCTGTGGGAAGAACTGCTGCTCGAGCTCTCAGACTTGCCACTCTCCGAAGAGGACGCGGATGTACTGCCGGAAGAAGTAGAAGAGCTGCCGGAATTTGAGCTGGAGGCGGGCTCCGGGCTGACCTTAATGGTCAGCGCATTGCTGACCACGGCGCAGTCGTTGTACACGACCACCGCATAGATCTTATAGCTGCCGCTGGTGATGGCCGAAGCGGACACGGTGACCGTTGTCTGGCCTGCGGCCTCCTTCACTTCCTGACCGTTGGCGAACCAATGCAGGTTTTCACTCTTGGCATATTTGCCCTCCAGCGCAGCCTTAAAGACATAGGAGCCGGCGGAAGCCTTGCCTTCCGAGATGTGAACGGAAGCAGCTGCAAACACGGCTGTAACGTCCAGATTCTGCTTGAAGCCGGTATCGGTACGGGTCTTGCTGGTCACGCCGTCGCTCCACTTGACGAACACATGGCCCTCCGCAGGGGTGGCCGTGACAGTCAGCGACTGGGATGCATCTGTGATGCCGTATGTCAGACTGGTCTTGCCGCTCTCGTTCCCACAGCTCAGGGTGCCGCCGCCGCTCTTTTCCACCTGATAACGGGCCTCAAACTTAACGCTGGCAGTCTCAGAGCTGCTGACGCTTTCACTCTCGCTGGAAGAAGCGGGTTCTTCCGAGCTGGGAGCCTGCACCGCCGAGCTGGGGT
Source organism: Faecalibacterium sp. Marseille-Q4164 (assembly GCF_017377545.1). Taxonomy (NCBI): domain Bacteria; kingdom Bacillati; phylum Bacillota; class Clostridia; order Eubacteriales; family Oscillospiraceae; genus Faecalibacterium; species Faecalibacterium sp. Marseille-Q4164. The sequence continues at coordinate 386,692 of NZ_JAFREJ010000001.1, read as the reverse complement.
TGGATACATATTCCAACGTGCGGGTGGGGATATTATTGGTGTCCGGGCGGCGATCCTCGGTCTGGTAAGCGTGGGTGCGCAGATAGCTCAGCGCAGCCTTGAGACCGGCGCTTTTGAGGTGGATATCACCGTCCGTGTAGTAATCCGGCTGGCCGTAGCCATTTTCTCCCTTGAGGACCTCCGCCGTATTCAGAAATCTGACCCCCAGCTGTTCACACATGTTGAGCAGTGCCATATTAAAATCATCGATCTTGGCCTGATCCATGTGGGGGTAATTGGAGTGATTCTCCGGGATAGGAGGCACCGTGTTCACGATGATATCGGTGTAGGGGTAAGCCTCCTGAATGGCCTGCACCAGCGCGGTATAGTTACTGATAAAATCAGCCACCTCCATGCCGGTGTCGTTGGTACCAAAGGTCATCACGACACGGCGGGGCTTCATTTTTGCCACCGCCTGTGCGATGGTGTAGTGGGTGGTGTCATTCTTAAAGGTGATGATTCCTTCGTTCAGGGCCACCTGGGTGCCAATGCCCTCCTTGGCGCAGAACTGCTGCAAGGAGATCAGACCGTTGTTATACAGACGCACGGTGTTGGAGTCTCCCAGAAACAGGGTGTTGTCCAGATATTCCGTGCCCGCATCCGCTGTTTCAGTCAGCAGAGCGCTGGAGGTGTTGTCGATCTGGTAGTGATTGGCAAGATCTGTGCTTTCACCGTCCCCGGTGGTGTCCGTCGGCACGGAGTCTGCGGGTGTGCCGGGCGTTTCCGGTTTTCCCCGTTTGAGCAGGGTCAGGGTGATGCCTACGGTCAGCAAAGCCGCCAGTGCGCAGACCACACAGACCAGAACGGCCTGCCGCTGCAGCGATGTCATAGACTGTTTGTCCGATTGATTCTTATGATTCATGTTATATTCACCACTTATCCTATCGTTCAACCGTTTGCACGGCAGGCCAGGAGCTTGTCCGTCAGTTCTTCACAACTTTCCGCCAGCAGCACCGGGCCAAAGGGCTCCAGTTCTTCCCTGCTGCCGTAGCCATACAGGGCACCGGCGGCATCCAGCCCGCAATCAGCAGCACCGCGCATATCATCGTTGCGGTCGCCCACCATCAGCACCCGCTTGCCCTGTACACAGGGCTGGGTGAGAACATAGCGCACCACTTCCGTTTTGGTATCCCGGCTCTCATCCATGGACGCGCCGCCGATAAAATCAAAGTAAGGGGCCAGCCCCTGTTCTTCCAGAATGGGGGTCACGACCACAGTCGGCTTGGAGGTTGCGGTGCAGAGCACAAATCCTGCCTCCTTCAGGCGGCGCAGCATCTCTGCCGCACCGGGGTAGGCCGTACCCTCATGGCTGCCCTTTTCGCGGTAACTCTCCCGATAGAGCTCGGTGGCTTCCTCGATTTTTGCAGGGTCAGAAAAATGCTCTCCAAAGCTCTTGCGGAGCGGCGGTCCCAGATAGCGCCGCAGGTTCACATGGGTGACATCCACGCCCATCTTGGTAAAAACTTCTTCCAGTGTATTCAGGATGCCGGGGGCGGAATCGATCAGGGTTCCGTCCACGTCAAATAAGATCACGTCATAGTGCTGCAAGTTCGTTTCCCTCTCTTTCACACATATACACGGTATAGTATAGCACAGAATTGCGCTTTCAGCAATTCCAACAAATCGTTTTTGCACTTTTTATACAAATCGGTCACAATCTGGCCTTAAAACGCAAAATGCCTGCCCGCCAGAATGCGGACAGGCAGGGGGTCATGCAGGCTTATTGGGCTGCAGCGCCGTTATCAGCGGAGGGATAATAGAGGTTATTGGAGATAAACTCCAGCTTTTCCTTCAGCACCAGCTCCAGATTTGCCACGGCGTGCACCATGTTGGTGGCCGAATCGTTCACTTCCAGCAGCTTGCACAGGTCGATCTCGTTCATGGCGAGTGCGGTTTTCATCTTCTGGCTCTCGGCGCAGAGGATGTGGCTCAGAGCACTTTCCTGCAGTGCGATACTTTCCATCAGATCGATCACAGCCTGACTCAGGGTAACACGGGGCAGGGCCGGACATTCCAGCGTGGTGGGACAATTGATCGTTGCCATAGGGGACTCATCCTTTCTATATAAGGTGTACCCCATCCTATGTCCCCTGCCGTGCAGCCGTTACTGCTTTTTCTCCTGTGCAGAGATCTTTTCAATTACGCTCTGGTAACCGCCGGTTCCGTATTGGATACAGCGATTGATACGGCTGATGGTCGCCGTGCTGATCTCTACCTCTTTCACGATCTGGTCATAGGTGCGGCCGCCAAGCAGCAACTTTGCCGCTTCCAGCCGTTGTGCCATATCGGAGATCTCCTTTACTGTGCACAGATCCTCAAAAAAAGCATAGCACTCCTCCCGGCTCTCAAGGCTCAGGATGGCATCGAACAACGCATCTACGGTCTCGTTTTTTCTGGAATTTTTCTCAGTCATTGCGGTCTCCTCTGCGGCAAACGCCGGAACTTCTGACAGAAAGAATCATATCATGTTATCACTTTAGCACACGAAAGTGTGAAAGTCAAGTCTTTTGCGTGAATCGTTTTCAATTCAGCGTGTCCACAGTTTTCTTCTCTTCACAAGTGAAATAAAATCACCTAAAATTTTTTGCCAGATTTTCTGTCGAATTAGCACATCCTCTGAACTGCTCCGAAAAATATTGACAAATTATGAAAATGGGGATAAAGTATACACAATTTTCAGGCAAAGGAGCCACAGCGTGACCTCTTTGCCGCATGAAAAGCAAAGGAAAGAGGTAAAAGAAATGAACACGCTGGTCATCGTTTTGATCGCAGCCGTGTGTCTGTTTGGAGCTTACACCCTCTACGGACGCTGGCTGGCAAACAAGTGGGGCATCGATCCCACCGCCAAGACCCCTGCGGTCGTCCATGAGGACGGCCGGGATTACGTTCCCACCAACGGCTGGACCGTTTTTGCACATCAGTTCAGCTCCATTGCAGGTGCCGGCCCTGTTACTGGTGCCATTCAGGCTGCTGCCTTTGGCTGGCTGCCCGTTCTGCTGTGGGTCCTGCTGGGCGGCATCTTCTTTGGTGCTGTTACCGACTTCGGCGCGCTGTATGCTTCTGTAAAGAATGACGGCAAGTCCATGGGTATGCTGATCGAAAAGTATATCGGCAAGACGGGCCGCAAGCTGTTCCTGCTGTTCTGCTGGCTGTTCTGCGGCATCGTTATTGCAGCGTTTGCTGACATGGTCGCTGGCACCTTCAATGCCTATGGCGCGGACGGCGCTCTGGTGGACGCTGCTCAGACCAACGGCGCTGCCGGCATGGTCTCCATCATGTTCATGGTCTTCGCTGTGGTCTTTGGCCTGATCCAGAAGAAGTTCAACTTCTCCGGTTGGAAGGAGAGCGTCATCAGCATCGTTTTCATCGTGCTGTCCTTTGTCATTGGCGCAAATCTGCCCATCATCCTGGGCAAGGCCGCATGGAGCTATATCACCTTCGTTTATATCTTCTTTGCCGCCGTGCTTCCCATGTGGCTGCTGAAGCAGCCCCGGGACCACATGACCACCTTCATGTTTGTTGCCATGATCGCAGGCGCTGTGGTTGGTCTGGTCGTTGCACACCCTACCATGAATCTGCCCGTTTACACCGGCTTCACCAACGAGAAGCTGGGCACCATGTTCCCCATCCTGTTCGTCACCGTTGCCTGTGGTGCTGTTTCCGGCTTCCACAGCCTGGTCTCCTCCGGTACTTCCTCCAAGACCGTTGAGAACGAGAAGGATATGCTGAAGGTCGGCTATGGCGCAATGATCCTGGAGAGCCTGCTGGCTGTTCTGGCCCTGTGCGTTGCCGGTGCTGCCGCTGCTGCAGACGGCACCCCCGCTGCAGGTACCCCGTTCCAGATCTTCAGCCGTGGTGTTGCCGGTTTCTTTGAGATGTTCGGCGTTCCTGCTTATGCAGCAACGGTCTTTATGACGATGTGTGTTTCCGCTCTGGCCCTGACCAGTCTGGATGCTGTGGCCCGTATCGGCCGCATGAGCTTCCAGGAGCTGTTCAGTGTGGACGACATGGAGCACGCTGAGGGCTGGCGCAAGCTGTTCTGCAACGTCTACTTCTCCACCTTCCTCACTCTGGCCTTCGGCTTCCTGCTGACCAAGATCGGCTACGCAAACATCTGGCCTCTGTTCGGTTCCGCCAACCAGCTGCTGAGCGCTCTGGTTCTGGCTACCCTGTGCGTTTTCCTGAAGGTCACCGGCCGCAGCAACAAGATGCTGTTCCCCCCGCTGATCATCATGCTGTGCGTCACCTTCACCGCTCTGGTGCAGCGCCTGATCGCCATGGTCAAGGCCATCAGCACTGCCGCTTCTGTCAGCATTCCTGCGGGCGAGACCACCTGGGGTGCCGTGTTCATTGCCAATGGCCTGCAGCTGATCCTGGCTGTCCTGCTGATCGTTCTGGGTCTGAACATTGTGTTCCACTCCTTCTCTGCTTACAAAAAGGCTGAGCACAACAGCGAGGCCAAAATCTGAGGTTTTCACGGTTTGACCGTAAAACGATAAAAATCTCCCACTGACGACATCGAACCCCGTCAGTGGGAGATTTTATTTTGTCTTTTTCAGGTCACAGCATCTTCGCCATGATGATCTCATCCCGGTAGGTGCCGTCCTTCAGCTTAAAAGCCCGGGGCTGGATGCCATAGCGCTCAAACCCAACCTTCTCATAGAGATGGATGGCACGGGCGTTATCGCTGTACACCCCCAGCTCCAGCTGTTCGAAGCCGTTGGTACGGGTCTGGTCAATGGCCAACTGCATCAGATAGCTGCCCAGACCGCAGCCCCAGTGATCTTTCCGTACGGAGATGCCTACTACGGCACGATGGCGGTATTTGATATGCGGCCGCACCTGTGCAACACCAAACTCCCCCACCAGCTTTTCTCCGGCAAAAGCGCCCACCTCAAAGTTCACAGGGCTTTCCACGAAGCCTGCGAGCCAGTTCCGCATCGCTTCCAGACTCGCTCCTTCCTCCGGGTATCGGGCCATAAAATGTGTTTCGCTGTAGATTGCATTGCGGAATGCACTCAATGCCTCCGCATCATCGGCGCATAAGCTGCGCACCGTCAGCACTTCCCCGTTGGGCAGTGTGAACGTTCTGGGTTCGATCTTCATGTTTCTCTCTCCTCTTCTTTCAGATATGTGCTCGCTCCCATTCCTGCAGAACAGCCAATTGCAGCTCGGTATGGAACCAGTGCTCTCCTTCTACCATGATGGTCAGATGTGCACCTGTCCGTTGTTTGAACTGCTCAAGCACTGCCCTGGAAGTCAGGTTATCTTTTGCGCCATAGAGCACTTGCGTGGGCACTTTCCAGCGGTAGGAATGCTCCCTCACCCAGCAGAGATACTGCCACGACAACGTCTCATCGAAATCCGTGGAAATCTCCCCTGCTTCTTTCAACTGGGCCTCACTCACATTTGCCCACTGCATCATATTGGTGATAAGATCTTCCATATCTACCACTGGTGAGAGCAAAAGAGTACTCCGTAAAGGCTTTGCCTGTAAGGCCAACATGGAAAACCAGGCTCCAATACTTGTAGCCCGCAGCGAAACATTCTTCCAACGCTCTGCAGCATAGGAATAGACCGCTTCCAACTCTGGAACCGCCACCCACGGCAGCAGCTTCTCGGAGCTGCCCTTGCGCTCTCCATGTTCGGGCAAATCAACAGCAAGAACCTGATACCCTGCTGGGCAGGCAAGCTCTGCAAACGGCAGAGCTTCTTCTTTGCAACCCATTTTGCCATGGACATAGAGATATACTTTTCGGCTTTCTTTCCCGTACAGCAAAGCAGGAATACCGCTGATCTCCAGTTTCTGTGTTTTCATCGTAACATCTCCTGTCAGATGCCGCCTTCCTTCTTTCCGGTACAGCGGCTGGTTGAGATTCTTCACTTCCAGCTTTCTCTTCATTGTAATTGTTCCTATGATAACACACTTCCCGTTCAAACACAAACAAAAAGAGCTGTGACACCCTGTTACAGGTACCACAGCTCTTAAATTCATTCAGTCAGACTGAATTACTTCACCATGCTTGCAACTTCAGCAGCGAAGTCATCAGCACGCTTCTCCAGGCCCTCGCCCTTCACGAAACGGGTGAACTTGACGATCTTGATCTCGCCGCCCAGATCCTTAGCGACCTTAGCGGTGTACTGAGCAACAGACAGATCGCCGTCCTTGACGAACTCCTGATCGACCAGGCAGTTCTCCTTGAAGAACTTCTTGATCTTGCCCTCGATCATCTTCTGCTTCACAGCATCAGGCTTGTTGGCGTTCTTGGGATCGCCAGCCATCTGAGCCAGCATGATCTCCTTCTCCTTGGCAACGACCTCAGCGGGGACAGAAGCCTCATCGACGTAGCTGGGGTTAGCAGCTGCGACCTGCATGGCGATGTCCTTGCCGTAAGCAGTGAACTCGTCCTTGCTGTCGATGTCGTTGGTGGTCTCGAAGTTGACCAGGATGCCGTGAGTGCCGCCGCCGTGGACGTAAGCAGAGCAAACGCCCTCGTAACGGACAAAACGACGAATCTTAATGTTCTCCTTGATGACCAGGATCAGGTTCTTCAGAGCCTCGTCAACGGTCTCACCAGCCTCGGTCTTGCAAGCCATCAGAGCCTCAACATCAGCAGGATTCTGCAGCATGACGACCTTGGTTGCTTCCTTGACGAAATCAACGAACTTGTCGTTCTTGGCAACAAAGTCAGTCTCAGCGTTGACTTCGATGACAACACCGACCTTGCACTTGGGGCAGTAGTCAGCGTAGACCATACCCTCGGCAGCAACGCGGCTTGCCTTCTTGGCAGCAGTAGCCAGACCACGCTCGCGCAGGATCTCAATAGCCTTCTCGAAGTTGCCGTCAGCCTCAGTCAGAGCCTTCTTGCACTCCATCATGCCGCAGTCGGTCTGCTTGCGCAGTTCCATAACGTCCTTTGCAGAAATAGCCATTTTTGTAGTCTCCCTTACACGTTATTTCACGGGTTTGTTCTGTACAGCCAAAAATCAGGCGTTGGCAGCTTCCTCAGCGGGAGCCTCCTGGTTGCCCTGCTTGCCTTCCAGAACAGCGTCAGCCATAGCGCCAGCGATCAGCTTGACAGCGCGGATAGCGTCGTCGTTGCCGGGGATGACGTAATCGATCTCGTCGGGGTTGCAGTTGGTATCAACGATAGCCACGATGGGGATGTTCAGCTTACGAGCCTCAGCAACAGCGATGCGCTCCTTGTGAGGATCAACAATGAACATAGCCTTCGGCAGGGTCTTCATGTTCTTGACACCGCCCAGGTACTTGTCCAGCTTCTCCATCTCCAGCTCGAGCTTAGCAACTTCCTTCTTGGGCAGCAGCTCGAAGGTGCCGTTCTCCTTCATCTTAGCCAGCTGATCCATACGGTCGATGCGCTTACGGATGGTGCGGAAGTTGGTCAGCATACCGCCCAGCCAGCGAGCGTTGACATAGTGCATGCCGCAGCGCAGAGCCTCGTCACGGATGGACTCCTGAGCCTGCTTCTTGGTGCCGACGAACAGGATGTCGCCGCCCTCAGCTGCAACTTCCTTCACGTAGTTGTAAGCCTCGTCCAGCTTCTTCACGGTCTTCTGCAGATCGATGATATAGATGCCGTTGCGCTCGGTGAAGATATACTTCTTCATCTTGGGGTTCCAGCGGCGGGTCTGGTGACCGAAGTGCACACCTGCCTCGAGAAGCTGCTTCATAGAAACGACTGCCATAGTAAAAATACCTCCAATATTGTTTTGCCTCCGCACACCGTGATCCGCGGCCATATCGGATGGCTTTGGACTGCCCTCCACTCCCGAAAGAGCACAAAAGGGCATAGTGATGCGTGTGTAATGCCAAATAATAATAGCACAAACAGGCGTGTGATGCAAGGGGTTTTCTCTGTTTTTTACAAGAAAATCGCGTATTTTTTGTTTATTCGCCCGTCTGAGTGCTGTTCAGGCTTTCCATGCCCATCCGGCTGAGGGCATAGCCCTTGCCGAACATCAGGTCATATTGCAGCAGCCAGTGCTTCTGGCTCCAGCTTTCCTGCAGGGAGCTCGGGGTCTGGGTGGTGGTGCCGTCCAGATTCATCACCGTGCCCCGGGTATTGGCGCGGTCGGCCACCTGCAGCTGGCGGTTCAGCAGCTGGAAATAGAGCGGCTGTTCCAGACCGTAGAGGTTCATCATCACCGGCGAGATATCGTAAGCGGCAATGGTGCCCAGATCCACGGGCTTGTCGGTGTAGTTCGACCACATCAGCAGGGTGGTCTGGTGCAGGCGCGGGTCCGCACTGGAATCGCTGGCATAGCCGCTGCTGGTAAAGACATCATAATTGGAATCAATGGGGTTGTAATGGTCGCCCCAGAACACCAGGATCACCGGCTCGTCCACCTGCGAGAAGTATTGGGTCAGCTTGCCCAGCATGGCATCGGCATCCCGGATGCCGGTCGCAAAATCTTCCAGTGCGCCGATGGTGCTGGCCTTGAGGCCCGCCGGGTGCTCTGTCACCTTCACCCGCACATCGTCCGGGTAGTTGTCTTTATTATAATTGGTATGGTTCTGCATCGTGACCGCGTGCAGAAAAACCGGTGCATCCGAGGATGTCTTCATCTTCTCATACTGCTGGATGATCTGGTCTGCCATGGAGTCATCCGTGACCAGACCGCTGGTCCAGTAGTGTCTGCGCACCTTGTTGACATGGGTCATCTGTTCCAGGCTCAGGAAGGTGTCAAAGCCCAGGTTGGGGTATGCCGTGTCCCGGCTCCAATACTTGGCCCAGAAGCAGTGAACTGCCGCCGTCTGATATCCCTGCGTCAGCTTGAGGTAATTGGGCAGCGAGAACATGGGCTTGGTCACATGCTGCTGGTAGGGCTTGCTGCCGTTGGGCAGAAAGGAAGCCGAATAGCCTGTCAGCGCTTCAAACTCCACATCGCAGGTTCCGCCGCCGAAACTGGGGCTGTACGCCCGGCCAGAAGCACTGGTCTGCTGCAGGGCGTGGAGGTTGGCAGAGACATCGGTATCAAACTGGAAACCGTACTGCTCCAGTTCCGACACATCCCAGTAGGACTCGTCCATCACATAGATGATGGTGGGCTTTTTCGCGGTCTCGTCCGCAGAGGTGGTGGCACCGTAAGATCCCGGGTAGAGCGGAGCAGTGGAATATTTCTGTGCAGCTTCGGTATCATCCAAAATCTCGTTGACAGCCTCCTCTGAATACCCCTCCGGCTTGGAGATCTCCAGATTGGTCAGATTGGTCAGAAAGCTGGTGATGACACCATAATAGCGGTAGTAGCGATCCTGCATCCAGGCATCCGGCACAATGCCAATGGCCTGTGTCACGGCAGGCTGCAGGAACACGCCAAAGAGCAGGCCGCAGGTAGCTGCCGCACTGGCAAGAAAGCCTGCCACCCGGGGCTTCCAGTTCAGCTTCTGCCGCCCTCTATAAAGGAAGAAAGACACCGCGACCAGCAGCACGATAATAACAATGGATACCACCATGCTGGTCTGGATGTGGATACCGGCCGCAGCTGCCACGCCCGCAGCCTCTGACACCTGCATCAGATCCCAGGGCAGGAAGGGCTCGCCGCGCAGCTGCAGTGTGTAGAAATTGACTGCCGCCGGGGCACAGCCCAGCACCGCCGCCAGCAGGGTCGCCAACGGTGCAAACCGGGTCAGCCAGTCCACTGCCAGCCAGCTGAGAAACAGCATGGCCCACGCCAGCAGATAGGCTTCGGCATGGGGGAAAATGTATTGGGTAAAGGTCTCCCCTGTCAGGCTGCCGCGGGCGATCCACTCCGTCAGGAACAGGATGCCCAGCGTTGCCAGCGGCGGGAAGAGCAGCCGCAGCCCATGCAGGGAAAGCGGCGTATGTTTTTTTGCGTTCATAGAGAGAAGTTCCTTTCACTTCCGGAAATCAGATTTCAAGCCGGAGCGGCAAGGCTCTGCCGCTCACGGTTCTCTATTATAATCCGATTTTTTGTAAAATCAAACCCTGATGCAGGAAAAATTCACGAAAAATTTCAGCCGTCCAGCCAGTGCCGCATTTTTTGCCAGAAACCCTGCTTTTTGGCTTCCGGCTCCGGCAGCTCCGTGCGGACCAGGATCGCGTCCACTCCCAGTGTTTCGATGTCCGTCCAGGGGATGACCAGAGTCTCGTCCCGGCCCAGCAGCCCAAACAGATGAGGCTGCCCGAGCAGCAGCAGGCTTTTGACCTGCGCCGTTGCCGGATCGAGCTCCAGATCATCGGCGCGGCCAAGGCAGGCCCCGTTGCTCAGCTGAACGATCTCCTTTGCGCACAGCTCCCGGAATTTCATCGTGATCCCCTCCCCGCAGTTTGCCTGTTTCATCCTATGCGGCGGCACAGTGCTTGATGCAGGGCGGGCAGTTGTGCTATACTGTGGGCAGAATCTTTCTGGCAGAAACATCCATACAGAATTGAGGAAACAGCGATGTATAAAAATATCATCTTTGATCTGGGCGGTGTCATGGTAGATTTCGACCCCAAGACCTATCTGGTAGACCGCTTCTGCAATGCCGAGGTAGAGGAACAGGTCTCCCAGCTGACTTTTGAAAGCGAGGAGTGGAAGCTGCTGGATGCAGGGCTTATCACCCGCTCCGAGGCCAACCTGCGGATGCTGGCCCGCGCAAAAGAATATGGCCGCGCGTTTGAGGTGCAAGGCGTGCTGGACGATTGGATGCATATCCTCCGCCCCCGCCGCCGGATGCAGGAGCTGGTGCGGAAGCTCAAGAGCCGTGGCTACTGCGTCTATTACCTGAGCAATATCCCCGAGGATGTGCTGGATTTTCTGACCGAGCGCGACCTCAAGGGCCTGTTCGACGGCGGCGTGGCCTCCTGCGAGGTGCACATCAACAAGCCCGACCCTCGCATCTATAAGGCCCTGCTGGCCAAATACCAGCTCAAGGCCGGGGAAAGTGTTTTCATTGATGACCGGCTGGAGAATGTACAGGCCGCTTTCCGTCTGGGCTTTGCCGGCATCCAGATGAAGGACAGCGTCGGCACACTGGTGCGCAGCCTTGCTACCTGCAGTGTGGCAATCCACTGAACAACACACAAAAACTCCCCGCTCATGCCCTGTCTGGGGCGCTGGGCGGGGAGTTTTCTGCCATTACAGATTATTTCTTTTCGTAATTCTGGCAGAAGTGCGGGGTCTCCACCTGCTGGGTGGTGCAGGAGCAGTGCTCTGTCACTTTGATCTGGGGCAGATCACACTTGCAGTTCTGCACATTGTGACGGCACTCGCAGACATCGCAGGTCACACCTGTGTTTTCCATTTCTATCGCCTCCTTGGCTCTAGGTTGCCCCGGCTTCAGGCGATTATACATGGCTGCTTATTTTCCTGCGTTTGCTTCACGCCTTGCCTTCATTGTCACGATCACATGCTTGATGGAGAGAACGGGATGCACCGGCAGCATTCTGGGCCCGGCCCAGCGCATGACAGTGCGGATCTTTTCCCGCATCTCCGGCTGATAGCAATGCACCTTGCAGGCCGAGCAAAAGGTCTTGGTCTCCATAAAGGGGCAGTGCTCAATGCGGGCCAGCGCATAATCATGCAGCTGCTGGCATTCCGGGCAGAGACTGCCTCTGAGGGTGTGATGCTGCTTGCGGCAGTAGAGCGCGATCATCTCACTGACAAGCATTTTTTCGTCGGAACGCTTCTTTGCCAGGTCTTCCGGGGTGGTTTTGGACATTGGGACTGTTCCTCCTGCATTTTTTCCTTGCGGGCCATCCGCAGAGCCGCGCAACGCACCGTGTGACGCAAAACTGCGAAACAGGCCGTAATTCCAACAGCAACAGCCATTTCCATACACACCACCTTTCCTAAAAAGCAAAGCAGCAGTAGACCGGGTTCAGCCCCTGTTGTTCCCCTGCTGCTCTCAGGTTCGTTTGTCCGGCAAATGGGCTGTTGCGCAACTTTTAGAGTTTAACACAGCAAACCCCATTTGTCAAATTTTGCAATGTGCTTCTAATCCGATCACCACGCTGCCAGATCTGCACCCAGCTTGCGGCAGGCAGCCTGAACATCCTCATCCGGTGCCTCGTTGCAGATCAGACCCTCACCGTTGAGCACCTGTGCGCCATCACCCTGTGCACGCTCGACCCAGTCGCGCATCCACTGGCCGTCGCCCCAGCCATAAGAGCCGAACAGAGCGATCTTCTTGCCGTTCAGGGAACCTTCCAGATCGGAGAACATCGGCTCAAACTCGCTCTCTTCCAGCTGCTCTGCGCCCATTGCGGGGCAGCCAAATGCAACTGCATCAAACTCTGCCAGCTTTGCGGCGTTCATTTCGCCACAGGGAACGATGGTGCCGTTTGCACCCTCTGCCACGCAGTTTGCCATGGTCTCCGTGTTGCCGGTTGCACTCCAGAATACAACTGCTACTTTGCTCATAAAGAAGAACCTCTCTTTCAATTTTGGTTAGTATATTCTAACTTTTATCTTCAAGAAATTGCTCTGCCTGACATAAGACAGAGCAATTTGGTTAGGCTTTTCTAACCACCAAAAGAATACCACAGGGCGGGCTCCTTGTCAAGAACCTTTTGCAGAATTTTTCAGAACGCTCCTCCACCCCGGCGCAGCAACAGGAACACCACCGTCAGCACGCCGTAGATCACCGGCTGGTGGAGTAGATATAGCATCAGCGAGTTCCGCCCCAGCCACCCCAGCGGCGGGCAAACCGAACGACGCAGCGGACGGAGACTCTGCGCTGTTCGCTCTGCCAGATGATGCAGGTAAAAACCAGCCCAGAACAGGAAGAGCCACGGGGTCAGTGGGAAGTAATCCGTAGAGAAGAAGCCAAAGGGATAAAACCCCAGATAGGCCGTGAAGTAGTTGGCGTAGAGAAAACCCGGCAGTGTGATGAGCCAATGACCCAGCTGCAAATAGCCATCGGCTGCATAGCGGGTGAAGTAAAACAGAAACATGCTCCCTGCAAGGCCGACCACCGGGGGCACCTTTTCCATCCACTTTTCCAGCAGTCCTGTGATGATCATAGCCGAGCCCAGCAGGGTCAACACACCGAACCAGACAGCATCCGCAGGCATGAAGATCAGCGTGACCGCCGTGACAAGTGCGCCGCACCCAAACACCACCGCGCCTCGTTTGACCGGGTGGCGACCCAGCGGCAGACAGAAACCGGACAGCAGGATGAACACCCAGCAGATGGATTGCTGCCACAGTTCTCCCTGCCAGCTGCCATACCACGGTGCACGCACACCAAACAGATAAACCAGATCCCACATGCCATGGTAAAGCATCATGCTGATCAGGTCCAGTCCGCGCAGCTCGTCCAGCAGCGCACAGCGTGTGGAAGTTGATTTCATAAGACTTCCCCTTTTTCGGAATGTTTTTTTCATTGTACGCCCTGCCATGGATCCCGTCAAGCAAAAAAGCTGCCGTGCAGCTTTGGCACCGCACGGCAGCTTTATGATATCAGGTTCAGAAGAATGCAGGAATTACAGCTCCACGTTGAAGTAGCGCTTCAGCAGGCCCTCGAAGCCGCGGCCATGGCGGGCTTCGTCCTTTGCCATCTCATGGACGGTATCGTGGATCGCATCCAGGTTCAGGGCCTTTGCCTTCTTGGCCAGGTCCATCTTGCCGGAGCATGCGCCGCACTCAGCCTCAGCACGCATCATCAGGTTCTTCTTGGTGCTGTCGGTCACGACCTCACCCAGCAGCTCAGCGAAACGGGATGCGTGGTCAGCCTCTTCGTAGGCATAGCGCTTGTAAGCCTCAGCGATCTCGGGGTAGCCCTCGCGCTCTGCCACACGGGCCATGGCCAGGTACATACCGACCTCGCTGCACTCACCCTCAAAGTTTGCGCGCAGACCGTCAACGATCTCCTGAGGCACACCCTCAGCCTTGCCGATGCCGACCACATGCTCGGTCACATAGGTGTTGCCGGTCTTTTCAACAAATGCGGATGCAGGAGCCTTGCAGACGGGGCACTGCTCAGGGATAGAGCCTTCAGCGATATAACCACAGACGGTGCAGACATACTTTTTCATAGGAATATCCTCCATTGTTTTTCATTATGATCTTGGCCTCTCCTCTGGTACAGGGGGCCTTGCTTCTGAGCCTATTATAGCAACGATTCCCAGATTAGTCAAGGCTAATTTTAAGAAGTATTCCTATTTATTTTTCAGACCTGCAGGTTGCCGCTGCTCGGAGCATCGGAACCGTTGGCAGCATCAAACTCGTAATCATTGCCGGGGAGGATGGCGTTGAGCAGGATGCCCACGATAGCAGCAATGGCCAGGCCGGACAGGTTGATGGAGACACCGCCCACAGCGAAGGTCAGACCGCCCACAGAGTTGAAGCCCAGTGCGCAGACCAGGATGACAGCGGCAACGATCAGGTTGCGGCTGTTGGTAAAGTCCACACGGTTCTCGACCACATTGCGGACACCGATCGCGGAGATCATGCCGTACAGCACAAAGCTGATGCCGCCAATGATGCCGGTGGGGATGGTGTTGATGACGGCCTCAAACTTGGGGCTGAAGCTCAGGATCACAGCCATCACAGCGGCAATGCGGATGACCAGCGGGTCGTAGATGCGGCTCAGGGCCAGAACACCGGTGTTCTCACCGTAGGTAGTATTGGCGGGGCCGCCCAGCAGACCGGCCATGGCAGTGGCAAGGCCGTCGCCCATCAGGGTGCGGTTCAGGCCGGGATCATTGATATAGTTGTGGCCGACCGTAGCGCTGATGGCAGCGATATCGCCCACATGCTCCATCATGGTTGCCAGCGCAATGGGGATGATGGTGAACATTGCGCTGATGAACTCAGGGCTGCCGTCGATGGCAAACAGACCCATGGCGCTCTTGTGCAGGGGGATGCCGAACCAGTCGGCAGCAGCAATGGCCTCAAAGTTGACTGCACCAGTGACCAGAGCCACAGCATAGGAGACCAGCACACCGATCAGGATGGGCAGGATCTTGACCATGCCCTTGCCCCAGATGTTGCAGACAATAACGGTGCCCAGGGCCACAAAAGCCAGCAGCCAGTTGGACTCGCAGTTGGTGATGGCGGAGGGGGCCAGGATCAAACCAATAGAGATGATGATGGGGCCTGTGACCACCGGCGGGAAGAATTTCATAATGCGGCGGATGCCAAAGGTGGAGATGAGCAGGCTGACCAGCAGGTACAGAATGCCGGACAGTGCCACGCCCGCGCAGGCGTAGGGCAGCATTTTGGTATTGGCAACGGTCAGGTTGCCGTCTGCGTCAGCCAGCATGGGGGCTACAATGGAAAAACCGCCCAGGTAGGCAAACGAGGAGCCAAGGAAGGCCGGGACCTTGCCCTTGGTGACAAGGTGGAACAGCAGGGTGCCCAGACCGGCACAGAGCAGAGTGGTGGAAACGCTCAGGCCGGTGAGCAGGGGCACCAGCACAGTTGCGCCGAACATGGCAAACATGTGCTGCAAGCCCAGGATCAGCATCCGTCCGGTGCCGAGCTGCCGGGCATCGTAAATGCCCTTGGAGTAATCGATCTTTTCACTCATAGAGAAGTTCTCCTTTCATCGCTGCCCAAAAAAAGAGGCATTGCCGCAGCAACGGCAGTGCCTCAATCTTCTGGAGCAGATTCAAAAAACGGGACCGGAAGGCAAAACACGCGCTCCGCAAAGTCGAACGAAACATTTTGCTCTCCCCTTCCCTGTCTGACTTTATAAAGTATACCAGAAACCATGCCCGGATGCAATCCGTTTGCCGCAGTTTCCCTCAGCTTTTTGGCCGGACATCTTGAAATATGCCCCTGTCCGCACTATAATATAACCTATTGAATTGATTTGTATTTCAAGAGGAATGTTATGATCTATCTGGATTATTCTGCAAACACCCCGGTGGATGCGCGGGTGTTGGAGCAGTTCTGTGCCGTGGAGCGCCGCTGCATCGGCAACGCCAACTCTCACCACCAGGCAGGCTCTGCCGCCAAGGCAGAGATCGATGCCGCCACCATCAAAATCGCCTCCCTGCTGGGCGTTCAGCCCGCAGAGATCATCTATACCTCCGGTGCCAGCGAGGCCAATAACTTTGCTTTAAAGGGGCTGGCCCGTCTCTCCCGCCATGCGGGCAGGCACATCATCTCCACTCCACTGGAACATTCTTCGGTCAGCGGCACCCTGACGGCATTACAGGAGCAGGGGTATGAGATCGACCTGCTGGACGTGAAGCAGGACGGTACTGTAGATCTTGAGCACCTGAAGGATCTGCTTCGCCCGGATACCATCTGCGTTGCCGTAACGCTGGTGGACAGTGAGCTGGGTGTGGTGCAGCCTGTACAGGAGATCGCCGCCATCCTGAAAGCATACCCTCACTGTCACCTGCATGTGGATGCGACCCAGGCTGTGGGCAAGATCCCCGTTTCTTTTGAGGGCGTGGACACCATGAGCCTGACGGCCCACAAATTCTACGGGCTGAACGGCATCGGCCTGCTGATCAAGCGGCGGAATCTGGCGCTGGAGCCTCTCATCCATGGCGGCGAGAGTACCACCATCTACCGCAGCGGCACCCCCACTGTGGCGCTGGCCTCCTCATTGGCCTGTGCGCTTGATCTCGCCGTCACTGACCTGCCCGGACGCGTTGACCATGTGGCAAAACTGAATGCAGAGCTCCGCGCCGCCCTCAGCACATATCCGCTGGTGCGCATCAACAGCCCGGAACACGCCGTCCCTCATGTGCTGAATCTGAGCGTCCGTAATGTCAAGGGCACCGTGTTCCAGCGGGAGCTGGATGCCAAAGGGGTCTGCGTCTCGGTCAAGTCAGCCTGCTCTTCGGACGGTCTGCCTTCGCGTGCGGTGTTTGCGGTCAGCCGCGACCGTCGCAACGCACTGTCCTCCTGGCGCATCAGCCTGAGCCACCTGACCACCGAGGACGAGATCAAAGCCTTTTTGCAGGCGTTCGATGTCTGCTGCCGTGAGCTGACCGCCCTACATTAAATAAAAAGAGGAACCAACATGAAACGTGAGCTTGAACCTTATCAGATGATCGAACGCAGTATCATCAAGAAATACCGAAAGGAGCTGTGGACCCCCTTTATCGTGGCGGTAAAGCGCTACGAGCTGGTACAGGAGGGAGACAAGATCGCCGTTTGCATCTCGGGCGGCAAAGACTCCATGCTGATGGCAAAGCTGATGCAGGAGCTGCAGAAGCACAGCGATGTTCCCTTTGAGCTGGTCTTTCTGGTGATGGACCCCGGCTACAATGAGATCAACCGCCAGAAGATCGAGTCCAATGCCGAGCTGCTGCACATTCCGGTGACCATCTTCGAGAGCAACATCTTTTCCGTTGCCAACAACACCGAAAAGAACCCCTGCTATCTCTGTGCCCGGATGCGGCGCGGTCACCTGTACAGCAAGGCCAAGGAGCTGGGATGCAACAAGATCGCGCTGGGCCACCACTTCAACGATGTGATTGAGACGACCGTGATGAGTATGTTCTACGGCTCCCAGATGCAGGCCATGCCGCCCAAGCTCCACAGCACCAGCTTCCCCGGCATGACCCTGATCCGCCCCATGTACTGCATCCGGGAAGAAGATATCCTGGCCTGGAAGCGCTACAATGATCTGGAATTCATCCAGTGCGCCTGCCGCTTTACCGAGAACTGCACCATGTGCGACAACGGCGGCGGTGGTTCCAAGCGGCAGGAGATCAAGATCCTGCTCCGCCGCCTGAAGCGCGACAATCCCAATATCGAAAACAGCATCTTCCGCAGCATCCACAATGTTGCCATTGATACCATGCCGGGCTATCGATCCGAGGGTGTGGATCACAGCTTCCTGGAACGATTCCATGCTATGGAAAACCACTGAGCTGCATCCGCATTTCTGCCTGCGCCGAATCACGCTTTGTACGCGATCCAACAGTAAAAAATCCCCCTCAGCTTACGCTGAAGGGGATTTTTCATGCCACCGGCGGGGCTTGAACCCGCACTCTGTCTCCAGAAAGGGATTTTAAGTCCCTCGTGTCTGCCAATTTCACCACAGTGGCGCATAGAAACCCGGCTTACAAAGCCCTGCTGCTCTGGACATTCACAGAGAGCCGGGAATAACAGGTGATGAGGTAAACATTTATCACAAGTCCGTCGTTACGGAGTTGCAAACATGTATCAAAACATGTAAGATTCACACAACGGCTATTATAATACAATAGAAACCCTGCTTTGTCAAGTTACACCTTTCCGCCATGCAGTTCCGAATACATCTTGGCACGGCACTCGGCCACAGCGGGGGTCATATTGACATAGTGCTTATGCGGCATCTCGATGCGCAGCTCAGTCTCCCAGGTCTCTTCGGTCAGCTGCTTTGCGATATAGGCCTTTTTCTCGGCAATCCCGGGCAGTTCGATGGCCAGCTCACCGTTCAGGATATGGGGCACCAGCAGCCGCTTGACCCTGGTGGGGGTGATGGTAATGGTGCGCTCGATGGCATCCGGGTCAAGGTTGATCATTTTTACCGGCTTGCCTGCCTCGATGACCTCGCCATCCATGGCGATCAGATCGCACTGGGCCTGACCATTTTCATCGTAGAGCCGCCAGGGCATTTTCTTGCCCGGGATGATGGCCTTGCTGGCAGAATCCGAGCACTTCATCTTGGGCTGATAGGTGCCATCCGGCAGCTTGACCGCCACCAGTTTATACACGCCGCCGAACACGGGGTCAGAAGCGGAGGTAATGAGATTCTCGCCCACGCCGTAGGAATCAAAATGAGCGTGCTCATAGAGCTCCATGTTGGCGATCTTCCGCTCGTCCAGACCATTGGAGGCCACCAGCTTGATATAGGGCTTGCCTGCGGCATCCAGTGCCTTGCGCAGGCGCTTGGAGCCACGGGCCAGATCGCCGGAATCGATACGGGCACTCTTGACGCGGCGGTTGGGGTCATTGGGGTACTTCTCGATCAGGTAGTCGTCCAGCTTGATGAGGTTGGGCAGGCCGCTCTCCATGATGTTGTAGGTATCCAGCAGCAGGCTGACGGAATCCGGGTAGGTATCCGCAAAGGCCTTGAAGGCATCAAACTCCGTCGGGAAGAACTCGATGAAGCTGTGTGCCACGGTGCCAACCGCCTTGACCTCAGAGCCATACTTCATCTCAGCCAGGCAGTTGGCAGTGCCGATGCAGCCGCCCAGAACAGCGGCATACGCGCCATCATTGCCTGCGCTCTCGCCCTGTGCGCGGCGGGTGCCAAACTCCATGACGCTGCGGGGCGTATGGGTGTTCAGGCCGGTCACACGGGTCGCCTTGGTGGTGATCAGGCTGTGGAAGTTCATCGTCTGCAGCAGGTAGGTCTCGATCAGGATCGCACCCACCAGGTCGCACTCAATGCGGACCATCTGCACATGGGGGTAGCAAACCGTGCCCTCGGGCAGAGCGTACATATCACCCTTCCACTTGTAGGTGCGCAGATACTCGCAGAATTCCTCGCTCATACCCTTGGTGCGCAGCCAGCGGATATCCTGCTCGTTGAAGTGATAATTCAGCAGGAACCGGGTCAGCTTGCGTTGGCCTGCGCTGATGGAGTAACCCATGTTGTCCGGGTTCTTACGGAAGAACATATCGAACACAAGGGTGGTGTTCTTAAAGCCGTGCAGGAACAGGCAGTTTGCCATCGTGAATTCGTAGAAATCCACCACCATGGCAGGGTTATCATAATCTTCGTCCGGAATGTACGGAACAACTTTGATCTCGTCCATGAAAAGTTTCCTCTCCTTGTACTTCGCAGCAGCGAAAAAACCTTGCCACTGCTGAAAAAACAGCCCCTTCTCCCCCTGCCTTTGTTCCGGCAGTGCGTGGGCCTGCACCCTGTCTTGACAGGACGTTTGTACCATGATAGCATCTTTGCCGCCCGGGTGCAAGGGCTTTTGTAAATTTCCTGCGTGCAGAAAGAAAAATCTTTTTTCCGGTACTGTCAAAAGGGCCGCCCCCGAAAGCTCCGGGAGCGGCCCTGCAAGCCTGTTCAGGCTCAGCCGTTTATAATATTGGGGGTCGCATTTTTCAGCACAACGTCATGGCTGCCGCCCTCCACGATGGAGGTGGAGGAAACCACAGTCAGCTTGGCCTTCTGCTGCAGCTCGGGGATGGAGAGTGCGCCGCAGTTGCACATGGTGCTCTTGACCTTGTACAGGGTGGTCTGGACACCATCGGCCAGAGGACCGGCGTAAGGAACATAGCTGTCCACGCCTTCCTCAAAGCTCAGCTTGGTGGAACCGCCCAGGTCGTAACGCTGCCAGTTGCGGGCACGGTTGGAGCCCTCACCCCAGTACTCCTTCATATACTGGCCATTGATGCGCACCTTGTTCGTGGGGCTCTCGTCAAAACGTGCGAAGTAGCGGCCCAGCATGACAAAGTCAGCACCCATGGCCAGAGCCAGAGTGATATGATAATCGTGGACGATGCCGCCATCGGAGCAGATGGGCACATAGATGCCGGTCTCCTTGTAGTACTCGTCACGGGCCTTTGCGACCTCGATGACAGCGGTGGCCTGACCACGGCCGATGCCCTTGGTCTCACGGGTAATGCAGATGGAACCGCCGCCAATGCCGATCTTAACAAAGTCTGCGCCGGCCTTTGCCAGAAAACGGAAGCCCTCGGCATCCACAACGTTGCCTGCGCCCACCTTCACGGTGTCGCCGTAGTGCTCACGGATCCAGGCGATGGTACGGCTCTGCCACTCGGAGTAGCCCTCGGAGGAGTCGATGCAGAGCACATCCACGCCAGCCTCGACCAGTGCGGGAACGCGCTGGGCATAGTCGCGGGTGTTGATGCCGGCACCGACCACATAGCTCTTGTTGGCATCCAGCAGCTCGTTGACGTTCTTCTTGTGGGAATCGTAGTCCTTGCGGAACACGAAGTATTTCAGGTTGCCCTCAGCATCCACCAGCGGCAGCGTGTTGATCTTGTTGTCCCAGATGATGTTGTTGCAGTCGTGCAGGGAGGTGTTCTCCGGTGCGGTGACCAGCTTCTCGATGGGAGTCATAAAGGTGGTAACGGAAGCATCATCGGGGGTGTGGTTGACACGGTAATCACGGGAGGCCACAATGCCCATCAGCTTGCCGTGAGGAGTGCCGTCGGCAGTAATTGCAATGGTGGAGTGGCCGGTGTGGGCCTTGAGCTCCAGCACATCGTGCAGGGTGGCGGTAGGAGCCAGGTTAGAATCGGAGACCACATAACCGGCCTTATAGCTCTTGACGCGGCGCACCATGGCAGCCTCGTTCTCAATGCTCTGGGAGCCGTAGATGAAGGACACACCGCCCTCACGTGCCAGTGCAATGGCCAGCTTATCGCCGGAGACCGACTGCATGATGGCACTGATCATGGGGATGTTCATTTCCAGCGGGCAGGCCTCTTCCCCCTTGCGGTACTTGACCAGCGGGGTCTTCAGGCTGACTGCCGTGGGGACATTCTCTGCAGAGGAATAGCCCGGAACCAGCAGGTACTCGCCAAAGGTGCGGGAAGGTTCTTCATAGAAATAAGCCATACTCTAAACTCCTTTTTTCTTAACGCATCAACAACGGGCCAGCATCAAAATAATTCATGTTTGCTGCTTATAAATTGATTGACTATACTTTACCACAAACCCCGTCAGAATACAAACCCCAGTGGCAACAAACTTTAGAACTGTCCTTTGCGGAAAAACAGTAAAATTGACCACCAAAAACGTGCAAGGTCATACTTTTCGGCCTGACAGGCCGGTTTTCTGACACAAATTGGAGTGCAAAAAAGTCCGCACCGGAAAACCGGACGGACTTTTTTGCACACGAAGCGAGATACCGCCTGTGCGGTACAGTGCCGACAGCTGTGAAGGAGAACAGCCGGAGGAGGAGAAGGCCCTGCACCCGATATCTCTTATTCAACAAGAAGAAAAAGATTTCAGTCTCAAAAAGCGCTCATCGCTTTCTGTAACCATATTGTAACTCTTTTGTTTCCGTTTTGCAAGACCTTTTTCGCAGATTTTGTAACATAATTGTAATTTCCCCGGATTTATTTTGTAAATTCCAAGTAGCATTCAAACGCAGCGTGCTCTTCGCGGCGGCCCACCACATACCAGCCATCGGCCGAGGGCGCATAAAACACCTCGACCTGACTGCCCAGCGGGATCTCCCGGTGGTACTTGACGGAGACGAATTTCAGCGGCCCGGCCTTGACCACCTCCAGCGGCAGGGCATCACAGGCGATGTCCAGATAGCAGGCGTTATTCACATGGCCATTCAGGTCGCACAAGGAGTAACTGGCTGTCCGGCTGCCTGCACAGGTCAGTTCCTTTGCTTTGTGCACCAGCTGGGGCAGCTCCCCGTCCAGATTCTCGTTCCAGTAACCGGGCGTATACCAGGAGGGCTGGCGTAGGATGCACTCGCGATCGGTATCCACCATGATCCACCGGCTGTCGATCAGGGCACACTCCTTCCCTGCTTCGTCCAGAATGCGGGTCAGCCGCTTCATCGAACCCTTCTTGCACGGCTCACAGGCAGTAAGAAAGGTCAGCTTTTCGGCACGCAGGGGCATCCGGGTGATCTGCGCCGCCTGCTTGCCCACCAGAAACGCCGTGTGGTGCGCCTTGAAAAAAGCATCGTCCATGCCGTAGGCGCGGGCGTGGTCTGCCGCAGCCTGCTCCACATAGCGGAACAGGGCGCTGGGCTTGATCATCCGGCGGAAGTCGCCGTCTGCGTTCAGGACAGTTGTATGATAGGTATATTGATTCATACGTTTCCTTTCCAAAAGAGGACCCTCTCCGTCATTGCTTCGCATTGCCAGAGGCTTTGACGGAGAAGGCCCTTTCTTCTCAATACTGATTCCGGGTCTTTTTGCGCAGCTTGCGCCAGATGTTGAAGCAGGCCAGCGCTACCATGGCAAGCAGCAGCATCAGGAACACAACGCCGCTGCCGCCCTCATTGTAGCTCTTCATCTCGCTCCACTTTACATC
This sequence comes from Faecalibacterium sp. Marseille-Q4164, assembly GCF_017377545.1. Lineage (NCBI taxonomy): Bacteria > Bacillati > Bacillota > Clostridia > Eubacteriales > Oscillospiraceae > Faecalibacterium > Faecalibacterium sp. Marseille-Q4164. The sequence continues at coordinate 363,744 of NZ_JAFREJ010000001.1, read as the reverse complement.
GAGCTCGTTGTTGACCTCATCGCTCAGGGCGGTGAACACCTTTTCCTTGGCTTCCACTTCCTCAGAGGGGTATGCGATCTCGCTGTACTTCAGATCCTCGTCCAGGATATCCCACACCTTCTGCATGGGGGTGGTGTAGCCGATATACTCCGCATTGGCTTTTCCGATGTCCGGCTCGCACATGAAGTTGATGAACATCTCCGCAGCTTCCTTGTGCTCACTGGTGACAGGCACCGCCATGCAGTCCACCGACAGCACACTGCCCTCCTCCGGGAACACCCAGGCCAGATCCGGGTTATCATCGATCATGGTAATGGCATCGCCGGAGTAGTACACGCCGATGGCCGCCTCGCCGCCGATCATCTTATCAAAGATCTCATCCATGACGTAGGCCTGCACCAGCGGTTTTTGCGCTTTCAGAGTCTCCACCACCTCGTCCACCTCTTCCGGGGTCTCGGGGTTGATGCTGGTGCCGTTCTTGAACGCTGCAATGGCGTAGGCATCACGGCTGTTATTGAACATCAGGATGTTGCCCGCGTACTGCTCATCCCACAGGTCAGCCCATTTGGTGGGGGCATTCTCCACCATGGTGGTGTTGTAGATGATACCGGTGGTACAGAGCATATAGGGCACGGTATAGGCGTTGGTGGGGTCATAATCCGGATCACGGTAGACCGCATCGATGTTCTGGGAGTTGGGGATGTTGCTGTAATCCAGCGGTGCAAGCATCCCCTCGGCGATCATCTTTGCCACCATGTAATCCGAAGGGATGACCACATCGTAGTTGGCCGCACCGGATTTCAGTTTGGCGTACATGGACTCGTTGGAATCAAAGGTGGTGTAGTTGACCTTGATGCCGGTAAGCTTCTCGAAGGCGGCCACCACATCCACGCTGTCATCAGAACCGTTGGAGATGTATTCGCCCCAGTTGTAAACGTTAAGGGTGAGATTCTGGCCCTGAAAGCGGGTCCAGTCGTAATCGTCCGAGACCGAAACGTCCTCGGTCACCTCAATGGTTCCGGCGGCAAAGGCGGGCGCAGAACAGCAGAATACCATGGCCAGCGTCAGCAGCAGAACAGCAAAACGTTTCATTTTACGTCCTCCCCTCTCAGTGCCTTCTGATCCCGGCGGTACTCCCGGCTCTCCATGGCATTGGAGATGAGGATGATGGTCAGGATCACCACAAACATGATGGTGGACAGGGCATAGATCTCCGGGCTGACCTTTTTCCGGGTCATAGAATAGATGGCAATGGGCAGGGTCTCCACCGTGCCGCAGTTGAAATAGGAGATCATAAAATCATCGATGGAGTAGGTCAGGCAGATGAGGAAGGCCGACAGGATGGCCGGGCTGATCTCAGGCAGGATGACTTTGAAGAACGCCTGCCTGGGGTCACAGCCCAGATCCAGAGCTGCCTCATACAGTTTGATGTCCAGCTGCTTGAGCTTGGGGGTCACGTTGAAGATGACATAAGGCACATTGAAGGCGATATGCGCGATCAGCAGCGTGGGCATTCCCATGATGGTATCGGGCAGCCAGGAGACTCCCTCGGCAAAGCGCTGGTAAGCCACGAACAGCAGCATCAGGGAGATGCCGGTGATGATCTCCGGGTTGACCACCGGGATATAGGTGATGTTGGTGATCACCAGGCGGCTCTTGCGGCTCATGGACGCAATGCCCAGCGAGGCCGCCGTGCCAAGAACCGTTGCAATGACCGCAGAGATGAGGGCCACCTCCAGCGAGACGCGCAAAGCGCTCAGGATGGCAGAATTATGGAGCAGGCTGGTGTACCACTTGAGGGTAAAGCCTGTGAACAGTGCGTAGCCCTTGCTCTGGTTGAAGCTGAACACGATCATATAGGCAATGGGCAGGTACATGAAGCAGAAGAAGAAGATGACGTAGGCCCGCTGCATCAGGCGCAGATGTTTCGTTTTCATCAGGACACGCCCTCCATTTCATCTTCATCAAAGCTGGATGTGAAGCTCATGCAGAGCAGGACGATGATCATCAGCACAAGGCTCATGGCCGAACCGACGTTCAGGTTGTAGCTGTTGCCCAGGAACTGCATCTCGATCAGGTCGCCGATCATCAGGTTGGAGCCGCCGCCCAGCATACGGCTGATGACAAAGGTAGACACCGCCGGAACGAACACCATGGTGATGCCGGTGCTGATGCCGGGCACGCTCATGGGGATGAGCACCCGGAAAAGGGTCTGGATGGTGGAGGCTCCCAGATCCTGTGCCGCTTCCACCAGGCTCTGATCGATCTTGGTCATACTGGTGTAGAGGGGCAGGATCATGTAGGGCACATAGTTATACACCATGCCCAGCACCACCGCGCCGGAGGTGTTCAGCATGGTATAGGGGCCCAGGCCAAAAAAGCCCAGTACCGCGTTCACAGGGCCGTTGATGCTCAGCAGGCCCATCCAGGCATAGGTGCGGAGCAGGAAGTTCATCCACATGGGCAGCATGACCAGCATCAGCATGATATGCTGCTTGTTCACCCGCAGGCGGGACAGGAAATAGCCCACCGGAAATGCAATGATCAGGCAGATCACGGTAGCCACAAGGGCCAGCAGCAGACTGCGGGCAAACACCGAGCCGTAGCCGCTGACGCTGGTCAGGTTGGCAATGGTAAAATTGCCGCTGCCATCGGTCAGGGCATAATAAACCACGATGATCAGCGGAACCACCGTGAACAGCACCATCCAGATAAAATAAGGATAGGCCAGCTTCTTATCGTAAATTTTCATCATTTCCCATTCAGCCCTCCGAACGTGCCATGATATGGATCTCGTTGGGGCCGATGCGCATACCAATGGTCTCACCGGGGGTGCAGGCGCGGGTGGAGTGGATCAGCCACTCACGGCCCTCGCACTCAACGTGCATCTCAAAGTGAACGCCCTTGAAGATGACATCATTGACTACGCCCACCAGCTGACCCTCCACGGGGCTGACCACTTCAATGTCCTCGGGGCGGACCACCACCTGTACACTCTGTTCCCGGGCAAAGCCGCGGTCCACGCAGGGGAACTGCACACCCGAGAAGGAGACCAGGAAGTCGCGGTGCATCACGCCGTCCACAATGTTGGAATCGCCGATAAAGTCCGCCACAAAGGCATTTTTAGGCTCGTTGTAGATATCCTCGGGGGTACCGATCTGCTGCACCTTGCCGCCGTTCATCACAACGACGGTATCGGACATGGTCAGGGCCTCTTCCTGATCGTGGGTAACATAAATAAAGGTGATGTTCATCTCACGCTGCAGGCGCTTGAGCTCCAGCTGCATCTCCTTGCGGAGCTTAAGGTCCAGTGCACCCAGAGGCTCGTCCAGCAGCAGGATCTCAGGCTCGTTGACCAGACTGCGGGCAATGGCAACACGCTGCTGCTGGCCGCCGGACATCTGGCCGATGCTGCGGCGCTCAAAGCCTTTCAGGCCGACCACCTCCAGCATATCGCGCACCTTGCGGCGGATGGTCTCTTCGTCCATCTTCTTCAGGCGCAGGCCAAAGGCCACATTCTCAAACACGTTCAGGTGCGGGAACAGCGCGTACTTCTGGAACACGGTATTCACCGGACGCTTATAGGGCGGCACACCGGTAATATCCTGGCCCTTCAGCAGCACCTGACCCGCGTTTGGTTCCAGGAAGCCTGCGATCAGGCGCAGGGTGGTGGTCTTGCCGCAGCCGGAAGAACCCAGCAGCGTTACGAACTCTTTGTCATGGATGTCCAGGTTCAGCCCATCCAGAATGCGCTGACCGTCAAATTCCACCACGATATCGCGCAGTGAAACGATCACCGAGTTGTCCATTTTTTACTTTTCCTCCTTAAACTCAGATACGAAAAAAGACAGGGCATCCACCCCATCCTTCGTACCAGGGCGACCCAGCCCTGCACAACATCCATGACATCCGTAATATTGTGCAGTTATTCTGCCCTGTCATCGCCTATCATAAACAATCCGAACTGAAATGTCAATCACTCTGTCGAGGTTTGCCGAAACTTTGCATCCGGCACAAAAAAATCCCGCGCTGTACCAAGAATTCGCACAGCGCGGGAGTGAAACGTTTTATTCTGCTTTCAGCTGATCTGCGGGGTACAAAAGCGCACTCACCACACTGGCATCCACCGTATAAACGGAGCTGTCGCCTTCCACCATCAGGTAACAGCCGTCTGTCCCCATGGCATAGGTCAGATTTATTGTGCCATCGGCTGTTGTGACCTCTGCTGTGACCAGCGGAGCCTCAAAACCATACACCGCCGGGTCGGCATCTGTTGCCTGTGCCGAGACATAGGTGCAGAGAGCCGAGAGGATGGCATCCACCTTCGTCTCGTCGAGGTCTGCGGCGGTATCCCCCGCCAGCCGCCAGACAGTCTGGTAGGCGTTGCTGTCACTCTCTGCCGCAGGCTCCGAGTTTGCTTTCAGGGTCACGGTCTCGCCATCGGCCAGCGTATAGGAGACGGCTTCGATCTCCGAGGCCGTCAGCCCCGCCGGGTTGAAGGCACCGAATAGCTCCGCCCTGGTCAACTCAAAGCAGGCGGCTTTGGTCCCCGATACCGTATAAATGACATCGCTGTTATTCTTGCGGACATAGAGATCTCCTGTCATGGTATTGCTGGCCCCGAAGGTATAGGTGTCCGTTTCGCCCGCTGCCGTCACCTCTATGGTCAGCGCAGGCTCCGCAAAGCCGTAGTCCTCCCCTGCCTGCAGGCTCAGCTCCCGCTTTGCGTTCAAAGAGGAAAGCGCGGTGAGCATCGTGTTGCAGGCAGAGGTGTCCAGATGGTAAGCTGGATCTTCAGCCAGCGTCCAGCCGTTGGCGGTATAGAGCAGGGTGTTCGTCTCGCCCTGATAGTGGAGCACGATCTGCGTCAGGTCATTGCCCGAAACTGCCGCCAGCGGAATGGTTCCATCTGCGGCCGCACTGGCAGCCTGTTCTTCCCGGGCATTCCGCAGCGTCAGCAGGGCAAACACGCCGCCTGCCAGCAGGATGAGGAAAAGCAGCACCCCGAGGGTACGCTGTTTTGCTTTCATGGACAGGTCCTCACTTTCTACGCCGCAGCACGACCACCACGGCACCCACAGCCAGCAGGGCCGCAGGCAGAACGATGACAAAGAGCAGGCCCAGCGTAGAGGCGGCAATGCTGGGCACTTCCAACGGAGCTGCTTCCAGCGCCTTGCTGTCGATGAGGACAGCGTTCTCCTGCCCGGCCAGCGAAGCCGCACACCCCTGCAGGAAGGTCACATTGCCCGGGATGACCTGATAGATGCCCTCATTGTCCATATTGCCGCAGTTGACCCAGATGACCTGGGCACCCGTGTCCTCATTGCGGGCGTATGCTGCCAGCGTGAAGGGACCGGCAATGTCGCCGTCCGCTTTCTCGGTAGTGGTCATCTCGTAGCCTTCCGGTTTGCTGTAAGCACTGTCCGAGCTGACCAGAAGGGCATCCGAGACCACATGCTCTGTCTCGGTCAGGGTGATGCCCTGTGCCATCTGCAGCAAAACTCTGCGGCTGGTGTTCACACCGTCCAGCGCGGTGGATTCCTCTGTACTGGCATAATCCGGCAGCAGGTAAAGGGCCGGGTAGCCATTGAGGTAGTGGTTGGTATCGCCCTCCACCACAAGGCCCTCGGTACGGGTCAGGCCGAACTCAGCCATCACAGCATCCAGATTGGGGGTACTATAATAGGAATCCGTCAGCAGCAGCACGCGGCCTCCGTTGCTCAGATAGCTGCGCAGCTGACCCAGCTCATCCACCAGACTGCCTGCGCCGGAAAAGTCCTGCGCCGGATCGTTGATGACAAGCAGGTCACAGTCCTCGGGGATGGTCTGGGAGAGCAGGTCAAGTGCCGAAACGGTCAGGTTCTGGCTTTCCAGCGCATCGGTCAGAGTGGAAGTCAGCGCCTGCTCGCCGTGGTTGGTGGTGTAGTACACATGGCGGCTCTCTCCGCTGGTCAGCTGGTAGATGGCAGAGGTGATCTTGCTTTCACCGTCAAAGGTCACGTTGGCCGCGCCGGTGGCGGCATAATCGCTGTAATCGTAGTCGTAAAGCTCTGCGGCATCCAGCACCTTGCTTTGTTCCCCGCAGACCAGGATCAGCCCGCCGGAGGTCAGATCCTGTGCGCCGTACTGGGCCGCAAAGGTCGGGTAGACTGCCGGATCTTTCAGCTCCCAGGTGATATGGCTGCTCTGGGCGGCGTATTTGTCCAGCAGCTTGGAGATGATCTGGTCCTCATTGCCGGTCTGGGCCAGATAATAAATGGTCACATCCTGCGTCAGGTCGTCGGCTACCTGTCTGGAGCTCTCGCTCAGGGTGTAGAGCCCAGCCTCGGAGAGATCGAACTCGGTATATCTGGAAGGAATGGCCCGGACAATGAGATTGACCAGCACGGCCAGCACGATCACAGCCGCGGCAATGGCTGCCGACCACACCCCGCTGCGGAACACCCGCCCGTCACCCGAGGAGCTCTGCTTTGCAAAAAGCTTCATCTGTGTCCCCTCCTCTCAGTTCCAGCGGCGCTTCTCAATGTCCTGCGCCGTAAAGAACAGGAACACCGCCGTCACGGTCAGATAATAGACCACGGCAGGGATGGAGAAGCTGTTGTTGACAAAATCCTCAAAGGGTGTAAACAGGCACAGGGCACTCAGCACGGCGCTGAAAGCCTCGGTAAGCCATGCACTGCGGAGCAGAAACAGCCCTGTCAGGCCCAGGCAGAGCGCCGCAAAGGTCAGGCACCCCAGCACAAAGCTGCGGGTGCGCAGACCGGCCGCCAGAGAAGCCGCGCCTGCGATCCCGGTGAACACTGCCAGCGCCACGGCGCTGCCCGCATTGAACATACTGCGCAGGCTGGGCATCAGGTAGGCCAGCAGCAAGGCTGAAAAGCCCGCCACGGCGGCAATGATCTGGTTCTCGGTCAGGCCGGAGAGAAACTCACACAATGCAATGGCCGCACAGCCCAGCAAAAAGTAGCAGAGCAGCCCCGCAAGGTTTGCGAGCAGAGCAGACACGGTGCCGCCCAGCGCCCAGAGGATGAAGATCATCACCGCATCCACAGCGCAGGGCAGAGCGAACACAGCCGCTATGGCAAAGAACTTGCCCAGCACGATGCCCCACACTGAGACCGGGCTGGTGAGCAGCAGCTGGTCGGTGCGGCTGTGGCGCTCCTCGGCCAGTGAGCGCATCGCCAGCACCGGGATATAGAGCAGCAGCATGAAAATGGTCTGGTAGAGGGTGTAGTAACTGAAATCCGTCAGGCCGTAGATCAGGCACCTGGCCAGAAAATACAGGCCGGAACTCGCCACCAGAAACGCCGTGAGGACGTACCCCAGCATCCCGTGAAAGAAGCTGCGGAATTCCCGCTTGAAAATAGCTGTCATTCTGCTTCCTCCTCTCCGGTTGCTTCTTCCGGTTCACCGTCGGTCAGTTCCAGAAACACCGCTTCCAGGCTCTTGCCATCGGCGGTCAGCTCCTCCAGACTGCCTGCTGCCGCTAGATGTCCTTTGGAAAGGATCAGGATCTGCTGGCAGACTGCCTGCACCTCACTGAGGATATGGCTGGACAGGATAACTGTATGCGCCCGGCCCAGCTCCCGGATGAGCTTGCGGATCTCGATGACCTGTGCCGGGTCCAGGCCGACCATCGGCTCGTCCAGAATGATGAGCCTGGGACTGCCCAGTAATGCCTGTGCAATGCCCACCCGCTGCTTGTAGCCCTTGGAAAGGCTGCGGATGAGCCGGGGCAGAACGGCTTCCAGCCCGGTACGGCGGGCAGCCCTGCACACCTGCTCCTTCCGTTCCGCCTTTTTCACACCCTTCAGCTCGGCGGCAAAGGTCAGGTACTCCTGCACCGTCATCTCCGGGTAAAGGGGCGGCTGTTCGGGCAGATAGCCCACACAGGCTTTGGCGGCATCGGCCTCCTCGGGCAGAGGGTGCCCTGCCACCGTCACCTGCCCACTGGTGGCAGAGAGATAGCCGGTGAGGATGTTCATAATGGTGGATTTGCCCGCGCCGTTGGGCCCCAGCAGACCACAGATCTGGCCATCTGCCACGGTAAACGAGACATCGTCCACGGCAAGATGATTGCCATACTGTTTGGTGAGATGAGAAACTTCGATCACGTTCACAACGCTCCTTTCTAAGGCAGCGCAAAGCGCTTTTTGAAGATACTGGTTTATTTTAGTCCGGAAATGTGTTCAAAATAAGGGAACGGCGTGTAAATTACAGAAAGAGAGCTTTTGTGCGGCATAACAACAAAAAACGCCGCCTCCCAAAGGAGACGGCGCTAAAAAGACCAGTAATTACTTACGGCCGAAACGCTTGTTGAAGCGCTCAACACGTCCGCCGGTGTCAACCAGCTTCTGCTTACCAGTGTAGAAGGGGTGGCACTTGGAGCAAACTTCGACGTGGATCTCGGGCTTGGTAGAACGAGTCTTAATGACGTTGCCGCAAGCGCAAGTGATAGTGCAGTCAACGTAGTTCGGATGGATACCCTGTTTCATTCTTTTTCACCTCATTTCTGGTTCTGACTTATTGGGGCCATATTATAAATGTATGTGCCCATCACAACCTTCAATATCGGCTACCCCCGCGAGCGGCCTTGGAAACGATTGCCTTAATATTATAGCACAGATCTCAGAAAAAGCAAGAGGAAATTTCAGCTTTTTTCGTGTCGTTTTTATACAGACTGTACTATGGAGTTTTATCTCAAGTTGATTTTCATTCAACTTTATGCAAGCGGCAAAGATACTCCCTGTTATATCTCTTTGCTTTTCCACGCATTCCCGTTTATTTTGATTTTTTTCACGGAATTGCGACCTACATATTATATCACGCCCAGCCCAAAAAGAAAACCCCGCAGTTCCCGACTTCTTGACAAGCCAGCTGCTTCTGATTACAATACGAAAAAAGAGTTCGCAGACGTTCTCTTTGCATAGTTCAGCCATCAGCTCCGGGAAAGGATTTTTTCATGGAACCAAAAACAAAACAATATCTGCTCATAACTGTTGTAGGAGTCACGCTTTTTGTGGCGCTGCTGCGGCTTTCTTCCGTTCTGGCATTTGCTGCACAGTTGGTAGACCTGGTATTGCCCATTCTGGCAGGCGGCATTCTGGCACTATTTATCAATGTGCCTATGACCGGGCTGGAAAAACGGCTGAAACGCCTGTTCTGCAAGACCAAAAAACAGCCCTCGGATAAAGTACTCCATCTCCTGAGCTTCTTCATCACCCTGCTGGGTGTTGTGCTGGTGTTGGTGCTGGCGCTGACGTTGCTGATCCCGGAGCTGGTGCAGTCTTTTCACAGCCTCTATGTACAGATCGAAGCAAACATCCCCCGCTGGACCGCCTATCTCAGCGCACAGGATGCCGACATGGGGTGGCTGATGAGCTGGCTGGAGGGCATCGACTGGGAGCAGCTGCTTCACAGGGTCACTGACACCATCGATACCGTGCTGGTCAATGCGGTAGGTGCCGTATCTGCCACGGTAAATATCGTGGTGACCGCATCCTTTGCCTTTATCATCTCTGTTTATATGTCCGTTGGCTCAGAGAGTCTCTGCCACCACGCCCGCACATTGGTCTGTGCCTACCTGAAGCCCAGCCACTCCGCTTGGCTGCTGAAGTTCTGCCGACTATTCCGGCAATCCTTTGCAAACTTTTTGACAGGGCAATGCAGTGAGGCCGTGATCCTTGGCGTTCTCATGGCTCTTGCGTTTTCCGTTTTCAAGATTCCCTACGGCAGCCTGGTGGGAATGCTGACCGCCATCTGCGCCATTATCCCCTACGTCGGAGCGCTGATCTCCTGCGTGGTCAGCGTGTTCCTCGTGCTGTTGGTGGATCCCGTTCTGGCCGTGCGCTGTCTCATTGTTTACCTTGCCGTACAGTTTATTGAGAACCAGTTCATCTACCCCCGGGTGGTGGGAAAATCCGTGGGACTTTCTCCGCTGTACACCCTTGTGGCTGCTATGATCGGCGGAGAACTCTTTGGCATCATCGGTATCATCTTCTTTATCCCCCTGACGGCGGTGATCATTGAGCTTGTGAAAGAGGATGCCTGCCGACGCATACAGGCAAGAGAACCCCAGCGATCTGGGCCGTCTGAGCAATAAATTCTTCACCCCAGTGCCACATCCAGAATCGTGGTGTGCCGCATCCGATTGCGAGACCTGCTGACTGTTCCTGTGCAGGTGCGGGATTGATATGCATACAAAAATACCGCTGCTCTTGTGCATTCTCCAAACGCAAGAGCAGCGGTATTTTATTGCGCCGCTTTTGTTTTCTTTTGCAGCGCTTCGTGCATATATCCCATCAAAATCAGGATCACCAGCAGATAATACGGAAAAATCGAGATCGTGGTATGGTTTGCGATCACACCGAACAGCGGCGGCATCAGGCAGTTGCCAATATAGGCGCTGGCCATCTGAACCCCAATGATCGCCTGCGACCTGTCCGCACCGAAGCGGCCCGGCGTTGCATGAATGATGCTGGGATAGATCGGAGCACAGCCAAGACCAACCAGCAGCAGCCCTGTCAGTGTTACCGCTTCCCCAAGCGGCAGAAGAAACGCCGCTATCCCAATCGCGATGATCCCCTGCCCCATACGAACCATCTGGGTATCATCGAATTTTAAGGTCAGGAAGCCGCACAACGCCCGCCCCACGGTGATGCCGACAAAGAAAAGACTGGCAAAGCCGGCGGCGGTCTCCGGCGCGATTCCCCTGTTCAGCACCAGATAACTGCTGGCCCACAGACTGGTGGTCTGCTCCAGAGAACAATAGCAGAAAAATGTGACCAGAACCTCTTTTACGCCGGAGATCCGGAAAATCTGTTTCAGGGTCAGCGCTTCTGCCGGGGCTGCTTCCCGCTCCTCGGCATTCGCACCCGATTTCGTTTTCCAGAGCGGGAGGCTCAGCAGAATAATGATCGTCAGCACCATCTGCATCACACTGATGACCCGATACCCCGTCTGCCACCCGGCACGGGAGGAAAGCGCCGCGCCCATGATGTAGGGCCCGACCGAGGCTCCGATCCCCCACATACAATGGAGCCAGCTCATGTGGCGGCTGGCAAAATGGAGCGCCACATAGTTGTTGAGTGCAGCATCCACGCTTCCAGCTCCAAGTCCATAAGGGATCGCCCACAGGCACATGGCCCAGAATGAGCTGCTGACAGAGAACCCGAACAGTGCTGCGGCGGTCATGGCAACGCTGATGGCCGTAACGCCGCCCGCTCCAAACCGGCGGGTCATCCGGTCACTTTGCAGGCTGGAGAGCACTGTTCCCACCGATATAATGCAGAAGATCACACCGGAATAGGAGACCGGAACCCCAAATCCCTGATAGATCGAAGGCCACGCTGCCCCCAACAGAGAATCCGGCAGGCCCAGACTGATAAAAGAAACATAGATCACCGCTAACAGCAGATGGATCATCTTGCATTCCTCCTTTTGATCGATACAATTATATCACAACAGAAGAAATGCTATTAGGATAAATTCCTCAATTTTGTACAACAAAAGCGTCAACATCGAAAGCACAGATTCATCATCGCACTTCCGTTCGGATCGTGAACCCATCCGGAAGGTTGGAAATTTCTTTTTTCAGGAACAATGGATAAAAAGTTTCATCCTTTAATTGAGCAATCTCTAACCATTTAAATATATGCGTATCGGTTCCCTCTGTTCGAGTGAACGTGTTTTGCCTTTCCAGCAGGCCAGCATCTGCGGTATCCATCAAAAAATAAATACATATCTCGTGATATCGGAGACCATCTGTATCTTTTGTGAAAAAAGATTGATTCAACCATAATGGCCGGGATATCTTCAGTGAAACACCAAGCTCTTCCCGAACTTCCCGTATCATCGCTTGTTCGGCCGTTTCCTCCATCATCACTCTACCCCCGGGCAGAGAGTAGTACTCTGACGGTTTGTCATGGGACATTGCCAAAATTCTTCCGTTAGAAATTATGATTGCACTCACTCTGTAATTAAACTTTTCATCGCCCATCTTAAAAGAGATATCCACTTTCCATCACGCTCCTTCACTCATTCTCATTCGTACATCCGCCCCTATTTTACCAGCAATAAGAGAACACAGCAATTTCTTCAAGCAAAAACGCCAGCGTACCATGTTTTCGCAACACGATACGCTGGTGTCTTATTGTTCTGCTGTTACCCAGCCTTCGGTGTGAGCCATCCTTTTACAGTGTCCGCATCGACCTTGCTTGCTTTTGCAATCTGCTCAATCGATACACCCTGTTCATAAAGGCTCTGTGCCATCTCAACTGCCATTTCTTTTCGGCTTTCTACTCTCAGCTCTTCCATAGCCTTGCACATTTCGCTCAACATGCTTTCGGGGCGATCCAACTGCTTACAGTATCAACATCATAGCCAAGAAGGTCTGCGATTTCTTCTACGGAATTTCCCTTCCGACTGAGTTTCAAGGCAGTCTTTTTTGCCTGTTCCATTTTACCGATTTCTACGCCTTCAGCTTTTCCCTCGGCATAGCTTTCAACTCTCAATTCTTCCATAGCCTTGCACATACTGCCCACTCCTTTTGGGTTTTCTTTCAAGTAGCGCGTTCGTTCTGCCATCAGGTCAAAGTTCATCTCCTCTGCACTGGTGCAATTGAAATCGTGCATCAGTTTTCCAATGTCAGAATCGCCACGGTACTCGCCATTGACATACAGAATATGAGTTCCATCTTCAAACGGCAAGCCCAGTGTCAAGTTTATGTTCTGAATGACATATACAGGTTTTCCGGCCTTATAGTAATCTTTTTCCGTAATGAAAATGACATAGGTATCCGGCAGTTCTCGGTAATCCTGATCCTTGTCCAGATTTTCCACATCCATCACGCTGGAATGATATCTTGCCTAGTGCGGGTCAGCTCCATTGTCAGAGCGCTGAAGGTCTTCCTGATGATGCCGTTCACGCTTCTGTGCTTCGGTTTCCTGCAACTTCCCTCACCTCCTGTTTCTATTGTTTATTTTATCATAGAGCAGTCATTTTATCAACCATCGTTCAACCGCATTAGTTGACGCTAATATAGTTCTGTACCATCATGTGCGTCACCTTCTCCGTCTGCACAATTCCCTGTTCGTTGGAAAATCTAATAAATAATCGCATCGTCTGTTCGTAGCTTCCAATCGTCTTTTGGCTCAACCCCTTCAATTCACAGTGCTCTATGAACAGCTCCACATCACGTTCCAACATAAAAACAACCTCCTGGATCATCTGCCACCCCAATGAATCCAGAAGGTTTATCGCTACGGAAGGTTTCTGTTTATCACTACGGAATCCATAATTCTATAATTCCATAGCGATAAACATTTTTCACCATCCCAGAATTACCAGCTTTGCGCACAAAATATCACGTCGGCATGTGCATCCATCACACTGCCCTCTGCCGCTTATCCAGCCGCATCTTGTCAGCGATCATCGCAATGAATTCGCTGTTGGTGGGTTTTCCCCGCAGGTTGTGGATGGTATAGCCGAAGTAGCTGTTGAGGGTATCCACATCGCCCCGGTCCCACGCCACCTCGATGGCATGGCGGATGGCGCGCTCCACGCGGCTGGCAGTGGTACCGTTTTTCTTGGCGATTTCCGGGTAGAGGCGTTTGGTCACAGCGTTGATGTACTCCGGCTCGTTCATGGTGAGCAGGATGGCATCCCGCAGGAACTGATAGCCCTTGATATGAGCGGGAACACCGATCTGGTGCAGGATCTCAGTGACTGTCAGTTCATCGCTGTCCACGCTGGTGTGCAGGATGCGCTTTTCCTGCCCGGCAGCCACCTTCAGCACGCGGTTTGCCAGAACCGTCTCGTCAAAGGGCTTGACGAAGTAGTAAGCAAAGCCCTCGTCCAGCAGCTCCTGCACCATTTCCTCGCTCTGGAACGCCCCCGTCACAAAGAAAGAGGTGTGACGTTCACCGGCTGCATTGTACTTCTGTTTCACAGCCAGCGCATCCAGCCCGGGCATAAAGGCATCCAGCAACACCACCTGGGGCCGCACTGCAAGCATTTTCTGCAGGACCTTCAGGCCGTCTTTTTCCACCACGGTCACCTCTACGCCCTTCTGCTCCAAAGCTTCACGACAGGCTGCCGTGATCTCTGCGCCAGTATCCGACATCAAAAATTTGATCTTGTCCATCGTTCATTCCTCCAATGTGTGCGGTTTTCCTTACGTTTCTGATTTTACCATAAATTCCCATGGATTTCAACTGTTATTTTTGCCATATTATGGAATCTTCAGTCGAATCAGCCTGTTTTGTTTTACCAAATCTGCTCATTTTTCCGCCGTTGCAACCTGTTCAGCCTGCTCCAGCATGGTCTGCGCGAAAATTCCATAGCCCCGTGTCGGATCGTTGACGAGAACATGGGTCACTGCGCCGACCAGCCGCCCATTCTGCAAAATGGGACTGCCGCTCATCCCCTGCACAATGCCGCCGGTCCGGGAAAGCAGGGCTTTGTCCACCACCCGGACGACCATATTGCGGCGCGGGTCGGCATCGCTGATCTTCTCGATGCGGACATGGTAGGTACGGGGCGTTTCCCCGGCGACGGTAGCCAGGATCTGTGCATCCCCCGTCTCGACCTCCTGCGCAAACGCCACCGGCATGGTTTGCCCGGAAAAGCCTGTCCGTGTTGTGCCATAAACGCCGTTTTCTCCATTGATCCGGATGCTGCCAATGGCGTGGGCGCTCAGGAACTTCCCCTTCAGCTCCCCTGGGCTGCCCACAGTGCCCATGCTGCACCCGGTGATCTCACATGGCACGATCTCCCCGCTGCGCAGAGCGATGCTTTCGCCGGTGTCGCCGTCGCTGATGGGATGCCCCAGCCCCGCAAAGACACCCTTTTCCGGGTCCACAAAGGTCAGAGTGCCCACACCGGCGGAGGAATCCCGCACCCACATGCCTGCCCGCCACTGGGCGGCAGCGGCATCCCAGACAGGGGTCAGGGTGGTGCTGCGCTGTTCCCCGCTGCGGACATAGATGACCTCTGCAGCGCTTCCCCGGGCGGCTTCCAGCGCTTCCTTCACAGCGTCATTGTTTTCCGTTCTGATCTGTCCAATGCGGATCACGCGGTCTCCCAGACGCAGTCCCGCTGCCTTTGCCGGGTTCACTGTGCTCCCGCCGGGGCTGTCGATATCGGAAAAGCCAACGATCAGTGCCCCCTCGGAGAACATTTTGACCCCGAACGGCGTACCGCAGACCGTGACCTGCGTGCGCTCCGTGACCACCGTGCGGATATTCTTGATGGGAAGCCAGCCGCCCAGTGACAGAGTGGTCTGGTAACTGCCCACGACCTGGGTACTGGCCGCATTCTGGCTGCCGTGAAACCCCATAGGTTCCACCCAGCCAAAGCGGGGCAAAAGCAAGGCCTGCCCGGGTTCCAGATAAACACGATCCGGCAGGCGGCTGTACAGCCAACCCAGCAGCAGAAACGGCAGCAGGAGAAGATACACTGCTGTCAGTCTCAGCAATCGCTGTGCTCTGTTGCGTCGTTTCACGGTCCTGCCTCCCCGGTGATAATTTGTTCTAGTATGCACCGGGACACGATCGAATATGAAACGAGGAAATTTCTATCAAAATCGCTTGACTTTCCCGGGGTAATGTGGTAGTATATTCAAGCAGTCCGCAACAACGGTTTCAAGCCTCAGAAATCCAGGATTGCAACAATTTTATAGTTGTGCGAGGGTGGCGGAACTGGCAGACGCGCACGTTTGAGGTGCGTGTGGTTTATCCTTGGGGGTTCGAGTCCCCTCCCTCGCATAAAAGAAATCCCACGGTCTAGCGATAGATCGTGGGCTTTTCTTATGCTTTCCAACCAAAGCCACAAACAAAACGGCAGGCCCGGATTCTATCCAAGGGCCTGCCGTTTTGTGTATGCAGGAGAAGGGACTTGAACCCTCACTCACTGGGAACTGGTGCCTAAAACCAGCGCGTCTGCCATTCCGCCACTCCTGCACGGAGAACTTATTTAGTTTATCAATTTTTGCGGGAAATGTCAATTCCTCTGCCTGCTTTTGTATTCTACAAATTTTCAGCGGGTCATATCCTATAAGAGATACTGCAGATCCAATGCGATTTGTCAAGGAGGTTTGGGAGATGGTTTCATGGCTGAGAGCAAACGGGAAGATTTTATTTCGCGGGGCAGCTCTGCTTCTGGCGGGCGCAGCGGCAGGCTTTGGGCTGGGGCTGTTCTTTGCTGTGCCGGCGGGGCCCGGCTGCCAGGAAAGCGACCTGACCCCGGTACCGGATACCGGCTTTGCCTCCCCTGCTCCGGAGGCCGCCCCTGCAAGCTCATTGCCGCAGGAAGAGCCGATGCCGGAGAAATGGGTCTGCCTGACCTTCGATGACGGCCCCAGCAAAACGACCCCGGCGGTTCTGGATGTGCTGAACGCCGCCGGGGTCAAGGCCACCTTTTTTGTGGTGGCCACGGGCTACAATGAAAAGTACCTGCCGCTCATTGCGGATGCAGCGGCGGCAGGCCACCAGATCGCGCTGCATTCCGCTTCCCATGAATACAGTGACATCTACCAGAGTGCAGATGCTTACTGGCAGGATATCGAGCTGTTGAAAAAGCGCATCTCGCCCTATGTCAACACAGCTTCTCTGCATTACCTGCGCTTTCCGGGCGGCAGCACCAACACGGTCAGCCGCCGCTACGGCGGGCGCGGTGTGATGGCCGAGCTGAAACAGCAGTGTGCCGAGAAGGGATATGCCTATGTAGACTGGAATGTCTGCGCTGAGGATGCCGTGGGCGGCAAGCCCAGTGCCGGAACCATCTACCGGAATGTGGTGCGTGAGACCGGCGAGCAGACCCAGTGCATCGTTCTGATGCATGATTCTGCCACCACCCGCACCACCGCCGAGGCGCTGCCGGACATCATCCAGTGGTATCGGGATCAGGGGTTCACATTCTGCCGCGTAGAGCAAGTGCTCCCAGCACCATAGCGGCCACTGCCACAGGGAGCAGCCGCTGTAGCCAGCGCAGCAGGCGTTCCCGCCTGAGCGGCAGTCCCGTTTTGAGAGATTCCGGGAAGAGTGCTTCGCAGCAGATAGAATCGCAATAGCGGCCCTGCCCGCGCCATGCCTTATACCGGATACCGTGCCACTCAAACTCCGGGTACATTCCCCCTTTTGTGATGCAGACGGGGCTCCCTTGAGCTTCCCCATAGCGCAGCAGCACGGCTGCAAAATCCTCCGGGGTATTGATGGACTGTTCCGATACGATGAAAAAGCGTTTTTTCTGTTCGTTTTCTGCCACGGTACGGTAATCCCTGAGCCAGCCGGAGAAAAATCTGCCCGGCTCCTGCGGGTCCTGCATCCGTTTCAGGCAGTCGTCCACATCCAGCTGATCCACCTGAGGAGTCTGTTGGGTCAGCTCTGCGCAAAAGCGGATCGCACCCGCCAGCTGTGCCGCCTGCTGCTCCAGTACCGCCTGCTGTGCCTGAAGTGCTTCGCTCAGCGGCTGTTCCCCGTTGAGGACCCTCTGTATTACGGGCAGCGGCATATCCAGCATCCGAAGCATCCGGATCAGTTTCAGGGTCCGGATATCCCCGGCGGTGTAATCCCGGTAGGCATTGCCCCGGTTACGGGCAGGGGTCATCAGCCCTTCTTTTTCGTAGAAGCGGATGTTGGGGCTGGAAACTCCACTCTGTTCCGCAGCCTGTTTGATGTTCATTTGCTTCACCTCCGCCCTTACACTACACCATAAAGTCGGTTGAAGGTCAAGCATTTTTCAAAAAATAGCGCAAAAATGCCCCGGCGGGCGCAAAACCTGCCGGGGCATTCATTCTGGATCGCGCTTACTGTGCGTTGTTGAACAGGGAGAAGGCACGGTAAGCCATGTACAGGTCGTTCTTATGGATGACCTCGAAGGGAGCGTGCATGGACAGCACAGGCACACCGATATCCAGCACGGGGATGCCGCGGTTTGCGACATACTTGGCGATGGTACCGCCGCCGCCCAGATCCAGACGGCCCAGCTCACCGATCTGCCATGCAACGTTACCGTTGTCCAGCATCCGGGTAATATCACTGACCAGCTCAGCGCAGGCATCGCTTGCGGAGCCCTTGCTGCCGCCGCCGGTGTACTTGAAGATGGCAACGCCGCGGCCTGCATAAGTGCCGTTCATAGGCTCGAATGCACTTGCCCAGGTGGGATCGTAGGCAGCGGTCACGTCAGCGGACAGGCAGACGCTGTGACGGAAGGCCAGGATATCATCCTGACCGGCGGTACGGCAGAGCTCCTGCATGAAGTGGAAGGCGTACATGCTCTGCATACCGGTCACGCCGTCGGAGCCGATCTCTTCCTTATCGGTCAGGACGCAGACAGTGGTGTAAGCGGGGTTCTTGGTCTCGATCTCGGCCATCAGTGCGGGATAAGCGTCCACACGGTCATCGTGGCCATAGCCGCCCACCATGGAGCGGTCGAAGCCAACGTCGCGGCTCTTGTAAGCCGGGGTGATCTCGATCTCAGCGCGCATGAACTCCTTCTCAGTGATGCCGTACTTCTCGTTGAGCAGGATCATGGTGTTCAGCTTGACAGCTTCCTTGACGTTCTCGTCATCAACAGCATCGGAGCCGATGAGGATGTTCAGCTCCTCAGCCTTGATGCCGTCCTTCAGGGGACGGGCGTTCTGCTCGGCACCCAGATGGGGCAACAGGTCGGTGATGCAGAAGACGGGATCGTTCTCATCCTCGCCCACACGGACGGTGACGGTGGAGCCATCCTCACGGGTGAACACGCCGTGGATGGACAGAGGGATAGTGCCCCACTGATACTTGCGGATACCACCGTAGTAATGGGTCTTGAAGTAGCTCAGGTGGTCAGACTCATACAGCGGGGTGGGACGCAGGTCCAGACGGGGGCTGTCGGTGTGGGCAATGACCAGATGGAAGCCATCCTCAAAGCTCTTGGTACCGATGGTGGAAGCCACCACAGCCTTGTTGCACTGGACAAAGTAGATCTTGTCGCCGGGCTTGTAGGTTTTTTTCGGGTCGAACTGCTGGTAGCCTGCATCCTTGAGCATCTGCTCGCTCTCGGCGGCGACCTCGCGCTCGGTCTTGCCTGCATCCAGGAACTTCTTGTAGCCCTCGGCAAAGTCGTGGGCCTTCTGCTTCACGTCAGCGTCCTTATCGGCGACGTAAGCAGGCTTATAGAGCAGCTTTTCAGCCAGCTGCTGGTTCGGAGTTTTTTCTGCCATAGAATTTCTCCTGCCTTTCTCTTTCGGTATTCCTAAATATTTCAAACCGGCGCAAGCCGGTTCAAGCGGGTTTGCAGCCTGCTCAGGCTCCGTACAGCTCGGTGTACTTGGCATAGCAGGCGGTGATCTTTTCCACATAGTGGTGCATCTGGTTATAGGGGAAACCCGACAGGGTCAACCCGTCCTCTGAATGTTCCTCCTTCTGAAGCAGGGCATCCACAGTGCCCCACCCGCTGTGGTAGGCTGCGGCGGCCGTGGAGATATCGCCGTTGTAACGCACCAGGCAGAGGTGGAGGTAATAGCATCCAAAGCGGATGCTCACATCAGGGTCGTACAGGTTGCCAAAGGAAACCTCCTCCCCCAGGCCCAGCTTACTGCGGAGCCAGAGGAAGGTCTCCTCTGTCATCTGCATCAGGCCGCGCGCATCGACACTGGAAGTTGCGCCCGGGTCAAAGCCGCTCTCGGTGCGGATGAAGGAATAGACCAGCAGCGGGTCAAGGTCATACTCGGCGGCGTACTGCTCCACAAGGTCGTTGTATTTCCGCGGGTAGAGCCGCTGTTCCACCTGACGGCGCACCGGCGGCAGCGCCAGCAGGACCACACAGAGCAGAAAGAGCAGCACCAGCGTTTTCAAAAACTTTTTCAAAGCGACGTGTCCGCGCCCCCTTTCCGTGCACCCTCAGCCTGCAGCTGCTCACAGAGCGCCGCTGCCGCCGCTTCCAGCGAAGCAAGGTCAGCATCGTTGCGCAGGACAAGATCGGCCCTGGCAAGCAGGACCTCTTCCGGGGTCTGGGCGTTGAGCCGCCGTGCCGCCATCTCCGGGGCGATACCGTCCCGGGCCGCAATGCGGGCCACACTGGTGGCAAAGGGCGCAGTGACCACGCAGAGGTGGTCGCACTCTTTTTCCGCATCAGTGCCCACGATCACGGCTCCGTCTATCACAAAAAGCGGTGCTCCGGCTTCCCGGGCGGCCTGCTTCAATCTGCAGACCCGCCGGATGATCTCCGGAAGCACGAGAGAATCCAGAGCGGCCTTTCCTTCCGGCGCAGCAAAGGCGCGGTCTGCCAGCAGGCGGCGATTCAGGCTGCCGTCGGCATACAGGATATCTGCCCCGAACCGCTGGGCCAACACTGGCAGCAGCGGAGAACCGGGCAGCAGGATCTCGCGGGAGATCTGGTCAGCATCCACCAGCGGGACACCATGGGCGGCAAACACCGCCGTCACGGTCGATTTGCCGCAGCCGCTGCGGCCGGTGATCCCAAGCGTGATCATAGCTGGATCACCCGGAACGCTGCTGCACGGATCAGGCGGTTGTACACCGCCATGGACAGGCCGTCCTTTTTGGGGCAGCGGGCATAGACCACCCCGTCCCCCTGCTCATCCAGGGCGCGCAGGCTGCGGAAGATATGCTTTGCCTGATCGGCACCATCGCCCTCCCTGCCATACTCCACGCAGGGCCAGCCGAGCTTTTCGGCCTCGCCGGTAAAGCAGAGGCAGCTGGGGTTCTGGTCGGCATGGGCATCCACATAGGCCTTGAACTGCTCAAAGGTGCCGTCCAGCAGGGTGACATCTGCCTTAGGGGCGTAATGCTTATACTTCATGCCGGGGCTGCGGACAACAGCACCCTCGGGCAGCTTTTCGAGGATGGCTTTGGAGACCTCGACCTCCTCACCCAGAGCGCGCTCCAGATCTTCCAGCGTGATATGGCCGGGGCGGAACAAGGTGGGCTTTTCGCCTACCACAGAGATCACGGTACTCTCCACACCCACATCGCACTCGCCGCCATCCAGGATCAGGGGCAGACGGCCATCCATATCGGTGAACACATCCTGTGCGTTGGTGGGGCTGGGCTTGCCGGAAAGGTTCGCGCTGGGGGCCGCAAAGGCACAGCCGCTCTGCGCAATGACAGCCCGTGCCACCGGGTGGCTGGGCATCCGGATGCCCACCGTGTCCAGACCGGCACAGCACTCCGCGGCCACCTCCGGGCCGCGGGGCATGATGATGGTCAGAGGGCCGGGGCAGAACGCGGCCATCAGCAGCTGGGCACGCTCAGGCACCTCGCTGACAAGGCCGGGCAGCATCTCCGGGCCGGTGACATGGACGATCAGGGGGTTGTCCTGCGGGCGGCCCTTGGCCACAAAGATCTTTGCGACTGCCGCGCCGTTGCGTGCATCGGCGGCAATGCCGTAGACCGTCTCGGTGGGCAGGGCCACCAGCTCCCCTCTGCGCAGCAGATCAGCCGCTTTGGCGATTGCTTCGCCCTCAGCAGGTAAAATTTCAGTTTTCATTTTCATGCGATTCATCGTTCTTTCTATCTGTAAAGTAAAAATACTTTTCAATCATCAAATCAACGCAAGCATGTTATTTTTCACTGCAGTATCATTCAGCCTGTGCGTTGAGCTGACGCAGTTTTTCAGCCTGTTCATGGGTTGCCAGTGCATCAATGATCTCGTCCAGATTGCCGTCCATGATCTTATCCAGATTGTGGACCGTCAGGCCAATGCGGTGGTCAGTGCAGCGATCCTGCGGGAAGTTGTAAGTCCGGATCTTCTCGCTGCGGTCACCGGTTCCCACCTGCCCCGCGCGGTTGGCATTGATGGCATCCTGCTGTTCCTTCTGCTTCTGGGCCAGCAGGCGGCTGCGCAGGACCTCCAGTGCCTTATCCTTATTCTGGAACTGGCTGCGCTCGTTCTGGCACTCCACCACCATTCCGGTTGGGATGTGCGTGACCCGGATGGCGCTGGACGTTTTGTTGATGTGCTGGCCGCCCGCACCCGAGGAGCGGAAGGTATCGATGCGCAGATCCTTGGGGTCGATGACAAGATCCACCTCTTCGGCCTGCGGCATCACCGCCACGGTTGCCGTGGAGGTGTGGATGCGGCCCTGCGTTTCGGTCTCGGGCACACGTTGGACACGGTGCACCCCGCTCTCATACTTGAGCCGGTTATAGGCCCCTGCGCCGTTCACGGCAAGGATGGCTTCCTTGACACCGCCCAGCTCCGTCTCGTTGAGGTTCAGCACCTCCAGCTCCCAGCCCCTGCTCTGGACGTACATGGTGTACATCCGCATCAGGCTGTGGGCAAACAGCGCGGCTTCTTCGCCGCCCGCACCGCCGCGCAGCTCCATGATGACACTTTTATCATCGTTGACATCCTTGGGCAGCAGCAAAATTTTAAGATTATTTTCCAGCTGCGCCACTTCCTGACTTTTTTCGCCGATCTCCTGCTGTACCATTTCCTTAAAGTCCGGATCAAGGGTCTCGCCCTCGAGCAGGGCTTTGGCCTGAGCAAGATGATCCTGCGCCGTGGTCAGGGCCTGATAGGCCTGCACCACAGGTTCCGCCTCGTGATACTCCTGCATCAAGCGGCGGAACAGTGCGGGATCTGCCGCTGTTTCCGGCTGGTTCAGGCGGATGGAAAGTTCTTCAAACCGGTGGCTGACAGCCTCCATTTGGGAAAGCAGTCTTGACATACTGTGCAGTTCTCCTTACATGACCCAATGGTTACTCGGCAGCGCCGGGCTTGAGCACTTTCTTGATGTTTTTTTCAATTTTCGCGCGGGGCAGCATGACCTCACGGCCGCAGCCCGTGCAGCGGATCTTGAAATCCATACCGACCCGGAGCACCTCGAAGCTGGAAGCTCCGCACGGGTGTTTTTTGCGGGTCTGGATGGTATCTCCCACTGCGATATCCATATTTCTTTCCCTCCTGCCGCCCCTTTGCGGGGCAGTACCCTGTGCAGCAGGTTTCCATGCCGCACATACAGATATAGTATAAACCAAACTCGTATAAAATGCAATTGTCCGCGCATAGAGTTTTAATGCCGACACCTGCTTTGTGTGCCGACGTGCAGCGGAAAACGCTAAAATAACACAGAAAGAGGAACAAACCATGATGCAGACATTTCGTACTGAAGGCAATTACCGTTCCGCAGACCGGCTCAGCCCCGCAGAACTGCGCGCCGCCATCGCCAGCCGCGAAATTTTACAGAGCACTGCCCTTGCCTTTGACACCCAGCGCCAGCTCCGGTTCGACCTGGGCGGGGTAAAGGCCGTGATGCCCTTTGGTCAGTGTGCCGATGGGGCCGAGAGCGGCACCGTGCGGGACATTGCGGTGCTGACGCGGGTGGGCCGCCCCACCTGCTTTGTGATTGAAGGGATGGAGACCGGGGAAAACGGCCAGCCCTGCTACCTGCTTTCCCGGGCTGAGGCACAGCGGATGTGCAAGGCAGAGTATCTGGACACCTTACAGCCCGGGGACATCCTGCCCTGCACTGTGACCCACATCGAGCCGTTTGGTGCCTTTTGTGACGTTGGGTGCGGCATCAGCGCCCTGCTGCCCATCGACTGCATGTCGGTCAGCCGCATCTCCTCCCCTGCCGACCGGGTGAGTGTGGGCCAGCAGATCCTGTGCGCCATCAAAAGCCGGGATGTGCAGGGGCGATTCGTGCTGACCATCCGTGAGCTGCTGGGCACCTGGGAGGAGAACGCCGCCGGGTTCACCGTGGGCGAGACCGTGGTGGGCATTGTGCGGAGCGTGGAGGAATACGGCACCTTTGTGGAGATCGCCCCCAATCTGGCCGGCCTTGCCGAGACCTGCCCCGACCTGCACCCCGGGCAGGCGGTGAGCGTCTACATCAAAAACATCCTGCCCGATAAAATGAAGATCAAGCTGGTCATCGTCAACCACAGCCTGGGCCAGAGCCACCGGTTCGACCTGCGCTATTTCATCACCGAGGGGCATATCGACCACTGGCTGTATTCCACCCCCGAAAGCCGCAAGCGCATTGAAACAGATTTTGCGGTTGCGGCTTGCAATCCTGTCTGAAACCCTTTATACTATAAGAAAGTGATTCTTTACGGCCTGCCCTGAGGCAGTGCCGGGCAGCAATTTGAAATGACAGGGGGATGTGCAGAACGATGGCCGCCAACGATGCTTTTACCGCCGGTGTTCGTCCCGGCGGGCTGACCGACAGCACGGAGATCCGGTTGCTGTTGTGTTATCTGGTAAAGAATGCCGGGCCGATCACCCGGACGGAGATCGAGAACGCGCTGATGGAAGAACAGCTGGTCAACTATTTTGAGATCGGCTCCTGTCTGGATGATATCACCCGCCAGCAGCTGGTCACGCTGAAGGAAGATCGCTATTCCATCACCGAAAAAGGACGCAAGGTCGCGCAGGAGCTTGCCTATGACCTACCCCGCAGTGTGCGGGAGCGCGCGGTGGCGGCGGTTCTGCGCAGCCAGACCTGGACCCGCAAGGAAGCCGAGTACAGCGCCCGCATCACCGAAAAGCCGGACGGCCACTGCTCCATCCGCTGCACCATCAAGGCACTGGATCAGGAGCTGTTTTGTCTGGACATCGGCACGCCTGACCGGCTGAGTGCCGATCTGGTCAAGAAGCAGTTCATCCTCAAGGGCAACGAGATCTATCAGATGCTCATCACCAAACTGACAGAGTAACAAAGAAACGGGGCTGTTGCAAAAACAGTCCCGTTTCTTTTAGTTCCAGCACTCTGCGGCAATCAGTTCCAGCACACTGCCCGCAATGCAGCGGGCCTTATCCGAGATGAGGAAGCAGTTTTCCAGCTCTGCGCGGCGGGGGTCCACATCAGCTACCTTGAACCCTTTGGTCACCGGGTAGCCATCCCGCAGCAGCCCCCGCAGGATGCCGGAGATCTGTGTGACCACCGGCAGACGCTGACCGTCCGGCGTTTCGATCTCGGCCACAGCCTCGCCCACCTCCACAAAATCAGCGATAGAATGCAGGTTGCGGAAGATACCCGCGGCCTGTGCATGAAGCACACGCTCGGCACCATAGCCACCGATGATGCCCGGCACGCCGGAGTTGGGTGCGGCAGATCCCTCCCGGATGATGCGGCCCAGCTTGTGGCCGCGCTTGGTCTCCACCACCACGTCCACATCCTGCCCCGCCGCAAAGCCGGGGCCAAGGGCAATGGTCAGCGGAGCCATCTCCCGGGTGGTGCCCAGATTTTTCTTTGCGATGATGGCATCCACCAGAACAGCTGGCCTTGCCTGCGGCAGGCAAGCACCCGTTGGGTCTATCAGGACCGGCACTGCGTTCTGTGCCCAGACGGCATCGGCATCCGCCAGCGTCTCCACCCGGATGCCCCGCATTCCTTCCACAGCGGTCTCGCCTTCGTAAACAGCCTCGCAGAGAGACACCTGCCGACGGATGGCGGCGGGGTGGGCCGTCTCCAGCACCAGCACCCGCAGGCCAGCCGACCAGAGCCGATGCACAACACCGGTGGCAAGGTCTCCCCCGCCCCGGACAACGATCAGGTCATCACGCTTCATGGCTCATCCCTCCGGTTCCAGACGCTGCAAAAAGACTTCCATGGAGCCGCCGCAGGCCGCAATGGCGGCGGCATCGCTGGCCCCCTCTGTGGTAAAGGCAGCCAGCCTGCACGGGGCAGCCCCCGGCTCCAGCAATTCCCGCGCCAGCTGCTGGGTGCGGTACTCCATGATGCCGCCGCCCACGCTGCCCACGGCAGAGCCATCGGGCAGGACCAACATCTTGGAGCCTTCCTCCCGTGGCGTGGAGCCATGGCGGCCTACGATGGTCGCCAGCACCGCCGGGGCGGTCTGCTGTTCCAGCGCGGCCAGCAGCGCCGGGGAAAAGCCCTCGGTCTGCTGGCGGCTGTTTTTAACGGAGACGATCTCCGCAAGAATAGAAAGTGCAATCTCCTGTGCGGTTTTTGCGCCAATGGAAAGCCCAATGGGCGCGTGCAGGGCATCAATGCGCTCTTGCGGCAGCCCCAGCTCGGCCAGTTGTGTGTGCACCAGAGCCGCACGCTTCCGGCTGCCCATCATGCCCACATAGGCGGCGGGCTTTTGCAGAATAGAACGCAGGCAGGCAATATCACAGCTGTGGGCACGGGTCACGACCACAAAGTATGTCTCCTGCCCGCCGGGGATCTGCGCAAGGCCCTCTGCAAAGGGCAGACAGAGCACGGCATCGGCCCCGGCCTGACGCAGCTCCTCCGCAAACTCGGGGCGGTCCTCCAGCGCTGTGACCGGTAGGCCCAGCAGTTTTGCCAGCCGCACCACCGACGCGCCCACATGGCCGCCGCCGCAGACCACAAGCTGCGGGGCTGCGCCAAAGCGCTCCACAAAGATGCGCTGTCCGGCTGATTTCAGCATTCCACTGGAGGTCACAGCCGCCAGGGCAGGCAGATGCTCCCCCCAGAACGCAGGCAGTTTCTCCGGCCAGACCGGTGCTGTGTTCCGCAGCAGGACACGTTCCCCCTGCGACGGGCCTTCCAGCACCGTGGCCAGCAGAAAATCCCCCTCCCGGTCATGGAGTGCATTGAAAAAAGAACGGTTTCCCATCCAATTCTCCTTTATTTGTTATTGTTCTACCACCGCTGCGGCATCATAGGCAGCGGGGTCGATGCGGCTCTGCCACAGCTGCCAGTCCTCGGGCGGCATCCGCCACGCAAGGCCGCACCCGGCAGAGAGCTCCCGGGGCAGCGGAATGAGCCGCCCGGGGATGCGTTCCGCTTCGCAGTGTTTTTCCCATGCCATCGCTTCCACTGTGGTGCGGAAGGATAACACGATATAGGGTCTCTTTGCACGCATTATTTATTCCTCCGCCAGGCTGCGCACCGCACGGGCAGCGGCAAGCGCCTCCTCCCGGGTGTTGGTGTGGGAGAAGCTGAACCGCACCACACCCTGCTCCACGGTGCCCAGCGCCTTGTGCATCAGCGGAGCACAGTGCGCACCGGCCCGCACACAGATGCCGTACTCTTCCCAGAGCGCATCCGCCACCCGGGCGGAATCCTCGCCCGCCAGGTTCAGTGAGACGATGGGCGCACGCGGCGCAGTGAAGTCACCATAAAGCCGCACACCGGGAATTTCCCGGACAGTTTCGTAAAACAGGCGTGCAAGCGCATTTTCTTTTGTTTCCAACGCTTCCACGCCCTGTGTCAGGAGCCAGCGCACCCCGGCCCCCAGCCCGGCGATCCCCGGCACATTCAGCGTTCCGGCTTCCAAAGCAGTGGGCATTTCGACGGGGTGGCGTTCATCAAAGCTGTGGACTCCGCTGCCGCCCACCACAAGGGGGGCAACCTGCAGCCCGGGCCGGACATACAGCCCGCCGGTGCCCTGCGGGCCCAGCAGCGCCTTGTGCCCGGTAAAGCAGAGCACATCGATCCCCAGGGCCTGCACATCCACCGGCATGGCACCCGCTGTCTGGGCGGCATCCACGAGAAACAACAGGCCGTGCTTTTTTGCAAAAGCGGATACGAACGCCAGGTCCGTGCGGTTTCCGGTGACATTGGAAGCACCGGTCACAACCACTCCCCTGGTGTTTGGACGGAGCAGCTGCTCAAACTGCGCATAGCAGAGCACACCGTTTGCGTCCACATCCACAAAACTCACCTCACCCCCCTGCCTTTGGAGGCGGTAGAGGGGCCGCAGGACGGAATTGTGCTCACAGACCGTAGTGATGACATGATCCCCCGGGCCAAAGAGCCCGTTGATGGCCGTGTTCAGCGCCTGGGTCGCATTGGATGCAAAGGCGATGCAGGCCGGGCCTTCGGCGTGGAAGAGCTGGGCCAGCGCTTCCCGGGTCTCGTAGACGATGCGGGAGGCGTGCAGGGTGGGCGCATGGGCTCCACGGCCCGGGTTGCCCGCTGTCTGCAACGCATCCAGCATTGCCTGCCCCACCTCCGGGGGCTTGTACAAGGTGGTTGCGGCGTTGTCAAGGTAGATCACGGCTTGACCACGTTCCCGGCGTTCAGCATCTTTTCAGCGATGACATACATATTGGTCACGCCGCCCACGGCCAGCTTCTCCGTTATGCCGTAGTAGTTCAGGCAGGTGCCGCAGGTCAGGATCTCCACGCCCTCAGCTTCCAGTGCCTTCAGGTCTTCCAGCATGGGCGAACCCTCACAGGTCAGGGACGCGCCGCCGTTATAGAAGAGGATCGTCTTGGGCAGCTTGTCCTGCTGGGTCAGGGAAAACACGAAGGCCTTGAGCAGGGTCTTGCCCAGCTCCTCGGCCCCCTCCCCCATCTTGTCGGACGCGATGACCACCACTGTATCGGTGCGGGCATCCGGGATGCAGGTTTCCGCTTCTGCCTGCTGTTTCACCTTGCCCGGCACAGCGGTTTCCGCAGCAGGCGTGTCCTTGATGGTAAAGCGGACACGGTATTCCTGCTCGGCCAGTTTTTCGGAGCTGGACAGATAGCCCTTCTGCTGGGCCATCTTGGTCAGGTTCTGGACAGCGATCTCATTGTCCACCAGCACTTCCACCTCGCCGGGGCCGTGCAGCTCTGCAATGGCCTTTTTGGCCTTGACCACGGGCAGCGGACAGGCATCTCCACGGGCATCGATCTTGATCATCGGTTGTTCCTCCCTCATTCGTATGTTACTGTAATCTCCGGTGTCTGCTTTTCCCCAATGGTGCCCACGATTTTTGCGGGCAGACCCGCCGCCTGCAGCTCTGCTTCCAGGGCAGCGGCATCCTGCGGGGCCACGGCAAACAGCAGGCCGCCGGAGGTCTGGGGATCAAACAGGATCTCTTCCATCGGGAAGGGCACTTTCTCAAACCGGACAAAGGGCCCGGTGTGGTTGCGGTTGCGCTGACCGGCGGCGGTGTACAGGCAGGCATCTGCGGCCTCCCACGCACCGGGCAGCACCGGCACCGCATGGGCATCAATGACGCAGGAGAGCTTCTCCCCCATCATCTCGTGCAGATGGCCCAGGAAGCTGAACCCGGTCACATCCGTGGCGGCGTGCACCTCGTACCTGCGTGCGATCTCTGCCGCCGTTTTGTTCAGGGTGGTCATGGAACGGACGGCGGCTTCCATCTGCTCCGGAGCGGCTTCGCCCACCCGGTTGGCGGTGCAGATCAGCCCCACGCCAAGCGCCTTGGTCAGAAGAAGCTTGTCGCCCGGGCGGCCGGTATCGTTGGCCGTCAGGCGGTGCGGGTCTACAAGACCGGTCACCGACAGGCCGTACTTCACGCCGGTATCGGCAATGGAGTGCCCACCCGCCAGCGTACCCCCGGCTTCGGCCACCTTTTCGGCACCGCCGCGCAGGATCTCCCCCAACACATTCAGATCCATGCTCTCGGGGAAGCAGACAAGATTCAGTGCCGTTTTGACCTCACCGCCCATGGCGTAGACATCGCTCAGGGCATTGGTCGCGGCGATCTGCCCGAAGGTATAGGGGTCATCGACCATCGGCGGGAAGAAATCCACCGTCTGCACCAGAGCAATGTCCTCGGTGATGCGGTAGACGGCAGCATCGTCCCGGCTGTCGTAGCCAACCAGAAGGTCGGGGTCTTTTTCGCCCCGGGGCAGCTTTTCCAGAATGCGGCTCAGTACCCCGGCACCCAGCTTGGCGGTGCATCCGCCGCCGGTGCAGAAGACAATGGGGCCTTGTTCTGCCATTTCATGCACGCTCCCTTTCATCAAAATAAGTCAACACGCCCTGCACCTCATATTTTTTGCGCAGGAGCGCGAGGGTCTGTTCTCCGGCAGCAATGCGGGCGGGGGCATCCGCCTGATTGAGCACCACAGAAAAACGGCGGTTCCCTACCAGTTTTCGTCCCCCCTGCTCGCTGGCCAGCAGCCTTGCCAGCAGCTCCGGGGTCAGAAGCGTTTCGGGGGCAGCGCCCAGCAGGGCGCAGGCCTGCTCCAGCCGGAAGCAGACCTCCAGCAGAGGTCTGCCCAGCGCGGACAACCCTGCCACGGCCAGCACGATATCGCTTTCCGGCAGCAGCACCGGTTCATGGGCCGACGGAACTTTGCAGGGCATCCGTTTTGCACCGTCCGCTTCCAGAAGAACCATATCTGCCTGTGCCATCCAGCAGGTCAGCTGCTCCGGCGGCAGGGCGGTCAGCTTGCCCTGCTCTGCCGGGACACCGGCCACGGCATATCGCCCTGCCGCCCAGAGGGACGCAAGAGCGGCTTCATCTGCGGCATAATTCTCCCCGGGCTGCCGGATGTGGGTGGTGGTGCTCACCAGCACCCGCCAGCCTTTGGCGGCACAATGCCGGGCAAAGGCATAGAGCAGGGTGGTTTTTCCGCCGCCGCCCACCAGCGAGACTACATGGCCCTTTTCAGCCAGAAACGGAAATTGTTTTTCCGGAAGCATCAGCGGTTTTCTTCCACCGCCATGGCGACCTGCTCCGGGGTGATGGGCAGCTCGTAGAAGCGGGTGCCGATGGCATTGTAGATGGCATCCGCGATGGCGGGCAGCGGGGTGTTGATGACCACCTCACCGATGGATTTTGCACCAAACGGGCCGTTGGGCTCGTAGCTGCTCTCAAACTCCACCCGGATGTGGCCGATGTCCACACGGGCGGGGATCTTATACTGCATAAAGGAGTTCTCCATCGGCCAACCCTTGGCATCGTAGGTGATGTTCTCGGTCAGGGCCATGCCGATGCCCTGCAGGATGCCGCCCTCAGCCTGCACACGGGTCAGGTTGGGGTTGATGGGGGTGCCGCAGTCCACGCAGGCGGCATAATCCACCACCTTGACTTCACCGGTCTCCTTGTCCAGCTCAATTTCAGCCGCGCCGACCATGTAGGGCGGGGGCGAAAGGGGCGAGGTGTGGGTCTCGGTGATCTCCAGCGGCACCATGTGGCCGAACTGGGAGGCGAATGCCACCTCAGAGAGAGAGACCCTCTTCTCCGGGTCTGCGTTCAGGGAAATGAACTTGCCGTCAAAATCCACGGCATCTTCGGTCGTCTGGAGCAGCTCCGCGCCCAGCTTGCAGATCTGGCCGCGCAGCCGGAGGGCGCACTTCTCCACTGCCTTGCCGGTGACATAGGTGGTAGAGGAAGCGTAGGAGCCGGAGTCATAGGGCGAGGTATCGGTATCCGCGCCAAAGACGGTGATATTGTCCAGGTCACAGTCCAGCACCTCGGCGGCGATCTGAGCCAGCGTGGTGTCACAGCCGGTACCCATATCGGCAGCGCCGATGATGAGGGAGTAGAATCCGTCATCGTTTACCTTGAGGGTGGCACTGCCCACATCCATGCCGGAAATGCCGGAGCCCTGCATGGCCATGCCCATGCCCACGGCGCGCACCTTGCCATTGCCAAGGTCGCGCACAGGGTACTTGTTGTCCCAGTCGATCATCTCGTGGACTTTTTTCAGGCAGCGATCCAGCGCGCAGCTGGTGTTCACAGCGCCGTAATAGGCGGGCATTACATCGCCCTCTTTGACGATGTTCATTTCACGGATCTTGAAGGGGTCCATGTGGAGTCTGGCGGCCAGCTCATTGACGGCAGATTCCACTGCAAACAGGCCCTGGGTCGCACCATAGCCGCGGTACGCACCGGCAGACATGTGGTTGGTGTAGACCACGTCGCTGACAAAACGGAAGGCTTCGGCCTTGCCGTACAGCGGGATGGACTTGTGCCCGGAAAGGCCCACCGTTGTGGGGCCGTGCTCACCATAAGCACCGGTGTTGGACAGGGTGTAGAGGTCGATGCCCTTCACGATGCCGTCCTTGGTGGCACCCAGACGGACGTGCATCTCCATCTCGTGGCGGGGCGAAGATGCGGTCTGGCTCTCTTCGCGGGTGAAGATCAGCTTGCAGGGCTTCTTGGTCTTCCAGGTAACAAAGGCCGGATAGATGGCCGAGACCGCCGTCTGCTTGGCACCAAAGCCGCCGCCGATGCGGGGCTTGATGACGCGGATCATGGATTTGGGGATGTGCAGGGCGTTTGCCACATTACGGCGGGTATGGAACACGATCTGGGTCGAGCTGAGGATGTTCAGCCGCCCGTACAGGTCCATCCAGCAGCAGGTGCGGAAGGTCTCCATCATGGCCTGCTGGCAGGCCTTGGTGTGGTAGACGCGGTCGATGACAACATCGCACTTTGCCAGCACGGCATCGATGTCGCCGTCGCCGCACGCATCGTGGGCACAGAGGTTGCGCTTGTTGTCGGCACCCACGGGACTCAGGCTCTCCCAGTTGTCCTCCGGGTGGACAAGGATGGGGTTGTCCTTCGCAGTGTGGAAATCCAGCACCGGCTCCAGCACCTGATACTCCACCTTGATGAGCTTCATGGCCTTTTCGACACATTTCTCATCCTTGCCCACCACAATGGCCACAACGTCCCCCACAAAGCGGACGTGGCGGTCAATGACCAGGCGGTCGTAGGGGCTGGCTTCGGGGTAAGTCTGGCCGGCCTGCGTGTAGCGGCGGGCGTTCTGATCCACATCCTCCCAGGTGAAGATGGCCTCGATGCCGGGCACCTTTTTGGCCACGGACGTGTCGATGCGCTCCACCATGGCGTTGGCATGGGGCGAACGGTACAGCTTGACGATCAGGCAGTCTGCCGGGGCCAGATCATCCATGTAAACGGGCTTGCCGGTCACAAGCTGCATGGCATCCTTTTTGCGGAATGCTTTGTTGACGTTTTTCATTCGGCACCCTCCTGTTTTGCTTTTTTCCAGGCGAGGAAATTCTGGATGCCCCGCAGCTGGCCCTCGTAGCCGGAGCAGCGGCAGAGGTTGCCCGCGAGATATTCCTTGATCTCCTCCTCAGTGGGGTATTCCTTTTCCCGGAAGAGGGCGAGGGCGTTCATAATAAAGCCTGGGTTGCAGAAGCCGCACTGCTCCGCACCCTGATCGGCGATAAAAGCACCGAACTCAGCAGCCTCCTCCTGCAGGCCCTCCAGCGTGGTCACCCTGTGGCCGTCGGCACGGGCTGCCAGCACAGAGCAGGACAGCACCGGCACATCGTCCAGAAAGACGGTGCACAGGCCGCAGTTGGAGGTCTCGCAGCCGCGCTTGACACTGTAACAGCCGTGTGCGCGGACAAAATCGATGAGCAGGGTGTCCGGTGCGGCCTCTGCCGTGATCTTGGTTCCGTTCAGAATAATATTCACCTGCATCTTGTCTCACCTGTTCCCTTCCAATTTCAGCACAGCGCGCTTGACCAGCACCCCGGCCAGATGATTGCGGTATTCCGCACTGCCGCGCATGTTGCTCTCCGTCCGGATGTTTGCCCGTACTTCAGCGGCAAAGCGGGCAGCGGTCAACTCCGGCGTTTCGGCGGCATTGGGCTGCAGGGTATACAGCACTGCCTTGCCGGGCCGGGCACCAATGGCAAGCCGGAAGCCCCCGGCCGTTTTCGCGGCGGCACAGGTCAGCACCGGAAAATCCGTCTGGCTGTTGCGCACCGACTGATAGCAGAACGCTGCCTGCTCTTTCGGCACGATGACCCGTACCAGGATATCCCTGTCGTACGGGCGCTGAGCATACTCCGAAAGCGGTACGATGCCGCCCTTGTAGAGCTCCACCGAAGCGTTCAGGGCCAGGAACATGGTCAGAACATCGGAAAAGCCAAAACGGCTGTAAATGCTGCCGCCCACGGTGGCAAGGTTGCGCAGCTGCACGCCCACAATGTGGCGCACAGATTCCCGCACAGCGCCCTCCGTGTAGGCATTGAGCCCCTCGTGGAGCTCGATCTGCCGCAGGGGCACCATGGCCCCGATGGAAAAGCCCTCGGCCGTTTCCTCAATTTTGTCCAGCCCAAGGCCCGACAGGTCGATGGCGGTGCCGACATTGATATTCTCCATCTTGAGCCAGATCATGCCGCCGATGACCCGATTGTTTCGCTTCTGGTTGAGCTGCCAGGCTTCCTCGAGGCTTTCGGCCCGTTTGTATTCCCGGATCGTCATCATACGCAGTACCTCTCTTTTTTCGATTGCTACTTTTATTTTATCACAAAATCCCTTATAATGCCACTGGAAAGACTGCCGCAGATCCGGCAGGTTCAGGAGGAAAGATTTTATGGCAGAGTTGTGCAGAAAAAACGCCCTCCCTTCGGTGGGATGCGTCATCATGGCATCGGGGCTGGCCCGGCGGTTCGGCTCCAACAAGCTGCTGGCCGATTTCGGGGGCCGCCCCCTGCTCTTCCGGGCGCTGGAGGTCACCGCCACCCCTGCCCTTGCCGCCCGGGTGGTCGTGACCCGCTCTGCCAAGGTAAAGGCCCTGTGTGATGCACAGGCCGTTCCCTGCCTGCTCCACAGCCTGCCGGGCCGGAACGACACTGTTCGGCTGGGGCTGGAGGCGCTGCTGGAGCAATGCCCCAATCTTGCAGGCTGCATCTTCCTGCCCGGAGATCAGCCCCTGCTGCAGCGGGAGACGCTGGAAGCCCTGATCACTGCTTTTGCCCAGACACAAAAAGAAACAGAGCGGGCGATCTTCCGGCTGGGAGCCCGGGCCGCAGATGGCCCGGACACTGTTGTCGGAAGTCCCGTTCTGTTTGGATGCGGATATTTTCCCGCTCTGCGCACCCTGCCCGAGGGCAAGGGCGGCAGTGTTGTGCTCAAGGCTCACCCTGAGCAGGTACAGATCGTTTACGCCCAGCGGCGGGAAGAACTGCTGGATGCAGATACGCCGGAAGTTCTGGAGGAGCTCTCCGCCATTGCAGCGCAATGGTGCGTCACCTGACAGGAGAGGCAAGGGCACTTCTTGGCTCCCCTGTCAGGGGAGCTGTCACCGAAGGTGACTGAGAGGTTTATACGGCCTTATCGTCCTTGGGCAGCAGCACGTTCAGCACAATGGCCACAAAGGCTGCGGGCACGATGCCGCTCTCGCCGCAGATCAGCTGGAAGAACTGGGGGGTGTGTGCCAGGATGCTGGCATTGGCACCCATGCCGTAGCCCACGCCCAGTGCAACGGAAACGATGGTCAGGGTGCGCGGGGTCATCTTTTCCTTGGTAATGAGCTGGATGCCGGACACCACGATGGAAGAGAACATCATCACGGCAGCACCGCCCAGAACGGCCTGCGGCATGATGGAGACCAGTGCGCCCAGCTTGGGGATCAGGCCGCAGAGGATCAGGAAGATGGCACCGGTAGCCAGTGCACCGCGGTTGACGACCTTGGTCATGGAGACCAGACCCACGTTCTGGCTGAAGGAGGTGTTGGGCAGAACGCCGAAGCAGGCGGCAAAGGAAGAGCCCAGGCCGTCGCAGATAACACCGCCGGACAGCTCCTTATCGGTGGCCTCACGGCTCATGCCGCCCTCCATCACGCCGGAGATATCGCCCACGGTCTCCACAGCGGTGACGATGAACATGATCAGCACGGGCAGGATGGCGCGCATATCAAAAACGATCTTGACGGGAACCAGCTTGGGGATGGCAAACCAGTCGGCCTGTGCCACCTTGCTCCAGTTCAGCACCCATGCCTTGGTGAACTCCACACCCTCGGCAGTGACACCGGTGGTGGGCAGGACAAAGCCCATGATAAAGGCTGCCAGATAGCCCGCCACAATGCCGATGAGGATGGAGGAGGAGCTCAGAAAGCCCGTGGTCCAATGCTTGAAGAACAGGATCACCACCAGCACGAACACGGCCAGCAGCAGGTTTTCCGCGGAACCGAAGTCCTTGGCTGCGTTGCCGCCGCCGAAGGAGTTGACACCCACGGAGATCAGGGATAGACCGATGGACAGCACCACCGTGCCGGTGACCACCGAGGGGAAGAACTTGCGCAGGGGCTTGAGGAAGAAGCCCAGCACAGTCTCAAACAGGCCGCCCAGGATGGAAGCGCCCATGATGGCACCGTAGGCCAGCACGCCGCCGCCCATGGAAGCAGCCACACTGTTGAACACGCCCAGGAAGCCGGAGCTGGTTCCCATGATGATGGGGACCTGGCCGCCCACAGGGCCGATGGAGAACAGCTGCACCAGCGTGACCACACCGGCCACGAACATGGCGTTCTGCAGCAGGCTGACCTGCAGGTCAGCAAACTCACCGCCTGCAATGCCGCAGGCACTGGTGATGATAAGAAGCGGGGTCAGGTTGCCCACGAACATGGCAAATACATGCTGCAGGCCCAGCGGGATGGCCTGGCGAAGGGGCATCTTGGCATCAAACTGGTATGCACCCTTCTCCAACTCGATATTTTTGATCATAACTTCTCCTTTATCCAAAAGGCTTTTTTACACGACAAAAATTATTATAGCAGAGCCTTTCTCAAATTGGGAGAGGTCCGGGAGGTTTTTTGTTCATTTTTAGTTCATAAGTCATACTTTAACCTTAAATTGTTCTTCTGTGAAGCACAAAATCAGATAGATCAGCCCCCTGCTCCCGGCACCAGAAGCCTTTGAGGCGCGTCGATGGCAGTAATTCCCTCTGCAAGGTCGTTGGCAGCAAGCATCTGGGCCGGGGAGACATGGAATCGTCTGGCGATGGCAAACAGCTCCTCCCCCGCCTGTGCATAATAGATGCGCAGGCTGATCTCCGGGTCTGCCGGGGTCAGCGGCTCCCCCAGCGCGATGGAGCCCACACAGGTGTTTCCGCTCCGCTGTAGGATGGCCCCTTCTGCCTTGACGGAAAGGGTGACCTCCAGTGTGCCGTTTGCGCAGACACAGCGCAGATCCTCGGCACGGAGCCAGCACTCCGGGATCAGCTCCGCGTCCGAGGGCAGCTCCCGCTCCAGCGGCAGGGCAAGCTCCAACACCTTTTCGTAGCTTTCCAGCTCCGAAAGGCTGTTCTCCCCAAAGGAAGTCACAGTCACCCGGCTGGTCAGATCCCAGTTATTTTCCCTGTATGCCAGCAGGGCCGGGCCAAAGGAGGCAAAGCAGGCCAGAATTTTAGCTCCAGCGTCCGGCAGAGGGCCGGAGCCGGTCAGGGTCACGGTCTTATCCAGGGTGCAGGCCAGCGATTCCGTCTGTACCGTCTGCGGGGTCTGTTCTGTCTCGAATTTCGTGGAGAAGGCATCCGCCACGCACTGCAGCTGGTAGGGCCTCCATGCCCGCAGGCGCAGCATCAGGTTGGCAGTCAGGCGGCTGGGTTCCTCCCCTTCTCCCTCCGTGAGCGTAAAGCCCACCGGCTCGGCCACGCAGAGGCAGCGGCAGTCCTCGCTCAGGCCGTCCACATCCAGCACCTGATTGAAGTTCAGGTTCACGCTCTGGCCTTGCAGTGCCGGATCGCCCTCGGCACGCCAGGCACAGGAAACGACCAGCACGCCCTTGGCAACGGCTTTCCCGTTCAGGAGCTTGAGGTCTCCGACAGAGGCATTTCCGCTGAGATCCAAAACGGCGGCGGGCGGCGTGGGAAAGCGGATCTCGCCCTCGACCGTGACCAGCTTTTCCAGCACAGCGGCGCGCCGCACCCCGGAAAGGGTGACCAGTTTCTGCTCTACCCCGCCATCCGAAAGGGCCGTGATGACATCGGTTTTGACCTGCGTATGCACCGATACCACCAGCCCATACGCCCCCCGCACCTCGATGCGGCGTGGGTTGACGGTGCGGCAGTTCAGATATTCGGTCTGGCCTTCCACCTGTACGGCCCATGCCGTGAAGACGAACTCCGGCAGATCCAGCAGCTTGGTAAAGGGGAGCTTCTGCTCGGTCTGGCACAGACCCGCCCCGTCCTCGCCCTGATAATAGACCACACAGCGCAGATATCCCTCCAATTGCAGCTTGCCGGGCTGCAGCCGCTTTTGCAGCACCACCGGCCTGACAAAGCACTTGACCAGCTTGAACACCGGTGGCAGATAATCAGAGATCAGGATCTCTGTTTCCAGCGGCAGCTCTGCCTTGAGGGTACAGTTTGTCCCCGCCGCCGGCAGGGCATCCCGAAAGATCTTCAACTCCATGGTACGCGCTCCTTTCCTGTCCGCTCTTGGTGTCATTTTATTCCGGGAACAGGCAGGATAGAACGAAGCGATTTTCCGGGGATGCAAAAAGCCGCCGCACAGCGTTTCCACTGCGCGGCGGCCTTATCACAATCAGGGTTCAGGGAAAATCAGGTGCTTATTCAGCAGCCTTGGCAGCCTCGATCTGCTTGATCAGCTCGGGAACGACCTTGAACAGATCGCCCACGATGCCGTAGTCAGCAACACCGAAGATGGGTGCGCTCTCGTTCTTGTTGACAGCGATGATGCACTCGGAATCCTGCATACCAGCGGTGTGCTGGATGGCACCGGAAATGCCCAGAGCAACATAGATCTTGGGGTGGACCGTCTTACCGGTCTGACCGACCTGATGGTCAGCGGTCATCCAGCCTGCATCGGTAACGGCACGGGAAGCACCCACAACGCCGCCGCCCAGTGCAGCAGCCAGCTGCTCAGCCAGCTCGATGCCCTTGTTGACATCCTTGCTGATGCCGCGGCCAACGGAGACGATGACATCGGCACCGATCAGATCGACCAGCTTCTCAGCAGCCTTCTCGACGCTCAGGACCTCGGTCTTGATGTCGGCAGCGGACAGCTCGAAAGCGGGCTTCACGATCTGGCAGGCATCTGCCTTGGCCTGATCGAAGGGAGCCTTCTTCATAACGCCGGGGCGCACGGTGGACATCTGAGGACGGAAGCGGGGGCAGATGATGGTAGCCATCAGATGGCCGCCGAATGCGGGACGGGTCATCTTCAGGTTGCGGTCTTCCATATCGAACTTCTGCTTGGACAGGTCAATGGTGGAGCTCTCCTTCAGGAAGTCGATGTACTTTGCAGTGTCGATATCCAGATGGGTAG
The DNA here is from genome assembly GCF_017377545.1 of Faecalibacterium sp. Marseille-Q4164. Classification (NCBI taxonomy): domain Bacteria; kingdom Bacillati; phylum Bacillota; class Clostridia; order Eubacteriales; family Oscillospiraceae; genus Faecalibacterium; species Faecalibacterium sp. Marseille-Q4164. Next base: position 325,062 of record NZ_JAFREJ010000001.1, on the reverse strand, counting down.
CATCAGCGGTCAGGCCGGTGTGCAGGCGGGCTGCGCAGCGGGGGCCCAGATCGCGGCCAATGTTGGTGGCACCGATCAGCAGGACCTCGGGCTTGTACTCGTTGACCATGTCGCAGACGACCTTGGCGTATGCGTCCGTGGTGTAATCCTTCAGCAGGGGGCTGTCGCAGACCATGACCTTATCAGCGCCATAGCCACCCAGCTCCTTGGCAATGCCGTCCACGTTATCGCCCAGCAGCAGGCCGGTGACTTCGCAGTTCAGCTCATCGGCCAGCTTGCGGGCCTCGCTGACCAGCTCGAAATCGGTGGGCATCAGTTTGCCCTGGCGCTGCTCACAAAAGACCCAAACGCCCTTGTACTCGTTAAAATCAGCCATTGTAATCCTATGCTCCTTTCATCAGATCAGGTGCTTCTTGGCCAGGATACCTGCCAGCTGTGCGGCGGTGTCGTCGCCAGTCAGCATGGTGCCTGCGCCCTTCTGCGGAGGAGTGAAGGACTTAAAGACGTTCGTCGGAGAACCCTTCAGACCGATGGTATCGACCTCGATCAGCGGATCATCCTTCAGAGCGTTGTAATCGAACACTTCCATGGGCTTGTCGTAGCAGGTAAAGATGCCATTGACGCTCATGTAACGGGGCTGGTTCAGCTCCTTGATGCAGGTCAGCAGGCAGGGAGTCTGCACCTTGACCATCATGTAGCCGTCTTCCAGCATACGCTTCACGGTCAGGGTGTTGCCATCCTTCTGGATGTCAGCCACATAGGTGACCTGGGGCAGATGCAGCTTTTCAGCGATCTGGGGGCCGACCTGTGCGGTATCGCCATCGATTGCCTGACGGCCGCAGAACACAACGTCCTCGGGGCCAACGCCGATCTTATTGACAGCAGCAGCCAGGATCTGGCTGGTTGCAAAGGTATCGGAACCGCCGAACTCACGACCGGAGACCAGAACAGCCTTGTCCGCGCCGCGGGCCAGCAGCTCACGCAGCATTCCCTCGGCCGGAGGAGGACCCATGGTGATGACAACGACTTCGCAGCCGGTAGCGTCCTTGAGCTTCAGAGCTGCCTCCAGAGCGTTCAGGTCATCGGGGTTGGTGATGGTGGCCATAGAGGCACGATCCAGAGTACCGTCTGCCTTGACGGCGACTTTGCCGGAGGTATCAGGAACCTGCTTTACACAAACAATTGCTTTCATTGTAAATCTTACCTCCCTTACTTCAGCAGAGCGCCGGAAATGACCATCATCTGCACTTCGCTGGTGCCCTCGTAGATCTCAGTGATCTTGGCATCACGCATCATGCGCTCGATGGGGTAGTCACGAGTGTAGCCGTAACCGCCGAACAGCTGCAGGCAACGGCGGGTCACATCGCTTGCGGTGCGGGCTGCGATCAGCTTAGCCTGAGCAGCCTCCACGCTGTAACGGACCTTTGCGCCATCCATGGCCTGCTGCTTCTTCAGAGCGGCAGCGTAGACCAGATACTTGGCAGCCTCAACGCGGGCCTTCATCTCAGCCAGCTCGAACTGGGTGTTCTGGAATGCGGAGATGCTGCGGCCAAACTGCTTGCGCTCCTTGACGTAGGCAACGGTCTCCTCCAGAGCGCCCTCGGCAATGCCCAGAGCCTGAGAAGCGATGCCGATACGGCCGCCGTCCAGGGTAGCCATGGCCAGCTGGAAGCCCTTGCCGCGCACGCCCAGCATACGATCCTTCGGGATACGGCAATCCTCGAAGATCAGCTCGCAGGTGGAAGAACCACGGATACCCATCTTATCCTCAGCCTTGCCGACGGAGAAGCCCGGATCGGTGCGCTCAACGATGAAGGCAGAGCACAGCTTGGTGGGACGGCCCTTCTTATCCAGAACGCGGTCGGTGACAGCGATGACGATAAAGACATCAGCAAAACCGGCGTTGGTGATGAAGATCTTGGAGCCATTCAGAACCCAGCAGTCATCCTCTTCCTTGGCAATAGTCTGCTGACCCTGTGCATCGGTACCAGCGCCCGGCTCGGTCAGGCCGAAAGCGCCCAGCCACTCGCCGCTGCACAGCTTGGGCAGGTACTTTGCCTTCTGCTCGGGGGTGCCGTTCTCATAAATAGGAGCAGCACACAGGCTGGTGTGAGCGGAGACGATGACACCGGTGGTGCCACAGACCTTGCTCAGCTCCTCCACTGCCATGACGTAGGACAGCACATCGCCGCCTGCACCGCCGACAGAGGTGGGGAAGTAAATGCCCATCATGCCCAGCTTGCCCATCTTCTCGACGGTCTCTTTGGGGAAGTACTCTTCTGCATCAACCTTCTTAGCCAGGGGCTTGACTTCGTTTTCAGCAAACTCGCGGTACATCTTCTGCACCATCTGCTGCTGCTTGGACAGAGTAAAATCCATCGCTATATCCTCCTAACGGGTGTTTTTTATCTCCCGGGGCCGGGGTTCTCCCCTTCCCGGTTGCAAACAAATTCCTCCCGACCGCTTTCCCCACGGCCGGGAGAAATGTTTATCAGAAATTACAGCTGGTCAACAGGGGTCTTGGTGCGGTCTGCGTTGTAAACGTAGAAGCCCTTGCCGGTCTTGCAACCCAGGTTGCCGCCGCGGACCATCTTGCGGATCAGCGGGCAGGCGCGATACTTGCTGTCGCCGGTCTCATGGTACAGGACATCCATGATGGCCAGGCAGATATCCAGGCCGATGAAGTCGCCCAGCTCCAGGGGTCCCATGGGGTGGTTGGCACCCAGCTTCATAGCGGTGTCGATGCCTGCGATATCGGAAACGCCCTCCATCTTGATGAAGGCAGCCTCATTGATCATGGGGATCAGGATGCGGTTGACCACAAAGCCTGCAGCCTCGTTGACCTGAACAGGGTTCTTGCCGATGGCAACGGAGATCTCCTTGATCTTCTCAACAGTCTCTGCGGGGGTGTTGCAGCCGGCGATGACCTCGATCAGCTTCATGCGGTCAGCGGGGTTGAAGAAGTGCATACCGACCAGAGGACGGCTCAGGCCCTTGCCGATCTCGGTGATGGACAGGGAGGAAGTGTTGGAAGCGAAGATGCACTCGGGCTTGCAGATCTTATCCAGCTCGCCGAAAGTGGTCTGCTTGACCTTCATATCCTCAAAAGCAGCCTCAACGACCAGGTCGCAGTCTGCGCACAGATTTTCCTTCAGGCCCGGGGTGATGGCTGCAACGATTGCGTCAGCCTTTTCCTGGGGAATCTTGCCCTTAGCAACCAGCTTCTCGTAGCCCTTCTTGATCTTTGCCAGGCCGTTCTCAGCCCACTCCTGCTTGATGTCGCACAGAGCAACGGTGTTGCCCTCAACCTGTGCAAATGCCTTTGCGATGCCCTGGCCCATAGTGCCAGCGCCGATAACACCGATCTTCATAGGAAATCTCTCCTTTAATATTAAAAATTATGTAATGGATTAGTTGTTGGTAAACACTGCCTTGGGCTTCGGTTTCTCACGGCTCAGGAAGCAGGCCATGCCCTCCTGCTGATCGTGGGTCTCGAAGCAATCGCCGAACAGCTTCTCCTCAACTTCCACAGCCTTCTCAATGGGCAGGCTGATGCCACCGTTGATGGCCTTCTTGCAGTTGCGCACTGCAATGGGAGCGTTTTTGGCGATCTTGCCGGCCAGCTTCAGCACGTTCTCCATCAGTTCAGCCTGCGGATATACGGCGTTGACCAGACCAATGCGGTAAGCCTCGTCTGCCTTGATGTTCAGGGCAGAGTAGACCAGCTGCTTTGCCATGCCCATGCCGACCAGACGTGCCAGACGCTGGGTGCCGCCGAAGCCCGGGGTGATGCCCAGACCAACTTCGGGCTGACCAAACACAGCGTTGTCAGAGCAGATGCGGATGTCGCAGCTCATGGCCAGCTCATTGCCGCCGCCCAGTGCAAAGCCATTGACGGCTGCAATGACGGGGATGGGGAAGCTCTCGATCATCAGGAACACGTCATTGCCCAGCTTGCCGAAAGCCTCGCCCTCTGCCTTGGTCATGGTGCTCATGGAGCCGATATCAGCGCCTGCAACGAAGCTCTTGTCGCCTTCGCCGGTCAGGACGATGCAGCGGATGGTCTCCTGATCGACAGCCTCAAAAGCTGCCTTCAGGTCTGCCAGAACCTCGGGGTTCAGGGCATTCAGTGCCTTGGGACGGTCGATGGTGATGATCTCGACAGCGCCCTGCACCTCGGTTTTTACAAAAGCCATTGTGAAAACCTCCAATTCAGATTCTCAGTGTTTCAAAACAGCTCCCGCGCCCCGGCAGAGTCTCCGGTCTGAGCCGAGGCGCGGGCTGTCATTCAATTCAATTCCAAAGGGGGAGCTTACATCTCAACGATGGTAGCGCAGCCCATGCCGCCGCCGATGCACAGAGTAGCCAGACCCTTGTGAGCACCACGGTGCTTCATAGCGTACAGCAGGGTGACCAGGATACGAGCGCCGGAAGCGCCGACCGGGTGGCCCAGAGCGATGGCGCCGCCGTTGACGTTCACCTTGCTCATATCGAAGTTCAGAGCCTGGCTGACAGCCACAGACTGTGCAGCAAATGCCTCGTTGGCCTCGATCAGGTCCATATCAGCAACAGTCAGGCCAGTCTTTGCCATGACCTTCTTGGTTGCTGCGATGGGGCCCAGACCCATGACCTCAGGCTCAACACCGGCCAGAGCGCCAGCGACCCAGGTTGCCAGAGGCTCAACGCCCAGCTCCTTGGCCTTTTCCTCGCTCATAATGACCAGAGCAGCAGCGCCATCGTTGATGGCGGAAGAGTTGCCTGCGGTCACAATGCCGTCCTTGGTGAAAGCGGGCTTCAGAGTTGCCAGCTTCTCGACCGGGGTCAGACGGGGGCCTTCATCGGTATCGAACACGGTGTCGCCCTTCTTGCCCTTGATGACAACAGGAACGATCTCATCCTTGAAAGCGCCGTCCTTGATGGCCTTGTCGGCCTTGACCTGGCTGTTGTAGGAGAACTCATCCAGCATCTCGCGGGTGATGGGGCTGTAGCCGTACTTCTTCTGGAAGGTCTCGTTGGTGCAGACATTCTCAGCGGTCATGCCCATGTGCTTGTTGAAGCCGGTGGCATCCCACAGAGCATCGTTGACCATGGTATCGACCAGCTCGCTCTTGCCCATGGGTGCGCCCATGCGGTAGCCGTAACGGCCCTTCATCATTGCAAAGGGAGCCATGTCCATGTTCTCCATGCCGCCTGCGACCACGATATCAGCATCGCCTGCCTCGATCATCTGAGCAGCCATGTTCACGCAGTTCAGACCGGAACCGCAGACCACGTTGACGGTGACAGCGGGGGTCTCGATGGGCAGGCCAGCCTTCAGGGAAGCCTGACGGGCAACGTTCTGGCCCAGACCAGCCTGGATCACGCAGCCCATGTAAACATGATCGACCTGCTCAGGCTTGACGTTTGCGCGGTTCAGAGCCTCCTTGATGACGATGGAGCCCAGCTCAGCAGCGGGGACGTTGGCAAGGGTGCCACCGAACTTACCAATGGCGGTACGGCATGCAGATGCGATAACGATCTTTTTCATGTGAATAGCCTCCTGATTGTGTATGTTGTGATTTAAGAAAGACTGTTTTATCAAAACGCCGAAGCGTTTCTTGCATAAGGAATGGGGTCAGACGTTCTCTCCCCTGCTGCGCAGCTCGGCCATCTTCTGCTCCACGGCGGCTTCCACATTCGGGGTAACGAACTTGGAGATGCTGCTGCCGTAGCGAGCGGCTTCCTTTACAATGGTAGAGGAAAGATAGCTCCACTTGATGCTGGTTGCAAGGAACATGGTCTCGATGCCGGGCATCAGCGCATGATTGGTCTGCGCCAACTGGATCTCGTTTTCAAAATCCGTTACCGCCCGCAGGCCCCGCACCATGACCGAAGCGTGGCGCTTCTTGGCGAACTCCACGGTCAGGCCGTCGAAGCTCTCCACCGTGACATTGGGGATACCCTTGCAGCATTCCTGCAGCAGGGCCACCCGCTCCTCCACGGTGAACAATGGGTGCTTTGCACTGTTGATGAGCACGGCCACGATCAGGTGATCGTTGATCTTTGCCGCGCGCTTGATGATATCGAGATGACCTCGTGTGACCGGATCGAACGACCCGGGGTAAACTGCAGTTGCCATCGGTTTTGTCCTCCTTGCGCGCCTTTGAAAAGCGCATTGGTTCTGACATGATAGCACTTTCCAGTTTGCTGTGCAAGATGTTCTTCTCTTCTGCTACGGTGTATCGTTAATTTTTAAACAATCCCACCCGCAGTGCCACGCTGCATCCTGCTACGCTATAAGTAAAGCACATCGTCAAAATTTTATCAAGTATTTTTTGTGTAAAATTTATTTTTTGTGCACCAAAGAATCTCTACAAAAAGCTAAGATTTTTAGTCATATTGCATCCAGCCCTGTTTTTTGCCGGGAAAGTATTGATTCTCTCGTTTGTTAATGATATAACTAAGTTGGAATTTACAATTCCTTTATGTTATTGTAAGAGAGGATGGTTTATAATGGATTTTACGGAATTGTATGCGCAGAAGAAAATGACAGCTGACCAGGCTGCCGCGTTGGTCAAAAGCGGCGACTGGGTGGATTACGGCTGGGCCGTGAACACCCCCGTTGCAGTGGACGCTGCCATTGCAAAGCGTCTGCCTGAGCTGGAGGATGTCAACTTCCGCGGCGGCATCCTGATGTGGGTGCCCGCCATCTTCCAGATCGAAGATCCTGCTGCCCACATGACCTGGAACAGCTGGCACATGGGCGGCATTGAGCGCAAGGCCATTGCCCAGGGCTTTTCCTTCTACTCCCCCATCCGCTACTCTGAACTGCCCCGCTACTACCGCGACAGCTCTGACCCCGTGGATGTGGCGGTGTTCCAGGTGACTCCCATGGACGAGCATGGCTATTTCAACTTTGGTCCCTGTGCTTCCCACCTGGGTGCCGTCTGCGATAAGGCCAAAAAGATCATCGTTGAGGTCAACCGGAACATGCCCAAATGCCTGGGCGGCACCGAGAACTGGGTGCACATCTCCCAGGTTGCCGGTGTTGTGGAGGGCAGCAACCCGCCCATCGGCCAGATGGCCGCTGCTGGTGCCGCCACCGAGGTCGATCTGAAGGTGGCAAACCTCATCGTCCCGCAGATCCCCGACGGTGCCTGCCTGCAGCTGGGCATCGGCGGTATGCCCAACGCCATCGGCAACCTGATCGCGCAGAGCGACCTGAAGGATCTGGGTGTGCACACCGAGATGTATGTGGATGCCTTTGTGGATATTGCAAAGGCAGGCAAGATCACCGGCCGCCACAAGAATCTGGACAAGGGCCGTCAGGTCTATGCCTTTGGTGCAGGCACCCAGAAGATGTACGATTACCTGAACAACAACCCGGAGTGCATGGCCGCTCCCGTGGAGTACACCAACGACATCCGCAGCATCTCCGCCATCGACAACTTCATCTCCATCAACAATGCGGTGGATATTGACCTGTTCGGTCAGGTGAACGCGGAGAGTGCAGGCATCAAGCACATTTCCGGTGCAGGCGGTCAGCTGGACTTTGTTCTGGGCGCATACCTTTCCAACGGCGGCAAGAGCTTCATCTGCCTGTCCTCTACCTTTATGAATAAAAAGACCGGCAAGCTGGAGAGCCGCATCCGTCCTACCCTGGAAAACGGCAGCATCGTCACCGACACCCGCGCAAACGTGCACTACCTGTGCACCGAGTACGGCTGTGTGAACCTGAAGGGACTGACCAGCTGGGAAAAGGCAGAAGCACTGATCAGTGTGGCACACCCCGATTTCCGGGACGAGCTGATCGCCGAAGCCGAAAAACTGCACATCTGGCGCAGGAGCAATAAGCGCTGACATTGCCGCAGGGAATCCTGCTGTCTGCGGCAGGAATGGAGTTTCTATGACATGATGGACAAAAAACCGCATATCAAACCCTATCTCTACGGAATGTTCGCGGGCTTTGGCGCGATCAGCCTGAGCATCCTCTTCTTTTTCCTGATCTACCGCTTTCAGGGCTTCGGCAACGCCGTTTCGACCCTGACCGGCATCCTGATGCCCTTTATCTACGGCAGTGTCATTGCCTATCTGCTCAAGCCGGTGTGCAACTGGATTGAAGCATTTCTCCACAAGCTGTTCCCGGAAAGGATGCACCGCTTTGCCAACATGCTGGCCGTTGCTCTGACCATCCTGTTCGGTCTGCTGCTGATCTACGCGCTGATCATGATGATCGTGCCGCAGCTCATCAACAGTGTGACCGCCCTGTACTTCACGGCGCGGGACAACATCGGCGACTTTGTGGAGTGGATCTCCAAGCAGGAGTTCATTGCCAACAACAAAAAGCTGCTGGACTTCATCGAGAACTCTTACGACAGCCTGGATGCCAACCTGGATGCCTGGATCAAGAACACCCTGCTCCCCTCCATGCAGAACATCCTCAGCGGTGCCGCTGTGGGCGTGGTGAACGTGGTGACCTGGATCAAGAATTTCGTCATCGGCCTCATCGTTTCGGTGTATCTGCTGGCCAGCCGGAAGAAATTCGGGCAGCAGGGCAAGCTCATCCTTTATAGTTTGGTCAAGCCCCGCTGGGCCGACCTCATCATGGAGGAAGTCCGTTACGCTGACCGGATGTTCGGCGGCTTCATCAACGGCAAGATCCTGGATTCCGCCATCATCGGCGTGCTGTGCTATATTGCCTGCCTGATCTTCAAGTTCCCCAGTGCCCTGCTGGTGTCGGTCATCATCGGCGTGACCAATGTTATCCCCTTCTTCGGCCCCTTCATCGGTGCCATTCCCGCCACCCTGCTCATCCTGATCCAGAACCCCATCAAGGCGCTCTGGTTCGTGCTGTTCGTTCTGGTGCTGCAGCAGGTGGACGGCAACATCATCGGACCCAAGATCCTGGGCAACACCACCGGCCTTTCCAGCTTCTGGGTGCTGTTCGCCATCCTGCTGTTCGGCGGCCTGTGGGGCTTTGTGGGCATGATTATCGGTGTGCCGCTGTTTGCTGTCATCTATGATGTCATCAAAAAGCTGGTGTTCCACGGCCTGAATCGCAACGACGAATCCGGCATGGTAAACCTCTACCACGATGCCTTCGGTGACCCCGACGACGAGTGATCCCAAACACAATAGAATCGCAAAACCGGCTCTGTCTCCTGCATGGGAGGCGGGGCCGGTTTTTGTATTCCTACCGCATGATTTTCTCAGAGCAGCCGAGAAACGCAAAGCTCCCCCTTCCCAGCGCTGTCTCGGCGCTTGGGGAAGGGGGAGCTTCAGCTTTCAGGGCGGATAAACCAAAAAGGGAGATTTCAGGGGGGAGTACCTGCAATTACTGCTGATTGGGCTTCCAATCCTTATAGTTCTCGTAGCGGCTCTCGCGGATCTTGGTATGGGACCAAATCTCGTCGGCGGTCGGCTGCCAGTTGGCGGCATAGGACTTGCACTTCTCGCACAGATGATCCACGCTTTCCGGGCTCTGCAGGTCGGTGCTGTGGGCACCGGTCTCGTGCACCATTTTTTCCAGCAGCTCGGGGTTTTCCAGCATGGGGCAGGGGCGCAGATGGTTCTTGTTGAAGGGCTGGCCGTTGTGGTAGGCCATGAACAGCGGACTCTGCAGGATCTCCAGGATGCTGCTGTCATGGATGTTGGCATTGGAGTAGTGGATGAACACGCAGGGCTCTGCGTCACCGGCCGAGTTGATGTGGAAGTAGTTGCGGCCGCCGGCAATGCAGCCGCCCACAAACTCGCCGTCGTTCTGGAAGTCCATGGGGTAGAACGGGATATCGCAGGCTTCACTGCGCAGATAGCGGATGCGCTGGATCATGTACTTGCGCTGCTCGGGAGAAGGCATCAGTTCAGGCGCTGCCTCGTTGCCCACGGGCATGTAGTGGAAGTAGAAGCCGAAGTGTGCACCCTTATCGCAGAGGAAACGCATGAACTCATCGCTGGTAACGGCTTCGATGTTGTCGCGGGTGTAGCAGATGGAGGTGCCGAACAGGATGCCGTGCTCCTTGAGCAGATCCATCGCGCGCATAACGGCAGCATAGTGGCCCTCGCCGCGGCGGGCATCGTTGGTCTCCGGGGTGCCCTCAATGGACAGCATAAACGCAATATTGCCCAGACGGACCACTTCTTTGCAGAACGGCTCATCGATCAGGGTGGAATTGGTGTAGATGGCAAACTGCACATCGTTGTGCTTCTCGGCCAGCTTGAGGATATCAGCCTTGCGCACCAGCGGCTCACCGCCGGTGAGCATGTACAGATAAACGCCCAGCTCCTTGCCCTCGGTGACGATCTTATCCATATCATCGAAGCTCAGGTTGTTCTTGTGGCCGTACTCACCGGCCCAGCAGCCCACGCAGTGCATATTGCAGGCAGAGGTGGGGTCAAACAGGATCAACCAGGGAATATTGCACTGATACTTGACACGATTCTCGCGGATGGTCTTGGTACCGCGGAAGAAGGCCTCATAGCCCAGGTTCAGGGCCGTTGTGCGGGCCACGTTGGGGTCCAGCTGGTTCAGCATACAGTTGATGAGCTTCGACCACTTGCTGTTGGGGTCGGTCAGGGTCTGCTTGGCATGTGCATAGGTCTCCTCGCTGAAGGAATTGCCGTAGAACTGCTTTGAAAGATCTACGATCTGTCCAACCGTCTTAGCGGGGTCCTTCTCGGCATGAGAAAGCACGAGATCCACAGTCTTGCCCAGTGCAGCACGCTGCATTTTGTGCGTCAGAGAATCAAATGCGGTATTCATTTTTATTTCCTCCAGATTCAATAGAATTTTACAGGGCTCTCTTCCCTGCCTGCCGGGCTGAATTCCCGGCGCTCAGATGATCTTATACTCCAGCAGCAGACGGCCCAGGTCGGTGTCCTGTACCTTTTCTGCCGCTTTTCCCAGTGCGAATTTTTTGATCCAGTTCATTTTCAGATCACTCAGGGGTTTGCCATCCCGCAGCTGAACAGCGGCGTTCAGCAGGTCGCGGACATCGTAGGTGCTGCCCCAAACCTCCGGCACGCCCCGGTCGATATCCAGCAGGGTGTACACAGCTTCCATGCCGGTGCGCATGGAATACTCGGTGGTGAAGATGGTATCCCGCTTCGTCTCGGCAAATTGGCCGATGAAGGCAAAGTTCACCGCGCCCTCCGGCACCACCGCCGGACGGTCGCCTGCCGCGCGGGGCATGAAAAAGGCTGTGATATAGGGCATCATTACGGGCACCGTATTGGCACTGTGCTCCGCCAGGTCCTCAATCTGGTTTTCGGGGACCCCCAGATGATACAGCCACTCCATGCAGATCTCCTTACCGGTGCAATCCCGCATGGGCTTTTTGATGTAGTCGCCGGGCGTGTTGCTGAACAGGCCATAGATCCAGCCCACGAGCTGGCCCTTGGGCTGATCCCGGAACTGGGGCTGACGGTTGAATGTCCAGCTGAGCAGCCAGCCGGAATCCCGCGCCGTGACGATGCCGCCCGTGACAGTCCTGCCGCTGAACGGGTCACGCTGGCAGATGTTCTGGATGTAGGGCACGATGCGTTCGTCCAGCGTGGTGACCGTGGCACTCATCCAGTTGGTCTGTTCCGGATCGGAGCAGAACTTCTCCGGGCGGCCAAAGGCCTCATCCTGCGCGGCGATCTTCTTCCACAGATCCCAACCGTTGCCGGGCCGGAGCGTGGGGTTGAACACTGCAGGCTGATCCTGGGAGCCGATGGAGGTGCTTTCCACGCAGCCGCCGTTGGTGATGAACACCAGATCATTCTCGGTCAGGTCCACCCGTTCCGCTTCATCGTCCACCAGCAGGCAGATGGTCCTGGCCTGCTTTTTGCCCCCGGTCAGCTCAAACTCAATGTTGGTGACCTTGGTGTTGTAGTGGAAGCGCACGCCGTGCCCTTCCAGATAGCGGATCATGGGCAGGATCATGCTCTCGTACTGGTTGTACCGGGTAAAGCGCAGTGCCCGCAGATCAGGCAGACCGCCCACATGGTGGATGTAGCGCTTCAGATAGAGCTTCATTTCCAGTGCGCTGTGCCAGTTCTCAAAGGCGAACATGGTGCGCCAGTAAAGCCAGAAGTTGGAAGAGAACACCTCCGCGTCAAAGACATCGGTGATGCGCTTATCATAGAGCTGCTCATCCGGGGTAAAAAAGAGCTTGATGAGTTCCATGCAGCCCTGATCCGAAAGGCCGAACTTCCCATCGGTGTGGGCGTTCTGCCCCCGGTTTTCCGTGGCGCGGCAGAGCGAGTAGTTGGGGTCTGCCTTGTTCAGCCAGTAGTATTCATCCAGCACGCTTGCGCCCTCGGTCTCAAGCGACGGGATGGAACGGAACAGATCCCACATGACTTCGAAATGGTCATCCATCTCCCGGCCGCCTCGCATCACATAGCCGATGCCGGGGTACTGGCAGCCATCACAGGCACCGCCGGGGATGGATCCCTTTTCAAAGAGATGGATGTGTTCCCCTTTCATCTGACCGTCGCGGACCAGGTAGCAGGCAGCTGTCAGCGCCGCCAGACCGGTGCCCACGAGATAGGCCGATTTCCGATCCACTCCCGCAGGCTTTTTCGGGCGCGCAAATGCCTCATAGTTCCCGCTGGAATAATACATTTTATTCCCTCCGTTTGCTGTGGTTTCCAGGTTTTCACCTTTCATTTTGCGCTGATCATACTGTAACATTTTGTCAAACGGAAAGCCATAAACAGAAAAAGCACCGTGATGGAAAACCCATCACGGTGCCCGGATTGATAAAATATTGTCAGTCGTCAAAAACTGCGGGGCTGCGGTCGGTGCGGAAGCGGCGGAGCGCCCGCTCAAGCTCGCCATGAAGCAGAACATTCAGCCGCTCGGTCATCCGGACGGGGTCCTCCTTCATGTCCTTGCGGATCCATTCCAGCGCCATGCCCACCAGCGCGTATTTGTAAAAGTCGATGATGAACTGCTTGTCGGAATCCTGCACGGTAAAGCCCTGCGCACTGCGGTCCACAAAGTCCCGCAGCATGGGGTCCAGCAGTTTATATAAGTACTGTTCCACCTGCTCACGGCTCACGGAGCGGTAAACATTCATCACCAGAACCTTGTTGTCCTGCACCTGATGCAGGATGTCCAGAAAGGCATCTGTCCAGTTCTCAAAGCTCTGTCTGCCCTCCAGCGCCTTGGCGGCATCTTCGACCATGATCCAATCCACGAGGTCGTAGATGTCCTTGAAGTGGTAGTAGAAGGTCATACGGTTCACGCCGCAGTCCTCTGTGATATCATTGATGGTGATCTTATTCAGCGGCTTTTGAAGCAGCAGCTTTTTCAGCGATGCTTCCAGCGCCCTTTTTGTAGTTTGCGACACGAGATCCATCCTTTCCCAGCGGCACACACTGTGCCGCTGACCGTGGTGGCCGCCCTATGGGGCCAGAGAAGTAAGAATACTTCCTCTATACTATAACGCAAATGCCCCCCGTTTTGCAAGTTCAAAATCTCTCATTTTGATATTTTTTTCACGTTCTTCTCCATTTTGCAGCCGTCCCGCCGCCTTTTTGCCGGGTTTCCGGGAGGTTCCTCTTGATTTTCTGGCTCCGGATGCTTACAATGGATGGAGTGGAACGAATGTGCGTTCCATTTATTTCTTTCCGAGTGAGAAAGGAAGGGAAAGTAAGTATGATCAAGACCATCGGATTTTTAGGCTGTGGGAACATGGGCGGTGCCATTGCGCGGGCCGTCTGCAAGGCTGCCGACCCACAGAACGTTTATCTTGCCAACCGCACTACTGCCAAGGCAGAGGCGCTGGCCGCAGAGCTGGGCTGCAACACCACCACGAACGCCGAAGTGGCGGGCCGCTCCGACCTGATCTTTCTGGCGGTCAAGCCCCAGATGATGGAGGCTCTGCTGGCCCCGCTCCGGTTTACCCTGAACGAGCGTCCGAGCCGCTTCATCCTTTGCAGCATGGCAGCTGGGCTTTCCATCGCGCGCATCCAGGAGATGGCGGGGGAAGATTACCCCGTGATCCGCATCATGCCCAACACCCCGGCTTCGGTGGGGGCAGGCATGATCCAATATTGCTCCGCCAATGTGACAGCGGAGGAGGAGCAGGAGTTTCTGAAGCTGATGGCACCCGCCGGGCGGCTGGACGCTGTGCCCGAGGCCCTGATCGACGCGGCAAGCAGCGTTTCCGGCTGCGGCCCGGCCTGGGTGTACCAGTTCATTGAAGCGCTGGCCGATGGCGGCGTGGCCTGCGGCCTGCCCCGGGCCAAGGCACAGGAATATGCTGCCCAGATGGTATTGGGCAGCGCCAAGCTGGTGCTGGAAAGCGGAAAACACCCCGGTGAGCTCAAGGATGCGGTGTGCAGCCCCGGCGGCAGCACCATTCAGGGCGTGCGCGTGCTGGAAGAGCACGGCTTCCGCGGCGCGGTGACCGATGCGGTGATTGCTGCCTACGACAAGACAAAGGAAATGGGAAAGGGTTAAGTTTATGCGCATCGTCGTCAAAGTGGGCACCTCCACGCTGGCACACTCCACCGGGCGGCTGAACATCCGCCACACAGAGGATCTGGTCAAGGTGCTGAGCGACCTGAAGAACGCAGGGCACCAGGTCATTCTCGTCTCGTCCGGTGCCATCGGCATGGGAGTGGGCAAGCTGTCCCTGCCCTCCCGCCCCGGTGATATGGCCACCAAGCAGGCCTGCGCCGCTGTGGGCCAGTGTGAGCTGATGTACACCTACGACCGCCTGTTCACCGCCTACAACCACAACGTGGCGCAGATCCTGCTCACCGGCGTGGATGTGGAGCACGAGGGACGGCGGTTGAATTTCCAGAACACCCTGACCCGGCTGCTGGAGCTGGGTGCGCTGCCCATCATCAACGAGAACGACACCGTTGCCACTGATGAGATCACCTCCATCGGCGACAATGACACGCTGGCCGCCATCGTCACCTGCTGCATCCATGCGGATCTGCTGGTGCTGCTGAGCGACATCGACGGCCTGTACACCGCCAACCCCCACACCCACCCGGACGCAAAGCTCATCCCGCTGGTAGAGCGCATCACTCCGGAGGTGCTGGCGCTGGCAGACGGGGCAGGCTCCGCATTGGGCACTGGCGGCATGTCCACCAAGCTCCGTGCCGCCCAGATGGTAACGGCAGAGGGCGCGGACATGGTGATCGCCAACGGCTCCCACCCGGAGCTGCTCTACGACATTGCAGACGGCAGACCCGCAGGCACCCGCTTTGCGGGCAGAAAGGAGGGCTGATCCATGACGACACAGGAGATCCTGGAAGCCGCCCGCGCGGCAAGAAGCGCGCTGGGCCTTTCTTCGGGCGAGGTGCGCCGCGCCGCCCTGCTGGGCATGGCAGAGGCGCTCTGTTCCCCTGCCCGCCAGCAGGCCATTCTGGATGCCAATGCCGCCGATCTGGAAGCCGCC
The DNA here is from genome assembly GCF_017377545.1 of Faecalibacterium sp. Marseille-Q4164. NCBI lineage: Bacteria > Bacillati > Bacillota > Clostridia > Eubacteriales > Oscillospiraceae > Faecalibacterium > Faecalibacterium sp. Marseille-Q4164. The sequence continues at coordinate 309,679 of NZ_JAFREJ010000001.1, read as the reverse complement.
AGAGGGCACATCTCGGAGGTCATGCTGGACCGGTTGGCCCTGACACCGGAGCGCATCAGCGCCATGGCAAAGGGCATCCGGGAAGTGGCTGACCTGCCCGACCCGGTGGGCAAAGTTCTGCGCCGGGTGGAGCGCCCCAACGGGCTGGTCATCGAAAAGACCGCCGTGCCCATGGGCGTGATTGCCATCATCTACGAGAGCCGCCCCAACGTGACCAGCGATGCCGCCGCCCTTGCCATCAAGAGCGGCAATGCCTGCATCCTGCGGTGCGGCAGGGAGGCATGGCGCAGTGCCAACGCCATTGTAACGGCTCTGCGGGAGGGTCTGCGGACAAACGGCCTGCCCGAAACAGCGGTCTGCCTGATCGAGGACACCACCCACGCCTCGGCCAACGCCCTGATGACGGCGGTGGGCTATGTGGATCTGCTCATCCCGCGCGGCGGGGCCGGGCTCATCCACGCCTGTGTGGAAAATGCAAAAGTCCCCTGCATCCAGACCGGTACCGGCATCTGCCACATCTTCGTGGATGCTTCTGCCGAGCAGGATAAGGCGCTGGACATTATCGAAAACGCCAAGGCCAGCCGCCCCAGCGTCTGCAACGCGGAGGAGGTGTGCCTAGTGCACCGTAACATTGCGGCAGAATTCCTGCCCAAACTGGCCCGGCGGCTGGGCCCTGACCGCACCGCAAAGGGGCTGCACCCAGTGGAGCTGCGGCTGGACCCGCGTGCCGCCGCCATCATCCCCGGCACACCTGCAGGCCCTGCCGATTTTGACACCGAGTTCCTGGACTACATCCTGGCCGTCAAGGTCGTGGACAGCGTGGGGGAGGCCGTCGGCCACATCGCCTCGCACTCCACCGGCCACAGCGAAGCCATCCTGACCCGGGACGAGGCCCATGCCGCCCTCTTTACGGCGGCGGTGGACAGCGCGGCGGTCTACGTCAACTGCTCCACCCGCTTTACCGATGGCGGGGAGTTCGGGCTGGGGTGCGAGATGGGCATTTCCACCCAGAAGCTCCACGCCCGGGGCCCCATGGGGCTGGAAGAGCTGTGCAGCTACAAGTACATCATTCACGGCAGCGGCCAGATCCGCTGAACCGTTCAATTGCGAAAACATTTTTCCGTTTTTTTCTTACAGGCCGCCGTGGAAGGACAGCGGCCTGTATTTTTGTTTTGCAGGGATGGACTGTTTTTGTTATAGAAACACTTTCGCCCCAAAATTTCGAAAATTATTTTTCTGTTCGTATCACGATGTATTTTTCATTTCTCCATTCTGTACAAAAATAAAGTCGTACTTTTATCGGAAATTAGGGTAAAAATTCTCATTTTCCCCTTGACAACCCATATTTCGACGCGGTAAAACTATATTGGAAAGTATGGGAACAAGTTCGGCGGGGCGCTCTGAAGTGCGCCCGGAACTGTCCTTCCCACAACTGCAATCCATTTCAAACAGATGTCCGCATGACGACACTAGTACAAAGGAGAGAGCGAATTATGACAATTGCCATCCTTGCACATGATTCCCGCAAAGAACTTGCACTTCAGTTCTGCACCGCCTACAGTGGTATCCTGTCCCGGAACACTGTCATTGCCACCGGTACCACCGGCCGGATGTTGAACCAGGCCACCGGCTTGCCAGTTCACTGTTACCTCTCCGGAAAGCTGGGCGGCATTCAGCAGATCACCGCCCGTGTTGCCTGTGATGAAGTGGATCTGGTGCTGTTCTTCCGCGACCCGCTCCGGGCCGACAGCGGCAGCTCCAACGAGCAGAATCTGCTCCGCCTGTGCGATATGCACAGCGTACCCATTGCCACCAACATTGCCACCGCCGAGGTACTGCTCCGCGGCATGGATCAGGGGGATCTGGACTACCGGGAAGGGATGCACCCGCCGGTGATCGAGCCTCTGGCCGCTCCCCGCCGCGCCGTGTGCTGAGGACTGCCTGACATTTTTTGTGTATAGAGGGAAACGTAAAACAGCGCCGCCGAAGCTTTTCAGGGCTTCAGCGGCGCTGCATTTTTATGCGGTTTTCAGTTCATTTTCCGGGGAGTGGCATCATTCCAGACCGGCCATCTGCTTGACGGCCTTCATGGCGAAGGTCAGGGTGCGGCCCATGGCAACACCAGCCATGAGGCAGGGATAGTTGTTGGCAAAGAAGCTGCCGGACATATCGCCGGTGATATACAGGCCGGGCATGGGCTTGTTATCGTTGTCCAGAGCCTGACCCTTTTCGTTGATGGCAATGCCCTGCTCAGTGGTCAGCAGAGAGGCACCCAGCCAGCAGCCGTAGAAGGGCGCGGTACGGATGGCGCTGAGGCGGTAAGCCGGCTTGCCGAAGTCCTCATCGTTCTGCTTGTCGTAGAGCTCGTTGTAGCGCTCCACAGTGGCAAGGAAGGTGTCCTTGGCAGCGCCAGTAAAGCCCATCTTGTCAGCCAGCTCGTCCAGCGTATCGCACTTGAACAATGCACCGGCCTCGATCGCCTCGTCCATCTTACCCTGAATGTACTTCTCACCGCCGTTACGGGTCTGGGCAGAGCAGCCGATGGTGTGGAAACGCTTTGCGTCCTCCAGAATGTTGGCATCGCAGATCTGTGCGTAGACACGGCCCGGCTGGTGAGCAGCAGCGTAGACGATGTCATTGTAGGGGCTGCTCTCGTTGGCAAAGCGCTCGCCGTTGCGGTTCACCTTCAGGAAGGGCTGGGTGCCGGGGTTGTACTGACGGATGGTACCAGGGAAAGCCTTGCCGCCAAAGGCAGTGTCGCTGTCCACATAGCCGCCATCCACACCGGGGGCCACGATGCCGCGGTCAAACAGCATGGGAGCGGCCTCCTTGTCCAGATTGGCACCGGCCCACATTGCAGCCCGGATGCCGTAGCCCTTATCGGAGGGAGAGTAGGAGCATGCGGTGGTGACGGAAGTGCCCAGGGGATCCAGCTGCTCCATCATGTAGGGGTTGCCGGGGAAGCCGCCACAGGCCAGCAGCACGCCCTTGTTGGCGTTGTAGCGGATGAAGTGGTCATCCTCGGTGCTCTGGGCGATGATGCCGGTAATGCGGCCATCGCTGTTCTTTTCCAGCTTGGCCAGACTGGTCTTGAAGTCCACATCGTAGCCCAGCTCCTGAATGTACTGAAGCAGCAGCTCGTTCCGGGCGGCACCACTGGAGCGATCATAGGTATACTCGATCTCGGGGTACATATAATCGGTGTTGTGCTCGGCGTTTTCTGCAGGCCATTTGGCCTCGTCACCGTAGGTGTAGATCATCTTCACGCCGTACTTGTCCTCCATGATGGAGCGGACAAATTCGATCATCTCGGCAGACTCGTTGATCCAGGTCTTGACCACGCGCTGATCACACTTGCCGGAAGCGTAACGGGAGACCTCGCTCAGCAGCTTGGCACGATCCATCTTGATGCCCTGTTCCTGAGCGCCAAAGCCGTCCACGGCACCCACCCAGTGACGGGTATCCTGCACATTGCCGTTCTGCTCGATGACACGGAAGTTCAGGCCCTTGGCAGCGGCATAAGCAGCAGCGAACATACCACCGTTGCCGGCACCCACGATGAGGATATCGGTGTCCACGGTCTCGGTGATGGCAGCCTCGTCAATGTCAGGCTCCTTGCCCAGCCAATCGGTCTCGTCGCCGGTGGGCAGCTGAACGGAAGTTACAGTTGCCTCTCCCTTTGCCTGTGCAAAGCAGCTCTTGGCGGCCTTCTTCACGGCATCGGAGGTGATGGTGGAGCCGGACACGCCGTCGATCTCGTCAGAGCCGGCGTTCAGCAGCTGGTTCTTCAACTCCTCGGCAGCAGCAGCGCCGTAGGAAGCGGTCTCGCCGGAGGTATCGACCACAACGTCGGTCACAGCACTGTCAGAGAAGGTCATGGTGACCTTGACGGTAGAGGAAATGCCCTCAGCAGTGCCGGTGTAGGTACCGGGGGTGTAGCTGCCTGCTGCACCGGCGGAAGCGGCGGTGGAGGAGCTTGCAGCGTTGCAGGCAGCCAGTGCACCGGCGGTGACACCGGACATGGCAGCGGCAGCGGCGATCTTCAGAAAGCCTTTACGCGAGATCTTGTTCATGCTTGGATGATCCTTTCTTCTCTTTTTCTGTTCTTATTCTTCGATTTTCCTTCTTATCCGAAACGCACCGCCACAATACGGCGCAAACTTCGTTCGATAATAAATTAACACAAAGTCCGCCTGTTGTCTTTTAAGAATTCTTAAACATCTTTTCCGTTTCTTCGCTGGGAAATTCCTGTTTTCCACTTTGTTTGATAAATAACGGTCAAATCAGAGCAGAAAAAAGCACCCACGGCTTAAGTTTCCTTAAGAAGCGGGTGCTTTGAGGATTAACGATATTTAAGACAGCAAAACCATTTCAGGCTTCCGTCTCCCCTTCCGGGCGGAAAATATAGCCTTTGCCCCAGACATTTTTGAGGTAGATGGGCTTTGCGGGGTCGGGCTCGATCTTACTGCGGAGGTTATGGATATGCACCTGCACAGTGCGGACATCCCCCAGGCTCTCCTTCCCCCAGATCTTCCGGTAAAGCTCGTTTGCGGTAAAGAAGGTGTTGGGATGCCGGATGAAGAGGGTCAGGATGCGGTACTCCATGTCGGCCAGATGGATGCTCCGGCCATCCTTTTCCACGCAATGGCTGTTGGAATCCAGCGTAAAGGCCGCACAGTGGTAGCCGCTGACGCTGGGCTCTGCGGCATCCATCTGGACACGGCGGATGTTTGCCATGATGCGGGCCAGCAGGACTTTGTGGTTGTAGGGCTTGGTCAGGAAATCATCGCCGCCCAATTCCAGTGCTCGTACCACTGTGTCTGTATCGTCCAGACAGGAAGTAAAAATGATGGGGCAGTGGTGCCAGCTGCGCAGGCGCTGGCACAGATCCATGCCGTTGGTGTCCGGCAGAAGGATATCCATCAGGATCACATCGAACTTTTCCCGGGCGTGGCTCAGCGCTTCGCCGCCGGTGTCAGCACAGACCACCTCAAAATTCTGCTGACATTTCAAGAAATAGCTGGTAGTGTCCCGGATCACCGGATCATCTTCCACCAGAAGAATGCGGATCATGCGGTTTGCCCTCCCCTTTTCGGCGTGAATTTGCTATAATATCTTTATCTAGTATACCGTATTTCCGGGCTGTTCTCAACCGGTTCTCCAAAGTTTTGCAGGGGGTCTTTTTATGATAAAAAAGCGATTTCTGCTTCCGGCTGCTGCCGGGGCACTGGCACTGGCCATTGGGTTGGCAGGGATCTGGTTCAACCAGCGACTGCCGGCGCTGGCGGATTTTGGAGTCCCCGGCATGGACTCCGAAGCCCAATTGGTGGCATGGGCTGCCCTGTTCCCGGAAAAAGGAGTGGCTGCCCTGACCTTCCGCACGGTGCTGCAGTGGATGGCCATTGCGGTATTCTGCACTCTGGGGGCGGTGGTGCTGGCCCTGTACCGATACAAGCCTCAGAAGGAACTGGGGTATTTTCTGCTGTATCTGACGGTGCTGACCCTCTGGGCTCTGGTGATCATTCTGGCTCCGGTGGGGAGTTCCGGCTGGAGCGTCTTTTTCCGCCGGGGATTCTTTACCGTCACGGTTCTGGCAGGTATCCTGCTGTGTACCGCCCTGACAGGGGCTGTGCCGGTGTCTCACGGGCAGCGGCTCCATTCCCTGCTTCTGACGCTGGGGTATCTTGTTCTGACGCTGATTCCCCCCAGCCGTGTACGGGCGGTAGGGCTGCTTTTGGGCATGGGCTACTGTCTGGGCATACTGATGGCGATGTATGCCCGGGGCTCCGACGCTGCCCTGCTGATGCTGTTTCCCTGTGCCATCACCATTGGCTTCCGGGTATGGGTGGTCCTGCCGGGCATGCACGTGCCGTTTTTTCAGGAGAGCGTGTTTTTCTACCTGTTCCGGTGTGCCCGGATCTACGACGCGCCTTTTACTCTGGGCTGCATGGCCTACGTCTGCCGCCGGTATGCCCTGCAATTTGACCGGGCGGAGCAGCTGGCCCGGGAGCTGGATGCTCGGGTCATTCAGCGGACAAAGGCCCTGACGGAGGAGACCGAGGCCCGGAAAAGCATGATGCTGAACATTTTCCACGACCTGCGCAGCCCCCTGTTTGCGGTCAGCAGTGGACTGGACACGCTGGAGGCTGCACCGGAGGCCCTGCCGGCCCTGCTGCCCGCCTTACAGCAGCGGACGGCCTTTCTCCGCCGCCTGACGGAGGATCTGTTTCTGGCTGCAAAGCTGGAGCAGAAACAGGTGATGCTCAACGAGGACCGGGTATCTCTGGGGGAGGTCATCACTGCGGTCTGTGACAGCTGCCGGGAGGAGGCTGAGAAGAAGGGCGTGGTGCTTCAGGCTCCCCCGGCTTCGGAGCTGCCGGTGTGGGGCGACCAGATCCGGCTGCAGCAGATCCTGCAGAACCTGTTGACCAATGCCATTCACTACACCCCTGCAGGAGGGAGCATCACCGTCAACAGCCGGGTGGAGGCCGGTGCTGCTCTGGTGAGCGTCCGGGACACGGGCTGCGGCATTGCGCCGGAGGATCAGGCCGCCGTATTTGACCGGTATTTCCACACCACCACCTCTTCCAAGCACGACTCCACAGGTCTGGGACTGACCATTGCGCAGGAGCTTGCCCACTTGCACCACGGAGAAATCCTATTGGAAAGCGAAGTGGGCAAAGGCAGCTGCTTCACGTTGAAGCTTCCCCTATTATCCGCTTAACAGAGAAATCCCCTCCGCCATAGGCGGGGGGATTTCTTTATAGCATCTTATTTAAATTCAAGCCAGCGGGTCCCACAGCTTCATGGGCAGGGGCTCCTGATCCAGCAGGGCGCGCTGGGCATCGCTCAGCAGGCTCTTGCGGACGGTGATCTGGTAGACATTGGCCTTGAACCACTTCTCGCTGCCGATGTAGTAGCCCTTCTGGCCGGAGGCATCGCCCCAGCTGTTCTCGATCTTCCAGCGGTCAGCCTTGCCATTCTCGTCCAGATTGACACCGCAGAACATCATGCAATGGTTCATGGTACTTTCACGGGTGAGCAGCCGCTCGGCCTTGGTCATGCCAAAGGTCAGGCCGCCCAGCACCTCGCCGTACTGGAAGCAGTCGGGGTCCCAATAGCCGTTGGCGCGGTCGCCGTCGGGGTGGCAGTCGCAACTGAACATGACCCCCTCCCCTGCCTGCAGCTGGCGGATGGTCAGATCCTCCAGCTCCTCCTGCGAGAGGTTCAGCCAGAACATATTCTCCTCCACCACGTCACCCATAAAGGGCTGGCAGTAAGTGCGGTTCAGCGCATGGATGGGCGAGGAGATGATGACGACGTAATCATCCAGATCATTGCCCACATATTTCTCAAGGAAGGTGTGCGGGGTCAGGTTCCGTTCGCAGTGGTAGTGCTCATCCTTGTCGGTATACTCAAAGTCAAAGCTCCTGGGAGGCTGGCCGTAGAGGATGCACAGGGCGTTGTAGATCTCCGCCAGCATCTCCTCGCGGCGGGTGGCCGTGTCCTTTCCCTCTTTTGCCATGGCCCGCAGTTCCAGCGCATCCTCCCGCAGCTTGCGGTTCAGGATGGGTAGATACTTGGCCGTGCCGGTGGAGTGGACGGTCTCCGGCATGACCCAGGAGGGCACCACGCCGTACTTTTTGATCAGGCTGATGGCCATATCCCACTGGCCGCCGTCGGGCAGCGGGCTGCCCAGCAGGGTGTAGGTCTCACGGTCGGTCAGATCCTGATCCGCAAAGTGGAGGATGTTCTCAAGGAAGAGATTTGCCTTTTCCAGCTTATCGTAGAACGCCAGATAGGTGGGAGAGAAGGAGAAATCCTCCAGATCACACTTGGCGATCACCCGCTGGCGCAGGACGTTCAGGGTAGAGAACATCCAGCAGCGGCCGCTCTGCTTCTGGTTGGTGATGTTATTGGTCTTGACCAGCACAGAGAAGTCCATCCGCAGCTTGGCAGCGGCGGCGGGCACAAAGGCCGCGTCCGGCAGAGCCGTGCGGGAAACCGCATTGGACATCACATTCAGCTCCGGGCGGGCAGCATAGCCCTGCTCAAAGCGTTCCAGCATCCGGGCATCAATGGAAGTAACACGATTCATTTGATTCACGCTTTCTTTCTGAAAAGTTCAATCCTTGAAATAAGCATTCTGCACGGCCAGCAGGACACCGGCACGGCTTGCGGCAAAGTTCAGGCCGCCCTGCAGGTAGCAGGTGTAAGGCTCACGCAGGGGGCCGTCGCAGGAGAGCTCAATGGTGCTGCCCTGAGTAAAGCTGCCGCTTGCCATGACGACCTCATCGGTATAGCCCGGCTCCGGAGAGGGTTCCGGTGCGGCATAGCTGTCCACGGGGCTGGCGGCCTGAATGCCGCGGCAGAAGCCGATGAGGGCATCGGCAGTATCGGCATCAAAGCAGGTCACGATATCGTTGTGGTCCTCGCAGTAGCGCGGGATGGGCTTTTTGCCCACCAGCTCCAGCAGGCACTGGGCATAGATGGCGGTCTTGATGGCCTCACACACCACGCCGGGGGCATAGTAGAAGCCAAGGTACATATCACGGGGCGTTTCCAGCGTACAGCCCAGCTCCTTGCCCAGCCCGGGGGCGTTCAGGCGGTAGGCACACAGCTCCACCAGATCCTTCCGGCCAGCGATATAGCCACCGGTGGGGGCGATGCCGCCGCCCGGGTTCTTGATGAGGCTGCCCACCACAAGGTCCGCACCTGCCTGGCAGGGCTCCTTCATCTGGGTGAACTCACCATAGCAGTTGTCCACAAAGATGATGATCTCGGGGTTGGCGGCACGGGCCGTGTCGGCGATCTTCTGAATGGTATCCAGATCAAAGGCATTGCGCTGCAGGTAGCCGCGGCTGCGCTGGATATGGCAGACCTTTGCCCCCGGGGCCTTTTGAGCGATCAGCGCGTAATCCGGGGTGAAATCGGCTTTGAGGGGGGCTTCGTCGTACCGGATACCGTAGTCCATCAGGGTGCCGGTGCCCTTGCCCTTGCCGTCCAGACCGATCACGCCCTCCAGCGTATCGTAGGGGCGGCCGGTAGCAGCCAGCAGGGTATCCCCTGCCCGCAGCAGGCCGAACAGGGCCACCGCCAGCGTATGGGTGCCGCTCTGGAACTGACTGCGCACAAGGGCATCCTCCGCGCCCATCACCTCGGCAAAGATCTGCTCGAGCTTGGCGCGGCCGGTATCCCACAGGCCATAGCCGGTGGTGCCCAGCATATCGGTGGAGGACATCTGGGTATCGGCAAAGGCCTTGAGCATTTTCAGCTGGTTGTAGTCCCGGATCTCCTCCATGTGACGGAAATAGGGCTGACAGAGCTCCATGACTTTTTCGTCCAGCGCCAGGACTTCGGGTTTGTAATCAAAAAAGTGGTTCAGCATTGACATTTTGGTTCCTTAATCTTTTTGTAAGTTTATGCTATGATGACCCGTCGGCAGCTTTCTCCTCGGACACGAAACGGGCCATTCCATCGCCCGCCCTATTGCCTGCGGCAACAGGGTCCCACCCCAGCGGACGGTCCTCAGAGAAACTCCCGCCGTGTCAGACTGTGGCTTCGTACCGGGCATACTCTCCCAGCTTTTCAAAGCCGAGGCGGGTATAAAAGTGCACTCGTTCCGGGGAGCAGAGGAAAAGGGGCTGCAGGCCCTGCGCCGAGAGGGTGTTGGCCAGCCGGACGATAAGCCGCCCGCCGATGCCGCGCCCCCGCAATGGCTCCGCAGTCTCGCCGCAGGCCATGTAAGCCTGCTCCGTTCCAATGGCGTAAGCGCCCACGGTGCAGGCAAGCTCCCCTCCCTGCTCCAGAGCCCAGACCACAGCCCTGCCGCGGGCGCGCTTTGAGCAGAGCTCAGAGTAAAAGTCATCCTGCCGCGTGGGGCGGTCCGGAAACAGCATCTGTGCAACGGGGCCCGCCGGGGGCTCCGGGTCAAAATGCAGGGAAGCCCAGAGCGTTTCTTCCACAGCGGGTTCCGGCAGCTGCTTTCCGGGTGCCAGGCCAAAGACAAAAAGGGACTTTACCCGGACCCAGCCGATGGGCGGCGGGCACTCGGCTTCGTCCAGGACGACCGCCTTACAGCCGCAGAAATGCAGGAAGCTGGCCAGTTCGTCCGGGTTGGCGTGGCCCGCCAGCCAGGCGGTGCTGCCGCCCACATCCAGCGCCAGCGTTGGCCCGGCGAAGAACCGGCCCGGCTGGCTTTTGCCGAAGAGCTCCAGCGCCTGCGGCATCGTAACCCCAAGGCAGAGCTTTCCACGGCAGGCGCTGCGGAACCGCTGCCTCTGGCGGGGCGTTCTGACCTGCGTGATCATTTCAGTGCGTTGACGATGTTCTTGAACTCGCGGCCGCGCACCTCAAAGTTGGGGTAGAGGTCGAAGGAGGCGCTGGCGGGAGACAGGATGATGATATCGCCGGGCTTTGCGGCGGCACGGGCCAGCTCCACGGCGTGCTGCATATTGTCCGCGTGCTGGATGGGCAGTGCGGCCTCGTTGAAGCCGGGGTCTTCCCGCAGGGCCTTTTCAATGCGGGGGCCGGTGGCACCCATCAGCACCAGATCCTTGACGTGAGCCACGATCTCGGGGGCCAGCGGCTCATAGGGGATGTGCTTATCGTAGCCGCCCGCAATGAGGATGACCTTCTGGTCAAAGCTGCGCAGGCCCGCAATGGTGCGGGTGGGGCTGGTGCCGATGGAATCGTTGTAGTAGAGCACACCGTCCAGCGTGCGCACCGGCTCAATGCGGTGCTCCACGCCGGTAAAGGTGCTGCCCACCTTCTGGATGGCCTCTACGGGCACCTCTCCCCAGACGGCGGCGGCAGCGGCCAGCAGATTCTCGATATTGTGCAGGCCCCGCAGCTTGATGTCCTTCTGGGCCAGGAAGGGCGTTACCACGCCGTCCTCGGCCATGCAGAGCATGTTGTCCTCTTTGCGCAGGAATGCACCGTTGTCGGTATCGCGCAGGCGTGTAAACCAGACCTGCCTGCCCTTGCAGTCCTTCTGCATGGAGCGGCTGATCTCATTCTCGTAGCCCAGCACGGCACGGCAGGGCGGGTTCTGGTAGAGCAGGATGTTGCGTTTTGCGTCGATGTACTCCTGCATATCCTTATGGTGATCGAGGTGGTTGGGGGTGACGTTGGTCACCACCGCGATCTTCGGGCTCTGGTGCATGCTGATGAGCTGGAAGCTGGACAGCTCCACCACAGCCACATCCTCCGGCCGGACCTCAGGCAGCATGGGCAGCAGGGCCGCACCGATGTTGCCGCCCAGATGCACCTTGCGGCCTGCGGCCTCATAGAACTTGGAGATGAGGGTGGTGGTGGTGGTCTTACCGTCAGAGCCGGTCACGGCCACGATCTCGCAGGGGCAGAAATCGAAGAAGAGCTCGACCTCGCTGGTGACCATGGTGCCCGCCGCCATGGCATCCTGCAGGGGCTTTTCAAAGTAGCCCACAAAGCCGGGGGTGCGCATGATGATATCCTGACCCTTGAAGCCGTCCAGATAGTGTTCGCCCAGGCTCAGGTCAATGCCCAGTTCCCGGATGGTAGCGGCATAATCGCCAAACTCCTCCACGCTTTTTTTCTGGTCGCACAGGGTCACATGGGCCCCCAGTTTCACAAACTCCTTGATAAGGGTCTTGTGGCTGACACCGGCACCGATGAACGCCACCTTTTTGCCCCGGATGAGTTCTGCAAGCTTCTGCTGATCTTTCTGCATAAAGAAAGAACCTCCTCTATGAAAATTCAGGCTGAAATTGATTCACTGCTCCATTTTACACCTTTTCCAGCCAATTGGCAACGCCAAACCTTATTCTGGCCCCGGATGCACCGAAATCCTATCTGAATTCACAAAATGTCGATTGTCTTTTCCGACCGTTTCCGCTATACTTTAATTGTATCATTTTACAAGGAGCGCATTTTCTTGAAACATTCCCTGATCCGCTTTTCCGCAGTGGTGCTGACCATTGCGTTTGTTTTTGCCCTGACCGGCTGTGGTTCGGGCTCCAACAGCTTCACCTGGTTCGTGGACAGCATCCCGGCCAACCTTGACCCGCAGGTGGCCTCGGCTTCTGCGGATGTCATCGCCTGCGAGAACCTGTACAGCGGCCTTGTCCGCAAAGATCCCAGCGGCAAATATGAGCCTGCCCTCTGCGAACGGTGGGAGAAGTCCTCCGATGGCTGCACCTACACCTTCTACCTCAAGGACGGCCTGACTTACACCGCCGCCAAGGGCAACGCCACCGACTACGCCATCACCGCCGAGGATTTTGTGTTCGCTTTCCGGCGCTTGTTCCGGGCGGAGACCAACTCCCCCTACGCGGTTGAATTTGCGGCCCTTGAAAACAGCGCCGCCGTACTGGCCGGGCAGATGCCCGAGAGCGCGCTGGGGGTCACGGCTTCCGGGCCGCTGACGCTGGTGTTCCACCTGAGCAGTGCCGACGACAACTTCCTCGAGAAGCTCACCCTGCCCGGTGCCATGCCCTGCGATGAGGAATTTTTCAATTCCACCCGGGGCACCTACGGTCTGAATGCTTCGTCCACCCTTTCCAGCGGCAGCTTTTACATCTACAACTGGACAGCCAGCGGCCTGTTCCTGCGGCGTGCCCCCTCGGACAGCCTCATCGACAGCCTGCGGCTGGTGCAGAACACCAACAGCGCCGGGCAGTCCGCCGCAGAGCTGATTGCCAACGAGAAGTGCTCTGCCGCCCCGGACGACACCGCCGCGCCCACCACCCTGACTTCCCTCTCCTACTCCGATACCACATGGAGCCTGCTGTTCAACTGCAGCAGCGTGTTTGCTTCCACCGAGCTGCGGCAGGCACTGGCCTTCGCCGCGCGGGGTGCAGCCGAGGTGCCGGACGGCGGGCTCTATGCCGCCGCCAACGGTCTGGTACCGGACGGCCTGACTGTGGACGGCATGAACTACCGGGATACCGCCGGGGATGTGACTCCCGCCGCGGTGGATGCCCGGGCGCTCTACCTCACGGCGCGGCAGACGCTGACCACCTCCGACTTCAACAAGGTCAGCCTGATGGTGCCTGCCGGTTCCGGCGTGACCAGCGCCGCCGAGGAGATCAATGGCGTGTGGCAAAAGGAGTTTTCCCTCTTCTTCTCCGTAGAGGAAGTGGACGAGGAGACCTTTGCGAAACGGCTGTCCGAGGGGGACTACACCATTGCCTTGGCCCCCATCAGCGCCGAGGGCGGCAGTGTGTACAACATGCTGAACCAGTTCACCGCAGCGGGCGGCGGCCTGACCGGCTATGCAGATTCCCTGTATGCCACCCAGCTGCAGGCCAGCGCCCAGGCCACCGGAAGCTCCCGCTGCCGCCTGCTGGGCGATTGTGAGCGCCAGCTGCTCAGCGATGCCGTGTCGGTCCCTCTGTTTGCCCAGCAGAAGCGCCTGCTGATCGCACCCGGCATCCAGAACCTCATCTTTGACCCCTTTGGCCCGGTGCTGGATCTGACTTATACCACAAAAGAATGATGTGCCACAAAAAATACCGGAGCAGCCGCCTGCCCCGGTATTTTTCTTATCCTTTTTTGATGCCGAACAGCCTGCGCAGAACGCCGCGCAGACACTTCGGGCTTTTGATAACGACCACCTGCATCGCTCTCCCGCCTTTCGTGGTGTGATACCACAATATAAGCGGCAGGACGGCAAAGTGTGCGGCTCAGGCCTTGTTCCCGGTCAGGATCGGTGTATCCGGCACCGTTTCCACGACCACCAGCGCCCCCTTGCGGGTGGAGATGGTGATGCAGTCTGAGCCTTCGGCATACTCATTGCTGACCCCCAGCGGATAACCGGCCACCAGCACATCATCGGTGAGCTCATAATAGGAACCGCGCTCACACACGCCCTCTGCCCTGCCCTCCATGGGGAAAGCGGAGAAGTAGAAGAACTCCTCCTTCGGGTAGGCACGGGTCTCGCCGGAGCGGACAAAGGTGATGCGGCTGCGCTCATCCTGAAGCGTTGCCCGCACCCCCCGTTCTTCCAGCCCAAGGCCGGTGGCAAGATTCGAGAGGGTATGCTCGATCCGCCTGCCGCCCAGCGCCCCCAGAAGAAGCACCTCGGTAAAGCCCTTCTCACTGGCAAGCTTGGCGGCATATTCGGTGTCGGTGTCGTCTTTGACGTGAGGCAGGACGATGATATCGTCGTTCTGCTGTACCGGACAGGGCGCGGTATCGAAGTCTCCCAGGATGATATTGGGCTTGCAGCCCAGCGGCGCACAGTTGCGGTAGCCAGCATCACAGGCGATGATGAAGTCATCGGGGCGGAGCAGACGCTTCAGCTCCGGCGAGACCGGGCAGGCCGAGAGGATCACGCAGCGCATCACATTCCCCTCCTCTGCCAGTCCTTGACATCCTTGACTTCCTCATACATGGCACAGTAGCTATCGTACCGGGTCCGGGAGAGCTTTCCCTCGGCCAAAGCGGCACGGATGGCACAGCCCTTTTCCGTGCGGTGGGAGCAGCCGGTGAACTGGCACTGCCCAAGGTAGGGCCCGAACTCCGGGAAGGCGTGCTCCAGATTCTCCTTGGGGATGAACCCGGCGCGGTTGGCTTCCAGGCTGGCAAAGCCGGGGGTATCCGCAATACGGCCTCCAAAGGCCTCAAAGATGGTCACCTCGCGGGTGGTATGGCGGCCGCGCCCCAGCTTCTGGCTGATGGCACTGGTCTCCCGCTCGGCCTGAGGCAGCAGGGTGTTGAGCAGGGTCGATTTACCTACACCGGAGTTGCCGCAGAAGGCGCAGAGCCGCCCGCTGATCCACTGCCTGACCTCGTCCAGCCCTTCCCCGCTGTCGTAGCGGATGGCAATGAAGGGCAGAGTGGATCTTTCATAGGCGCTGCGCAGGAACTCCACCTCACCAAGGTCAGCCTTGGTGCAGACGATGACGGGCTGCACCCCCTTGTCCACGGCAATGGCCGAGAGCTTGTCCAGCACCAGTGTGCTGGGGGTGGGCTGGGTGGTGCTGGCCACAAGGAACAGCACATCCAGATTGGCCACAGGCGGCCGGACAAATACGTTTTTGCGGGGTGCGATCTCGGCAATGACTGCCGCGCCGTTCTCGGTCTCCAGCGTCACCTCATCGCCCGCCACGGGGGTGATCTTCTGTTTGCGGAAGATGCCCCGGGGCTTGCACTCGATCACACCCTCTTCGGTCTTGACGTAGTAAAATCCGCCAATTCCTTTTACGATATATCCCTTCATCCGTTCCTCCCTCAGGACAGCAGCGCGCTCCACCAGTCGCCCAGGCCGGTGCCCTCACTGCTGGAAGAATCGCCGCTGCTGGAAGAGCTGCCCCCGATCAGGCCGCTCCACCAATCGCTGGAGGAGCTGCCCGGCTGTTCAGCCGGGGTCTCAGGCACCGGCTCGGGGCCTGCGCTCACGGTAACGCTGACACGGCTGTTCACCTTGACGGTAGAGCCTGCCGCCGGGCTCTGGCCGATGATGGTACCGGCGGGCTGGTCGCTGTACTGCTCGGTGGTGCTGCCAAGGCCCAGCTTGTTCTGCACCAGCACGGAGCGGGCATCGTTCACGCTCTTGAGACCGGTCAGGGCAGGCACCTTGGCCGTGGTGTTGACCTGCGGGCGGCTGACATAGACCACCACTGTGGAGCCTGCAGCCACCTGACTGCCCGCAGCAGGTTCGGTGCGGATGATGGAGCCTGCGGCCACGCTGGGTTCCACCGCCTGGGTGATCAAAACAGAGACCCCCAGATCCTTGAGCTGCTGCTCACCATCTGCCTGCACATAATTGGAGACATCCGGCACGGTGACATACTGGATGCCCAGGCTAACGGTCAGGGTCACGCTCTGGCCCTCGCGGACGGTGCGGCCCGCCACCGGGGACTGCCGGTAGACGTAACCGGCAGCGTAATCGTTGCTGTAGGCCTGCTCCCAGTTGATAACGATCTGGCCGGATGCCACCTGCTGGGAAGCGTTGACCTCATCCTGGGTCATGCCGCTGTAATCTGCCAGCACCACATCGGCCTTTTCCCCCATCAGGGAGCTGGAATCATTCAGGATCATCCAGCACAGGGCCGCGCAGGCCAGTGCAAAGGCCACGGTGATGCCAAACAGCACCGGCAGGAACACGGTGCGCTTTTTCTTTTTTCTGCCTTTTGCCGGGGCACTGCCGCGCTCCGGACGGGATTCTTTTCTGGGCATAGGGGGTTCCACCACCTTTTCAGGAATTTCATCGGGGAGATAGGTGTAGTTGAACACGATGGCCGGGTTCTCTACATAGGCGTTGAGGGCTTCCAGCATCTCAGCGGCGCTTTTATAGCGGTTTTCGGGCCGCTTTGCCATGGCGCGCTCGGTGATCTCCACCAGCCCCACTGGCACCCAGGGAGCCAGTTCCCGCAGGCTCCTGGGCTGATCCGAGATCTGCTTGATGGCCACCTCCACCACGTCATCGGCATCGAAGGGCAGATGACCCGAGAGCATCTCGTACATCATCACGCCCACCGAATAGAGGTCACTGGTGAAGTCGGTCTCATCGCCCTTGGCCTGCTCCGGGCTGATATAGTGGACGCTGCCCATGGCCTTGCCGCCCGAGAGCTGGTTCTCGGCCCGGGAGATGCGGGCAATGCCGAAATCCATCATCCGCAGCTGGCCGTTGTCCAGCAGCATGATGTTCTGGGGCTTGATGTCCCGGTGCACCACGCCGTTGCGGTGGGCATGGTCCAGCGCTTTCAGGATCTGGGAGATAAAGTGGACGGTCTCCCGGCAGGTCAGCTTGCCGCCCCGCTCGTTCAGATACTCGCGCAGGGTCATGCCGTCCACATATTCCATGACGATATACTGCAGATGGTCGCTCACCGAGACATCATACACCTTGACGATGTTGGGGTGGTTGAGCAGCGAGATGGCCTTGGACTCGTTCTTGAAACGGCGCACAAGGTCGGGGTCGTGCATGAGCTCCTGCCGCAGCACCTTAACGGCCACGACCGTGCCCTCCGGCACCGGGCCGCCCGGCCCCACAACGGCCTTGTAGACATTGGCCATGCCGCCGGTGCCGATGAGCTCCCGCACCGTGTACAGACCGTCCAGCGTTTTGCCGATCAGGTTATCCATGATGCACCTCCGTAGGCTCCACAGCCAGCAGCAGGGCGGTGATGTTGTCGGAGCCGCCGTTCTTGTTGGCGGCATCCACCAGCCTGTCGGGCAGGTCGTAGAATGGGCCCTGTGCCAGCAGCTGCTCCATCTGCTCCACCGGCACCATGTTGGTCAGACCGTCCGAGCAGAGCAGCAGCAGATCCTTTGCCTGCAGCTGCACCGAAGTGACCTCCGGCTCCAGCCGGTAATCCACGCCCAGCGCCCTGGTGATGATGTTCTTCTGGGGATGGTGCTCGGCCTCCTCCTCCGTGATGGTGCCGCAGTCCACCAGCTCCTGCACATAGGAGTGGTCGTGGGTGAGCTGGGTCAGTTTACCGCCCCGGCAGAGGTAGGCGCGGGAATCGCCCGCGTGGCAGAGGGTGGCTTCTCCACCCCGCACCAGCGCGCAGACCGCCGTAGTGCCCATACCGGCCAGCGCTTCCTCGTGAGCGGCTTTGTTGAACACATAACGGTTGGCGCTGATGAGGGCCTTTTTCAAAAAAGCTCCCTCCTGCCCTGCTCCGCACTGGGCGTACTGCTCCTGAAACACCTGCTCGATGACATTGCAGGCCCCCTGTGAGGCCTCGCGGCCGCCTTTGGCACCGCCCATGCCATCACACACCAGTGCCCAGACAGCACCGCCGGGCAGCTCCCCGGCACGGTAATCATCCTGATTTTCCTGCCGGACGCGGCCCACATCCGTTTTTCCTGCTAGTTTCATAGGCTTCTCCTCTTGCGATTTACGCCTTACCATTCATTTCGTCCCGGCGCAGCTGGCCGCAGGCGGCGCTGATCTCGCTGCCAAGACGGCGGCGTACCGTGGCGTTGACCCCCAGGCTCTCCAGCTTTTTCTGGAAGCGCTGAACATTGGCGGCATCGGTAGCTGAGTAGGGGCTGCCGTCCACCGGGTTGATGGGAATGAGGTTCACATGAGCACCCATGCCCCGGATGAGGTCGGCCAGCTGTCTGGCACAGGCATCGGAATCATTGACACCGCGCACCATCGAATACTCAAAGCTGACACGGCGGCCCGTGGTCTCCTGATAGCGGCGGACGGCGGGCATCAGCACCTCCACGGGGTAGGCATCATTGACCGGCATCATGCCGCTGCGGATCTCGTTGTTGGGGGCGTGCAGGGAGACCGAAAGGGTCAGCTGCAGCTTTTTCTCAGCCAGCTGGTCGATCTTGGGCACCAGACCGCAGGTGGAAAGGCTGATGTTGCGCATTCCGATGTTCACGCCCTCCGGGGAGGAGATGTTCTCAAGGAAGCGCATGACCTCGTCAAAATTATCCAGCGGTTCCCCGATGCCCATGAGGACGATGTGGGAGATGCGCTCCCCGATGTCCTTCTGGGCGGTATAGATCTCAGAGCAGATCTCACCGGCTTCCAGGTTACGCACCCGGCCTGCCTGGGTGGAGGCGCAGAAGCGGCAGCCCATCCGGCAGCCCACCTGCGTGGAGACGCAGACCGTGTTGCCGTAGTGGTAGCGCATGACAACGGTCTCGATGCAGTTGCCATCGGCCATCCGCAGCAGATATTTCACGGTGCCGTCCTTGGCTTCCTGTCGGCGCTCGATCTTGGGGGCAGCAATGTAAAACTGCTCTTCCAGCTTTGCCAGCAGGGTCTTGGGCTGGTCGGTCATGGCAGAAAACTCGGTGACCAGCTTCTGGTGCACCCAGTGGAAGATCTGCTTTGCCCGGAAGCCCGGCTGACCCATGGCTTTCAGCACAGCGGTCAGCTCGGCCAGCGTCAGGGAAGAGATACAGCGTTTTTGTTCCATGGTATTCTCCTATGAATCAATACGAACCGGACGACGGGTTCATTGCGTTTTCTGCATGGCGCAGAGGAAAAAGCCGTCCATCCCGGTGCGGGTGGGCACCGAGAGCGCCCCGTGCTCCCCCACTGTCATTCCGTCAGGGAACGCCACAGCGGGCCGGACCACCCGGAATTCCGGGTGGCGGGCAAGGAACGCCGCCACCTGCTCCTCGTTCTCGGCGGGGTCGATGGTACAGGTAGAGTAGACCAGCCGCCCGCCCGCTTTCAGCAGAGCGGCTGCTGTGTCCAGAATGGACGACTGGGTGGCCAATAATTCATCGTGGCGTGCTTTTTCCAGCGTCTTATAGCGGATATCCGGCTTTTTTGCCAGAATACCCAGGCCGCTGCAGGGGGCATCCACCAGAATGCGGTCTGCGGCGGGCAGCTTTGGGTTGGGGCGGGTGGCATCATTGCAGAGGGCAGTGACATGGGCAAAGCCCATCCGTTCCACAGCGCTCCGAATGAGCCCGACCCGGTGCTCTGCCACATCGCAGCTGTACAGTGCGCCCTGCCCCTGCATCTCCTCGGCCAGCAGCAGCGTTTTACCGCCGGGTGCCGCGCAGAGGTCGATCACGGTATCGCCGGGCTTTGCCTCCACACAGAGGGCTGCCAGCTGGCTGGCCTGCCCCTCCACATGGAAACAGCCCTCCTTGAAGAGCGGGTGCTCCGCCGGGCTGCCCTCGAACTTTGCCAGCACACTGCCGGGCACAAGGCCGGGCTGTGCGCTCTTCACGCCGCTTTCCAGCAGTTTTTCACAGAGGGCCGCGGCATCCATTTTCAGGCAGTTGGCCCGCAGGCTGGTGCAGCCGCCGTCGGCGGTGTGTGTCAGGATGCCCAGCGCTTCCTCAGGGTAATGGGTGCGCAGAAACTCTGCCACATCCTGCCCCGCAGAGCCCAGCACCATGAGGCGCTGGGTCTCGTTCCGGAAGCGGGCAGTTTCCAGATCATAATTGCAGGCCTTGCGCAGGACGGCATTGACCAGCCCGGACGCACTTGCCTTTTTGAAGGTGCGGGTCAGCTTGACAGCTTCGTTCACCGCCGCCGACACCGGCACCTGCATATAGCGGGCCTGCGCCAGCGCGGCCCGCAGAATCTCGCGCACCTGCGGGTCCAGCCTGGCAAGGCCCTTGGGCAGGAACTGTTCCAGAATGAAATCCAGCGTGCCCTGATGTTCCAGCACGGTGTAGAAGATGGCACCGGAAAAGGCCTTATCCCGGCCCTCCAGTTTCTGGCGGCGGAGTTCGGCATCCAGCACAAGGTTTGAGAAGCCGTCCTGCTCCTGCCGGACCAGTGCAGCCACTGCCGCTGCCCGTGGATTGGCCGCCATCAGAGGGTATCCCCCGCTTTGAGGCGCAGACCGGCCGCAAAGGAGGTGCCATCCATCGGCTTTTTGCCCTCAGGCACCACATGAAGCAGCTGGACCGCGCCATCGGCACAGGCCACCGTCAGGGGCTTTGTGGAAAGCACCGTGCCGGGAGCCTCACCGTTGGAGACAGCCACGCGGCACTCGGTCACCTTGACCTTTTTGCCGCCTGCGGTCACGAACCAGGCCATGGGCCAGGGGTTCATGCCGCGCACCCAGTTGTGGATGTGCGCGGCAGTATCGGTCAACCTGAACTCCGCCAGCTCCTTGTCCAGCATGGGGGCCAGGGTGGCGTTCTCATGCTGCTGGGGCTGGGGCTGGAGGGTGCCAGCTTCCATGGCGGGCACCGCCTCACAGAGGACGCGGGCACCTACGGCGGTGACCCGGTCGAACAGCTCGCCGCTGGTCTCCTCCGGGCCGATGGCGATCTTCTCGCAGACCAGCACATCGCCGGTGTCCAGCCCCTCGTCCATCTGCATGATGGAAACGCCGGTCTCGGTGTCGCCGTTCAGAACAGCCCACTGCACAGGGGCGCTGCCGCGGTACTTGGGCAGCAGGGACACATGCAGGTTGATGCAGCCATACTTCGGAGCTTCCAGCACGGATTTGGGCAGGATGCAGCCGTAGGCCACCACCACGATGAGGTCAGGGGCCAGCGCCCGGATGTTGGCATCCTCGCTGCCATCCCGCAGGGTGCGGGGCTGGAACACGGGGGTCCCATGCTCCAGAGCAACTTCCTTGACCGGGGGCGCGGTGAGCACCTGCTTGCGGCCCACCGGCTTATCCCGCCGGGTGTACACGCCGCAGATCTCGTGACCGGCGGCATACAGGGCCTTCAGGCACTCCGCGGCGATATCCGGGGTTCCCATGAACAGAATGCGCATCAGTTGTTTCCTTTCGCTTCACGGGCAGCCTTTTTGCCCTCCTCGGTGTCCTCGTAGAAATACTCGCTGGACTCCATGATGGTAATGCCGTCCAGATGGTCATTCTCGTGCTGGATGCAGCGGGCCAGCAGGTTCTCAGCCTCCAGCTCGAACCAGTTGCCGTTGCGGTCCTGTGCACGCACCTTGACGGCAACGGGACGGGTCACGGCACCGTTGTGGCCGGGGAAGGACAGGCAGCCCTCGTAGGCGGTCTCCTCATCCTCAGAAACAGCCAGGATCTCGGGGTTGACGAAATCGATGAACTTGTACTCATAATCCTCGGGGATCTCCTCGGGGGCATCGGTGGTGTCCCACACCACGAACACGCGGCGCAGCATGCCCACCTGAGGGCCTGCCAGACCAACGCCGTCGGCGGCGATCATCGTCTCCCGCATGTCATCCAGCAGGGTGGCAAGACGGTCGTCAAAGTTGGTCACGGGGCGGCAGACCTTGTTCAGGATGGGGTCGCCCTCTTTTACGATATTGCGGATAGCCATAGTGGTACCTCCAAAATTTGTTGTGTTGTATCAGATATCCCCGTCCGAGTGCAGATCGACCACAACGGTGGCCTTGCCGGGCAGTTTTTCCTGCTCGTAGAGGGTCAGCGTTTCCCGGATAAGGTCCCGGAAACGGCGGTCGTTGCGGCACTTGACGGTAAGTTTATAGCGGTAGGAATCGTTGATCTTTTCAATGCTGCCGGGGGTGGGACCCAGCACCCGCAGGGGCAGGTCGGGCTGTTTGGCCGCCTGCCGGCCCAGCAGGGCCGCAAAGCGGGCGGAAGCCCGGGCCACCTCGCTCTCCTTTGGCCCGGCAAAGCCCACAACGCAGAGCCCGCAGAAGGGCGGATAAAGCCCCAGCTTCCGGTAGGCGATCTCCTGCTCGAAGAACGCGTCGTAGTCCTGCGCGGCGGCAAGGTTGAGCACCGGGTTGTCCGGGTCGGTGGTCTGGATGATGGCAAAGCCGGGGTCTTTTGCCCGGCCGCTCCGGCCCACCACCTGCGTGACGAGGCTGAACACGGTCTCATAAGCCCGGAAGCCCTGGGCGAACAGGAGCGAATCGATGCCCAGCACGCCCACCAGCGTCACATCCTCGAAATCCAGCCCCTTTGCCACCATCTGGGTGCCCACCATAATGTCATATTCATGCCGGGCAAACTTTGCCAGCAGCTTTTCATGGGCATCCTTGGCGGCGGTGGTATCCTGATCCATCCGCAGGATGCGGGCCTCCGGAAAGAGCTTTGCCAGCTCCTCCTCGGCCTTCTGGGTGCCAAAGCCCCGGTACTGCAGTTTTCCGCCGCAGGCGGGGCACCTGGCAGGGGGCGGGTCCAGCTGGCTGCCGCAGTAATGGCAGAGCAGCTTGTGGGCCGATTTGTGGTAGACCATGGGCACGCTGCACTTCTGGCATTTGAGCACCTCGCGGCAATCCTCGCACTGGGCCACGGTCTGGTAACCCCGGCGGTTGAGCAGCAGGATGGTCTGCTTGCCTGCCTCAAGGTTGTGCCGGATGGCATCCTCCATGGCAAGGCTGATCTCCCGGGGGTTGCCGGAGGCAAGCTCGGCCCGCATATCCACGATCTGGACTTTGGGCAGCGGGTTGCCGCCATAGCGTTTGGTCAGGCGC
Organism: Faecalibacterium sp. Marseille-Q4164; assembly: GCF_017377545.1. Lineage (NCBI taxonomy): Bacteria > Bacillati > Bacillota > Clostridia > Eubacteriales > Oscillospiraceae > Faecalibacterium > Faecalibacterium sp. Marseille-Q4164. The sequence goes on along the minus strand of NZ_JAFREJ010000001.1, from coordinate 286,866 downwards.
ACCAGCTGAGTGCGGCCATGCTGGGCGGCATAATAGCTCTCGGTGCTGGGGGTGGCGCTGGCCAGCAGGAGCAGGGCCCCGTTCTCCGCCGCACGCTGCCGGGCCACCTCGTGGGCCGAGTAGCGGGGCGCAGATTCGGAGCGGTAGGTGTGCTCCTGCTCCTCATCAATGATGACAAGGCCGATGTTTTCCAGCGGGGAGAAGATCGCGCTGCGGGTGCCCACCACGATATCCGCGCCGCCGTCCTGGATCATCTGCCATTGGAGCAGGCGCTCGGTGTGGTTGAGGGCGGAATGCTGCACGGCCACCCGCTTGCCAAATTGGCTTTTCAGCCGCAGGATCATCTGAGGGGTCAGGCTGATCTCCGGCACCAGCACCAGCGCCCGGCGGCCCATCTGCAGGCAGTGCTCGATGAGCTTCAGGAACACCAGCGTTTTGCCGCTGCCGGTCACACCGTAGAGCAAGGCCGAGTGCGGGGCTGCATCCTCCAGCCCGGGCAGCAGCGCGTCATAGGCGGCCTGCTGCTCCTCCGTGAGAAGGATGGGCTCGTTCTTCAGCGGGATGGAAGAATACAGGTCGATGGATTTGTTCACCTTGCTGCATTCCAGCACGCCCTTGGCGCAGAGGTTGTCCAGCACCGCCCGGCTGATGCCCTTTTCCTCCAATGCAGACAGGGTGCGCTCTCCCCCGGCCAGCAGGGCCACTGCGGCCAGCTGCTTGGCGGTCGGCCTGGGCTTTGGGGGCAGCGTGCCCACCAGCTTGTAGGCATTTTCCGTGTGGCGGACGAGCTGCTTTTGAAGCACCGGGGTCACGCCGTCCTCCGCCACGGTGGGCTTGTACTGCGCGCCGTAGGGGATGACCGCCTTGACGGCCTCGTAGTAGGTGCAGAAGGTGCGCTCCTTCAAAAAGTGCACCAGCCGCAGCAGCTCCGGGGTGAGGCAGGCAGAGGCCGGGGCCACATCGAACAGGAACTTGAGCTTTGCGCTCTCCGGTTCGGCATCGCAGGCCAGCACCACGCCCATCCGGGCACGGCTCCCCCGCCCGAAGGGCACCAGCACCATGCTGCCCAGCCGGACGGTATCCTGCTGGTCGGGCATGACGGCATAGGTATAGAGTTTGTCGAAATGAAAGGTCGCGTTGCTCACTGCAACGCCTACCGTTTTGGGCATTCAGGCAGCTCCTTCAAAGCGATTTAGCGGGTCAGGCCCGCACGCTGGCAGATAACATCATAGAGTCTGGCGGCGCAGGCATCCACCTCGTCGTTGACCAGCTTGAGGGTGAATTTGTCCTGCTGGGCCAGCTCATTGCGGGCGATCTCCAGGCGCTCCCGGATGCTCTCCTCGGTCTCGGTGCCGCGGCCACGCAGGCGGCGCTCCAGCTCCTGGGTGGAGGGGGGCAGCAGGAAGATGGTGGTGGCACCGGGATACATGCGGCGGATATTGGCCGCACCATGCACATCGATGACCATGACCACCAGCTTGCCCGCGTTCAGCCGCTTGTTGACCTCTTCCTTCAGGGTGCCGTAGTAGTTGCCGTTGAAGAAGTTGTGCTCCACGACCTCATCCTGATCGATGAGCTGCTGGAACTGCTCCTTGGTGCGGTAGTAGTAGTCTACCCCTTCCTGCTCCCCGGGGCGGGGGGAACGGGTGGTGGCAGAAACCGTTTTTTCGATTTCGGGGTGGGCCTTGCGCAAAGCGCTGACCACACTGTCCTTTCCGGTACCGGCGGCACCGGAAACGACAAACAGATATTTTTCATTTTCCATGGTCTTACTGCTCCTCTTCTGTCACTGTTTTGCCCTCGGCCTGACCGGCGGCACGGCTGGCCACCGTTTCGGGCTGAAGAGCTGAAAGGACAACGTGGTCGGAGTCCATGATGAGGACGGCGCGGGTGCTGCGGCCATAGGACGCATCAATGAGCATCCCCCGCTCCCGCGCTTCCTTGACCAGACGCTTGACCGGGGCAGAATCGGGGCTGACCACAGCCACCACCCGGCCCGCGCTGACCAGATTGCCAAAGCCGATGTTGATCAGTTTCATCTTTTCCTCCGAACCATCTGAATCTCAGGGTTTACTCCAGATTCTGGATCTGCTCACGGATCTTCTCGATCTCCGCCTTCATATCCACCACGATGCGGGTGATATCCAGATCCTGACACTTGGAACCGATGGTATTGGTCTCACGGTTCAGCTCCTGGGTCAGGAAATCCAGCTTGCGGCCCACGGGCTCGTCCAGCTCCAAAATGGAACGGTACTGGGCGATGTGGCTGCGCAGGCGGACGGTCTCCTCATCCACGGCGGTCTTGTCGCCAAAGATGGCGGCCTCGGTCAGGACACGGGCATCATCGATGTTCCGGTCCTCCAGAATGACCTTGAGCTTTTCGTACAGGCGGTTGGTGTAGTTCTCCACCCGACCGGCGCTCAGGGTCTCCACCCGGCCCACGCATTCCTCCAGAAAGCGCAGGCGGTTCTCCACGTCAGCCTTCATCTTGGCACCCTCAGCGGCGCGCATCTCCACAAAGCGGTCCAGCGCCTGGGCAGTGACAGCGGAAACATCCTCCCACAGCTGCTCCTCATCCACATCGGCGTGGCGGGTGGTCAGCACATCGGGAAAGCGGGCGATCATCCCGGCGGTCACATCGTTCTTGACCTCCAGCGTCTCAGACAGGTCCCGCAGGGCCTGCTGGTAGCTCCTGGCCAGCTCCTGATTCACAGCCACCACGGTATCGGCGGCATCCACGGTCTGCACCGTCAGGCTCAGTTCTACCTTGCCGCGGGTCACCCGCTCGTTCAGCTGCTTTTTCAGGCGGCTGTCCAGATAGCTGCAGGTGCGGGGCATCCGGGAAGAATACTCAAAGTACCGGGAATTGACGCTGCGCAGCTCCACCGTGATCTCACGGCCATTGCGCACAGCAGTTCCCCGGCCAAAACCGGTCATGCTCAAAATCATGCTTTTTTCCTCGTATTCCAAAGGGTTTTCTGCGGACATTCTTCGTATATGTATCCGCTTTGGGGCACACAGACCCATGTTACGATACATATACTATATATTTTACTCTGCCGCCCCTTTTTTTGCAAGCAATGCGGCGAAAAAAATCTATTTTACCCCCTTGACAAGGGGCAGGAACAGCGCTATACTACGCATCGTGAACAGCGTTCATGTTGAGGAGGTGGTCATACGAATCCGATGGCAACGTCCAAGGAGGAGATCCTGAAAACGAGCCGGGTCCTCATCCAGCAGAATGGATGGGAAGCGGTCAACATCCGTGCAGTGGCAGCAGCCTGCGGGGTATCCGTGGGGTGCATCTACAACTACTTCGGTTCCAAGACCGATCTGGTGAGCGCGGCGGTGGAAAGCATCTGGAGCGATATCTTCCGCCACCCGGACGACCCGGCGGTGTTTGAGGATACCCTGTCCTGCATCCGCTGGATGTACCGGCAGATGGAGTACGGTTCTGAGCAGTACCCCGGCTTCTTCACCCACCACGCGCTTGGCTTTGTGCGGCAGGATACCGCCGATGGCAAGCAGCAGATGCGGCAGACCTGGCAGCACATCCTGGATGCGCTGACCATGGTGCTGACCAGGGACAAAAAGATCCGGCCAGACGCATTTACTGAGGAGTTCACCCGCCAGAAATTTGCGGGCATCCTGTTCTCCCTCATGCTTTCTGCCGTGGTGCAGCAGGATTTTGACCCCACAACGGTATTGGAGATCATCCGCAGGGCCATTTATGAAGTGTAAAAAACATCCCACAGTCTTGTGGGAGTTTTTTACGGCCAAAAGTGAACAATGTTCATATTGAGTGATGCGGGACATCTCCCCCAGCATTCCACCCACGGCAGCCTGCACATCACAACGATGCAGTCCGGCCGGCAATCGCTGACCGGATCGCGATAGAGCAGCAAAACAAACCAACCGTAAAGGAGCAACATTCTTATGAGAGCAATCATTGAGACCGTTTTCGACATCTTCTATCTGGTCACCGTGCTGACCGTAGGCATCCGCATGATCCGCGGCAGCAAGGACAACACCCAGTTCCGCCTGTTCGGCCTGATGGCCGTGGTGCTGGGCGCAGGTGACTCCTTCCATCTGGTGCCCCGTGCACTGGCACTGTGCACCACCGGCCTGGAGAGCTACGCTGTGCCTCTGGGCCTGGGCAAGTGGATCACCTCCGTGACCATGACCGTGTTCTATGTACTGCTGTACTACGTCTGGCGCAAGCGCTACCAGATCGAGGGCCAGAAGGATCTGACCATCGCCGTGTACGCCCTTTCCGCTGTGCGCATCGTGCTGTGCATGATGCCGCAGAACCAGTGGCTGACCAACCACACCCCGCTGACCTGGGGCATCCTGCGCAACATCCCCTTTGCACTGCTGGGCCTGCTGATCATCGTGCTGTTCTACCACAGTGCCAAGGAACACAAGGATCAGGCTTTCCGCTGGATGTGGCTGACCATCGTGCTGAGCTTCGGTTTCTATCTCCCGGTGGTGCTGTGGGCAGATGTCAACCCCCTGATCGGTATGCTGATGATCCCCAAGACCTGCGCCTATGTCTGGACCGTGCTGATTGGCTACAACGCCATGAAGGCCGAGAATGGCAAGAACAATTGAGACCTGCGGGAGTACAAATAAAAACAAAAAGAAGGGGCTGCTGCATCAAACGGTGCAGCAGCCCCTTCTGGTATTATGATTTAGACAGGGTGAGACTGATTGGTGTAATCAGCGTGGTCAGCGTCCACGCCCTGCTTCTTGGCATTGCGCTTCTCGAAGAACTTGGGTGCGACCTGCGGGAACATTGCGTAGGTCAGAACATCCTCTTCCTGCGTTGCCCACTTGGCGGCCTCAGCCTTCAGCTTGTCCATCTCGGGAGCCAGGGTGTCGGCAAAGCGGCAGGTAATGGGCTGCTCGTCGCCCAGGATCTTCTTGGTGAACTCGGGGCTGATGGGAGCGGGAGTCTTGCCGTAATCGCCGTGGACCAGGCCCTTGAACTCCTTGGTGACCATCTTGTAGCGCTCGCCCAGGATGACGTTGAACACAGCCTGCGTGCCAACGATCTGGCTGGTGGGGGTGACCAGCGGAGGATAGCCTGCGTCCTCACGAACGCGGGGGATCTCAGCCAGCACTTCATCCAGCTTATCTTCCTTGCCTGCATCCTTCAGCTGCTTGAGCATGTTGGAGAACATGCCGCCGGGCACCTGATACAGCAGGGTGTTGGCATCCACGCCCAGGCTCTTGGGGCTGATCTGGCCGTTGGCGATGTACTTCTCGCGCAGCTTTGCAAAGTAAGCGCGGACAACGTTCAGCTGCTTCAGATCCAGACCGGTGTCGTAATCGGTGCCCTGCAGGGCAGCGACCAGGCTTTCGGTGGCCATGTGGCTGGTGCCGCCGCTCAGGGGGCTCATGGCGGTATCAACGATGTCGGCACCTGCCTCAATGCCCTTCAGCAGGGACATGGAAGCCAGACCGGCAGTGTAGTGGCTGTGGATATCGACCGGGATGGACAGGGTGTTCTTCAGCTCCTTGACCAGATCATAGCAGGTGTAGGGAGTCAGCAGGCCAGCCATGTCCTTGATGCAGATGGAGTTTGCGCCCATCTCCTCCAGGGTCTTGGCATACTTGACGTAGTACTCGTTGTTGTGCACGGGGCTCAGGGTGTAGCTGATGCAGCCCTGAACATGTGCGCCTTCCTTGTTGGCAGACTTGATGGCGGTCTGCAGGTTGCGGGGATCGTTCAGTGCGTCGAAGATGCGGATGACATCGATGCCGTTTGCAACAGACTTCTGTACAAAGTACTCGACAGCATCATCGGCGTAGGGGCGGTAGCCCAGCATGTTCTGGCCGCGGAACAGCATCTGCAGCTTCTGGTGGGGCAGCTCCTTGCGCAGGATGCGCAGACGCTCCCAGGGGTCCTCATCGAGGAAGCGGATGCAGCTATCAAAGGTAGCGCCGCCCCAGCACTCGACAGAGAAGTAAGGGATCTTATCCATTTCGGGCAGGATGGGACGCATCTCATCCATCGTCATACGGGTGGCCAGCAGAGACTGGTGAGCATCACGCAGGACGACTTCCGTAATCTTGATCGGCTTTTTGGCCATGGTTGTCACCTCTTCCTCAGTTCTCAGTTCATGGAAACCAGAACGTCACCGGAGTTGACGGTGTCGCCCTTGTTGACGTTGACGGAGGCCACAGTGCCATCCTGAGGAGCAACGATCTCGTTCTCCATCTTCATGGCCTCGAGGATGACCAGCACGTCACCAGCCTTGACGGAAGCACCGGCTGCGACCTTGACATCCAGGATGTTGCCGGGCATGGGAGCCTTGACGGTGACGGCACCGGCAGCACCGGCGGGAGCAGCAGCCTTGGGAGCGGCAGCAGGAGCAGCCGGAGCCTTGGGTGCGGCGGGAGCAGCGGGAGCTGCAACAGGAGCAGCGCCTGCGGCGGTCTCCTCAACGGAAACGCTGTAAGCAACGCCATTGACGGTAATATTGTAGTACTTCATGGAAGGATCCTCCTGAACAAAATCAATGTATGGATTCGATGTACGGTTTACGTTCCGGAACCGCTTACAGAGCCATGTTGCCGTGCTTCTTGGGCAGGCGGGCGGCACGCTTGGTGCTCAGCAGCTCAAAGGCGGCAACCACGCTTGCACGGGCGTTGGCAGCGTCGCAGGTCATATCAGCGGCACCGGCGGCAACGGCGTTGGCAGCGCTGCACACCTCAGCGGTGTACTGGGCAGCCTTGGCGTTGGTGGCGGCAATGATGTTGTCGGAAGCGTCGATCTCGGCCTTGTACAGGACGGAGACGGCAGCGTTGGGCTCCAGAGCGCTGACGGTGCAGCCGTTGACGGCGATCTTCAGGTCAGCGTTGGCCAGAGCGGTGTAGACAGGGCCCACAGCCTTGCCGGACAGCAGAGCCACCTTGGCGGTGGTAGCATCGGCATAGGTGGCAGCCAGACGGGCAGCCTCACGGATGCCGCCTGCGATGTCATCGGTGGCGCTGGGTACAAAGCCGTTGGTGTTGACGATGGTCAGCACGGGCACGCTGAAAGCATCGCACAGGCGGACAAAGCGGGAAGCCTTGGCCACGCAGTTGTGGCACAGGGTCTCGCCGGTGGCCACAATACCCACAGCGTTGCCGCCGATGGTTGCGAATGCGGTGTAGACGTGCTTGCCGAAGCCTGCGTACAGCTCCACAGCGCTGTCCTTGTCGATCAGGGCAGCGGCAGCCTTCTCGGGAGCAGCACCGGCGCTCAGAACGCTGGTGGGCTGCTCGAACTCGAAGATGGCGGGGCCGGTCAGGTTGTTGGCGGGCAGCAGACCCACGATGTGGGCAGCCTTCTCGGCAGCTTCCTCAGCGTTGGCAGCCACGATGGCAGCCACACCAGCCTTGGCAGCAGCCTCGGCAGTGCCTGCGCCGGGGACCTTGTCGCCCTTGGCGGCGGAGGTGAACGGAGCGGTGAAGAACAGCTCTGCATCCTCAGCCATGACGCACACGTCAGCATTGGCAGCGCTCAGTGCGCTGGTGCCGCCGCACACGCCGGTGACGACTGCGATCTGGGGGATGACACCGGAAACCTTGGCGATGGTGGCGTTCAGCTTGGCGCTGGCGGTCAGAACGTCCAGACCCTCAGCCAGCTTAGCGCCGACAGAGTTGTAGAACGTGACCACCGGGCAGCCGGTCTGAGCAGCCATCTCCAGGACCTTGATGTTCTTCTCAACGTCCTTGACAGAGACAGCCTCGCCGTTCTGGTAAACAGCATAAGCCTGCTGACCAGCCGCATAGCCGCAGGCAGCACTCACTGCGCCGTCCGCAAACAGTGCGGTATACTCCCCGTCATCGAAAAACTTGGCGAGGATTTCTCCTTTGTTACTCTTTGAAGCCATGGTAAGACCTCCTGCTTTTCTATTTTGAGCTTTTTATTTTGAGCTTTCAAAATTAGTATCATTATACCTTATTTTGAGAGCGTTCACAAGGGCTGAAAGGCCCATTTTGCGGAAAAATTTCACAATCTTTTCCAGGATCAGACGGTTTTTGCGCCGTGAAAGCTGAAAAAACGATCACTTTCTCCGTTTTGCGGGGGCATTGCCGCTGCCCACAGGGCCCTTGGGGCGGCGGGCGGCAGCCTTGGACTGCAGCGATGCGCTGCGGGTCTGGGCGCGGCCCTTGGCGGCGGCGGCACGCAGACCGCTGACCTCTGCCTTGGTCAGTTCACGGTAGGTGCCGGGCTTGAGCATTCCCAGCTTGACCACGCCCTCGGCGTTGCGCTTCAGGCGGACGACCTCCAGACCAACGGCCTCGCACATGCGGCGGATCTCGCGGTTCTTGCCCTCTTTCAGGGTCATCTCCATCACGGTGCGGCCGGGCTCGTCGGTGACGATGTTGATGGCGCAGGGCATGGTCTTGGTGCCATCGTCCAGCACAACGCCGGAGCTCATCTTCAGGATCTGGCTCTCATCGGCCCGGGGCTGCACGGTGACGCGGTACAGCTTGGAGATGCCGCCCGACGGATGGGTGACAGCCTGCGCAAAGGCACCGTCGTTGGTCATCAGCAGCAGGCCCTCGCTGTCCTTATCCAGGCGGCCCACCGGGTACAGGCGGGCGGGGATATCACTGACCAGCTCCATAACGGTCTTGCGGCCCAGCTCATCGCTGGCGGTGGTCACATAGCCGCGGGGCTTGTACAGGGCCAGATAGTAGAGCTGCTGGTTCTTCTGGATGTAGATGCGCTCGTCATCCACATGCAGCACATCCCGGTTGGGGTCCATCTTGTCGCCCACCTTGACGGGGTGGCCGTTGACCTTGACGCGGCCCTCGGCAATGATCTGCTCGGCCGCGCGGCGGGAGCACAAGCCCTGCTCGGCCATGATCTTCTGAATACGTTCTTCTGCCATAATAAAACTCCTTGTGCGCCTCCCGGCGCTCAAAAGCGCACGCCGGAGCATGCGCTGAAAAAACTGCAAGTTGGAGGCTTGCAGTTACGGCGATGTGTTGAGGGTCGGCGGGCAGTTTCCTGAGCAAGTGTCCGCTGGGGTGGGACCCTGCTGCCGCAGGCAGTAGGGCGGGCGATGGAATGGCCCGTTTCACTTGCGAGGGAAAGCTGCCCGCTGGCCTTTACTGCTCACTTTTAGGAGCAGCAGGCTCGTCCTTTTTAATGAGTGCGCTGACCTTTTCCACCAGTTCGGGGATCATGGTCAGGGCACGGTCCACGGTGTTGTTGCCGTCAGAGAGCTGGATGGTGCGGACGCAGCCGTCCTTAACCACCAAGAATGCCACGGGCTGGATGTTGACACCCGCGCCGGAGCCGCCGCCGAACAGATCCTTGTTGGCGGCGTTCTTGCCGTCGAAATCGGTGCCGGCAGAGGCAAAGCCGAAGCTCACCTTGGACACCGGCAGGATGGTGGTGCCGTCATCGGTGGTGATGGGCTTGCCGACGATGGTGTTGGAATCCACCATCTGACGGATCTTGTCCATCGTAACGTTCATCAGGTTTTGAATGGGATGCTCAGCCATAAATTCGGCCTCCTTACTTCTATATCGGGGAGCGGAACGCCGCTCCCACGGAACCACTTCCCTGCCCTGTACAGGCCGGGACGCGGACGCACCATACAAAATTATTATACCCGAGCTAGATAAAAACGTCCAGTACCTTTTCGCGCCAGAACGCATACAGAACGCGCAGAAGCGTGAAAACGATGGCGTAGGCCCGGGCCGTGACCCGGAAGGAGACGTGATCCTTTATGGTGGGCTCGGCGCTGCCGAAATCCGGCAGGAGCCGGAGCTGCTCAAAGTCCAGATAGACGAACCGGTCCAGGAAACCCAGCGTCGGGTAGAGCCAGGCGTTCAGCCTGCCATAGCTGCGGGCAGCCTCGGCAGGGTCTTCGCCCCGGACACCGAGGACAACGTCGATCCGGGTGAAGCGCAGGGAGCCGATGATGGCCCGGGTAAGCTTTCCCGCCCCTTTTAAGATGGTGCAGACGATCTGCAGGGTCAGCTTTGCCTTCTGGCGGGGCGGGGCTTCCTTTTGGGGCTTCTGTGCGCCGGACGCTTTCTTCTTTTTTTCTTTTTTCTCAGGCTTTTCCGGCGCGGGATACCGGAACACCGGGAAGGTAATGCCCAGTGCACCGGCCTTTACCTGAAAGATGCCCTCCGCCCACTGCACATCGGCGCAGAAGGGGCAGAACATGAGCAGCAGACCCAACACCAGCACCACCAGCAGCAGGATGCCCACCCCTTTTAAGAGGAACAGCAGCACCGTGCCGATACCAGCGAGAACACTCCACAGGACGCTCATTGGGCCGCCTCACTTTCCGTGCCCCGCACCGGGGGCAGATCTTCCAGACTGGACAGGCCAAAGCACCGCAGGAACACGTCCGTGGTGCGGAAAGCCACCGGTCTGCCGGGCAGGTCGAGACGGCCCGCTTCTTCAATGAGCCCCTTTTCCAGCAGGCCCGACACGCTGGAAGAGGAATCCACGCCGCGCACCTGCTCGATGAAGGCGCGGGAGACAGGCTGGTTGTAGGCGATGACGGTCAGGGTCTCCATGGCCGCAGGGCCCAGCGGGATGGAGCGGCGGGTGTCCAGCACACGGCGGACGCACTCCGCAAATTCCGTTTTGGTGGCCAGCTGCCAATGGGTGTTCAGGTGGAGCAGGCACAGGCCGCTGTCCTCTTTCTGGCAGCGCTCGTGCAGTGCTTCCAGCGCAGATTCCACGCTGGCGGTGGGCAGCTGCAGCGCCTGGGCCAGCTTATCGGCCCCGATGGGCTCCGCGTAGGCAAAGAGCATTGCTTCCACTGCGGCACGAATTTGTTTCTGATTCATTGCTCCTCCTTTGTGCGGTCAATGCGGCCCCGGCGCATCTTCAGTTCGCCCTCCGGGCCAAGCGTCACACGGCCGCCGCGCACCAGCTCCAGCAGCGCCAGAAAGGTGGCCACGTTGGCCCCCCGGGTCTGGCGGCGGGAAAACAGCTGGTCCATCTTTTTTGCACCGCCTGCAATGAGCTGGCGCAGGATGTAGACCACCCGGCTGCTCACCGAGACCTGCGGGGCCGACACCAGCGGCTCGAACTGCTGCTGGGTGGGCATTTTGCGGACAGTGGTGCGCCCCATCAGGGCCTGCCAGCAGTCTGCCAGCACCTGCGGCGAATGGAAGAGATCATAGGTGTTGTCCCATTCCAGCCGGGCCGGGGTGCGCACGAACACGGTATATCCCTCTCCCCGCTCCCGCAGACGGGCGGCCATCCGGCGGCACTGGTCATATTCAATGAGCTGGCCGGTGAGCTCCTGCTTCATCCGCTCGCCCTCTTCACTGCGGGGCAGCAGCAAATAGCTCTTCATCTCCACCAGGTGGGCGGCCATCTCGATAAAAGCGCTGGAAATTTCAGGGTCGGTGCTCTCGGCCGATTCCACCGCGCGGGTGTACTGGTCGATAAGCTTCAGAATGGGGATGTTGTGCAGGTCCATCTTGTGCTTCTGCACCAGCGTGAGCAGCAGCTCCAGCGGGCCCTCAAAATCCTCCAGACGGAAGGTCAGTTCTTCTGCCACTCAGATCACCGTCCCGATGGTTGCATAATACGCAGAATAGGCGATCTGGTCGATGTAGCCGGTGCCGAGATCCAGCAGATCCCAGACCACATCATTGAAGGTGCCCAGCACGCCATCCAGCACACCGGCCCAGACAGCCGCCAGCAGGATGACGAAAATGACGCGCTCGTACCGCATGATCTGGAAGTAGATGCGCTGGGGCAGCACCACCAGCAGGATGCGGCTGCCGTCCAGCGGCGGGATGGGAATGAGGTTGAACACCGCAAGGCCCACATCCATCATCACTAAGTATTGGAGGAAGCGGGCCGCGAAAATCGTGATCATGGTGGTGGGGGCCCAATAATACAGGATCTTCCACGCCACCATGCCGAGGTAGGCCAGCAGCAGATTGGCCGCCGGGCCTGCCAGCGCGGTGAGGGCCATGCCCCACTTGGGGTTTTTGAAATTGCGGGGGTCGGTGGAAACAGGCTTTGCCCAGCCCACCCCGGCAAAGATCATGCAGAGGGTGCCCACGAGGTCAAAGTGGCGGAACGGGTTCAGGCTGATGCGGCCCTCCCGCTTTGCGGTGGGGTCGCCCAGCAGCCAGGCGGCCAGCGCGTGGCCCGCCTCATGGAACGGGATGGCAATCAGGGTCACCAGTGCCCGGATGAGATAATACATTCCTTGTGCGGTCATTCGTTTCTCCCTCAGTTGGATTTTATCCTATTGTACTATTTTTTCGCTTTTGGGGCAAGGGTTTGGCCCTGCAAGAAAAAAGTTGCGGAAAAATCAAATTTGCTCTTGCTTTTTCTCCGCATCTCTGGTAAAATAGTCAAGCTGATTATTTTGAATTCCATACTTCACTGTAGGAGGTGCAAGTACCATGGCTAAGTGTGAATGCTGCGGCAAGGGTGTTACCTTTGGTATCAAGGTTTCCCACTCTCATCGCCGTTCCAACCGTACCTGGAAGCCGAATGTCCGTCGTGTCAAGGCGGTCGTGGAAGGCTCTCCCAAGTATATCTACGCATGCTCTCGCTGCCTGCGCGCTGGCAAGGTTACCCGCGCTGTCTAAGTAGCTGCATCTGCCGGTCACTTTGTCGAGTGGCCGGCTTTTTTGTTATCTTCTGGAGGGATCGACGATGGCTCTGCCAAATGACCCGATCATGCTGCTGAGCATGATCAACCTGAAGCTGCGGGACTTCTACCCCACTCTGGACGCGCTGTGCGAGGATCTGGATGAGGACAAGGCCGCGCTGTGTGCCAGGCTTTCCGCTGTGGGGTACGCCTATGACCCCCAGCGCAATCAATTTGTGTGACAACAGGAGGATGCTGCCATGATCCAAGGGACGTATTATAAGGAATGGAGCCGGATGCTGGGCCGCGACATGGAGTTCAAGGTCTACGGCCATGCCGGTACGCCGGTGCTGGCTCTGCCCGCGCGGGGCGGCCGCTTTTACGACTGGGAAAACAACGGGATGCCCGATGCCATTGCCCCGCTGCTGAATGAGGGCAAGGTGCAGCTGTTCTGCGCCGACAGCATCGATGCCGAGAGTCTGCTGGCCGGGGACACAGCTCCCCGCCGCCGGGCCGAGATGCAGGAAAAGTATTTCAATTACCTGACAAGCGAGCTGGCTCCCCGCATCCTGACCCTGAACGGTGCCAAAAAGGACACCCTGCTCTGGGCGGTGGGCGTGGACACCGGTGCGTATCAGGCAGTGAACTGCCGCCTGCGCCGCCCCGAGGTGTTCGCGGGTGCCATCGGCCTTTCCGGCCTGTACGATGTGAGCCGTTTCCTGGGCAATGCAGCAGATGACCTGGTCCTGCGCAATGCCCCCCTGGCCTATCTGGCAGAGGAGGGCCTTGTGGACAAGAAGCTGCTGGCAAAGGCTGAGGAGAATTCCCTTCTCCTCTGTGCCGGTCAGGGCAGCTACGAGGGCGACGCGCTGGTGGACACCCAGGCCATGGCCGATGCACTGACCGACTGCGGCCTGCCCGTGCATCTGGAAGTGTGGGGCAGCGATGTCTCCCACGACTGGTACTGGTGGGGCAAAGAGCTGAATCTCTTTGCCGCCCGTGTGTTCGGCTGATGGAGGTGGAGGATGCCTGAATTCATTCTTGGTGCGCGCGGCCACGATTTTGGCCGCCATGACCCCGAGACCCTCTTTTCCTCCATCGGGCAGGCAGGCTTTGCCTGCACCCAGCTGGCCTTTCCCAAGGCGGTGGAGGGCGTAAAGAGCTATGACGATGTGACTCCTGCGCTGGTGGAGCGGGCAAGAGCGGCTGCGGCAGCATCCGGCGTGGGCATTGCCGTGGACGGCACCTATGTGGAGCTGAGCTATGTCGACGAGGACAAGCGCCGTGCCGAGGTGGCAAAGGTGCTGAGCCAGATCCCTGTTGCCAAGGCGCTGGGTGCAGGCTGCATGGGCAGCGAGACCACCAACATGGCCAAACAGCCCGGTGTGACCCGGAAGGAGGCACAGGAAGCGCTCCTGCGCAGTCTGGGCGAGATCCTGCCTGCCTGCGAAGAGCAGGGAGTGCTCTTTGCCGTGGAGTGCGTCTACTACCACGCCATGAATACCCCCGAGGCAGTGCGGATGGTGCTGGACACCATGGCAAGCCCCAACCTGCGCGTCATCTGCGATTTTGCCAACTATGTGGGCCCGGAGGCCGCGTCTGTGGATGCACAACGCCGCATCTGGGATAAGGTGGGCAGCTGGTATGGCGACAAGATCACGGCGGTCCATTTCAAGGGCCAGAACTTCCAGCCGGATGGAACGCTCTATTCCACCAGCCTGGAGGATTCCTGCGTGGACTACGCCGGCGGCTTTGAGATGCTGCGGCAGATGCCGCAGGCTTCCCTGCCCGTGCTGCGGGAGGAAGCTGTGCCCGCCCGCGCCGCAAGCGACCTTGCCTTTATGCGCAGATTCGCCTACTGATCGTTCCGGATGCTTCAAAGGCTCTGTTCCCCGTTTGGGGCGCAGGGCCTTTTGTTTTATCTTCTGCGTTCATAAAAAATTCACAATAATACCCCCCAGCCCTACTTGCAGAAACAGGACCGCCGTGCTATAATGCAGCTATGGTACAAGATACCCCCAAGGGGTAACGAAAGGAGAATAGACATGAGCGATGTGAACAAGATCCCGGAGGGCAGCTGCCCCCACTGCTCCCCCGCCCCGGCAGAAGCACCCTGCTGTGCCCCGGCTGAGGGAAGCACCGGCTGCGGCTGCCGCCACAAGCAGCGCACCGAGGAGGAGTACAAGCACCTCATCACCCGGCTGAACCGCATCGAGGGCCAGATCCGGGGCATCCGGAGCATGGTAGAAAAGGACGTGTACTGCACGGATATTCTGGTGCAGGCCGCTGCCGCCAGAAGCGCCCTGAACGGTTTTACCCGGGAGCTGATCGACCAGCACCTGAGCACCTGCGTGGCTGAGGACCTGAAAAACGGCGGTGAAGAGAAGCTGCAGGAGTTTTTGTGGATCCTGAACAAGCTCGTTTGATCCCATTCACGCAGCGTTTTTATCGGAGGGAAACAATGGAACAGTATACTGTTACGGGCATGAGCTGCGCGGCCTGCTCTGCCCGGGTGGAGAAGGCCGTAAAAGCTGTGCCCGGCGTGACCAGCTGCTCGGTGAGCCTGCTGACCAACTCCATGGGAGTGGAGGGCACCGCCAGCGCATCAGCCATCGTCAAGGCAGTGCAGGAGGCAGGCTACGGCGCAAGCCCCAAGGATGCTGCCGCCGAGACCCCCAGCGCCGAGCTGGATGCACTGGCTGACCACGAAACACCCAGACTGAAGAAACGGCTCATCGCATCACTGGTCTTTCTGGCGGTGCTGATGTATTTTTCGATGGGCCACATGATGTGGGGCTGGCCGCTCCCCCACTGGTTCGACGGCAACCACGTCGCCATGGGTCTGGTCCAGCTGCTGCTGGCGGGCATCGTAATGGTCATCAACCAGAAGTTCTTCATCAGCGGCTTCAAGGGCCTGCTCCACCGTGCCCCCAACATGGATACACTGGTGGCGCTGGGTTCCTCGGCCAGCTTTCTCTGGAGCACCTACGCCCTGTTCGCCATGACCCGCGCTCAGGTAGACGGCAACGACGTGCTCGTCATGCACTACATGATGGAGCTCTACTTTGAATCTGCCGCCATGATCCTGACCCTGATCACCGTGGGCAAAATGCTGGAGGCCCGCTCCAAGGGCAAGACCACCGACGCGCTCAAGAGCCTGATGAAGCTGGCCCCCCAGACCGCCACCCTGCTGCGGGAAGGGGCCGAAGTGACTGTGCCCATTGCACAGGTGAAAAAGGGCGACCTCTTTGTGGTGCGCCCCGGTGAGAACATCCCGGTGGACGGCCTTGTGCTGGAAGGTTCCAGCGCCGTGAATGAGAGCGCCCTGACCGGCGAGAGCATCCCGGTGGACAAGACTGCGGGAGACAAGGTCAGTGCCGCCACCACCAACCAGTCCGGTTTCCTGAAGTGCGAAGCCACCCGTGTGGGCGAGGATACCACGCTGGCCCAGATCATCCGGATGGTCAGCGATGCCGCCGCCACCAAGGCCCCCATTGCCAAGATCGCCGATACCGTTTCCGGCTTCTTCGTGCCCGCAGTCATCTCCATTTCGGTGCTGACCACCCTTGTCTGGCTGCTGCTGGGCCGGGAGTTCGGCTATGCGCTGGCCCGGGGCATCTCGGTGCTGGTCATCAGCTGCCCCTGTGCGCTGGGTCTGGCAACGCCTGTGGCCATCATGGTGGGCAACGGTCTGGGGGCCAGGAACGGCATCCTGTTCAAAACTGCCGCCTCGCTGGAAGCCGCAGGCCGTACCCAGATCGTGGCGCTGGACAAAACCGGCACCATCACCAGCGGCGAGCCCCGGGTCACTGACATCCTGCCCGCGGGGGGCGTTTCCGAGAGCGAGCTGCTGACGCTGGCGGCCTCGCTGGAGCAGAAGAGCGAGCACCCGCTGGCCAAGGCAGTGCTGGCCTATGCCGAGACCGAGACCATCGCCTGCCCCGATGTGACCGATTTTGCCGCCCTGCCCGGCAATGGCCTTTCCGCACGGCTGGACGGCATGGAGATCTACGGCGGCAATGCGGAGTTCATCGCCACCAAGGCATCCGTACCCGCCGAACTCCGGGCCGAAGCCGCCCGGCTGGCCGCTGAGGGCAAAACGCCCCTCTTCTTTGGCGGTGCAGGCCGCCTGATGGGCGTGATCGCTGTGGCGGACACCCTCAAGGAGGACAGCCCCCGTGCCATCCGGGAGCTGCAGAACATGGGCATCCGGGTGGTCATGCTGACCGGTGACAACCAGCGCACCGCCGATGCCATTGGCCGACAGGCGGGCGTGGACGAGGTCATTGCAGGCGTTCTGCCCGACGGCAAGGAGGCCGTGATCCGCAGGCTGCAGGAGAGCGGCAAGGTGGCCATGGTGGGCGACGGCATCAACGATGCCCCCGCCCTGACCCGCGCGGACACCGGCATCGCCATCGGTGCCGGTACCGATGTTGCCATTGACGCAGCCGATGTGGTCCTGATGAACTCCCGGCTCTCCGATGTGCCCGCCGCCATCCGGCTGAGCCGCGCCACCCTGCGCAACATCCACGAAAACCTGTTCTGGGCGTTCATCTACAACATCATCGGCATCCCGCTGGCCGCCGGTGTGTTCATCCCCTTCGGCCTGACCCTGAACCCCATGTTCGGGGCTGCGGCCATGAGCCTTTCCAGCTTCTGTGTCGTGAGCAATGCCCTGCGGCTGAACCTGTTCGACCTGCACAGCACCAAACACGACCGCAAACCCAAGTCTGCCGCCCTGCCCGCTGCCCCCGTGCAGCCTGCAGCGGCTGAAAATACTGCCGAACCCGTTTCGGCTCCCGTTGTCAAGGAGGACAATGCCATGAAAAAGACCCTGCATGTTGAAGGTATGATGTGCTGCCACTGCGAAGCCCGCGTGAAAAAGGCGCTGGAAGCCCTGCCCGCCGTGGACGAGGCCGTGGTCAGCCACGAGGCCGGTACCGCCATCGTCACCCTGAACGCCGAAGTTTCCGACGCAGACCTGAAGAAAGCTGTTGAGGATCAGGATTACAAGGTGACCGGCATCGAATAACGGATGCGCAAAAAACAGCGCCCTGTTTCCCATTGCGGGAGACAGGGCGCTGCTGCTTTTTCTGGATTTTTTGGGGATTGGGATCACACCCAGCTGAGGATGCTTTTGTGTTCAGACTCGTACTGCTTCAGCGCAATGGCCTGCTGGTAAGCATCCAGCACCTGCTGAGCGAAATGCTCTGCCGAGTAGCGGGCCGCGGTGGCCAGAGCGTTCTGGTGCAGCTGCCCGCGCAGGGCGGGGTCCGAGATGATGGTGTTCAGTGCCGATGCAAACTCGGCTTCGTCCTTCCACTGCCAGCCGTTGAAGCCGTTTTCCACCACGCCATCCAGGCAGGGGTCCGCACGGCAGAGCACAGGCAGACCACAGGCCATGCCCTCGAAGTAGGTCAGGCCCTGGGTCTCGCTCTGGGAGGCGCTGACGAAGATATCGCCCACGCGGTACCACCGGGGCACCTCATCGGGCTTGACCATGCCCACAAAGCGGACACGGTCGGTCAGCTTCAGCTCTTTTGTCAGCGCTTCCAGGTCAGGCCGGGCGGGGCCGTCGCCCACAAACACCAGCCACGGGCGGTTCTCCTCCGGCTGCGCGGCCAGCAGACGCACCAGCTGGGCGTGGTTCTTCTCGGCAGCCAGACGGCCCAGCGAGAGCAGGACGGTATCCCCTTCCGGGATGCCCAGCTCTGCCCGCATCCGGGCCTTTTTCTCGCCGTTGTCCTGCGCCGGGCCAAAGGCGGTCAGGTCAATGCCGGTGGGCACTGTGACCACCGGGCAGCTGACCCCGTAGCGGTTGAGCATGGCGCGCACCTTTTCGGTGGGGGCCAGCATGAGGGAGCAATAGCCCGAGAGGATGCGGGTGGCCTTTTCGGCGGTCATCCGGCCCAGACGCTCACTGAAGAAAAGGTACTGGGTATAATCCTCGTAGACAGTATGGTAGGTATGTACCACCGGGCAGCGGCACCGACGGGCCACCCGCTGTGCCAGCATAAAGGTAGAAAATTCGCTTTGCGTATGGATGACCTCCGGGCCCCAGGCTTCCAGCTCGTCCAGCCAGTGGGAGATGGGCAGAGCGCCCGCCGCACTGATCCGCACGCCCGGGTAGACCCGCTCCGCGCTGATGCTGCCCACATACAGGATGCCGTTTTCCTCATGGGAATAGCCATTCTGGGCAAGGGTCACCACCCGCACGTCATGGCCCAGTGCCAGCAGCTGGTGGTACAGCAGCTCCACCGAGCGCACCACACCGTTGACCATTGGGGACCATGTATCTGATGCAAGAAGAATTTTCATTGGAACACCTCAGATTACCGCATAGAATAGGGGTTATGTTCTCTGTTCTATCTTTAATACGTTTCAGAGCCGCAGAATCTTGCAGATCCGCCCTGATTTTTCAAAATTTTTCCGGTTTCACCACCGAGACCGTCTCCACGCCGTAGGCTGCGAAAAGCTCCAGCGCCGCCGGGCCGATCACCTCGCCGCTGACCACGATGGGAATGGCGGGCGGGCAGGACACAGTGGGCAGAGCGCAGACCCTGCCCAGCGCAGACCCTGCCGGGATGGTCTCCTGCGGGGCAAACACGGCCTGCCGCACGGTCAGGCGCGGCTCCGCCTGCCGGGCCAGCGCACAGAATGCTTCCCGGTGCTCGGCAGGGGGTTCTACCGGGGGGATGCCCCGTGCACAGAGTTCTGCCAGAGCCGCTTCCAGCCGGGCAAAGTCCTCCGCCGGGTTTTCCGGGGTGAACATCAGCACAAGGTAGCGGGGGTCGGCATATTCGCATTCCATCCCGCTTTGCCGCAGATGGTCGGCCAGTGCCTGCCCGGTCAGGCCCAGCGCCGCCGCGTCCAGCGTCAGCTTCATGGGTTCCCGGGCGGGACCGTCCAGTGCCAGCGGCAGGGCCGTGCCCTGTGCAGCAGCCAGCGCGTTCAGGCGGGCACGCAGAGCAGCCAGCCGGTCACAGCATTCCTGCAGGCGTGCCGGGTAATCGGTGGAAAGCAGCCGGTTGCAGGTATCGAGAGACTGCAGGATCAGATAAGACGGGCTGGTGGAGCCGAACAGCGCCAGTGCGTTGCGCACAGTGCTTTCCTCCTGCACGGGGGCCTTGGGGCCCAGATGCAGGTAGGCTCCCCCGGTGAGCACCGGCAGGGTCTTGTGGCCAGAGTCACAGCAGGCCGCCGCGCCCAGGTCAATGGGGTGGCGGCTCCCGCCGGGCAGAAAGCGCAGGTAGGCCCCGTGGGCGTTATCCACCAGCAGGGGCACGCCGTGAGCATCGCAGACGGCAGAGAGGGCCGCGATGTCCTGCATCCCTCCCAGGTAATCCGGGCTGGTCAGGTAAACGCCGAAGGGTGTTCTCCCCTGCCCGGCCAGCTCCTCAAGGGCGGCGGAAAGGGCCTGCACCGTTACCGGGCAGCTGCACAGCGCGCCGGTATCCTCCGGTGCAGTCCAGAGCCACTGGATGTCGAAGTCCAGCAGAGCCGCTGCATAGAGCAGGGCTTTGTGGGCATTGCGGGCCGCCAGAAGCACCGGACGCTTGCCGGTGCGGGGCGCACCCTGCAAAGCAAGGCAGAGCATGGCCCGGATGCACTGGGAAGAACCCTCGGTGCTGTAATAGGTGTGGATCGTGCCGAACAGCCGGGTGGCGTTGGCCTCGCTCTGCGCGATGATACCCTCGGCCTCGTAGAGCTCATCGGCACCCCGGATCTCGGTGATATCCCACGGCTCACAGCCCAGCAGGCTCTGCCCCTTATGCCCCGGCATGTGGAGCCGGGCGGTGCCGGACTGGGCGTACCGCCGCACAAAATCGACAATGGGGGTGGTCATTTATTCGCAGGCCTCGCCGTCGGCGCAGGCATTGCAGGTGGAGCCCAGCTGGATGGGCACTTCGATGCCCTGTGCAGCCAGCTCCTGATTCTGAGCCACCTGGATCATAATGGCGCACTCCATCCGCTTGCGGAACAGCTCACAGCCGTACTCGTACACGCCGGTAATGCTGCCGGTTGCGTGGTAGGAGTTGGCTGCACAGCCGCCGGAGCAGTAGAGCTTTGCCCAGCAGTCCTGGCACTCCTTGCGGGCGTAGGCGTTGCAGTGCTTGAACTCGTCCCGGACTGCCGTGTTGGTGACACCCTTCCAGATATCGCCCATCAGGTACTTGGGATCGCCCACGAACTGATGGCAGGGATACAGATCGCCCCAGGGGGTCACAGCCATGTACTCGGTGCCGGAGCCGCAGCCCGAAATGCGCTTGTAGATGCAGGGGCCGCCGGTCAGGTCGATCATGTAGTGGTAGAAGGTGAAGCCGCGGCCCTCACGGTTCCGCTTGATCATCTCCTTGGCCAGGATCTCATACTGCTCCTTCAGGATGGGCAGATCTGCCTCGGTCAGAGCGCTGGGGTCACTGGGGTCGCAGACCACGGGCTCCATGCTCAGCTCGGTAAAGCCCAGATCTGCCATGTGGAAGATATCGTTGGTGAAGTCGGTGTTGTAGTGGGTAAAGGTGCCGCGCATGTAATAGCCCTTATCACCGCGCTTCTTCACGAACTCCTGGAACTTGGGCACAATGGTATCGTAGCTGCCATGGCCGGCGTAGTCCTTGCGGAAGCGGTCGTGGACTTCCTTGCGGCCATCCAGGCTCAGGACCACGTTGTGGCACTCCTTGTTGCAGAAGTCGATGACATCATCGTCAATGAGCATGCCGTTGGTGGTCATGGTGAAGCGGAAGTTCTTATTGTGGATCTTCTCCTGCTCACGGCAGTAGGCCACCAGCTTCTTGACCATATCAAAGTTCATCAGAGGCTCGCCGCCGAAGAAGTCCACCTCGAGGTTGCGGCGGCTGCCGGAATTCTCAATGAGGAAATCCATTGCCCGCTTGCCCACCTCAAAGCTCATCAGGGCACGCTCGCCCTGATAGCGGCCCTGCGAGGCGAAGCAGTAGGAGCAGTTCAGGTTGCAGGTGTGGGCCACATGCAGGCAGAGGGCCTTGACCACGGTGTTGCGGTTCTTGAAATCGAACGCGAGATCCTCATAGGTATCGGGGCTCCACAGCTTGCCGGATTCCTTCAGGCTTGCCACATCATCGATGCACTGGCGCAGGTCGGCCTCGGTCACGTCATCACGGTCGCCGTACTTTGCCATCATGGCGGCAACGATCTCGTCGGCGGTGTGGTCGGGGTACATGGCAATGACATCATACGCCACCTCATCCACCACATGCACCGAGCCGCTGCAGGTATCCAGCACGATGTTATAGCCGTTCAATTGATACTGATGTACCATTTTATTCTCCATTCCATTGTAACATAAAAAAATGCCGCCCGGCAAAGGCGGCATCCGATTTGCAGAAATTACTTGTTGCTGTTCTCGCACTTCTGGTTAGCCACACCGCAGGAAGTCTTGCAGGCAGACTGGCAGGAAGTCTGGCACTCGCCGCAGCCACCGGTCACAACGCTCTTGGTCAGGTCACGAGTAGCGATCGTCTTAATACGTTCCATAATTAAAAACCTCTCTAGCTCCAAATAGTTGATACGCAGAACCACCTGCGCATTGTTATCTTGATATAGGATAGCACGGTTCAGGGATTCTGTCAAGATTTTTGTCGCATCTTCTGCAACGCCCTGCTATAAAACCTCTCCGTCATCATCGCTGACGCTCGATGCCACCTCCCCTAGTAGGGGAGGCCTTGGCATGGCATAAAGCTTTGTCTCTTCGCCAGAGGCTCCCCTACTAGGGGAGCTGTCGAACGAAGTGAGACTGAGAGGTTGTACAAAGACGAGGCCTTACCCCACCGGCTGATACTTTTCCAATATCGTATGCAGTCCTAATTCCCGGGCCTTGCCCAATAAGTACCGGTAGCGGGCCAGAAGGGCCTGCCGCTCATAGATATGCTGTTCGATGAGGTCGGTGTCCACCTCAAGGTCGAACATCATCTCGTTCCGGTGCAGGCAGAACAGGCACTCTTTCAGCTCCTCCTCCAGCTCCGGGTGGTAGCGCTCGTGTTCGGTGTCCCGCGGAATGCGGGGCGAAAGCAGGGTCTTTTCCTTTTGCGTGGTCTGGGTCATGGCAGTTCCTCCTCTTTGTGCGTCTTTGCTTCTTCTGATTTCCAGTATATGCAAAGAACATGAGAAGGATGACGGAATCAAGCAGCCCGCAAGAACTCCTGCGAAAGTGCGTCTTTTTTCTGATTTCTGCAAAAAATTTCAAAAAAGCGCTTGACAAAGCGGCGCTTTTTCCGTATAATAGCACACGTTGAGCGGCTCACCCCGCAAGACAGACCCAAGCTGATGGGGATTTGCATAGTGGTAGTGCGGTAGACTCTGACTCTACTTGTGGGAGTTCGATTCTCTCATCCCCAACCAAAAAGACATCCGAACACTCCGGATGTCTTTTTTTGTCGTATCCGGGTTATGGAGTGCACTCCGCCCTTGCACACGAGAGGAGTATTGGACATGGAAAACATCAAGAAAAACTTCGGTTTTGGCTGTATGCGCCTGCCCATGAAGGATGGTGAGATCGATCTGGCCGAAACCAGCCGGATGGTCGATTATTTTCTGGAGCAGGGCTTCAACTACTTCGACACGGCCCACGGCTACCTTCAGGGCCGGAGCGAGACGGCGCTGAAGACCTGCCTGACCAGCCGCCACCCCCGCGACAGCTACATCCTGACCAACAAGCTGACCGGCACTTTCTTCAAAACTGAGGCTGACATCCGTCCCTTTTTCCAGAGCCAGCTGGAAGCCTGCGGTGTGGACTATTTTGATTTCTACCTGATGCACGCCCAGAGTGCAACGTTTTACCAGCATTTCAAAAAATGCCGGGCCTATGAGACCGCTTTTGCGCTGAAGGCCGAGGGCAAAATCAAGCATGTGGGCATCTCCTTCCACGATCATGCCGAGGTACTGGAGCAGATCCTGACTGACTACCCGGAGATCGAGGTGGTGCAGATCCAGTTCAACTATGTGGACTACGACGACCCCGCCGTGCAGAGCCGCAAGTGCTATGAAGTCTGCCGCAGGCACGGCAAGCCCGTGCTGGTCATGGAGCCTGTGAAGGGCGGCAACCTGGTCAACCTGCCCGAAGAGGCCCGGAAGGTGCTGGACGAGCTGCACGGCGGCAGCCCAGCCAGCTACGCCATCCGCTTTGCGGCGGGCTTCCCCGGCATGATGATGGTGCTCTCCGGCATGAGCAGCATGGAGCAGATGAAGGATAACCTCAGCTACATGAAGGACTTCCAGCCCCTGAACGAGACTGAGCTGGAAGCCGTGAAGAAGGTGCAGTCGATCTTCTGCGGCATGAACCTGATCCCCTGCACCGCCTGCCGCTACTGCACCGACGGCTGCCCCAGGCAGATCGCCATCCCCGACCTGTTCGCCGTGATGAACACCAAGCAGATCTATCACGACTGGAACGCCGACTTTTACTATAATAATGTTTATACCGGCGCAGGCCGCCGGGCATCTGACTGCATCCAGTGCGGCAGGTGCGAAAAGGCCTGCCCTCAGCACCTGCCCATCCGCAGACTGCTGACTGAGATCGCCGCGGAATTTGACAAGCAGTAAATAAAAAGAGCGATACAGCAAACGCTGTATCGCTCTTTTTTCGTTAACGGGAATTAGTAATTCAGACCGAAGCCGCTGCGGTAGTAGTTGCCGTCGGCATCGCAGTAGGCGTAGCTGCCGCCCTTGACGTTGGCGAGGATGGCGGGATCGATGTACTGATCCTTATCGTAGCCGGGCACGTCGTTGGGAGAGGCGCAGATCTCGCGCACCACACCGTCGATCTCCTGCTCGGTGATGGCAATGACGGCGGGGTCAGAGACCATGGTCAGGCTCAGCTTGCCGGTGGGGGCAAAGTCGCCGCTGATGACATCGACCTGAGCGTTCAGGGCGTTGTTCAGGGCAACGGCGCTGACGGTGTACTGGATGGTCAGTGCGTCGCAGTAGGGCTCCAGCTTGTCCAGCAGCCAGGGGTTGCAGACCACGCAGGTGCCAACCACCTTGCCGCCGCGGGCATGGATGGCATCGGCCAGTTCCTTGATCTTCTCCACGTCCTTCAGGGTGACAACAGTGACCTTGTTGCCGGTCTTTTTCTGGCTCTTGTTGCGCTCGCGCTCGTCAGTGACGATCTCGCCCATCTCGATGACAGGCATTGCGTACTGGTTGAACACCAGACCGTTGCTGATGGGCCAGACGTGCAGGTAGAGCACATCGGCTTCCTCCGGGGCGGCCACCACGGTGTAGCCCTTCTTCTCAAAGGCTTCCGTCAGGGTCTTGCGCAGAGCGGCATCCTCGTCCGTGTTGCCCAGACCGGCACCCATGGCCTGTGCCATCTGTGCAAAGCCGGAGTCCACACCCTTGAAGGTGACGATGCAGACCTTCTGGCTCTTGGCCAGAGGCAGGAGCTTCTCGTGGTTCTTGACCAGAACAACAGCCTTCTGGTTGGCCTCGTAAGCCTTCTTCTTGGCACCATCGAAGTTATCCACGCGGGCCTGATCGGCCTTGTCGGGGTCGAGGTAGGGGTTATCCACCCGCTTGGTGCGGAACAGGCTCAGCAGACGATTGTAGCTGGCGCGGTCCAGATCTGCCTTGGGCAGCAGACCGTCCTCCACAGCCTTGACGATGTTCTCGGGGTCGGTGTTGCCGCCGATGACATCGGTACCGGCAGAAATGGCCTTGGCGTAGCGCTCAGGCTCGGTGAGGTTCTCCACGCCGTAGATCTGAACGGTGGTGATGCCGGAGTCGGAGTTGACATAACCGTCAAAGCCCATCTTGTTCCGGGCCAGATCGGTGATCAGCTCCTTGCTGTAAGCGCTGGGCACTTCCTCGGTGCTGGTGATCTCGCCCCGGTAGGTCTGGGGCACGGCACGGCCATCGGTGGCAATACGGGAGTAGTCCGGCATGATGGAAGAGACCTTGTGGTCAAAGGCGCGCTGGAACGGGGGCAGATGATACTTTTCCATAGAGCCGGGGGTACGGTAGATGCGCCACTGGCCGATGGGCACATGGGGCTCAAAGCCATTCTCAGAGGGGGCATCGCCGGGGAAGTGCTTGATGGTCAGAACAACAGAACCCTCGTTCAGGCCGTTGTCGCCATCCTGATAGCCCTTGACCAGAGCCTCGGCAATATCGCTGGTGACATCGGGACGCTCGCCGTAAGTACCGGAGGTACGGGGCCAGCGGGGGTCAGAGGTCACATCGACCTGAGGGCCGTACATGATGTTCAGGCCCTCGGCCTTCATCATCTTGCGGTCGGTCTGGGCCATCTCATAGACCATGTCGGTGTTGCCGTCGCCAATGACAGCCGCGCCGATGCCCAGAGAGTCCGGGTAACCGATGTTGATGGGGTTGGTGTGGAGAGAGTACGGAATGGCCACGCCGCCCTTGCAGGCCTCGTATTCCAGCATCTGGGTGCCGGCGTTGTGGTACAGAGCCACCATGCCGGCCTCGCAGCGCATGTCACCGCGGTAAACACCGGCGGCAATGTGCTTTTCCAGAACGTGGCTGTCATCAATGCTGACGGTCATGCCGGGCAGAGGGCCGGGCATGGGCTTTTCACCGGGGTTGTGGTGCTTGTAGATTTTGCCCAGCTCCAGCTTGCCTTCGGCGTTGGTGGCCTCGGCACGGGTGGGCACCACAGGGCTGTTGAACAGGGTGTTCAGCACAAGGCCTGCCTGCTGATCCAGCCGCAGATGCTTGACCATATCCTCAGCGCGCTGCTCAGGGCTCAGCCGCCAATCCTTGTAGGGGGCCAGCTCGCCGCTGTTGTCCAGATCCTTAAAGTACAGGCCGTCCTTGACGATCACGCCGCAGGTGGTCACACCGATGTCGGGGCCGTTGACGTTGTGGAAGATGACCGGCTCAAGATACTGGTCAATGATCTGCTCGCCCTCTTCCAGAGCGTAGGGTGCAGGGATCACGCCGTCCTTGGCCTCTGCCCACTGGTCGGCGCTGGTATACCGTGTCTGCATAATGTTTCTCCTTTGTCTCTGTGCCTGCCACAGCACAGCTGATATATTACTTGCCTGTTTATTATACTTCCAGCGCAGATCGTTCGCAAGCAAACAAATAAAAAAAGTTACAAACTTTGGCGTAGTATACAAGGATGCTCTGCCGGATTTGTGCAACTTTCCCCTATCCTGATCCACAAACCGGGTTCGTTTCCTGCTGACAATGCTGCATAAAAATAACCCTCTCCGTCAAAGCCTGCGGCGTTGACGGAGAGGGTCGTATCCTTAATTTACCAGATCATCTGGATGCGGCCTGCGCCGTACGGGTCCTCGTAGTTGAGCAGGTAGCCGGGGTAATCGGCCAGCGGGCTGTTGGCGCTTGCCAGATGCGGCAGACCGTTGGCATCCACGCCGCCGAACATGGCTGCGTAGCTGGACATGACGAGGTAGTCCTCAGAGACATAGTCCTTGATAAGGGTCGCGCCATCGAACATGGCAAAGCCATCGCCCAGATTGCGCAGGGTGTAGTTCATGCCGGCCAGAGCGTAGGTGGCGTTCGGGTCAAGGGGCTGATAAGTACCGGTGGTCTTGTCGTAGATCTCCACATTGCTGACACGCGGGGTGGCGGCGCTGCCGGTCCAGACATTCTTGTCGTTGGTCTGAACGGTGTTGGGGATCATGGGGTGGATCGTGTACCTGGCACCTGCCACCTGCAGGAAGCCGCCGTTCTCCTTGCCCTCAGCACCGGCAAAGCGGGCACCAAACTCCAGAGCGTCCTGGATCTGCTGGCCGGTCACGGACATCAGGCAGGCCACGTTGCCAAAGGGGCTGACGGTCTTGCAGGTCTTGAAGCTCCAGGGGCCAGCCTCCACATCGGTGCGGATGCCGCCGCCGTTCATAATGGCGACATCACAGTGGAGCTCCTCGATCTCGTTGAAGTAGGTGTAGATGCCGTCGGCCACGAAGTCGCCCAGGTTGGTCTCGCCGGAGCGGATGCGGCGCTTGCCGGTGGCAGGATCGTTGATGTAGAATTTGGTATCGCCCACTGCGATCTCCTCGCCCAGCATATCGTCCACTGCGCTGATCCAGTTGGAGGCGGTGGCGGCCACGGCAGCATCCAGACCCTCGTAGGTGTCGATGAGCTCAGTGGTGATGGTGCCGTCTGCGCCCACGGTCATCTTGCCGATGTTCTTGAAGTAAGAACCGGTCTGGGTCAGGGTGACTGCCTTGCCGGAAGCATCGGTGACCTGCTTATTGGCCATCACGGTGTGGGAGTGGCCGTCGATGAAGGCGGTGAAGCCGTGGGTGTGTGCAATGACTTCCTCGCTGGTCCAGGGAGAGGAGGAGGGGTCAACGCCCAGATGGCCCAGACCGATGATGGTGTCAGCGCCCCAGAACTCAGCCTTGTCGATGGCTTCCTGAACGGCATCGTAGAGCTTCTGGCCATCCTCGCCGCCCAGAATGTCGTAGATGTACTTGGTCTGGGCATCGTTCATAAAGTAGGCCGGGGTGGACTTGGTGAAGGTCTCGGGGGTGGTCACGCCCACAAAGGCGATCTTGCGGCCGCCCACAAAGAAGAACTTGACGCTGGGCAGAACGTTGAAGCCGGTACGCAGATCGACCCAGTTGCAGGAGACATAGGGGAAGTCGGCTTCCTGGAGCACAGCCTTGGCGCGAGCCATGCCGTAGTCGAACTCGTGGTTGCCGGGGGTGGCCAGATCGTAACCGGCCTCGTTCATCAGCTCGATGATGGTAGCGCCGTCATCCATGGAGCCGTAAGCGGTGCCCTGGATATGGTCGCCTGCATCCACCAGCAGCACATCCCGGCCGGTGTCCTCGATGCTCTTTTTCAGGGCGGCAATGGCGGCATAGGTGGGCTTGGGGGACTTGTTGTCGATATAGGTGTGGACATCGTTGGTGTAGAGGATGGTCACATCCGCTTTGTCACCAAAGAAGCAATTGGTCTCCTCCGCAAAGGCGGCGGGTGCACCGACAGAAACTGCGGTCAGTGCCGTGGCAGCACCGGCAGCCTTGATAAAGCTGCGGCGGGTAATGAACTGTTTCACAGGGAAAGACCTCCTTTGATTCAATACGCTCTTTCAGCCCTCTTCGTCAATGCTGTGCAGCGTCGTTTTCCCTTTTGGGGAACTGGCGGGCTTCAGCAAGACCGAGAGGGCTGTTTGTTACCTAAATCTTAACATAGAACCCCAGTTTCCGCAAGGGATTTTTGTAAAATTCGTGTCAAGAAATCCCACCATAGTCATACTGTTTTGGTAAAACGTTTGAAAATTCCGAGAAAAAGGGCAAAGCCCCGCATCCCATGGAAAGGGTGCAGGGCTTTGCCGCATTCAGAAAAGAGGGTCAGAGGATCGGGGGACGATTCTCAGACAGCATCAAATGGCATGGTATTCCTTGAGGAACTTCTCAAGGTCGGTGCCCTCGATCTTCTTGAGCACTTCCTTGAGGGCCACCCGCTGGATGAAGGGCAGATCCATATCGGTGATCTTCTTGCCGTCACGCAGTTTGACCGTTGCATCGATCAGGCTGCGGACATCATAGGTGCTGCCCCAGACCTCGGGCACGCCGCGGTCGATGTTGAGCAGGGTGTAAACCGCTTCCATACCGGTGCGCATGGAGTACTCGGTGGTAAAGATGGTGTCACGGCCGGTCTCGGCAAACTGGCCCAGGAAGGCGAAGTTGACAGCGCCCTGGGGCACGATGTCGGGGCGGTCGCCGAAGGCACGGGGCATGAAGAAGGCATCGATATAGGGCATCATCACAGGCACGGTGTTGGCGCTGTGCTCAGCCAGCTCGGCAATGTCCTCCTCGGGCACGCCGATGTGGTACAGCCACTCCATGCAGATCTCGCGGCCGGTGCAGTCGCGCATGGGCTTCTTGACGTAATCGCCGGGCTTGTCGCTGAACAGGCCGTAGACCCAGACGCAGAGCTGGTTCTTGGGCTGGTCACGGAACTGCTGCTGGCGGTTCAGGGTCCAGCTGAGCAGCCAGCTGGAATCCTTGACCGTGACGATGCCGCCGGTGACGGTGTGGCCGCTGAAGGGGTCACGCTTGCAGATCTTCTTGATATACTGGGGGATCTTGTCGTCCAGGGTGGTGATGGTGGCGCTTTCCCAGTTGGACAGCTCCGGCTGAGAGCAGAACTTTTCGGGATGGCCGAAGGAGGGATCCTGTGCAGCGATCTTCTTCCACAGATCCCAGCCGTTGCCCGGCCTGATGGTGGGATCAAAGCCTGCGGCCTTGTCCTGAGAGCCGATGGTGCAGCTCTCCACGCAGCCGCCGTTGGTGATGAAGAGCAGGTCGTTCTCGGTGAGGTCGATGGTCCTGCTCTCACCCTTGTGATCCACGGTCACGCTGCTGGCCTGCTTTTTGCCGCCCTCGATCCGGAACTGGACATCGGTGACCTTGGTCTCGTACTGGAAGTCCACGCCGTGATCCTTCAGGTAGGTGACCATGGGCAGGATGATGGACTCGTACTGGTTGTAGCGGGTAAAGCGCAGGGCGGTGAAATCGGGCAGACCGCCGATGTGGTGGATATAGCGCTTGAGGTAAAGCTTCATCTCCAGCGCGCTGTGCCAGTTCTCAAAGGCGAACATGGTGCGCCAGTACATCCAGAAGTTGGAGGAGAACACCTCATCGTCGAAGATATCGGTGATCTTTTTGTCCTGCAGCTGCTCATCCGGGGTGAAGAAGAGCTTCATGATCTCCATGGCACCCTGATCGGAGATGGCGAACTTGCCGTCGGTGTGGGCATCCTGGCCGCGGTTGACGGTGGCACGGCAGAGGGACTTGTTGGGGTCCTCCTTGTTCAGCCAGTAATACTCGTCCAGCACGCTGGCTCCCTCGGTCTCCAGCGAGGGGATGGAGCGGAGCAGATCCCACATGACTTCGAAATGGTTGTCCATCTCACGGCCGCCGCGCATGACATAGCCGATATCGTACTTGTAGCCGTCGCAGGCACCGCCGGGCAGCGGGTCCTTCTCAAACACATGGATGTGGTCGCCCTGCATCTGGCCGTCACGGACCAGGTAGCAGGCGGCAGTCAGGGCCGCCAGACCGGAGCCGATGAGGTAAGCAGATTTATTGTCAACGCCCTCAGGCTTTTTGGGGTGTGCAAATGCTTCGTAGTTGCCACTGGAATAATACATACTGGGAACCTCCTGTAAATCGTATTGGGAAGACCGCGTTCATGGTTCTGTGTCGTCTTCCCTTTCGTTGTGCCTAGTATACCCCAGTGGTTTTTTCAGAACAACAAACAAATCCTGAACAGTGTATAAAATTTATACAAAACACAACCATTGTCGGAAATATGGCGAAACTGTGTATAACCCCCCAGTCACCTGCGGTGACAGCCCCCGCTAATAGGGGGGCCTTTGGCATTGCATAAAGCTTTGCAAGTCCCCCTTTCCGCACAGACTGCACCATTATGCCAAGGGCTCCCCTACTAGGGGAGCTGGCGCAAAGCGCCTGAGGGGTTTAGTCCAACAAAAAAAGCGCTCACCCTCCAGGGAAGGTGAACGCTTGCGTTTCTTTATCAGTTATTTTGTTTCGGGTGCCACCTCAAAATCGACCTTGCCAAGGTTGATATCGGCGCGGACGATGGTGATCATCATGCTGTCGCCCAGGCTCCAGGTCTTGCCGGAGGCGGGGTCAGAAAGGCGGATGCCCTCGGTGAGGGTGGTGCCGGTGGCGGTCAGGCTGGAAGCAGGCACAAAGCCCTCCACGCCGTTCTCCAGCTCCACGAAGATGCCGCGCTGGGTCACGCCGGAGATGATGCCCTCGTAGCACTCACCCAGATGGCGGCGGGCGTACTCGGCCTTGTAGTAATCCTCGGCCTTGCGCTCGATCTGAACGGCCAGCACTTCCCGCTCGCTGGACTGCTTGGAGGCCTTCTCCGCGAAATCGGTGTAGCGGACGATCATGGTCTCCTTGTCGGTGCCGCTGAGCAGGTCGGTCATCATGCGGTGGATGGCCAGATCCGGGTAGCGGCGGATGGGGCTGGTGAAGTGGGCGTAATCCTTGAGCACCAGACCATAGTGGCCCTTGGGCTTTTCCTCATAGCAGGCCTTGGACATGCAGCGGAGCATTCCGGTGTTGACGATCTGCTCAAACGGGGTGCCGCGCACACCTTCCAGAATGGCGCTCAGCTCCTTGGGGGTGGGCACTTCCTTGGCAAAGTGGTCGTTGATGCCGCAGGCCTGCAGCAGGCTGTGCAGGCGCTCCAGCTTCTCGCCGTTGGGCTCCTCGTGGACACGGTAGACAAAGGGGATCTGCTTGACCCGGGCAAAGTGGGCGGCGCACTGGTTGGCCAGCAGCATGAACTCCTCGATCATGGCCTCGCTCTCGCCGGAGGTGCGCTTTTTCACATCGATGCAGTGGCCGTTCTCATCCAGAATGAGCTTGACTTCCCCGCTCTCGAAATCGATGCAGCCGCGCTCCTTGCGCAGGCGGGCGCGGTGGGCGTACAGCTCCTTCATGGCGGGCAGCTGATCCAGCACCTCGGCGTACTTGGCCTGCGTCTCGGCATCGGCAGTGCCGGCCAGCAGGGCGTTGATCTCAGAATACACGCCCTTGACCCGGCTGCAGATGATGGACTTGACGAACTTGTAGTCGGTCAGGTTGCCGTCCTGATCCAGACGCATCAGGCAGGAGAACGCCAGGCGCAGCTCCTTCTCGTTCAGGGAGCAGATGCCGTTGGAAAGGCTCTTGGGCAGCATGGGCACGACCTGATCCGCATAGTAGACCGAAGTGGCGCGGTTGAAGGCTTCCTCGTTCAGCTCACTGCCGGGCTTGACGTAGTGGGAGACATCGGCGATGTGAACGCCCAGCTCATAGCCGCCACCGGGGAGCCGGGTCAGGCTGACGGCATCGTCGATATCCTTGGTCTCGGCGCTGTCGATGGTGAAGATGGGCAGAGCGCGCAGATCCATGCGGCCCTTGCAGTCCTCCTCAGACACGGTCATGTCCTCGAACTTCTTGGCCTCGTCCCGCACCTTCTCGGGGAAACGGGTGTGGATGTCCTTGGCATAGAGCAGGGCCTTGGCGCAGCGCTTGGCCTCCTCGCAGCTGCCAAAGCGCATGGAAACGCCCACGCGGTGATCCTCCTGCCGGGTCCCGCGCTGCAGGATCTCCACAGCCACCTTGTCGCCGTCCTTCGCGCCGCCCTCGCAGTCGCGCTGGATGGTCATGGAGATGGCCGGGCAGTCATCGGGCACGAACTTCAGGCGGCCCTCGATGCGGCGGACAGTGCCCACCATGTCGTTCTTCTGCTCGAGCACGGCAAGGATCTCGCCCTCATCGCTGCCCTCCACCCGGGGGTGGGCAAACTTTTCCACCAGAACGGAGTCGCCGGGCATGGCACCGCGGGTGAAGCGGCCCGGGATGAAGATATCGCCGGATTCATCCTCCAGCATCACAAAGGCAAAGTTCTTGCCCAACTTGACCACCTTGCAGAGCAGGGCCTTTTCGGCACGGCCGGAGCGGGCAGTGAAGAACACGCCGGACTTCTGGCAGACCACAGCGTCGTGCACCAGCTCGTCCAGAGCCTCCATCACCTTGCGGTCAGCGGAACGGTCGCCGCCGAACTTTGCCTTGAGGTCCTTGACCATGCAGGGCTGGTTCTGGATGGCATGTTCAATTTTATCGCGTAATGACATATTTTTCTCCTTAACACTTTTCCGGCATTCTCCAACGGAACCCGGACGACATCTTTCCCACTAAAGGTTGCAGACAGAAAAACAGCCCCGCCTTACACGGGGCTGTACACGGGTGCTCAGGCCAGACGGCTGGCGAACACACAGGCCAGGATAGCCACCACAAAGAACACGATGCCTGCAATGCGGGTCACCTTGGCCAGCATCTGATCCGCAGGGGTCAGGCGTGCATTGTTGGCACCGCCCACACCACCGTTGATGGCACCGGCCAGACCCTGACCGTGGGTGTGCTGCATCAGGGTGAGGAGGATGATGACGGCCGAGACGACCAGTAGGATGGCACCGCCGACGATTTCAATGACAGACATGGATGGAACGCTCCTTTTATCTTTAGTTTCATAGAGACTGCATACAAATACAAGTGTATGATAGCACAAAAGCCCGGGAAATGCAAGAAAAACCGTGGGCTATGGGGCCAGAATTTCCAGCCCTGCCGCCACCCGGGCAAAGATGGCCGCGCTGGAAAAGGCAGGCTCAGCCTGCGTGTCCTGCAGCACCACGATGGTATAGCGGGGCTGCTCTGCCGGGACAAAGCCCGCAAACCAGTAATTTTTCAGCTCTGTGCCGCCGGAAAACTGGCCGGTCTGGGCCGTGCCGGTCTTGCCTGCCGCGGTCTGGCCGGGCAGGGCAGCCTCATGGCCGGTGCCCCCGGCCACCACACCCGCCAGCAGGGCCTGCAGGGCGGCGGCGGTGCGCTTTGTAAGCACCCGCCTGCTCCGGACATGGGAAAGCGCCGTGAGGGGCGCGCCGGTGGTCTCGTCCAGAGTGGTCTCCAGCAGCAGCGGGGTGCGGCAGATCCCCCCGCAGGCAATGGTGTTCATCATGGCGGCGACCTGGAGGGGGGATGCCAGCAGCTCCCCCTGCCCAAAGCAGAAATTGGCGTAGGCCCCGCTGGACGCAAGAGCCTCCCGCTCCGGCAGGACCCCAGCCGCCGTGTGCAGGGCATCGGTGAGCGGGATCGCCTGCCCGAAGCCCAGCTGCTCTGCCATGGCGCGGACAGCATCGGCCCCCAGCGCCTGCCCCAGCCGGATGAAGTAGCCGTTGCAGCTCTTTTCCAGCGCGCCGGCCAGATCCACCTCACCATGGGGAATGCCGCCCGCACAGCGGAAGATTCGGCCATCCACCGCGCACCAGCCGGGGCAGGTGTAGACAAAGCCGCTCTCCCCTGCCTCCAGCGCCGCTGCCGCCACCACCGGCTTGAACACCGAGCCCACGGCATAGCACTGAAACGCCCGCTCCAGCAGGGGGCTGTCCGGGGCGTTCAGGCTGGCCGAAATATTCTCCGGGTCATAGCCGGGGCGGCTGACGCAGGCCCGCACCTTGGCGTTGGCGGTGTCCAGCACCAGGATGCAGCCGCTCTGCATCGTCTCGTTGGCCACGGCTTCGGCGGTCTGCTGGATCTCCCGGGAAAGGGTCAGCTGCACCCCCACGGCCCCGCTGTCGGCGGGGGTGAGGACGGGCTCGGCCCGCAGCTTTCCCTGGGCGTTGACGGTGCAGAGCAGGGTATCCCCCGCCCCGCTGCCGGTGAGCAGATCATCAAAGGCGGCTTCCAGCCCGGCAGCACCATGGCCCTCGCCATCGAGATACCCCAGCAGCTGCACTGCCAGCGGGGCGGCAGAGCTTCGCCGCGCCGCCGGCCAGCAGGAAACGCCCAGCGCGGAAACGTCCCGGTTCACCTCCAGCAAGAACGGGGACGCGGCGTTCCGCTTCTGGTAGAGCGCCGCCTGCCCGGCGGCATCGGTGTAGGCAAACAGGCGGGCATAGCTGCCCTCCCCGGGCACGCAGAGGGCCATCCAGCGGGTGGTCTGCCCCGTGAGGAGCTGCCCCCTGTGATCATAAAAATTTCCCCGCCGGGCGGGCAGGTGGAGGGTGACCACGCTCTGCGCCGCCGCCCGGGCCCCATAGGCCGTGTCGGAGCAGAGCCAGTACAGGCGGCAGACCACCGCCGCAAAGCAGAACAGCAGGGTTCCATACAGGACCAGCACCCGTTTGCCGGACATGAAAACGCCCCCTCTCCCGCTTAGGATGTGCAGAAAGGGGGCATTGATGCGTTCAGGAGCAGATTTTTCGGACGAGCTCAGCGGCGCGGGCGGCATCCTCGGTCGTGGCGGTGCCGTTGTAGCGGGCTTTGAGGTAGATCTGGCGCAGCTCGGCCTCGGCGGCAAAGTCCATACCGAAAGCGCGGCCGGTCAGGTCAAGGCTGGTATCGCCCCGCAGGATGGTCACACCGTGGCGCTGGCAGTGGTCCAGATAGATGGCATACTCCCGCCGCACTTTATCCACCGGGCTGAGGAAGAGTCCGGGCCAGCGGCGGGCACGCTTGTGGGTGCTATGCCGGACCGTGGTGTCCGTGCAGGCAGTGTCCGTGTGCCGGAACTTCTGGCGCAGGAAATGCCGCACCACCAGCACCGCACAGAGGACCGCCAGCAGGATACCGAGCACAGTCAGCATCGACATCCCGTTGATGAGCGGTTCTGCGTCCTCGGCGGCCTTTTGGGCGTTGGCGATGACCTCATCGGTAGAAACGATCTCGGTGCGCTCCAACGGTTTGGGCGGAAAGAGGGTGAAGAGCCAGTGGATGAACTGCAGGATGCCGTGGAACAGCCAAGTCACACCCTGCACCACAATGTTGTTCAAAAACAGCTGCAGCACCGGCACGATCCCGCCAAAGTAAACGGCAGATGCAGCCGCCTTTGCACCGGCAACCACAACACTGCGGCTGAGCAGAAACGGCCCTGCGCACACCGCCGCCAGCACGCCGCCGGAAAGCAGCAGATAGCCCGGCCGGGTGGAGATCTCCGGGTCCTGCCGGGTGGTGCGGTTGAACCCCACCAGAAGCACCGCTGCCGCCGTCGCAAAGGGCAGGGCCGCCGAAAGCACCGCGTTGGCGTTCCACAGCAGCATTGCTACTGCAAAGAAGGGCCATCCCCGGCAGAGCCAGCGCAGGCGCTCGGCCTGCCGCACCGGCGAAAGGGCAAAATCGCCGGTGTAGGCCAGCAGCACCGGGTAGACTGCCGCCGGGAAGTAGCAGAGCTTGTCCGCCCCTGTAGGCAGGAAGAGCAGCGCCGCCGCGCTCAGGGCCGCAAGAGTGGTGCGGAGGGGACGGCTGCCCTCAAAGCAGGAGGCCAGACCAAAGCAGAGGGCAGGCCAGACCAGCACCAGCGGCATGGGTGTCCCACCGAAGCTGGCGGCAAAAAAGCCCGCAAAGGCATAGTAAAAGCTCAGATCACCTGCCAGGCGCAGGGTATGTAAGAACATCATGCGCCCGCCTCCCCTGTCTGGGCCGTCTCTATGGCCATTTCCGGAGTGAGCACCAGCAGCGGAATGCCAGGCAGGGGCTGCACGGCAGCACGCACAGCTTCTTCCGGCTCCGTTGTCACCACGATGCAGCCGACCTGCTCCTGCGGGTGGTAGTATTCGGCGCAGAACCGCGCGCAGGAAAGGGCGGTCTGCCCGGTGGCGCGGCCCAGAATTTCCAACACCCTGCGGTAGTGTTCGGGGCCGTAGCCCTGCGGGGTTTCCAGCGGCTTTCTCCACTCCTCACCGGAGAGGGCCGCATTGAGCAGCAGGTCAAAGGCAGCGTTTGCCGCAAAGCGGTAGGACACCGCCTTTTCTTCCAGCCTCCGGCAGATTGTGCGGGCCATGGAGTAGCAGAGCTCCGCCGGTTCCGGGTGGTCGTAATCCTTGGTATCCGCATGGACTAGCACCACCGCCCGGGGCTCAGTGGTGTAATCCCACTTTTTGACCATAAGTCCCTGCCCCCGGACGCTCTGCTTCCAGGCGATGGAGCGCATGGGGTCACCGCTGGTGTAGGGGCGGTAACCCGCCGTGAGAATAGGATCCTCGTAGAGATAGCGGTTCACCGAAAGCTCACCCAGAAAACCGCCCAGCATCTCTTCCAGTTCCGGCAGAGCGCACTCCCTGGGCGGAACAATGAGCTCGTGGAAGCCCCGCTCGGTGCGGGACTGTTCCACAAGACCCAGAAAATCGCCGCCGATGACCTGCATCGGTTCCAGCACATAGCGGCCCCGGCGTTCCAGCCTGAGGGCGGTGGAGAAATCCGCCTCCTGCCCCGGGCGCAGCCAGGTGGTGAACCGCACCGTGTGGCCCCAACCTGTCTGATCCTGCGTAATGTGGTGCTCCGTGCAGGGAAGAAACTCCTTGTTCAGGTGGAGCTTTGCCGCCAGGAACATCTTCCAACGGGGGCCGCTGTTCCGGACAACAAGGTGGATCACGGCGGGCTCCCCGGCTTCCACAAGATGATCCTCCACTTCCAGCCGCCCCTGCACATCGTCCAGGCTGTGGACTGTGCTGTAACGCTCCAGCCCAAGGGCTGTGGCCACCAATAGCAGCGCGAAGATGACGGCGCTCATTCCGCACTCTCCAGCGGCACGGTGATCTCGGCCAACAGCTTGCGCATCCGCAGAGCGGCGGCTTCGGCGTTCATGCTGCTGCCCAGAGAAATGCGGTGAGAAAGCACCGCCGGGGCCAGCCCTTTGATGTCCTCGGGGATGACGTATTCCCTGCCCTGCAAGGCGGCATACGCCTGCGCAGCCTGATAGAGCGCCAGCGCACCGCGGGTAGACACACCGCTGACAAAGCCGCTCTGTGTGCGGGTAGCTTCCACGATGTCCATAAGGTAGTGCTTGACCTCCTCGGAGACCTTGACCTCCCGGTAAGCCGTGCGGACGTATGCGGTCTCCTCGGGAGTGACGACGGCCTGCAGCTCGTTCAGCACGGTCTGGGCCGAGGGGCGGGAGAGCACCTCCAGCTCCTGCTCCCGGGTCATATAGCCCAGCGACAGCCGCATGAAAAAGCGGTCCATCTGGGCATCTGGCAACGGGAAGGTGCCAAAGGATTCCAGCGGATTCTGGGTGGCCAGCACCATAAAGGGCTCAGCCAGGCGGCTGGTCACGCCGTCCACGGTAATCTGCCTTTCCTCCATGGCTTCCAGCAGGGCCGACTGGGTACGGGGCGTGGCACGGTTGATCTCGTCCGCCAACACAAAGTTGGTGAAGAGCGGGCCAGGCCGGAACTCGAACTCACCGGACTTCTGGTTGTAGAAATTGATGCCGGTCAGATCGGAGGGCAGCAGGTCGGGCGTGAACTGCACCCGTTTGAAGCCTCCGCCCACCGTGCGCGCAAATGCACGCAGGAGCATGGTTTTGCCGGTGCCGGGCTTATCCTCCAGCAATACATGGCCTCCGCAGAGGAAGCTGACCAGAATTTTCTCGGTAGCATCCTCCTTGCCCACAATGACACGGGCACAATTGGACACAACTTTTTCGCGGTAGGCGGTAAAAGCGGCAGTGTTCATTGGTGTTTCCTTTCCCAAAAACAATTTTTCTAAGTGTACTCTTGTTTGGAAAGGGTGTCAACAAAAAAGAAGGCAGAGCCTCCCGGGTGGGAAGTTCTGCCTTCTGCGGCGTATTGAATTGGTACGGGGAGCCGGTGCGGCTTAGTACATGCCGCCCTTCCAAACCACACTTTTGGAGCCGAATCACGAATATCGGGAAACGTAGACTTTTGTAGAATTATCAAGGCCACAAGCCGATTTTTCCAGATTCTCAGTTTTTGCACGATTCACGCTTTTCTACGCAAATCTACGCCACTTACCGGGTGATTGGCGTAAGTTTTGGCGTAAGCAATTCCGCTTCATGCGTCGAAAATCACAGGTTGCCGGCGATCTGTTCAAAGGCTCTTTCAACCGATTCAAAGCTGCTGTGCGTGTAGACATCCAACGTCACACTGGCATTGGAGTGTCCCATCAGGTATTGCAGGCTTTTTACATCCAGCCCGGCCTGCTGAACATTGGTGCAGAAGGTGTGTCGCAGCACATGAGGTGTAATGCGCGGAACAGGTTTGCCGTACGCCTTCTCAAACTTTCCCTGCACGCCACGCATATAGTTTTCCAAATGCATTGCCACCTTCGGCATCCCGGACTTGTCCAGAAAGAAGAATCCGCTGCAACCATCCACCAGCGCTTCCACTTTCGTGGACGCTCTGGCTTTTACTACACGCCGCAACGCTGCACAAACGGTATCTGTCATGGGAACATTGCGGATACCGCTTTTTGTTTTCGGCGGTGTGACAAAGTAGGGCTTTTCAGCCGTCCGGCAAAGCTGCCGCCGGACATGGATGCAGTGCCGCTCAAAGTCGATATCTGCTCGTGTCAGGCCATACAACTCACTCACACGCAAGCCGGTTCCCATAAGAACGACGATATCATCATAATAGTTGCCGCCATAGTCTTGAACGAATTGCAGATATTTCATCTGCTGCTCTCTGGTCAGAGCATCACGCACATAAGCGTCCTTTGGCACAACATCGGACAGTTTGAACTTGAACGGATTCTTGCGGATAATGTCATCCTCCACCGCCATCTCGAATGCCGGTCTGACAACGCTTTGCAGGATTCCTATGGTGTTTTGCTTGAAACCGCTGTCATGCAGAAACACGAACCAGCCTTTCGCATCGGACAATTTTACCGTTTTGATGGCTTTTTGCCCGAAAGGGTCCGCATGAATCCGCTTGACCGCTGTGTTGTACGACCGAAGTGAATTGGGTTTCAACCCACGTTTCAGGTTCATATAGCGGTCAACCAGATCAGCCACCGTCATCTCTCCGGCGGCGTAGTCGATGCCGTCTGCCAAATCGCGCCACAGTTCTTCCTCTTTTTTCCGCAGCTCTGTCAGGGATTTAGCGTAAATACAACGCCGTTTCTTGTGGATATCGGTATAACGATAGTCGTAGGTGCCGTTTGCTCTCTGGCTTTCGCCATCTTTCAAAACACGGCCCTTGCTATCCTTGCGCTTTTCAGGCATTTAGAAGCTCCTTTCTGTGAAAAGCGCATCTATAAGGTTAGTGTCAGTATAACACATCAACCATGCGATTTCCACCCGCAGCGAATGAGAAAAGGACGGTTTCACATTTGCAGCCTTTGGCAACCTCTTAAATAGAATATGCTTGCTCGACAAAGCAATCGAACAGGCGACGTTTGATCAGACGCTTGTTTCCCACCCAGAGGACGAATTTGCATTTATCCTCATTCGTGATTTCACGCAGCTTGTTGATGCCAATGCCGGAGTAAGCCGCAGCTTCTTCCAGCGTCAGATTGCTCTTTTCCCAAATCGGAACTTGTCGGGACTTGGTCCCTCCATCTTGCTGATGCAAGACCGTTCCGTCGCTTGAAGTCTCCACCGGGGACTTCATTGCTTCGCAAACGCGAACTTCCTTCATAGGCAGACCTCCAATTCCTTGTAACCGAACGCCTGTAACCGGGCAGGAAAACTCTCTTTTCTGCACACAGGGCATCCGGTGGGCTTTATACTTTTTCTTCTCTTTTTAAGGTTACATGGTTACAGAAAGAAGAAGACGTAGCAGTCATGCGGATTTTTCGGTGTAACTGCAGCGTAACCGAATTTGTAACCAGACGTGTAACCGGTGTCCGTCAGAAGGGAAAGCCCAGTTGCTGGGCTTCCGCATCCGTTATTTCGGAGAAATCTTCAGCCCCGGTTTCGGGGCTGGTTACGCGCTCCCAGCCTTTCTGAACCCCGTACTTCGGGTAACGCTTGGCGGTCTTGTGCGCCTGCCAGCCTTGGATATCGCCGCGCGAAATGCCGGTGTTCATGATCTCGCAGATAGCGCGGGTCTCCCGCTCTGCCGGGATGTTGGTGTTGCCCAGTGCCTCCGCATAGAGCTGCTTGGAACACACCCGGTCACCCGTGTAGTCCTCCAGAAAGGCATAGATCATGCCCGCCTGCGCATCCTCCTGCATGAAGTCCTGCTGATGGACTTGCAGCGTTTCCTGCATGGCGGGGCTGAACGCCAGCTTGTAATTACCGCTGTTGTAAATCGTCATGGCTTCTGCCCAGAGCTGGTCGATATAGGTGCGAGATTCCTCCTCATTGTCCAGAATGTGAACTTCGGCCAGTTCCGCATCCACCGGGATGGGGATGAAGCGGCGGTTGCCCGTGCGGTCACGGGGCAAAAAATCCTGCCGGTTGGTCGTGCCAGCAAAAACACACTGGCGCAGACGGTCGGCAGGATGGGTCTCGTAGGGGACTTTATAGGTTTCCTTCTGTTTACTGAGAAAACTTTTGATCTCCTCGATACTCTTGGCATTGGCGGTGGCAATCATCTCCGACATTTCGATAATCCAGTGACCTTGCAGCTTGCGGTACACGTTGTCATCGTCCAGCCGCCGCAGGTCATCCGAGAACCACTCATCCTTGACTGCCAGCAGTCGAAAAAAGGTGGACTTCCCCGCACCTTGCCCGCCCACCAGACAGAGCATGGTTTCAAATTTACATCCCGGCTGGAACACCCGTTTGATGGCTCCCAGCAGGAAGATTTTCATAGCTTCGCAAGTGTACTCGTCCTCCGCAGCACCGAGGAAGTGGTGCAGGACGTGGGCTATCCGCTCTGTTCCATCCCATTTCAGGCCGTTCAGGTAGTCCCGGATGGGGTGGTAACGGTTCTCGTTGGCAACGATGCGGATAGCGGATTCAATTTTCTTCTCGCTGGAAATGCCGTATTTCTCCATCCGGCGCAGGATATACTTCATGTCAGTGTCGTTCAGGGTCTTGCCGGAGCGGGGCCAACCCACGGGCTTCACAATGTCGATGCGCTCGCTCAACAGATTCAGCCGAATGGCATCGGCAAGCACATGGTCGTTCTGCAAAATCGTGATGCAGTTCTGGATTGTCCGCTGGATTTCGCCATTGGAATGTTTGGACAGCATCTCCTTCACATCCTCAACGGTTCGGGGAGTGCGTTCTTCGTTGACTTCTTTGCTCAATAAACATCACCTCGTACTATTATTGAAAACGATTTTCTGACTTTTCCGCAGTTGAAAGTGCAGATGGATTCCGCTGCGCCTGTTCTGCCTGCAAGCGGTTCAACAGTTGCAGAACGGAATCCCGTGCTTTCTCCTTGACCTGCTCCTTGCCTTTCTGCCGGACTTCCGGCTTCAGCAGCTTCTCCTGCAGACGTGCGGCGGTAGTCTGCATGGTCTTGAGGAACTTGTCCAGCACGGTGTCCAAACGGTGGGCGGCATATTCCCTCGTGGCCTGCGGAGCCTTGCGCTCCGGGGACAGCACCCACTTCTTCGTGTCCTCGATCATCCGCATATCTTCCTTGCGGGTCTCGGTGCGTACCACGTCGGTCACGACCTCCACCGCCTTGTCGTAGGCTGCTGCCGAAACTTCATCGATCAGCGTTTCCATGTCGTTGACCTTGAGGGTCAATTCGTCCAGCTTGCTCTGCTGGGCGGCAAGCTGCTCCTTCTGCTTGGCAAGGATGAAGTCCTGCTTTTCCAGATATTTGCGGTTGCCGTACTCCGCCTCTTCCTCCAAATCCAACCCATGACGTTTTGCAACCTCAAACAGCATCTTCCGGCAGGCGGCATCAAAGGTGATCTTGCGGTTGTTGCGGCGGCTGAGGGGCTTGTCCGGGTCAGGCAGGTCGAAGCCCAGTGCTTCCAATGCCTTTTCTTGCTGGGGTGCCACCTCGCCGTACTTGTTCTCGCAGTCGAACACATGACGCTCATGGATGTGGGGTGTGCTTTCGTCCAGATGCAATGCCCAGTCCAGCACATGAACGTGTTCGCCAAACTTGGCCTTGAACTCCTCAATGAACTCGGTGACGATGTTCAGCAAGTCCTCTGCCGAGGCGTGTTCATCCAGCGTTCCCAGCTGATAGATGGTTTCTTCCGGGCAGGTCTTGCGGCTGGACAACAGGTCGGGAATGGAGCGGTTGCGCTCCGTGTGCCGGATCTTGGCGTTGCGCCCGTTCTGACCTTCGATAAAGGCCGTGTAGTGGGTTTCGTAGAACTGCCGTTCTACGTCCGAGAAGGTTGCCGCCAAATCATCCGGGTCTTGTGGGTCAAGAGCCGAACGAAATCCGTGGAAGCAGTCCCAGTAGATGTTGCCCTTGGCTCGTTCCGGGTCGATGTGCTCACTGTTGGCAAGGTTGAAACTGCGGTCGTTGTGCTTGGGGTTGTAAGTGCCGTGGGTTCCGGCTCGTCCGTTGTGTCGTGTTAATTTCAGATAGACATCCCTCTTTTCCTGTATTTTTTGTGTATGGCCACTCGTGCGATCAAATCACAGGAGTGATACAATTCTTCTAAGCAACGGGTCTCGCATTTCAAGACCGTGTCTTGAAATCTTCTCTCAGAATCGAAAGGTAATCCTTTCGGAAAAGGATTTA
The DNA here is from genome assembly GCF_017377545.1 of Faecalibacterium sp. Marseille-Q4164. NCBI lineage: Bacteria > Bacillati > Bacillota > Clostridia > Eubacteriales > Oscillospiraceae > Faecalibacterium > Faecalibacterium sp. Marseille-Q4164. Next base: position 243,369 of record NZ_JAFREJ010000001.1, on the reverse strand, counting down.
TGTGTTTGTTCTACTGCAAAGAAAGTGGCCTATCGCTCCTTCCCTCAGTGGGAGATCATGGCGTTTGTCGCTTTCTGCTTAGAAGAGTTTGCTTCTGCTCTGCAAGAAAAGTATAACAGAGAAACTCATACTCGAACAGGAACTGTGAGTTCCTAATTTTCGGTGAAAGTAGGAAACATCGTTCCCATTTCTTGTTGCATCGCTATTCTTTCTTTGCGAAAAATCACTAAGATGCTGCATCTCTGCAATTATTATAGCACCTGAAATCACTAAAGTCGTGGGCCTCGTAGGCCTATTATTGGCTCCCCAAGTGAACCTGTTTTGGTTACTTTTTCCTGATTTTAGTATAAGGTTTAGCGGGGGCTTCTTTCATTTCAACAGCTTGCCGGGAGAGTGCGCAGCAGCGGAGCTGCTGGATCTGCCGCCGTTTTGCGCCAGATAATACCCAGTAGGATATGACGCACAGCGTCATATCACTGGGCAAGGCGTTCCCCCTTGACTCCCTTCAAAGGGCTGCGGTCTCGCCTGTCGGCTCGGTCGGTGCTTCAAAAGGCCAGTGGCCTTTTGAGGTCGCCACAGGCGACCCGCACCTCTCTGCACTCTTGCTCCGGGCAAGCTGTCCTGGAATGGACAGCTCGTCCGGCTCCGATGTAACGAGAACTGACAAATTCGTCCGTTTTCGTAATCGTATAGCACAAAAAGGCGGCCATCTGCACCCATGCAGACAGCCGCCTTTGGTTTTATGCTGTATTCTATTGGTCAATCTCTGAAGATCTTATCCAGTTCCCTTTCCATGGTGCCCGCCTTGGCAAATTCCAGCGTATCCGCCTGACGGATATGGTGGGCGGTGATGCCGTGACCCTTTGCAAAGCCCAGAATGTAGCTGATGGCAATGCGGTAGATGATCTCGGTCGGCGCAAGCCCATAGACCTGCTTGGCAAAAATGTGTTCCAGCCGGGCGTTATCGTCCGGGAAGGCTTGCCGCATCTTCTCGCTGCGGTAAAGGCGCTTGACGATTTCCGTAATGTACAGGCCGGACTTCATGTAGGGGTCCAGGAAGGTCTTGCCGGGGTCATCGAAGCAGCCGGGATTTTCCTGTTCCAGCAAGTCCACCATCTTTTTCACCACCCACTTGGGGGTAAAGATCTGGTTGGTTTTCTGGGGTGGGATGTAGTCGAAGATATCCTCGGTGCGACTCTCGTCAAAGTAATCCGCCAGTTTGACCTTCAGGTTCAGGAATTCCTTCACCGAATCGTCAAACACCACCGGGTCGAACAGGTGGCCTGCAAAGTGTTCCTCCTGTCCGGTGGCTTGGTTGATGTACGGCCCGCCGTCCCGCAAAAAGCGGAACTGCTCCAGCGTGATGCTGGTTACCTCCTGAAAGACCTTGTCCGGGATGATCCGGTCAAAGTTTGCCAGTGTCACGGTCTCGTCGCCGTAGGCCATGAGGAAGGACGGGATGGTGCGGGAGAAGCCCCGGAGATGGTCACGGACGGTGTCCTCGTAGCCCTTTTTCTCCTGCTCCTTCTGGTTGGTCTCCACGGTGCGCACGATGGTCTGCTGCATCTCCTGCGCCGTCTGCTGGATGGTGGATTGCAGCGTCTCCATCAGGGCGGCGGTGCTCTGCTGCTGCTTTGCGTCAAACTCCCGGTTCACCTGCTGGCGCTGCTGGGCGGTGGTGCAGCTTTGCAGCTGCTGGGTGCGCTGGGTCTCCAGCTGGCTCTGGTCGATGCGGTAGTTGTCCACCACCTTGTTCACCGCCACGTCCATCTTGGCTTTGGCGGTGCTCTCAAACCGCTTCTGGTCGGACAGCTTCAGGTCCCGCCCATACTCCTGCTTTGCCTGCTCCACCATAGGAGCGATGATCTCCTTGGTGATGCTCTTTTTCAGGGGTTCCAGATGCTCTTCTTTGGCAGGAGCCGGGGCATCGGTCAGGTCTTGCAGGGCGGTGTCCAGTGCCGGGGTGCTCTCGTAAATTTTCGCCCCAAATACATCCGCTGCCTTGCCGATGACGTAGCCCTCGTCCAAATCCACCTCGCCCTTGTCGTTCAGGGAGAGGTCTGCGCCGGTGTCCGGGGTGATCTGGATGGGCTTTGCCTTTGCTTCGCTGATGGGCTGGAAGTTTTGCAGAATGTCCAGCACCTCCTGCGGCGCACTGAACACGTTGGAAATGTTCTGGAACAAAAAATTGCTCTGGAAGCCCATCCGCACCACTTCTTTGGATTTGATCTTCCGGGGGATGCTGAGGACTTTTTCTGCATCCAGCGGGATCATCTCCCCTTCCTCGTCCTCGCCGATGACCGGGAAAAAGTTGAGCAGATTCTGGATGTGCGCCTTGCGCTCCTCGGTGTCGCCCTTGCCGCTGGCGGTGTCCTGTGAAAGATCGTTGGCGAACTGCTCGTAGATCAGCAGAGTGCGGGCGGGGTCAAAATCGAACACATAGGCGTTCTCTTTGCGGCGGAAGGTGCCGTTTTCGTGGAAAAGGCAGGGGTTCTGGGCACGGAATGCCGCCTGCATATACAGCGCCGGGCTTTTCAGGTTGGAGAGCATCAGCACCGCCGACCACTCCGGGATGGTGACACCGGTGGTCAGCTGCCCCACCGACAGGGTGATGGTCTTTTCGTGGTGGGCGATGGCAGCTTTTACCCGGTCAAAACTCTTCTGGTTCTCGTCCGTGTCGTCCAGCTTGCCGTCACCGGCGGCAAGGATCACCTCATAGTCCCGGAACACCGGGTGCGCCTGCAGCTTTTTCGCCAGCGCTCTGGCGCTGTCCACCCGGTTCAGCAGCCAGAAGGTGTGCTTCAGCTCGGCACGCAGTTCCGGGGTGGAAAACGGAAATTTGTTCTGGGTGGTCATGGCATCCAGAAAGCGGTCCACCTCAGCTTCGTGCTCAAAGCTGCCGCCCGACTTCACCTTGAAGAACTCGTTCAGGTCAAAGGCAAATTCCTGCGTTTCGCCGTCGATCTCCACGCCCTGCTGAATTTCGTCCCGGATGATCTCGGACATCTGGTAGGTGTAGAGGTTGAGCATGGGGAGGTTTGCGTAGGGGTTCTGCTGCCCCGGTGCGCCCTGCCAGTTCCGCTTGGCGGCCTGCTCGTCCGCGTAGGTCCAGTTGAAGATAGCATCCCCGGCAAACTTGTCGTTCGCCAGCGCCTTGAAAGGCGTGCCGGACAGGTGCAGCGTGAACTTGCGGCGAATACGGTCAAAGGCAAGGTCGGTCTTGTAGGTGTCCACGCCCTCGTGGGCTTCGTCGATGACCAGCACATCCCAGTTCAACTCGGTCAGGTGGCGCAGCTTGTCGTACTCGCCGCCGAAATACTTGGAGCCTTTCATGTCCTGCAGGCTGACGAACTCAATGCGCTTATACAGTTCCTCGCCCTGTGCGGCGGCATCCAGATAGCCCTGCTCGTCCAGCACATGGGGCTGCCCGGCAAAAGCATCCACATGGCTGACGAACAGATAGCCGGACTCCCTGCCCAGAAAGCTCACATAGTCGCTGTACCAGCTGTTGGCGATGGCAGGACGGTTGGTGACGATGAGCACCGTCTGTGCATCGACCTGCTTGCAGAAATCGTAGACGGAAAGCGTTTTGCCAAAGCGGGGCTTGGCGTTCCAGAGGTATTCCCCGCCGGGGTGGCTCTGGTAATAGGTTTTGGTGTCGCGGACAGCCCTTGCCTGCTCCTCCCGCAGGGTGTAGGCGATGGCTGCATCCAGCTGCACCCGGCCCCGGTTCATGCGGAAATCCTGAAAATACCGCCGGGACTGCTGCCCATCCAGATGGAACCACTCGTTTTTGCGGTCGTTCTCCACGTTCAGCTTGCGGAGGTAGGCGTGGAAATCGTGGTCGGTGAACACCTCGCCGCTGCCGTCATCGTAGACGGCATTGCCCCGCCACTCCTCGTGGAACAGCACATCGGCGGTGTGGGTCTGCTGTTTCAGGCGTTTGTCCACCGACTGCTCGGTGTAGCCGATCTTCGTCCAGCCGTTGTGCCGGGCAATTTCCGGGGTGGTATAGGCGTAGATCATGGGCACCACCTGCCGGGCAGTGCGCAGGGTTATGCCAGCCATTATGCCATCTCCTTTACATGGGTCTCGATAAATTCGATCTCGTCCGCGGTCAGGTCATACTTGCGGTAAAGCTGCTGGTCGATTTCCGCCACCGACTTGCTCCAATCAATGTCGGAATGGGCGGTAAAATCTTGAAGGGGAACGTATTTCCAAACAGACTTTTTGTTATCTTGGGTTACTTTTAGAACATATAGCAACGCGCGCGCAAGTTTACACTTTAGATACTTCTGAAGATTTTTAGCTTCTTCTCTCGTATCAAAGGCTCCAATACTAATAAACGTTTGCGTATGTCCAACGCCTTTTTCTCCAATATCTGAATCTGTCATAACTTCACCAAATCGTCCAGAGCCATTAGCTTTAGGGAAGAATAGCTTATATTTATCAAGATTCGGGTGTTTTGCAATGTATTTCCTATTAACGTATAAGCATACACGTTCATTTGATTTTCTGCCGAATATCTCAACACATTCATCTGCGCCTTGTTTTGTTTCAAAAAACACGATATTATATAGCTTATCAAATATGTTAGATGTCAAATCGTAGTCGTGTCCTTTGCTTATCAATGGTACTTCTTTTCCCTTTGAAATCATTGTCATTGACAGGATTTCAGGATGATCTACATACATTTGTTTAGTAAATTTATAGCTTTCTGGAGCAAATACAATATCACTAAGAGAACTCTTTATTTGCTTTTTCACCTTTTGAATGATTGTATTCAAAAGCGGATATGCCGTAAAGATTTGTATTGCACCGCATTCTTTTTCTCTGTCATGGTATGTAATAACTACGCCGCCCTTTATGTCAGTGTTATTGAAAATCTTTGCGCTATTCTGTTCATAGTACAGAACTTTCAAATGTTCGTCATTCAACATTTTTTCATTCCAAGTTTTTGGAGTTTTACCAGCGTTGAATAAAAATCGGGCGGGTGTAATAAGTTCTACCACTGATGCCATAGGATATGTGGCATCCATAAACAAGTTATAAACAGGGTTATCCGACGTTCCCTCCATCTCATCCTGATACGGTGGGTTTCCGATAACATAATCAAACTTCATGCTGGTACTCCCTTCCTGAATGGTTTCAAAGTTCTGGGCGGTTCCATGGCTGCCCTTGCGCCAATTTTTCACTTTACAGGATACCGCGGGCGGCTGCGGCTCTGCCGCCCCGAACATGGAAAAGAGGTCAAGCTGTTCTGTCTCCGGCTGGGGCTTGCCGCCGGGCACAGACAGGTGCAAGCCGTCCATTTGCCACAGGTTCCAGCTGATGATGTTGGCGATGGGTTGCAGTTCCTCTTTTGTGGGTTTGCGCTGCCACCGGGCTTGCAGATGCTCTGCATAGGTCAGCAGCAGGTTGACCCGCGCCAGCAAAAGATTATCTCCCTGATACTCATAGCCGTAGGTGGACTGCACCGCATGGGTGGCATATTTGTGCCACTCGTCCTCTGTGGCAGCGTTCTCGCTTACCACACGCAGCTTGCGGTCCAGAATGCCAATGCGCCGGGCGACCGGGATCATCTCGCCGGTGGCGGCATCGTACCGGGACGCCAGAAAGGGGGCTTCGCCGCAGGTCACCTCCAAGCGGCGGCTCTGCACATACTGCACCCATGCCGGAGTCCTGCCCTTGCAAACCGGAAACTGCACCGGCGTTTCCACCGTCTGCCAGCCTTGGAGCAGCTCCACCGTGAACTGCCCGGCGCTCTCCTCTGCCCCCAGCCCACGGAACCAGTCGGCGTCCAGTGCGTTGTTCATCTTGTTGCAGACCCATGCGGGGCTGAACACTTCGCCCTTTTTGCGGGTGCGCTGCTGCTGGGTGTCGGTCTGCTTCATCATCCGGGGCAGCACCACCTCGTAGTGGGTCAGCCCGAGCTGCTGGGTGGTAATCTGAGATCTATCCGTCACCGGTTCGTACATTACCGTTTGCAGCTCCTCCGGCGGGTCGGTGGCCCAGATGATGTTTTTACCGGTGGATTTATCTTTTAGTAGCGTATCCAGCACCGCCTGCACTTCCGGTGCGTGAAAGTCGATCAGTTGTTCCAACGGGGATTCCCTCGCTTTGCCTTAGCGTTGCGGCGGAAGTAGCATTTTTGTACTAGTTCCGCCTTATACTAGTATTATACAGCTACTTTTTGCCTTGTCTAGTATTGTACAGCCACTTTTCGTCAAAAGTAGGAGTGATTCATATACTAGTAGTAAGGAAAGGTGGTCAAGCTATGCTTGGGGAACGATTGGCAGAACTCCGCAAACTGAATGATGACACACAGCAGACCCTTGCGGACAAGCTTGGTATCTCCGTTTGGTCTATCCGTGCGTGGGAACAGGGAAAAAGCTACCCCTTCAGCAATGTGCTGCTTGCCATCTGCAAGCTCTACGGCACCTCCGCCGACTACCTGCTGGGTCTGACCGACATCGATCCCTCGGACGAGGCTCGCAAACAGCGCCAGCGCCTGACCGAAGAAGAACAAAACGAGATGCACCGCTACGAAGAATATCTGTTGTGGAAACGCAAAAAATAAGCCGCCCAGCGAGACCGTAAGGTCGCTGGGCGGCTGTTTTATCATACAAAAGTTCTAATTAAATACCTTTTAGAACTTTTCTTATTTTTCCCATATTATTTTTCAAATCATGTCGAATTTCTTCATCTTGTCCATACTCTTCTTCAGCATGCTCAATATAGGTAAAATAATTTCCTCGTTTGCTCTTTGCACCATGTTCAGAATAAAGCGTATACAGACCAGAAAGATTGATATGATTTCCTTTTCTGGTATACCCTCCTGTTTTTGCAATATTTTTTGCCTTTCTGTGCATCCGGTAATAGTATTTGGCCGTCGTTTTAGAGCGGATAAACACTTTCGTTCCATTAAACGAAAATCCTAAAAAATTGATAAATTTTTTACTATCGTCTGCACCTTTGTCTATCGCTTTTCCAATATTCTCAACCTTCTCTTCCTTATAATGAAAATATTGGGTTTTGCTCGGCTCCAATTTTAATCTAGGAGCACTTGCAATAAATGCTCTCACTTCAGAGAAGACATTCAGCGCATTATTGTTAGGTTCATCCGGCACTATCACAATAAAATCATCACTATACCGCATATAAAATCCGTGATATTGTTCAACTAGATCATGGATTTGCTTATCAACTTCCAGCATATAGAGGTTCGCCAACATTCCACTAATAGGTGATCCTTGTGGTATCCCGTAATGGTTCATATTTGGCTGTATGTGAGAACGATTGTTTTTATATTGTTCCGCTGTTAATACTCTTGATTGTTTATTGAGTGCGCGATGACCTGCTTTGTTGTCTTTCAGTTCATTTATAGCCAACAAGTCCGTCAGTTCCCATTGACTAAATGACGTGATATTCTTAAACACATTATAATGATCCTTTGGTAATCTTTCGCATTCCAATAACGAGCACCATTGCTTCTTCAAATAAGCATGGTCTAAGTTATCAAAGAAATGCGTAAAATCGCCAATCATCACATAGCAGTTTTCTGTCTTACGGATAAAATCGTAGGCCGCTTTGGAAAATTGAATATTGCTCTTTCTTAAATTTGTTCGATAGGCAACCGCAACATTAGAAATCCCATCACAAGTCGTTCGCTCGTTATATTTCTCATTCAAAATGTGACTGTAATACTGATAAATGCACCGATCAATATGTGCTGCATAGCAAATATCACGTTTTTTAGGAACTACTCCTTTTCCTCTTTTAAACTTGCTCATATCCATCTCATAATGGATAAATGGATAAAATCCATGCGCTGCAACTGCTTTTGGATTTGAAACATAATCTTTCATGCGACCGATATCTGTTCGCACATCAAAATGTGCATAATATCGCTTGCTTCTTTGAATTGTCTTCTTATCACTTAACCAAGCATCCATTGCTTTAATACCCCTAAAATGCAATATCCATCGGCACGAGGAATAGCGTCTCTAAGCCGATGGATATACGTTTGACGTGGTTACCCCTATTACCATAAAGGATTTTCAGAGTTCCCAGCTATTCTGTTAGCGCAATCATCAATTATGGTATAATTGACTGGGAGGCGATTGTCGTGATTTCATCAATCAGTCTGATTCTAGCATTTGCTACATCAGCATCAACAACCGTGTCAACTGTGCTGCTAAATATTCTCGAGAATATTCTAGCAGGAGAGTTGACAACAATCTCCTTCCCCCATACCTTTCGTATGGGGCACTTTAATTATAGCACTTTTTACCAAGTAATCAATGCTGTTCATAATAAATTAACCTGCCGTTGTGCATAGTCCGACTTATTATAACATTTTGCCGATATACTTCCGCAGTCCATCCTCTGTCCGAATATTATACTTCTCATCCACCTTTTTGAAGTACGCCTTCATCGCATCCAGCGAAATCTCCGCATGAGAAGTTTCGTCCGGCAGAAAACCCCTCCGGGCATCCAGCCAAGGGGCTTCTTTGTGGGTGATGCTTTCCAGAACCTTTCCGCTGTACATACCAAAGGTATCCAGCACCCGGTCTACCACCTCTTTGGCCTCCGGGGTGAGCGGCAGCGCACTCTCCTTCAACGGAACAAAGCGGTCATCATCAATGGGGTTGTACTTAAAATCTCGGAACAGATTATAGACATTGCGATACACCGGGCCATGCACCCACGCTTCACAAGGAGCATCAAACAGCGGTTTGTCATAAATCGCCGCATAGTTGCCCTGAATATAATACAAAAGCTTTTGCAGGGTCAGCGGTGTCACCTCATGCAGCGCTGAGAAGATATAGGCGATCACCGCCAGCAGTTCCACCGGGACAGCCACATAGAGGTTTTCCAGTTGCGTTGCAGCCGTGTAGGCCTTTTTGTAGGCGGTCTCTCCGATCTTCTCACGGTTTTGGTCCAGCAGTTCCTTCATATAGGAAGCCGATGCCAATGCGTGCAACATGATATCCGAGTACTCTTTGGACGGCACCTGCCCGGCAAGATAACGGGTGATGGTCACTTCCCCAAAGCCCAGTGCCAACGACAACGGTGCTTTGCCGATGTTGTAGAGTTTCATCAGGCGTTCGATGTCCTCCACCGTGATGATCTCCTCCGCTTTGCGGTACTGCTCATCCATTTCCTTTACGTTGTAGTCCATCAGGCCGGGAATCCCCATTTCGCCGCCGCATTCGTTGCAGAAAGCAGCCGTGATTTCAAAAGTATATTCCTTTTCCCGGATAGTCTGGTTGATTTTGATTTTCCTCAGGGTGTAGCTCGTTTCTCTGCGGCATTCTGTGCAGAAGTCCTTTCGTTCGCGCATAGTGTCCTCTCCTTCTTTTGTGCTCATTTATTTGAAGTAGTAAGTCAGCGGATGGCGTTGCTCGTGGAATGAGATCACGATGACGAATTCGTTGTCCAGCTTGTTGAACTTGATGTAAAGCGGCACCAGCTTTTCCGCTGTTCCGTATCGTTCGATCAACAGAACTTCTTTTCCAAAGATATAGAGTGTCTCATGTTCAAAGCCAGCGTGTTCATTCGGAACTGCGTCTGAGAAGTCCATTACGTTCAGATTCAGAATGATGTTTTCTGCATCCCTCATGGTAAGCAGATACGTATCAAAGAGTTTTCGATTATCCGGGCGTTTAGCATTCATATCCAGCCTGTAGCGGTGTGCTTTCACCGCACATTTCACGGCTTCAAGATAGTTCTCAACATCGGACACGCTCAGGTTCATTCAGTTCACTCCTTTTGAACATGATGGTATTTTTGCATTCTTCCATCATCATTATACTCGCGTGATTGAATTTTGTCAATATGCCATCACGCAGAAAAATTCGCTGACGCTCTGCCCGGCACAGAGTCCACCAGCGAATCGCTCTTTCTTCAAATCCCCTAGACAAAAAAATCGGCACCCGCTTTTCAGCGAGTGTCGATTTTGTTACCCTATCATGCGCTTTGATTTTTGGCGTAAGTGGCGTAAGTTTGGCGTAAATCCGCTTTTGCGCGCTCCAAAAATCAAGGATTCATGCGGTTTTTAGGCAGTTATTAGTACATGCCGCCCATGCCGCCCATGTCACCACCGGCTGCGGGAGCAGCAGGGGGTTCGGGCAGGTCAGCGACCAGGCTCTCGGTGGTCAGCACCATCTCAGCGACGGATGCTGCGTTCTCCAAAGCGGAACGGGTGACCTTGGTGGGGTCAACGATACCGGCGGCGATCATATCCTCAACAAAGACCTCGTTCTGAGCGTCGAAGCCATAGTTGGGCTTGTTGGCAGAGACGATCTTGTCGATGATGACGCTGCCTTCCAGACCGGCGTTCTTGGCGATCTGGCGCAGAGGTGCCTCCAGAGCCTTCAGGACGATCTTGGCACCGGTGCGCTCGTCGCCTTCCAGTGTGTCGCACAGGGCGCGCACAGCGGGGATGGCGTTGATGGGAGCGGTGCCGCCGCCAGCGACAACGCCTTCCTGAACAGCAGCCTTGGTTGCGTTCAGAGCGTCCTCGATGCGCAGCTTCTTATCCTTCATCTCGACCTCGGTAGCAGCACCGACCTTGATGACTGCAACGCCGCCGGCCAGCTTTGCCAGGCGCTCCTGCAGCTTCTCACGGTCGAAATCGCTGGTGGAAGCCTCAATCTGGTTGCGGATCTGTGCAATGCGGGCTGCAATGGCATCCTTATCGCCTGCGCCGCCCACGATGGTGGTGTTCTCCTTGGTGACCTTGACCTGACGGGCATGGCCCAGCATCTGGACGGTAGCGTCCTTCAGCTCATAGCCCAGATCAGCGGACACAACGGTGCCGCCGGTCAGGATAGCGATATCCTGCAACATCTCCTTGCGGCGGTCGCCAAAGCCGGGAGCCTTGACAGCGCAGACGTTCAGGGTGCCGCGCAGGCGGTTGACGATCAGGGTGGACAGAGCCTCGCCCTCGATGTCCTCAGCCACGACCAGCAGCTTCATGCCGTTCTGCATGACCTGCTCCAGCAGGGGGACCAGATCCTGGATGACGCTGATCTTCTTATCGGTGATCAGGATGGCGGCGTTGTCCAGAACAGCCTCCATCTTGTCGGTATCGGTGACCATATAGGGGGTCAGGTAGCCGCGGTCAAACTGCATACCTTCCACGATCTCGTTGTAGGTCTCGGCGGTGGTCTTGTTCTCCTCGATGGTGATGACACCGTCGGAGGTGACCTTCTCCATGGCCTCGGCGATCAGGCGGCCGATCTCGGGGTCACCGGCAGAAATGGTGCCAACGCGGGCGATATCGTTGCTGTCCTTGACCTTCTGGCTGTGGGCCTTGATGGTCTCAACGGCCTTGGCAACAGCCTTGCTCATGCCGCGGCGGATATCCATGGGGTTGGCACCGGCGGTAACGTTCTTCATGCCCTCGGTGACCATGGCCTGTGCCAGAACGGTTGCGGTGGTGGTGCCGTCGCCTGCAGCATCGTTGGTCTTGGTTGCGACCTCACGCACCAGCTGTGCGCCCATGTTCTCGAACTCGTCCTTCAGCTCGATCTCCTTGGCAATGGTCACGCCGTCATTGGTGATGACAGGTGCGCCGAACTTCTTGCCCAGCACCACATTGCGGCCCTTGGGGCCCAGGGTGATCTTCACGGTATTTGCCAGGGTATCAATACCGGCACACAGTGCCTTGCGGGCATCCTCGCCCTGCTTGATCTGTTTTGCCATAATCAAATCGCTCCTTCAAAGCTCAAATTTCAATTTCAGAGGGGAAACTTACTCCACGATGGCCAGGATATCGCCCTGACGCACGATGGTGCACTCCTCGCCGTCCACCTTGACCTCAGTACCGGAGTACTTGCTGGTCAGGACCTTATCGCCAACCTTCACGGTCATCTTGACTTCGTTGCCGTCCACGATGCCGCCGGGGCCAACAGCCACGACCTCAGCCACCTGGGGCTTCTCCTTGGCGCTGCCGGTCAGGATGAGGCCGCCCTTGGTGGTCTCCTCGACTTCAACGGCCTTGATAACAACACGGTCTGCAAGAGGAATGATCTTCATAGTTCTTGCCCTCCTATAATAAAATATAATGAAAACTTTTTTGGCACCTTCGGCCCGTTTCTGCCGGGCCTTTGGTTGTTTAGCACTCCTTTTCTCTGAGTGCTAAGTGTATTGTACTCATCTTGAACTGAAAAATCAAGACCTTTTTGATTTTTCTTTTTGAACAATTTGTGACCACCCGAAAAAGTATCCTTACATCGAAAAAAGAGCAGTTCTCTTTTCCGGAGAGACTGCTCTTTTTCATCCAAACATCTTCTTATTTTACGTCCGCTCTGCTCCTTTTCGCCACAAACCGCTCATACGCCGGGGCAGGCAGGAGGATGCGGCCGCTCAGGGGGCGCAGAACAGCCTCCACCGCATCACAGGGGGCGCACTCGCCGTCGGCGGTGGCAACGATGGGGCCGCGGCCATCGGCGGGGCGCAGCGCCACCCGCCGGGCACGGCGGTAGAGGAAGTAGGGCTTTGCCTCCTCGGTGAGCTGGCCGTTCACAAAGTGCCGGCCGCTCTTGTACATCCCCAGCAGCTTGGCAATGGTCAGCCGCCCCACCCTGCGGACGATCATCACGTCCAGCCAGCCGTCGGCGGGGTCGGCCTCGGGGGCGGCAAGGAAACCGCCGCCATAGGCCCGGCCATTGCAGATAGCGCACATCAGGCAGTCCACGGTCAGCTCCTCGTCGTCGATGGTAAAGGTGACCCTGCGGCCGATGTGCCCGCAGAGCTGCTCCACGATGGAGAGCAGATAGGACACCTCGCCGCCGCACAGGGGGAGCCGCCGGAACTTGGGGATGCCGTAGGCCACCTGTGCGTCCAGACCCGCCGCGCAGATGGTGGCGGACAGGCCCAAACTGGTCTCCAACAGGTCGATGGTCACTTCCCCGCCCGCCAGCTGGGCATCGAGGTCTGTGAACTCTGCCCGGGTGCCGTAGGTGCGCAGGAAGTCGTTGCCGCTGCCGTAGGGCAGGCAGCCCACGGCGGCGTTGGCAAAGCCCTGCACGCCGGTCATGGCTTCCATGAAGGTGCCGTCGCCGCCCGCCGTCCAGATGCGCAGGCTGTCCCCTGCCTGCGCCGCCTCCTGGGCTGCGGCACGGGCCAGCTCCCGGGCGTGGCCCGCATATTCGGTGGTGTGGATGGTATAATCCGCCTCACTCCACCCGGCCCGGGCGGCAGCGGCTCTGATCTGCGGGATGAGCTGGGCAGTGCAGTCCTGCTTGCCCGCAGCGGGATTCAGTAAAAACAAATAGCGCATGGTTTCCTCCTTGGGGCATTTCGCTTTCTCTATGATAAACGAAAACGCCGGAGGATGCAAGGGGGAAGCGTGCTCACCCTCTCAGTCTCGCTTCGCTCGCCAGCTCCCCCGAAGGGGGAGCCAATGCATCTGTAAGGGGAGAAGGTGCTTACGGCTAAACCTCTCAGCCGTCGCTGACGCTCGGCAGCTCCCCTAGTAGGGGAGCCCTTGGCAGACCGTCGCGTTTTCGAGGTCTGGCGCTTCGCTCCTGTTGGCCCTGCTGGCGCAAAGTCTTATCCTTGCGGCAGATGTCGGTTTTGGAACCGACAGGCGATCATTGCGAAAAATGAACCTTATGCCAAGGGCCCCACTATTAGGGGGGCTGGCACGCGGAGCGTGACTGAGGGGTTTAGCCGATGGTTTGCTCTACTACTTCCCCCTCTTCCAACACGATTGCCCCATCCACCGTGCAGTCGGCGGTCCAGTGCTGGCCGGTGTGGGCCGTACCGGAGGCGATCTGGTTGGCGAGGGCCTGTTCCACGGCGCGGTCCACCTGCCGCCGCAGCTCCCGGGCCCCATAGGGCGAGCGCGCCCTTGCGGCCAGCACTGCTCCCACCCGGGGCGTATGGGTCAGCTGATACCCATTGCGGGCGGCACGGGCTTCCAGCTGACCCAGCAGCTTCTCGGCGATGGCACACAGGCTGTCCTCTGCAAGGGGACGGAACACGATGAGCTCATCCAGCCGCCCCACCAGCTCGGGCCGGAACCACTTCTTGGCTTCCTCAATGGCCTGGGCCGACTGCTTCTCGAACACGGCTTCGCTGCCCGCTGCAAAACCCAGCGGGGCGCTCTGCCCGGCCAGAAAGCGTGCCCCCAAGTTGGAGGTGAGCAGGACGATGGTATTGCGGAAATCGGCCTTGCGGCCCATGGCATCGGTGAGCTGGCCGTCCTCCAGGATCTGCAGCAGGATATTCTGGATATCCGGGTGGGCCTTTTCGATCTCGTCAAAGAGCACCACGCTGTACGGGCGGCGGCGGACGGCTTCGGTGAGCTGACCGCCCTCATCGTGGCCAAGGTAGCCCGGAGGCGCGCCCAGCAGGCGGGCCGTGGTGTGCTGCTCCTGATACTCCGACATATCGAACTTGAGCAGAGCTTTTTCGCTGCCGAACCAGCTGGCGGCAAGGGCCTTGGCAAGGGCGGTCTTGCCCACGCCGGTGGGCCCCAGAAAGAGCATGGCCCCCATGGGGCGGCCCGGCTCCCCCAGCCCGGTGCGGCTGCGCCGGATGGCCCCGGCCACCGCCGCCACTGCCTTCTGCTGGCCCACGATCTCGGCGTTGAGGCGGGATTCCAGCTTGTCCAGCCGTTCCCGCTCCTTCTCCCCCACCCGCTCCACGGGCACACCGCTGGCCTGCGCCACCACCCGGGCAATGTCCTCCCGGGTGAGGGTGGGGTCTGCTTTCCCCTCCCGCTCGGCGCGGATGCGGGCAGCGGCACAGGCCTCGTCCACAAGGTCGATGGCCTTATCGGGCAGGAAGCGCCCCGGCAGGTACCGCACCGAGAGCTCCACGGCCTCCCGCAGTGTCTCAGGCGGCAGATGCACGCTGTGGTACCGCTCGTAGCGGGGGGCAAGCCCCTCCAGGATCGCCGCAGCCTGTGCCGGGGTGGGCTCCTCGATCTGCACCCGGCCAAAGCGGCGCTCCAGCGCGGCATCCTTCTGGATATGGGTGCGGAACTCCTGATCGGTGGTGGCCCCGATGAGCTGCAGTTCCCCCCGGGCCAGCACGGGCTTCAGGATGCTGGCGGCATCAATGGCACCCTCTGCCGCGCCGGCTCCCACGATGGTGTGGAACTCGTCCACAAACAAAATGGCGCTGCCGTCCCGCACAAGCTCCTCCAGAAGGGTCTTAAACCGCTCCTCAAAGTCGCCCCGGTACTTGGTGCCCGCCACAAGACTGGCCATATCCAGCGCCAGCAGCCGCCGCCCCTGCAGCATCCGGGGCACGTTCCGGCTGGCGATGCGCTGGGCAAGGCCCTCGGCAAGGGCCGTTTTGCCCACGCCCGGCTCCCCCACCAGACAGGGGTTGTTCTTCTGGCGGCGGCACAGAATCTCCACCATCCGGTCCAGCTCCGCATCCCGGCAGAACACCGGGTCCAGCTCGCCGTCCACCGCGCGGCGGGTCAGGTCGCGGCAATACTTATCGCTGGCGCGGCTGCCCCGGGGCATGGCGCTGGCCCGGGGCGTGCCGGGCAGGATGAACTGCCCCGAGATCTGGCGGCACTCCCGCACGGCCTCGGCCAGCTGCACCCCCATGGAGGCCAGCAGCACCCCCGCCGCGCAGTCGGTATCCTCCAGCATGGCACAGAGCAGGTGCTCCGGCTCCGCCTTGGGCAGGTGGGCGTTCTGTGCCCCGATGAGGGCATAATCCATAGCCCGGCGCAGGTCTGGGGCCAGCGCCTTTCTGTCCAGCTGGCGGGCCGGGCTGGTGCGGCCCTCGGCCAGCTGACGGCGCACGGCGGGCTCGGTGATGTTCTTGCCCACCAGAAACCGCCCCGCCGGGCCGCGGTCGGTCTGCAGCATGGCAAGCAGCAGGTGCCCGGTATCCGCCCGGGCACAGCCCATGCTGCCCGCAAGCTCCACGGCTTCGTCCAGCAGCAGCCCTGCCTCCCGCGAAAACCCCTTGTGTCTGCCCATGCCGAATGCTTCCCAAATGCTCATGCTCTGCTCCTTGCTGTATTGTTTCATACACAGCAAAGTATAGGCCCGGTGAATGGAAAAAAATCAGCGGTTTGTGTCAACCCTCTCAGTCAAAGCCTATCGGCTTTGCCAGCTCCCCCGAGGGGGGAGCCAATTGCGGCCTGGCCTTTAGGGGCTGCTGAATTGAGACGATGCGTTGGCTCTCCCTTTGGAAGAGCTGTCGAGCAAAGCGAGACTGAGAGGGCGCTGCACAGCAAAAAAGCGCCGTGCAATGCACGACGCTTTCTCTGCGTTGATGGTTACATCTCTGCCAGAGCCTTTTTCAGGTTCTTGGCGATCTGGTCGGGGCAGCTGGTGGGGCGGGGGCCGCAGGTGGTCCCCTCCATGCGGGCGATGGCATCCTCGGCCTTCATGCCCTTGAGCAGGCGGCTGATGCCCTTGAGGTTGCCGTTGCAGCCGCCGATGACCTCAACGGACTCGATGGTGTGGTCATCGTTCAGCACGATGTTGGTCTGCTTGGAACAGGTGCCCACATTGGGGAAGCTGAAAGATTTGCTCATGGAAAACATCCTCTCTTTTTGACTTGCCCACAGTATACTACAAAAACAACGTTCCTGCAAGAGGCGGAACCTGCCCTCTTTGCCAAGGGCTCCCCCTTCGGGGGAGCTGTCGAGCAAAGCGAGACTGAGAGGGTGAGGATGCTCACGGACTTTACCGAACTCACCCTCTCCGTCATTGCTGACGCAATGCCACCTCTCCCGAAGGGCGAGGCCTTGGCAGTTCTCATAAGAATGCTCAAATCGGTTTACTTTTTTCTCTTCCTCGCCAGCTCCTCGATCCGCGCGATCTGGTCATCGGGGGTGGTGCAGGTGCCCACGGGATAGACCTTTTTGTGGTTGGCCCCGTGGAAGTCGGTGCCGCCGGTGTGGATGAGGTGATACTGCCCACAGAGGGCGGCACACTCGGCCTTGTCCTCGGGGCTGTTGCTGGGGTGGTCGATCTCGATGCCGTCCACCATCCCCTCCCTGACCAGCTCCCGGAGCAGGGGCATACTCTTGTACACGGTGGGGTGGGCGAACACCACCACGGCACCGGCGGCTCTGGCTGTGGCCAGCACCTCCCGCACCGGGATGTACTCGGGCGAATGGAGCACCCTGCCCCGCGGGTTCCAGCCGAACAGCTCATGGTAGCGCTCGCCGTAGATGCTGTCGGCAAGGCCCAGCTCCCGCAGCGCCTGCATGATGCCGCTCTTATAGAGCACGCCGCTGTCTCTGGCGTATTCCAGCGCCTGCTCGGTGCGGAACTGGGGGAAGATGGCTTCCAGCTCCCGGGCGCTCTGCAAACAGCACTCGTTGCGGCGCTGGCGCATGATATCGCAGTGGCGGCGCAGGGCCTCGCTCTCGGGGTCGGGCCAGTAGGCCAGCAGGTGGACCCGGTGCTGGCGCTCGTAATCGTAGCCGGTGAGCTCGGTGGCCGGGATGAGCTTTACCCCATCCTGCACCGGGTGGTCGTAGGCATACTGCACGCTGCGCAGCGTATCGTGGTCAGAGATGGCCATGGCATCCAGCCCCACCCGGGCTGCCATCAGGGGCAGCCGGGCCACGGGCACGGAGCCGTCGGAATAGGTGGTGTGGTTGTGTAGATCGCCGGGCATGGAATGGAACCTCCTGAGAATAAAACGGGCTAAACCTCTCCGTCATCATCGCTTCGCTCGATGCCACCTCCCCTAGTAGGGGAGGCCTTGGCATAAGGTTCATTTTTCGCAATGATCGCCTGTCGGCTCCAAAACCGGCATCTGCCGCAAGGGTAAGACTTTGCGCCAGCAGGGCAAACAGGAGCGAAGCGCCAACCCCCGAAAACGCGACGGCCTGCCAAGGGCTCCCCTACTAGGGGAGCTGCCGAGCGTCAGCGACGGCTGAGAGGTTTAATGCTTATAATAATTGATCAAACACCCGTCTGCCAAAATCTCCCGCTCATCGGAGGTCAGCGGTGCCATATAGAGGGCGAAGGGCTTCACTTCCTCACCCAGCACATAGGCAGGGATGTTCTGCAGATCGCCCTTGAGGGCTTCCCGGACATGGGGAATGAGGATGTAGTCCCCCAGGCCGAAGGGAGCCGCACCGTTGAGCTGGAAGGGCAGCATGCCCCAGTTGATGAGGTTGGAGCGGTAACGCTTGGTGGCGTACTCGTTGACGATGTTGGCCCCGGCCCCCAGCACGCGCTGGCAGCTGGCGGCCTGCTCACGGGCAGAGCCGTCGCCGGGCTTGACGGCAAAAATGGTGGAGGCCAGCTGTACATCGTCCCAGGTCAGGGCCTCACAGCCGGGCACGGCACGGATCTTTGTCAGCAGGGCGGCATCCCCCTGCCCGGCCCGGCGGGCGGCTTCCTCGGCCTGCACGGCCTTGGCGCGCCCCACATAGGCGGGGTCCTTGCGGCTGAGGGTGAACTCAGCCAGACCCAGGGGGTTGGAGCGGTAGGAAGAGGTCTCACCCGAGGGGATGAGCTCGTCCGTGGTGGTGACGGGGTCGGTGATGTAGGAGGCCACCTTCAGCAGCAGGTTGTCGCCCAGCGGGGCGATCTCGGGCCAGTCCTTGATGTTGGGGCCCAGCTTGAGCAGGGCATCATAATCGCTGTGGCCAAAGCCCTGATACACCCGGGCCTCGTAGCTGGAGGGATCGTAGTGATATTCGGGCACGGTGGGGTCGTAATCCACCTCCGTTGCGGGGGTCAGGATGCCGCCGTTGGCCGTGGTGGCGGCAATGCTGCGGGCATCCATCAGGGCCACGCCTGCCAGCTGGCCGCTGCCGGGCTTGGAGCCCTCGCGGCTGGGGAAGTTGCGGGTGGTGTGGCGGATGGACAGCGCCCCGTTGGCAGGCACATCGCCCGCGCCGAAGCAGGGGCCGCAGAAGGCCGTGCGGATGGTGGCACCGCTGGCCATCAGGTCGGTGAGCACGCCGGTGCGGTTCAGCTCCATCATAATGGGCTGGCTGCCGGGGTAAACGCTGAGGGCGTAGTCCCCGCAGCCGCCGGTATGGCCCTTGAGGATGGAAGCGGCCTCGTAGATGCTGTCAAACAGGCCGCCCGCGCAGCCTGCGATGACTCCCTGATCGACCCGGAGCCTGCCGTTTTCGATCTTGCTGCACAGATCCAGCTTCACGTCGGAGCGGCCCACCAGCTGCTGGACGTTCTCCTCGCATTCGTGGAGGATGTCCTTGAGGTTGGCGTTCAGCTCCTCGATGGGAAAGGCGTTGGAGGGGTGCATGGGCAGGGCGATCATGGGCCGGATCTTGGAAAGGTCCACGCTCACCACGCCGTCGTAATAGGCCAGCTCTGCCGGGTGCAGGGGCTTGTAGTCCCCTGCCCTGCCATGGACCGTGAGGAACTGCCGGGTCTTTTCATCGGTCTCCCAGATGGAGGAAAGGCAGGTGGTCTCGGTGGTCATGGCATCAATGGCGTTGCGGGTATCCTGCCGCAGGGAGGCAATGCCGGGGCCCACAAACTCCATGACCTTGTTCTTGACATAGCCGCTCTTGAACAGCTCGCCCACCAGTGCAATGGCCACATCGTGGGGGCCGCAGCCTGCGGGCAGAGCTCCGGTCAGGCAGATGGCCACCACGCCGGGGCGGGCCACATCGTAAGTGCGGCCCAGCAGCTGCTTTGCCAGCTCGCCGCCGCCCTCGCCGATGGCCATGGTGCCCAGCGCGCCGTAGCGGGTGTGGGAATCGGAGCCAAGGATCATTTTGCCGCAGCCCGCAAAGCGCTCACGCATGTACTGGTGGATGACCGCCATGTGGGGCGGCACAAAGATGCCGCCGTACTTTTTGGCAGCGGACAGGCCGAAGCGGTGGTCATCCTCGTTGATGGTGCCGCCCACAGCGCACAGGCTGTTGTGGCAGTTGGTCAGCACATAGGGGATGGGGAACTTTTCCAGCCCCGAGGCACGGGCCGTCTGGATGATGCCCACAAAGGTGATGTCGTGGCTTGCCATGGCATCGAACTTGATCCGGAGATCCCGGTCGCTGCCGCTGGTGTTGTGGGCGGTGAGGATGCCGTAGGCCATGGTGCCCTTGTAGGCCTGGCCGGCCTGCTCCGCAGTCACGCCTGCGGCTGCCAGTGCCGCAGGAGCCTGCGCGTCGGCGGGCACCCACTGCCCCCGCAGGTAGTATGCACCCGAGGTGCTGCATTTGATCGATTCCAACATAATACTTTCCCCTCGCTTTTGCAAAAAAGGGGCGGGCCCTCTCAGTCTCGCTTTGCTCGACAGCTCTCCCAAAGGGAGAGCCAACGCATCTGACAGGCAGACAACTGCAAATTTGCAGTGCCCTGTCCCGAAGCCGCCATTGCCTCTCCCTTTGGGAGAGGTGGCAATGCGTCAGCATTGACGGAGAGGGCGAACCGCCCCAAAGTGTTTCAATCAGTCAAACAGCATATCGTGGATGGCGCTGACCGCCTTGTCAGCGTCGTCACGGGCAATGATGCAGGAGATCTTGATCTCACTGGTGGAGATCATCTTGATGTTGATGTTGTTGTTGGACAGAGCCTCGAACATCTTGGAGGCAACGCCGCTGTGGCTCTGCATACCGGCACCCACGATGGAGACCTTTGCGCAGGTCTCGTCGCAGGTGGCATCCTTGAACTTGCCGCTCTCCTTGAGCACGCGCATGGCGGTCTCAGCCTCGCCCTCGGCGCAGGTGAAGGAGATATCCTTCTTGCCGTCGCGGCCGGTGGACTGCAGGATGATATCCACGTTGATGTTCTTCTGGGCCAGCAGGCCAAAGATCTTGAAGCTGGTGCCCGGCTCATCGGGAACGTTCAGGATCGTGATAACGGCAACATCGGTGTCCTTTGCAACACCCTTGATCAGCATACCTTCCATGTCTTTTGTAACCTCCTTGACCACCGTACCGGGCACGGGATTCAGGCTGGACAGCACTTCCAGCTCCACATTATACTTCTTTGCCAGCTCCACGCTGCGGTTGTTCAGCACCTGCGCACCCAGAGAGGCCAGCTCCAGCATCTCGTCAAAGGTGATCTCTTCCAGCTTGCGGGTGTTGCGCACCTTGCGGGGGTCTGCGGTGTAAACGCCTTCCACATCGGTGTAGATCTGGCAGCGGTCCGCGTGCAGGGCCGCTGCAATGGCCACGGCGCTGGTATCAGAGCCGCCGCGGCCCAGGGTGGTGATATCATCCAGCTTGTTCAGGCCCTGGAAGCCTGCCACGACCACCACGCGGTTGCGCTCCAGCTCGGAGGAAATGCGCTCGGTCTCCATGCGGGTGATGCGTGCCTTGGTGTAGGCACGGTCGGTGCGGAAGCCCGCCTGCCAGCCCGTCAGGCTGGTGGCGTGGCAGCCCAGCTCGTTCAGAGCCATGGCCAGCAGCGCGATGCTGATCTCCTCACCGGCGGCCAGCAGCATATCCATCTCACGGGCCGAAGGGTTGTGGGTGATCTCAGCGGCCTTTGCGATCAGGTCGTCGGTGGTGTCGCCCTGTGCAGACACCACCACCACCACGTCATTGCCCGCCTTGTGGGTGTTGGCCACGATGCGGGCCACGTTGAAGATACGGTTCCGGTCCTTCACCGAAGAACCGCCGAACTTCTGTACGATCAACGCCATAGTTTGTCACTCTCCTCTAGTTTCTCCCAATTTATATCATTCCACAGTTGCGCCGGTATTATCTGCATCCAGCTCTAACAGTGTAAATGCTTCACATCCGTCCAGGCCTTCCAGCGTTTCCAGCCCGGCACGCAGCCCGGCATAAAAACGCTCAGCCTCCGCGCGCTCGGCCACCGCCATCACGGTGGAACCGGCACCCGATACATACACGGCCTTTGCCCCGCACTGCTTTGCCAGCGCGAACACCTCCCGGGAACCGGGCATCAGGGGCATCCGGTAGGGCTGGTGGAGCTTATCCTCGGTGGCAATGCCCAGCAGGTCATGCCGGCCCTCACAGAAGGCGGCAGGCACCAGCGCGGCCCGGGACAGGTTATACACGGCATCCTTGTGGGCCACCTGCTTGGGCAGGGCCGCGCGGGCGGCCTCCGTCAGCAGCTTGTAGTCCGGCACGACGGCCGCAAAGCAGAGGCTCTGGTCCACATCCCGCTTGACGGAGTAGACCACGCCGTCCTCAAAGACGCTGCTGGTCAAACCGCCCAGCAGGGCCGGGGCCACGTTGTCGGGGTGGCCCTCAATGGCCGTGGCCAGCGTCAGCAGCTCCTGGGTGTTGAGCACATCGCCCAGCATCCGGTTCGCGCCCAGCAGGCCCGCGATGATGCAGGCCGAGGAGGAACCCAGGCCCCGGGCCATGGGGATGGGGTTGGTCTGCACGATCTTCAGGGGCGGGATCTTCTTGCCCACCTTGTCGAACAGACCCTTGGCCGAGCGGTACACCAGATTGCTCTCGTTGCGGGGGATGCGGGTGCCGTCCGCCGCCGAGATGTCCAGCTTATCGCTCTCCTCAAAGGTCACGGTGTTGTACAGGGTCACGGCCAGACCCAGCGCGTCGAAGCCGGAGCCTACGTTGGCGCTGGTGGCCGGAACAGAAACTTTGATCTTCATCGTCCGTCCCCTTTTCTCATGCTTCCTCGGGCAGCTTTTTCAGCACCAGCTTCACGCTGCCGCCCACGGTCTCCACCTTGCGGGCTGCCTCGGCCATGGCCTTTGCGTCGGCCTGCTCCACCAGATAGGAGCAGCCGTCAAAGTGCTCATCCACCACACGGCCCTTACCATAGATGGCTTCCACCACGGCGGGAGCAACGCCCGCTGCACGCACATAATATGCGGCGGGAGCCGGGTCGGTGAGCATCCCCTCCACCGGCTCCGCAGGCTGCCAGAACAGGCTGTCGTGGACCTTGGAGCCGTTCTTGAGGGCATCCACCACATCGGCCACCACAGCGCTGGCGGTGGGCAGCTTGCCCGCGCCCTTGCCGTAGAACACCACGTCGCCCAGCATATCACCCTTGACCAGCACGGCGTTGAACACATCGTCCACACCGGCCAGCTGGTGGCTCCTGGGCACCAGACAGGGCTCCACACCGGCGGCCACGCTGCCGTCGCCGCCCCGCTTCATCCATGCGATGAGCTTGATGACACAGTTCAGCCGCTCCGCCGCAGCCACATCGGCCACGGTGATGTCCCGGATGCCCCGGGTGGGGATGTTCTGGGGGTAGATCTGGTGGCCGCAGACCAGCGAGGACAGGATGGCGATCTTGCGGCAGGCATCCCGGCCGTCCACATCGTCGCCGGGGTCCTTGGTCTCGGCATAGCCCAGCTCCTGCGCGATCTTCAGGGCCTCGTCAAAGCCCAGGTTCTCCCGCACCATCTTGGTCAGCATGAAGTTGGTGGTGCCGTTCACGATGCCCTCCACCTCGGTGATGACGTTGGCGGCCAGGCACTGGTGCATGGGGGTGATGATGGGGGTGCCGCCGCCCACGGAGGCCTCGAACAGGAAGGCACAGTTGTGTGCCTTGGCCAGCGCCAGCAGCTCCGCGCCGTAGGTGGCCACCATCTCCTTGTTGGAGGTGCACACGCTGCGGCCGCTCTCGAGGCAGGCCTTGACGTAGGGGTATGCAAAGCGGGTGCCGCCGATGGTCTCCACCACCACCCGGATCTCCGGGTCTTCCAGAATGGTATCGAAGTTCTTGATGAAGAGGTTTGCCGCCGGATGAGCGGAGAAATCCTTGGGGTCAAGGATGTACTTGACCTCCACCGGCTCACCGGCCCGGCGGGAAACACCGGCGGCGTTGCGGCACAGCACCTCGTACACGCCGCTGCCCACCGTGCCAAAGCCTAAAATCGCGATCTTTGCCATAGTTCAACCCTCGTTCCTATTTCCTGACTGTTCTGGTGCTCTTACAGGTTATACCCGCAGTGCACGCCCACCACCATGCGCTGGCGGCTCAACCGCTCCGTCAGCTCCTCAGGGGTCATCTGCATGGTATCGGTGCGGATGGTAACGGCAACCAGCGCTGCGCCGTTTTCCGGCGTGGACTGGTTGATGGTAACAATGCTTGCCCCGGCGGCGCTGATACCCGCCAGCAGGCTTTGCAGCGCGCCTGTTTCATCCCGGAGCGTTGCCATTACGGTCACGACCTCGCGGCCATTTTCAGAATCAAAGATGCAGTCCTTATATTTATAAAAAGCACTGCGCGAAAGATCCACGCTGCGGGTCGCAGCCGAGATGCTGCGCACTTCCCCGCTTGCCAGAAGCTCCTTGGCCTTGACCACTTTCAGGAAGACCTCGGGCAGGACCTCCGCGTCCACCAGATAAAAACGGCGTTCCAACTTGTTCACCTCACAAACACAAGTGTTCTTACAGGGAATATAATAGCATCCGGCCCCCTGCATTGCAAGAGACCGGATGCTTTTTTGTCAGATTATCCAGTTTTGGAGCGTGAAGTGGCAAGCTGTCGCACCGGAATTGAGAAAGTGTGACTTTTAACAGAGGCTGGCCTTGTGCCCTCTCCGTCATCCCTGCGGGATGCCACCTCTCCCAAAGGGAGAGGCTATTGTGGCCCGGCCTTTAGGGGGTGCTGACGGTATTAAACCTCTCCGTCAAAACCTGTCGGTTTTGCCACCTCCCCTAGTAGGGGAGGCCTTGGCATAAGGTTCATTTTTCGCAATGATCGCTGACGCTCCAAAACGCACTCCTGCCGCAAGGATTAGGCTTTACGCCAGCAGGGCAAACAGGAGCAAAGCGTCAACCCACGAAATCGCAACGGCCTGCCAAGGGCTCCCCTATTAGGGGAGCTGCCGAGCGATAGCGACGGCTGAGAGGTTTAGCCTTCAGCACCCTCTCCCCTTGCAGATGCGTTGGCTCTCCCTTTGGGAGAGCTGTCGAGCGCAGCGAGACTGAGAGGGCCGTCTAGAAGGGCCGCCTAAAAGGTTCAATCCGTATCCAGCCCGGTGGTATCCTGACCCACAACGGGGGCGGTGTCCGCGCTCTGTGCTGCGGCCACGCCGCTGCTGTGGGAGTAGTTGCAGGTATCGGGCAGGTCATCGGCACGGTAGTAGCCGGTGGCGCG
This sequence comes from Faecalibacterium sp. Marseille-Q4164, assembly GCF_017377545.1. Classification (NCBI taxonomy): domain Bacteria; kingdom Bacillati; phylum Bacillota; class Clostridia; order Eubacteriales; family Oscillospiraceae; genus Faecalibacterium; species Faecalibacterium sp. Marseille-Q4164. Next base: position 218,383 of record NZ_JAFREJ010000001.1, on the reverse strand, counting down.
GCTGGGGCAGTTGGCCCCGGCCAGCAGGCCGCTCTGGGTGCAGTAGGCGCGCTCCACCACGCCGTCGCTGGTGGGGAATGCCTTATAGGGCAGGTTTGCCTGCACCTGCTCCATATAGGCCTTCCACGCCGTGACACAGGTGCGGGTCTTGGCCTGATTCTTGCCCAGGGTGTTGGTCATATCGTAAGGCGCGTCGTAGCCCCACCAGACAGCGGTGACGTAGTAGGGCGTGCCGCCCACGAACCACAGATCTTTTTCGTCGCTGGCGGTACCGGTCTTACCAAAGGACTCCATGCCGTTGGAGTTGGGGTAGCGGCCGCTGGCGGTGCCCACGTTGGAGTAGAGCACGTTCTTGAGCAGACGGTTCATAATATAGGCTGTCTGCGGGGTCAGGGCCTGATAGCTGGTGGCGTTGTTCTCCAGGTAGATGTTGCCGTCCCGGTCCAGCACACGGGTGTACAGGTGCGGGGTGGTGTACTCGCCGTCATAGAAGATCTGGAAGGCAGCGGCCAGCGCCGTGGGGGTCACGCCGTGGGTCTGGCTGCCCATGACCAGCTGGGCAAGGCCCACGTCGTTGGCGGGGTCCAGGGTGGTCAGCTGCAGGGTGTTGTAGACAAAGTTGAAGATGTTGCTTGCGCCCACCAGGTCGCCCACCCGGATGGCGATGGTGTTCAGGGAGCGGGCCAGACCGTTCCACAGGGGCAGGTCGCTGCCGTCACCATAATTGCCGCCGTAGTTGCGGGGCCAGCTGCGCCATGCGTTGGGGTAGGCCTTGAGCTGACTGTCGGAAAGGCCCATCAGGCCGTTTTTGCGGCAGTAGTCCTCATCCCGGATGACCATGTCCTGCTTCTGGTACAGGGGCGAGTTGTTGAGCATGGTGGACCAGTTCACCAGCCCGTACTCCACGCCCAGCGCGTACGCGCCGATGGGCTTGATGGTGGAGCCGGTCTGCCGGGTCACACTGTAAGCACGGTTCAGGGAAAGGCTCTTGGTCTTTTCGCCCAGACCGCCCACCATGGCCAGCACGTTGCCGTCATAGTCCAGCGTGACCATGGCCGCCTGGGTGCGGACATTGCGGTAGTAGTACACGGTGCCGTCGTCGCCGGTGCGGGTCTTGGGGGTGCCATCGGCGTTCATCACCTGCACGTCATCGTCCGAGATGCTGGTCACCTCTTCCTCATGCCAGCCGGCCGGGAAGTAAGCGTCGCCCTCGTTAAGCATCAGGTTCTCCATGGCCGTCTGCATCTTGGGGTTGACGGTGGCCTCGATGGTATAGCCGCCGGTGTAAAGCATGGACTGGGCCGTGGATTCGTCCACGCCCTCCTTGTCCATGATGTCGTGGACCACCTCGGTGAAGAGGGCATCGGTGAAGTAGCTGGTCACGGAGGAGGTCTTCTTGTTGGTGTCCTCCTCGGCCAGCACAAGGGGCTGGGCCGCGCCGTTGCGGTAATCCTCCTCCGAGATGATGCCCTGCTGCCACATATTATACATGATGAAGTTGCGGCGGTGGATCAGGTTCTCGGGGTTGGTGTAGGGGTTGTAGTTGGTGGGGTTCTTGGTGATGGACGCGATGGTGGCGCACTCCCAGAGGGTGAGCTGGCTCACGTCCTTGTTGAAATACTCGTTGGCCGCTGTCTGAACGCCCTGAATGGTGCCGGTGAAGCTGATGGTGTTCAGGTAGGCCTCCAGAATGGTCTCCTTGGAGTAAGCGCGGCTCAGGCAGAGGGCGCGGTAGATCTCGCGCAGCTTGCGCAGCGCACCCTCCACGCCGCTGGCGCTCTTGTCGCTGGTCAGGTTCTTGATGAGCTGCTGCTCCAGCGTGGAAGCGCCCTGCTTGGAGCTGTAGATGGGCAGCAGATACTCGTTGACCATGGCACCGATGGTGCGCTTGAAGTTCACGCCCGGCTCGTTGTAGAAGTCCTTGTCCTCGGTGCAGATGAACGCATACTGCAGGTTGGTGGGGATCTGTTCCAGGTCTGCCCAGACCCGGTGGCTGTTGGAGGAGCGCAGGGTGGCATACTCCACCTGCGCGCCGGTGTCGGGGTCGGTGGCCACCACGGTGCTGGACTGGCTCAGCTCGATGTTGTCCAGGTCCAGCAGGTTGCCGTCGTTGGCCGTGGCCTGCACGGCGTAGTACACCGCCGCCACTGCCGCCAGGCTGCACACCATGATGCCCAGGCAGATGAGGGTAGCCAGCGTGCGGCCCAGCGCCCTGAGGATGGGGTGCTTCGCCTTTTCCCGGGGCTCCTTTGGCTCCCTGGGGGCACGCCCGCGCTTGGGCGGCTCTTCCCTGCGGCTGTTGCTCACATTCACTTTACGTCCCCCCGTGGGCTGCACGTCCGTGCGTGCAGCGCCGCGGTGGATCTTTCTCGATTCGTTTGAGATAAGGATCGCCTCCTGACGTGGTGGTATCGCTTATGGAGCGGGACACTGTCCCGCATAGCCTCTTTGCCGTTATCGCTTCGGGGTCAGGCCTCGCCTTGGTACAACCTCTCAGCCTTCGCTGACGGTTAAACCTCTCCGTCATCTTCGCTTCGCTCGATGCCACCTCCCCTAGTAGGGGAGGCCTTGGCATAGGGTTCATTTTTCGCAATGATCGCCTATCGGCTCCAAAACGCACTCCTGCCGCAAGGGTAAGACTTTGCGCCAGCAGGGCAAATAGGAGCGAAGCGTCAGACCACGAAAACGCAACGGCCTGCCAAGGGCTCCCCTACTAGGGGAGCTGCCGAGCGTCAGCGACGGCTGAGAGGTTTAACCCCGTTATCGGCTGCTTACAGCTGAAAGGTTGGACAAAGGCAGGCCTTGCCGTGGGCCTGCCGCCCCTATTTCTAATCAGATACTGCTAGTATAGCACACTTCCCCCCGTAAAGTACAGCATTCCGGTGTGAAAATTGTGCACTTCTGTCTCAGGGGCGGCATTTTTGCGCATACTACCGCTGGAAAGACCCGCTGGAAAGGAGTGATTTTCTCCATGCGGAAAGTAGTTCTCTGCCTGTTTTACGCCCTGTGCGCCTTTGCCATCGCCTTCAGCCTGTTCTGGATGGCCCTGCCCCGGCTGGCGCTTTCCTCCCCTGCACCGGGAGCGGACAACGCCGCCGAAACGCCGGTGCCCTCCGAGCCGAGCCTTGCGGCCCAGACTCTGCCCGACACCGGCCAGCCCACCCAATACCTGCTCCGGGACGAGGGCGGCATGGTGGCCGTCTACACCTGCGGGCCGGACGGCTCCCCCACCCGCCTTGCCCGGCAGACGGATATTTACGTCAACCTCCTGCCAGAAAATGACGCACTGCGTGTCAAGCAAGGCATGACAGTGACGGGAGATGCCGCCCTGCAGGAGGTGCTGGAGGACCTGGGCGGGTGAACCGCTCCGTCCGGGCTGCAGCCCCCAGCTTGAACTTGACAAACCATCGCAAATCAACTATACTATGAACAGAAAGAGCGCTGACCGCAATATGGCCAGCTCCACGTTCCCTTTTAAGTCAAAAAGATTGACCGCCGAGTTTGTGAGACTGGGGGCGGTCAATCTTTTTTGCTTTTATCGTTCTTCTCGTGAGAAATTTTCCAGCCAGCATCAAATGCCGCTTTCGCAACTGAGACGAGCAGGCTCAAAAGAGCAATTGCTACCGTCAGTACCGCGCAAACTTCTGTCAGAGTCATCCGACATCCCTCCCTTCGCCGACAGGCGGCTCCGGGAAAAGATCCAATTCAAAAAAGTTCCGTTCCCATCCGCCTGGCTTCCTTCCGGAAAATAGGCATTCGGGAGCGCGAAGTTGACCACCTGCATTGCAGACAGCGCTTTTCTCCTGCTGTTTCCAGCATTAGCTACAGTATAGCATAGAAACCGACAATGTGCAATCAACAAACCCCCTGTGCCATGGTCTGGCACAGGGGGTTTGTTTTGCGGTTCTGTTTCAGCCGGAGTGCAATTTTACTCCACGCTGATCATATAATAGTATACGGGCTGGCCGCCGCGGATGTGGCTGACCTCAACGTGGTTGGGGCACTTTGCCTTGACGATCTCGGTCAGCTTCTCGGCCTCCTCGTCGGAGACATCGCAGCCGGAGATGATGGTGACAAAGCTGGAGTCCTTCTTGCACATACTGCGGGCCAGGCGGTAGGTGGCCTTGGTCAGGTCGGTGGAGGTGGCAACGATCTTGCCGTTCTCCAGAGCCATGATCTCGCCCTTCCGGATCCGCTTGCCGTCAAACTCGCTGTCGCGGGCGGCGTAGGTGATGAGGCCGGTGCTGACCTTGTCGGCGGCGGCCATCATGTTGATGGTGTTGGTCTCAGCGTTGGCGGAGGGGTCGAAGTTGAGCAGCGCGGTGATGCCCATGGGCACGGTGCGGGTGGGCAGAACGATCACCTGACGGTCAGCCAGCTTCTGGGCCTGCTCCGCTGCCATGATGATATTCTTGTTGTTGGGCAGCACGAACACGGTCTTGGCGGGCACGCTCTGGATGGCGGCAAGGATGTCCTCGGTGGCGGGGTTCATGGTCTGGCCGCCGGAAACAACAGCGTCCGCAGCCAGGTCGGTGAACACAGCCTTCAGGCCCTCACCGGCGGCAACGGCCACAAAGCCGTAGTCACGGCTGGGGTCCACTGCGGCGTAAACGAACTCGCTGGCCTGTGCGGGAGCCTTTTCAGCGGAGGCCTGCTTTTCCAGGCTCTTGCCCTGCTTCTGGCGGGCCAGGAACTGCTCGTGCATGTTCTCGATCTTGAAGTTGGTCAGGTAGCCGTACTTGATGGCCTCGCTCAGGATCTTGCCGGGGTCAGCGGTGTGGACATGCAGGTTGATGACATCGTCATCCTCGATGCAGACCACGCTGTCGCCGTTGGATTCGGCAAAGGCGCGCATCTTTGCGGCGCTTGCGCCCTCGTACTTGTTGATGAGGAACTGGGTGCAGTAGCCGTTCTTGATGTCCTCCACCTTCATCAGGTCGTCGGTGAACACGCCCTTGCCTGCGTTCTCGGTGGAGAGCTTGGCCTTGTTGGGGGTACCCTCGCCGCCGGCCACCATGGGTTCGCCGTGGAACACCTTGCCCATGCCCTCAAAGATGATCATAATGCCCTGGCCGCCTGCGTCCACAACGCCGGCCTTTTTCAGCACGGGCAGCAGGTTGGGGGTATCCTCCAGCGCCTTCTGGCCTGCGGTCATCACCACATCCCACAGGGCGGGGATCTCCTCGGCACCGCAGGCGGCAGCTTCCTCGCTGGCCACCCGGGCAACGGTCAGGATGGTGCCCTCGGTGGGCTTCATCACGGCCTTGTAGGCACCCTCCACACCCTTTTTCAGGGCGGCGATGATGTCGGCGGTGTCGGCTTCCTTCTTGCCTTCCAGCGCCTTGGAGAAGCCGCGGAACAGCAGGCTGGTGATCACGCCGGAGTTGCCGCGCGCACCGCGCAGCATGGCAGAGGCAGCGGTCTTGGCGGCCTCACCCACGGTGCAGCCGTCGTCCAGCGCATTCAGCTCTGCCACGGAGGCCCCCACCGTCATGCCCATGTTGGTGCCGGTGTCGCCATCGGGCACGGGGAAAACGTTCAGCTCGTCCACACGGGAGCGCTGGTTGTTGATGTTGTTCGCGCCGGAGATGATCGCGTCGCGCAGGATCTTACCAGAAATCATTGTCCTTACTCCTTAATATACAGTTCCATCAGGCGATCACATCGTCCACCGACACGATCACGCGGGCAACCTTCAGGCCGGTGGCCTGCTCCACTTCGTCCTTGACGCGGTGCGAGATGCTGCGCGCGGCGGTGGAGATGTTGAGCCCGTAGCTGACGGCAATGTGCAGCTCGATCACGAGACGGCCCTCTTCCTGTGTGACACGAACGCCCTTTTCAGAGTAATCGTTGCCGCGCACCACGCTCTTGACCACGTCGGTCAGGTCGCGGGGGGTCATTGCGGCCACGCCGTAGCATTGTTTGGTTGCTTCGCCTACCAGCGTAGAGAAGTACTCGGCGGAAAAGCTGACATCTCCCAGCGGGAAACGGGAAGTGATCATAGTCGCTCTGCTCCTTTATTTGAAATCTTGTTGGGGTGGCCCGGCTTGCCGCGGCAAACCCGCCGCATACCGGGAAAGGAATCGGTATCCTTATTATACAACTTCCCACGCCCTGTGTACAGCACAATTTCCAAAGGGCGGGCAATGTGAGCCGATTCGTGTTCCTATTATACCACAAAACCCTGCCCTGTGCACGGTTTTCCTGCATGTTTTGCAAAAAGGCCGGGTGCGACTGTGAATAAATTCTAAAAAGTATGATTTTTGACTTTATCCGCCTGTGGAAAAGTGCTAAAATCAAAGCAGAGGAACGGGAGCTGCGCCCTTACGGCAGAACCACTGTTTACGATAGGATAACGATTGGAGAGCTGTTTGATGAACATTTTGTTTTTCCTTTCCCCCAAGCAGGACCTGATGTATGTCTACGATGACTTCACCCTGCGGCAGACGCTGGAAAAATGGGAGAACAACCGCTACGCATCCATCCCGGTGCTCAACCGCAAGGGCGAGTATGTGGGCACCCTGACCGAGGGGGATATCCTCTGGGGGCTGAAACAGCAGCACGGGCTGGACATTGAAGCCGCCGAGGATGTGCCCATCTCGAGCTTTGCCCACAAGCGGGATTACAAGGCCGTGACTGTCACCACCAGCATGGACCAGCTGATCGAAGCGGCCATGAACCAGAACTTTGTGCCCGTGGTGGACGACCGGGGCATCTTTATCGGCATCGTGCGGCGGCAGGCCATCATCCGCTACTGCTACGACAAGGCCCGCACCGAGGCCCGGAAGGCCCAGAGCGCCCCGGATGCCTGCCCCAAGAGCAGCCTTGCGGCGGGAGGTTGAACCTCTCCGGGCCTACGCCCTCTCTTGCACCTGCGCCCTCTCCGTCATCCCTGCGGGATGCCACCTCTCCCAAAGGGAGAGGCAATTGCGGCCCGGCCTTTAGGAGGTGCTGACGGTATTAAACCTCTCAGCCGTCGCTGACGCTCGGCAGCTCCCCTAGTAGGGGAGCCCTTGGCAGGCCGTTGCGTTTTCGTGGTCTGACGCTTCGCTCCTATTTGCCCTGCTGGCGCAAAGTCTTACCCTTGCGGCAGGAGTGCATTTTGGAGCCAATAGGCGATCATTGCGAAAAATGAACCCTATGCCAAGGCCTCCCCTACTAGGGGAGGTGGCATCGAGCGAAGCGATGATGACGGAGAGGTTTAACCTTCAGCACCCTCTCCCCTTGCAGATGCGTTGGCTCTCCCTTCGGGAGAGCTGTCGAGCGCAGCGAGACTGAGAGGGCACGCCATCAAACCCCAACGAACCCCCTTCGGTACACACCATACCGGAGGGGGTTCTCGTTATACTCATTTCTATCGTTGCATTCGTTGCAATCGTTGCAGAGAATGCGGTTTTATCAACGATAGCAACGATATCAACGATAATTATGTCTTAACGACAGTTGTGTAGAATCCATAACAGGCACAGTATTATCAATCCGATTCATCTTAAAGCAGTATCGTTTTCCGCCTGTTCCATTCTGTTTATCCCAGCACTTGATTGCATCTCTTTCCCAGAGCATTGGTTGTAGCTCTTTGATTCGTCCTGCCAATGCTCGTGTGCTGGAAGCAAGCGCTTCATTTGTATAGCGCTCTCCCATCTGCATCAATGCTTGCGCATTGCCGCTCCATGTTCCATCCCCCTGCTGCAGGAGCACCCGCAGGGTCTTGACGATGGGCTCTGCCTCATACTCGGCCACCCGGCGCTGCGCGGCCAGCTGGGCCGCCGTGCCCTGCATGACCCAGCGGCAGCGGGCCTTATCAAAGCGGATGACCCGCTCGCACTGCTCGATGTCGCGACCGGTGAGCAGAAAGCCTGCTTCATCGTCCATCCGGCTCTGCTTGTCCAGCACGATGGTGAAATCCGCCGCACCCAGGATGCCGGTGGAGCCGTTGATGTTGTCGAAGCTGTCCTCTGGGTTCTTGCTCTTGCGGGTGTGGTGCACCAGCAGCACGCAGATGCCCCGGCTGTCGGCAAAGGCCTTCAGCCTGCCCATGTAGTCGTAGTCGGCATCGTAGGCATTTTCAAAGGGCTTTGCCTTGGGCTTGATCTTGGATAAGGTATCGATGCAGACCAGATGGATGTCCGGGTTGGCATCCAGATACTCCCCCAGCATTTCCAGCAGGCCCTCGCCCAGCCGCTGGGCCTGAAACATAACGTGCATGTTGGCCGGGGCGGGCCTGCCCTCCAGCAAGCGGCGCAGGCGGGTCTGCATCCGGCTCTTGCCGTCCTCCAGGGCGAGGTAGAGCGTGCCGTGCTGCCGGGTGGGGAACCCCAGAAACGGCTCTCCCTGTGCCACGGCAAGGCAGAGGTCCAGCACCATCCAGCTCTTGCCCAGCTTGGGCTTTGCCACCAGCACCCCCATGCCCATGGGCAGCAGGCCCTCCACCACATGACGGATGGGCGGCAGCACCATCTCAGACAGCTCCCGCGCCGACCACGCCTGCACCCCGGCAGGCTTTGCGGTCTCCGGCTCCGGGGCGGCCTGCTGCGGGGCGGCCTCCGGATCGGTCAGGCTGTTGATGTAATCGGCGTAATCCTCGCCGATGCGGGCCGCGAACGCCTCCTTTCCGATCTGCTCGTACTCGTCGGCCACACGGTCCTGCCAGCGCCGGAGCTTGAGCTCCAGCCCGTTCCAGAGCCGCAGTTCCCGGGCCCGCTCCTGCACCAGATGATACCGCTGGTTCTGGTCCGCAGGCAGGCCCCGGAAGGTAAACCAGAAGGTCAGCCGGGAAAAGAGCTTTTCCTCGGTGTCGGCCTTGTCCAGCCATCGCAGGAAATCGTTCTCGTCCGCCGGGCTGAACTGCTTTGCCTCCCGCCAGTTCCCCACTGCTTCCTTCATTTCGTTCATGGAAACACCTCTTTCTTTCGCATTACATGGCGTTGTTTCGTTACCCAAAGTGTAACACCTTTTGGTTGTATCGTCAACGAGTATGTTCCGGCGATTTTTCGCGCGAAAAATGCGAAAAAAGAGGGAGAAAATAAGAAAAGCCCCCGCTCATCAGAGCGAAGGGCCGGAAAGCTTTCCTTTTACCCTGCGTGCAGGGCATCATTTTTTGCCAGCAGGTAAACGCAGTACTGATTCATGCTGATGCCTTCCCGCTGGGAGTGCTCCGCCAGAGCGCGGTGCAGGCTGCGGGGCAGGCGGAGCTTGAACTGCCCGGAGTAATCCTCCAGACTGTCCGGCATCGGAATGGATACGCCCTCTTCCAGTGCGGCCTCCAGCCAGACCCTCTTAGCATCCCGAGCATTCTCCACAGCGCTTTCAATGGTCTCGCCGCAGGTCAGGCACCCCGGCAGATCGGGATAGGAGACAACATAGCCGCCCTCTTCCCTGTCCTCTACAATCTCCATCCGATACGGAAGAGCCAGATATTCATTCAGCGTTTTCATCGTTTTTCGCCTCACTCTCTACGATTTGACGCACCATTTCCACATATACTTTCTTGATCGGTTCGTGCTTGGGTATCGTAATGGGCATACAGCCCGCTTTGCGGAAGGTATAGTGGCTGCTCCCGCTCCGGGGGGCAGTCATCTGATAGCCGTAGCTTTCCAGCACCTTGCGCAGCTCATCAAACCGCAGGTCTTTGGAAAGCGCACAAATGCGTGCCAGCAGCTTATCCCATTGAGACATCTTTTATTTCCTCGTCTTTGTGGTGTCGTATGTGGTGTCATCTTCATTATATGCTGGCTTATGAAAAAAGTCAAGCGAACCGCTTGAAAGTCCCCCTTATCGTACCTATCATCTGGTATACTCCTCTTGTCGAACAAAACAGGAGCGGCCCGGAGGCGGGCCGCAGGAACAGGAGGGAACACCATGAGTGAGTACGAGATCCGATCTGTAGGCGGCCATGTGGAGGTTTATACCCGGGGCGGGGTGTTCCTCTTCTCGGCGGACACGGTGCGGGAGGCCATGGAGGAGCTGGACGAGGCCGCATGACATATTCCCGGCAGTTCCCGGAAGCATGTCAGGAGCGCGCGGGGAAAGCTCAAATGTAAAATACCTGTAAAATATAAGAAAAGAACAGTTGACAAAAGGACAAAACGGCGCGGAAATGCAGTAAAAATGCAAAAAACATGTAAAATAACGCTTGTTGTCCGGGGGAGTTCAATGCTATAATAAAAAGGACGGCGTTCAGGGCAGGAAGCCTCGGGCGGCCGTCCTTGGTTTGTTTTAAGAGCAAAAGGAAGTTTTTAGGAGTATCGAGATGGATATCACACACATCACCTCATTGTTGGGCGGTATTGCGCTGTTCCTCTATGGTATGTCGATCATGGGTGCCGGCCTGGAAAAGCTGGCGGGCGGCAAGATGCAGGGCGTGCTGCAAAAGCTGACCTCCTCCACCATCAAGGGTGTCATTTTCGGCACCCTCATCACCGGCGTGATCCAGTCCTCCGCAGGCACAGTCGTCATCTGTGTCGGCCTTGTCAACTCTGGCATTATGACCCTGACGCAGTCGGTGGGTGTCATCATGGGTGCAAACATTGGTACCACGGTCACCGGTCAGCTCATCCGCATGGCGGATATCTCGGGTGAAAGCCTTCTGCTGACCCTCATCCAGCCCAAGACGTTTGCGCCGGTGGTGGCATTTGTCGGCTGCATTTTTTATGTGTTCCTGCGCAACGCCAAAAAGAAGAACGTCGGCCAGATCATGCTGGGCTTCGGCATCCTGTTCACGGGCATGAGCCTGATGGACACCGGCGTGTCCCCCCTGCGGGAGAGCGCAGCCTTTCAGGAGCTGTTCGTCAGCATGACCAACCCCGTGCTGGGCGTGCTGGTGGGCATGGTCGTCACCGTCATCATCCAGTCCTCCTCGGCCTCGGTGGGTATCCTGCAGGCCTTGTCCAGCACCGGCCTTGTCACCTTTGGCAGCGCCATCCCCATCATTCTGGGTGCCCACATCGGCACCGCCTTTACCCCGCTGCTGACCATCGGCGGCTCCTCCAAGGACGGCAAGCGCGCCGCCCTGATCCACCTGTATTTCAACATCATCGGCAGCTTTGTGCTGCTGGGTGCCATTTACGCCGTGCGGTACACCATCGGCATCCCGGTGTGGGGCGACGTGATGAACAAGAGCACCATTGCAAACATCCACACCCTTTCCAGTGTGGCGGCCATGCTGCTGTTCCTGCCTTTCAGCAGTGTGCTTTCCAAGCTGGCCATGCTCACCGTGCCCAACAGTGCCGAGGAAGCACAGGAGATGAGTATGCCCGTGCTGGATGAGCGTCTGTTCAAGAGCCCGGCCGTGGCCCTGCAGCAGGCCAAGAGCGCCGTGGTCAGGATGTCCCGCCGTGCCGCCCGCAACGTCAGCCTCTCCACTCCCCTGCTGCTCAAGATGGATGAGGACGTGGTGAGCGCCATCAATGTGCGGGAGAACCTTATCGACCGGATGGAGGTGGAGATCTCCAACTACCTCATCAAGATGACTGACCAGGAGCTGGGCGACGACGAGAGCCACGCCGTGACCGAGCTGCTGAACTTTGTCACCGAGTTCGAGCGCATCGGCGACTACGCCGTGAACATTCAGGAAAAGGCCGTGGAGCTCTACGAGAAAGAGGCCTCCTTCAGCGACATTGCCAAGAACGAGCTGAAGCTGCTGGATTCCGCGCTGGAGCAGATCCTGACCCGTACCAACGATGCCTTTGAGAACGATGACATCGCGCTGGCCCGTCAGGTGGAGCCGCTGGAAGAGGTCATCGACATTCTGGTGGAGAAGCTCCGCGACGGCCACATCAAGCGCCTGAAGGATGGCATCTGCTCCATTGATACCGGCGTGGTGTTCCTGGATGTGCTGAACAATGTGGAGCGCATCTCCGACCACTGCTCCAACGTGGCGGCCCGTCTGGTGGGCACCAGCGAGGGCGATGACTACGATTCCCACACCCTCAAGAGCCTGATGCACCACAACCCCAGCAAGGAATACTCCCTCATGTACGAGGAGTGCTGCAAGGAGTACCTGACCCCGCTGGCCGCTATGGAAAAGGAAGCGTAAAGGGGGCCATTGCATCTGCAAGGAAAGCGGTGCTGCTTGCAGCTAAACCTCTCAGGCGCTCCGCGCCAGCTCCCCTAGTAGGGGAGCCCTTGGCAGGCCGTCGCGTTTTCGTGGTCTGACGCTTCGCTCCTGTTTGCCCTGCTGGCGCAAAGTCTTATCCTTGCGGCAGATGCTGGTTTTGGAGCGTCAGCGATCATTGCGAAAAATGAACCTTATGCCAAGGCCTCCCCTACTAGGGGAGGTGGCATCGAGCGAAGCGATGATGACGGAGAGGTTTAACCGCCAGTGGGTGAGAGATTATCCAAAGACGAAGCTTAACTATAAAAGAAGCCCCTTCGGTATTGAGGGATACCGGAGGGGCTTCTTGTTGCATTTGGTGAACCCGTGAAGAGTTCACATTCTCATTCACATCTTTATTATATGCCGCCTTCCCCCAAAAGTCAAGGGGTCAGAAGAAGCTCACCTGGCTGCTTTCGGGCAGGTCTGCCAGCACACCGGCGGTGCGCAGGCTTTCCAGCACGGCGCTGGTCACGCCGGTGGCCTGCTGGAGCTCCTCCACGGAGATATACTCCTGCCCGTCGATGGTGGCCCGCTCCAGCGAGGCGGCGGCAGTGCCGCCCACGCCTTTCAGGGCACAGAAGGGCAGGCGCACCTTGCCATCCTCCACGATATACTTGTTGCCGCGGCTCTTGCCCAGCTCGATGGGCAGGAACGCATACCCGCGGGACAGCATCTCGTTGACCAGCTGCAGGCTGACCAGCACGTCCTCGTCCTTGGCGTTCTTCTCCTCTTTCAGGCGGCGCTTCACCGCCTCCATGTGGGCGCGGGCCACAGCCGCACCGCCCACAGCGGCCTCATAGTCGATATCATCGCCGCGCACGGTGAAGTAAACAGCGTAGAACTCTGCCGGGCGGTAGAGCTTGAACCACATCAGCCGGATGGCGCTCATCAGGTAGGCCACAGCGTGGGCCTTGGGGAACATATACTTGATCTTGCGGCAGGACTCGATGTACCAGTCCGGCACCTCGTGCTCCCGCATGGCTTCTTCCCAGCCGGGCTTGAAGCCGCCCTTGGCCACCTTGCCCTTACGGACCGCCTCCATGATATCAAAGGCCATCTTGGGCTCCAGCCCCTTGCGCAGCAGGTAGAGCATGATGCTGTCACGGCAGCCGATGACCTCCGCGATGGTGCAGGTGCCGCTGCGGATCAGCTCGTCGGCGTTTCCGGTCCAGACATCGGTGCCGTGGGACAGGCCCGAGATCTGGATCAGCTCCGAAAAGTTTCGGGGCCGGGCCTCCACCAGCATTCCGCGCACGAAGTTGGTGCCCATTTCCGGGATGCCGAAGGTGCCGGTCTGGCTGTCGATCTGCTCCGGGGTCACGCCCAGCTCCTCCGGGCTGGTGAGCAGGCTGTACACCCGGGGGTCGTTCATGGGGATGCTGTCCACAGGGATGCCGGTGTACTCCTCAAAATACTTGTAGAAGGTGGGCATATCGTGGCCCAGCTCGTCCAGCTTGAGCAGGGTGTCGTGGAGGTACTTGAACTCGAAATGCGTCGTGAGCAGGCCGCCCGCCACATCATCCGCCGGGTGCTGGATGGGGCAGAAATCGTAGATCTCGTAGGTATCGGGCACAACCACCATGCCGCCGGGGTGCTGGCCGGTGGTGCGCTTGACACCGGTGCAGCCCAAGGTCAGGCGGTTCTCCTCAGCGTGGTTGACGGTTTTGCCGCGGGCTTCCAGATACTTTTTGACGTAGCCGTAGGCGGTCTTGTCCTGAATGCCAGACACCGTGCCCGCCTTGAACACATTGGCCTTGCCGAAGAGCTCCTCGGTGTAGCGGTGGACGTTGGACTGATACTCGCCCGAGAAGTTCAGGTCGATATCAGGCTCCTTGTCGCCGTAGAAGCCCAGGAAGGTCTCAAAGGGGATGTCGTGGCCGTCCACCAGCATCCGGGTGCCGCAGTGGGGGCAGTCCTTATCGGGCAGGTCAAAGCCGTCGTCCACGCTGCCGTCGGTGATGAACTCGCTGTACTTGCACTTGGGGCAGCGGTAGTGGGGCGGCAGGCTGTTGACCTCCGAAATGCCGGAGAAGTGGGCCACGGCGGAGGAGCCCACCGAGCCACGGCTGCCCACCTGATAGCCGCCCGCGTTGGAGTAGGCCACCAGCTTGACGGCAATGACGTACAGAACAGCGTAGCCGTGGCCGCAGATGGAGTCCAGCTCCTTTTTCAGGCGGTCCTCCACGATCTTGGGCAGGGGGTCGCCGTAATCCCGCTTGGCGTGTTCCCAGGTGGCATCGCGCAGCTGCTGCTCCGCACCCTCGATGCTGGGCGGGTAGGTGCCGCGCGGGATGGCCCGCACGTTGTTGTCGATGGTGGCCGCGATCTTGCGGGGGTTGGTCACCACGATCTCGTAGGCCTTTTCCTTGGGCAGGTAGCTGAACTGCTTCAGCATATCCTCAGTGGTGCGGTAGAACAGCGGGGGCTGGGTGTCCGCATCCTTGAAGCCGTTGCCCGCCTGCAGCACCGTGCGGTAGATGGCATCCTCCGGCTCGGTAAAGTGCACGTCGCCGGTGGCGATGACCGGTTTGTGCAGGTCCTCGCCCAGCCGGATGATGGTGCGGTTGAAGTCCTTGATGACTTCCTCGCTCTCCACCTTGCCGTCCCGCACCATATACTCGTTGTTGCCCAGGGGCTGGATCTCCAGCACGTCGTAGTAGGAGGCGATCTTCTTCAGTTCCTCGTAGGAGCGCCCCTCCACAACGGCACGGTAAAGCTCGCCCGCCTCGCAGGCGCTGGTCAGGATCAGGCCGTCGCGGTACTTGTTCAGCAGGCTGCGGGGCACACGGGGCTTTTTGAAGAAGTAGTTGACGTGGGCCTCGCTCACGATCTTGTACAGGTTCTTCAGGCCCATCTGGTTCTTGACCAGAATGATGAGGTGGAAGTACTTCTTTTTCAGCACCTCCCGGTTGCCGCCCAGACCGGTGTTGATGCCCTCCACGGTGGTGACCTCTTTCTCGGCAAGGTCACTGAGCATGACGCAGAAGATGCGGCCCAGCGCGGCGGAATCCTCGCAGGCGCGGTGGGCCTCGTAGCTGGGCAGCTCCAGATGCTTGTTGATGGTCCCCTGCTTGTAGTTGTGCAGGCCCGGGTACATGGCCTGCGCCATGGTCAGGGTGTCGATATAGGTCGGCTCAAAGGAAATGCCGCTGCGCTTGGCGGCGGCTTTCAGGAAGCGGATATCGAACGCATGGGCATTGTGGGCCACCAGGATGCGGCCATCCGCGAACCGGAGAAAGGCTTCCAGCGCTTCCTTCTCCCCGGGGGCATCAGCCACCATCTCGTTGGTGATGCCGGTCAGCTCGGTGATCTTGGGGGTGATGGGCTTGCCCGGCTTGACAAAGGTGTCGAACTCCTCCACCACTTCCCCGTTCCGCACGATCACCGCGCCGATCTCGGTCAGGTACTCCACGCCGGGGTCCAGGCCGGTGGTCTCGGTGTCGAACACGCAGAACTCGCCGTCCAGCGGCTGGTCCTTCACGCCGTAGACGCAGGGCACCATATCATCCACAAAGTAGGCCTCGCAGCCGTAGATCAGCTTGAACTCCGGGTCGCTCTTGTGGATCTCGTCGGTGGCCAGCATGGCCTCCGGGTAGCCCTGACAGACACCGTGGTCGGTGATGGCAATGGCAGGGTGGCCCATCCGGTGGGCCAGCTTGACGATGCCGCCCGGGTCGCAGAAGGCATCCATGCTGGACAGCTTGGTATGCAGGTGAAGCTCCACCCGCTTTTCCGGGGCGTTGTCCTCCCGCTTTTTCCGCTCCACGAACAGGACATCGTAGGGGTAGACGATGTAGTCGTGCTCGTACTTGTCGTAGGTGCAGTCACCGCGCACCAGCAGGGTGGTGCCCTTGGGGATGTTCTCCCACTTGGAGCAGTCCTCCCCTTCCTGCGCGCGGATCTTCAGGTTGATGGAGCCGGTGTAATCGGTAATGGACACCGTGTAGATCTTGCGGTAGTTGCCCTTGACCTCGGTAAAGAACACGTCGCCCCAGATCACGCACTTGCCGCCCTCGCCGCCCAGGTCCTTGAGGGGGGTGAGGTTCTTGGGGGTGAACATCTTGCCGTGGAAAATGGTCACGGGCTTGTCGGTCAGGTCAAGGCCCTCCACCTTGATGGAGGGGGCGGTGTTCTTTTTCTCGAACTTGACCACCGGCGGGGCGATCTTGCGCTCCAGCTTTTCCTCCATCTGGCGCTGTTCGGCCTCGCCCACCGCGCTTGTCAGGGTGACTTTGGGCCTGACACCGGTGTGGGCGGCAACGCGGTCCGCCAGCAGGCGCTCAAACTCCATCTCCTGCAAAAACTTGGTGCCGTGGCAGACCCCCACCGTGATGTTCTGGCCGGTGATGGTGATCCGGCACCGGTCCAGAAAGCCGTTGATGGGGATGCCGTCCCGCTTCATCTCCTCCATCAGCTCCCGCAGGGCGGCTTCGTCCAGCGTGGCATAGCCAAAGAGGTTGTCGATCTTCAGTTCAAAGCCCTCATAATCCGGCTGCAGGGAGGCCAGCAGCCGGGCGCACAGCCCCTTGTCCAGCGGGGCGGCACTGCGCAGGGTAAAAACAACCTGCCGCTCCTGCCGCAGCATCCGGGCATGCTCCACGATCACGCGCCCGAAACTGGCCGCGAAATCCGGGTCCGCCATGAACTGCGGCCATAGCTGAGATACAAGTGGTGTCACGATGGGTTACTCCTTTTGATGTTATTTCTGAACCTCTCAGGCGCTTCGCCTGCGCCCTCTCCGTCATCCCTGCGGGATGCCACCTCTCCCAAAGGGAGAGGCGATTGCGGCATGACCTTCAGGGGGTGCTGACGGGGTTAAACCTCTCAGCCGTCGCTGACGCTCGGCAGCTCCCCTGGTAGGGGAGCCCTTGGCAGGCCGTCGCGTTTTCGTGGTCTGGCGCTTCGCTCCTGTTTGCCCTGCTGGCGCAAAGCCTTATCCTTGCGGCAGGAGTGCATTTTGGAGCCGATAGGCGATCATTGCGAAAAATGAGCCCTATGCCAAGGCCTCCCCTACTAGGGGAGGTGGCATCGAGCGTTAGCGAAGATGACGGAGAGGTTTAACCGTCAGCGAAGGCTGAGAGGTTTAACCATCAGCACCCTCTCCCCTTGCAGATGCGTTGGCTCCCCCTTTGGGGGAGCTGGCGAGCGCAGCGAGACTGAGAGGGTTGTCTCTCAGATCTTATAGATCTCCTCCATGAACTGGTCGAGGATATTATCCCCGGTCAGCTTCTTGATGGGCTGGCCGTGGATGAAGAGGACAGCCTCGCCCTTGCCGCCTGCAATGCCGATATCGGCTTCGCGAGCCTCGCCGGGGCCGTTGACCACGCAGCCCATGACGGCCACCTTGATGGATTTCTTATAGCCCTGCAGGCGCTTTTCCACCTCGTTGGCGATCTCAGTGCAGGGGTACTGGGTGCGGCCGCAGGTGGGGCAGGTGATGACCTCGGGGCCAGCCACGGGGAAGCCCACGGCGCGCAGGATGTTGTAGCCTGCTTCCACTTCCTTCTCAGGCTCGGCGGCCAGCGAGACGCGGATGGTATCGCCGATGCCCTCCAGCAGCATCCCGCCGATGCCCATGCCGCTCTTGAGCAGACCCATCTGGTAAGTACCGGCCTCGGTCACGCCCACATGCAGGGGGTAATCGGTCACGGCGCTCAGCTGGCGGTAGGCCTCCATCATGCGGGGCACGTTGGAGTTCTTGATGGAGATGACGATGTTGTTGAAATCGAACTTCTCCAGCAGGCGGACATGGTACAGGGCGCTTTCCACCATGGCCTCGGGCACGGGCGCGCCGTACTTTGCCAGGATGTGCTTTTCCAGGCTGCCGCCGTTCACGCCGATGCGGATGGGGATGTTCTTCTGCTGGCAGGCCTGCACCACGGCCTTGACCCGGTCGTCGTCGCCGATGTTGCCGGGGTTGATGCGGATCTTGTCCACACCAACGTCGGCGCAGGCCAGCGCTGCCTTGTAGTCAAAGTGGATATCCGCCACGATGGGGATGTTCACTGCGTTCTTCACGGCCTCGATGCACTTGGCATCCGCCGCGCTGGGGCAGGTCACACGCAGGATCTGGCAGCCCGCCGCCTCACAGCGCTTTGCCTGGGCAACGTTGCCCTCAATGTCCTCCACGGGGACATTCAGCATGGTCTGCACCGCAATGGGGTTGTTGCCGCCAATGGTCACATTGCCGATCTTCACTTCTCGTTTCAGCTGCCGCATGGTCGTTTTCCTTTCCGTATCACATTGCCCCGGTAATGAGCCGGAGGATATCGTTGTAAGTTGCAAAAATCATCAGCCCGAACAGCAGCGCAAAGGCCGCCACGGTCAGGCCGCTCTGGATCTTTTCGGGCACGGCATGGCCGGTCACGCCCTCAATGAGCAGGAACACCACTTTGCCGCCGTCCAGCGCCGGGATGGGCAGCAGGTTGAAGATGCCCACATTCACGGTGATGAGCGCCAGCATCTCCAGCAGGTCCTGCCAGCCGTAGCTGGCGGCCTGCCCGATGGCCGTTACGATGCCCACCGGGCCGGAGAGGTCGTTGATGCTCTCCCGCCCCCGCAGCAGGTCGGAGAGGGAGGCAAAGATGATGCGCCCGTAGTAGAGCACGCTGTTGCCCGCCTCTTTCAGCACGTTCAGCGGTGTTTTTTTGATGCCGTAGACTGTAAAGCCCAGGCTCATGTGGGTCTCGCCCTTGTCATCCTGCCAGGTGTCGAACTGCACACCGGGCAGCTCCACCTTTTTGCCGTCCCGCAGAACGGTGAAATCGGCGGTGTAGTCCTCCGTGCGCATCAGCTCATAGAGGATATCGTTTGCCACAAAGCAGCGGCGGCCGTTCACCGCAAGGATCTTATCCCCTGCCTGCAGGCCGGTCTGGCCGCAGAGGGCGTTTTCCTCCACCTGATAGAGGACCTTGCTGGTGATGGGCTCGTTCTGGGCCGTGATGAGGATGGCCATGACCACAAAGCCCAGCACAAAGTTCATCCCGGCACCCGCCAGCATGATGAGGGCCCGCTGCCAGACAGGGGCCTCATTCAGAGGAATACCAACAGGCTTTTCCTCCTCGGGGGAAGTCTCCGCTATGCCAAGGGCTCCCCTATCAGGGGAGCTGCCGCCATCGGCGGCTGAGGGGTTTGACCGTTCCTCCGCCTGCTTGCTCTCGGGGCTTTCCTCCCCTTCCAGCGCCACAAAGCCGCCCACGGGCAGGGCGCGGATGCTGTACTGGGTGCCCTTGCGCACCCGCTTGCACAGCACCGGCCCCATGCCGATGGAGAACTCGTTGACCTGCACACCGCAGAGCTTTGCCACCATGAAGTGGCCGAACTCGTGGATGGCGATCACGGCGCTGAACACGAACACCGCAGCAATAAAGGTGACAATAAAAGACATCAGTTCTCCTTACAGGTGCGCTCTCACAAAGGCGCGGGCCATCTTGTCGCACTCATACACATCGGCCAGGGTGTAATCGCCGCCAAAGCTGTCGCTGTCCACAACAGCCTCCACCAGACGGCCGATATCGAGGAAGCCGATCTTATCCTCGAGGAAGAGCTTGACTGCCTCCTCGTTGGCACCGTTGGCGGCGCAGGGGCCCAGACCGCCCTTCTTGATGGCCTTTTTGCAGGCAGCCAGGCAGCGGAAGGTCTCCTCGTCGGCCACATCGAAGGTCAGCAGCTTCAGGGTGGTAAAGTCCAGCTCGGGCACCACACCGGGCACACGGGCCGGGTAGGTCAGGGCGTACTGGATGGGGATGCGCATATCGGGCACGCCCAGCTGGGCGATGATGGAGTTATCGCTGTACTGCACGGCAGAGTGGACAATGCTCTGGCGCTGCACCACGATCTGGATCTTCTCGGGGGGCAGGCCGAACAGCCAGACCGCCTCGATCAGCTCCAGGCCCTTGTTCATCAGGGTGGCGGAGTCGATGGTGATCTTGGCACCCATGTTCCAGTTGGGATGCTTGAGGGCATCGGCCTTGGTCTTGCCCCGCAGCTCCTCGGTCTTCATGCCGAAGAAGGGGCCGCCGGAGGCCGTGAGCAGGATCTTGGTCAGGCTCTTGGCACTCTCCTTGTCCTGCAGGCACTGGAAGATGGCGGAGTGCTCGCTGTCCACAGGCAGCAGCTTCACGCCGTGCTTTGCCACGGCCTGGGTCACCAGGTGGCCGCCCGTAACAAGGCTCTCCTTGTTGGCAAGGGCCAGATCATGGCCGCTCTCAATGGCGGTCAGGCTGGCACCCAGACCGGCGATGCCCACCACACTGTTCAGCACCACATCGGGGCCGTCCATGGCGGCCAGCTCCTTCAGGCCCTCGGGGCCGGTCAGCAGCCGGGGGGCGTTGGCACGGCCCGCCAGAGCCGCGTCCAGCCGGGCGGCGGCATCGGGGTTGGTCATGCAGACATACCGGGGGTGGAACTCCTCGATCTGCTCCAGGATCTTCTCCACATGGCTGTGGGCGGAAAGGCCGAACACCTCATACCCCTGGGCACGGATGACATCCAGGCTCTGGGTGCCGATGGAACCGGTAGAACCCAGCAGCGTGATTTTTTTAGACATAAGCTACCTCCTGCATTCAGTGATAGAAAACAGCGATGACCACCATGGTGACGAACGGCGCAATGAACATGACGCTGTCGAAGCGGTCCAGAATGCCGCCGTGGCCCGGGAAGATGGTGCCATAATCCTTGATGCCGCACTGGCGCTTGACCACGCTGGCGAACAGGTCGCCGTAGATGCCCAGCACAGCGGCCACGCAGGCCAGCAGGGCAATGATCACGTACATCGAAACGCCGATGTTGGTGCGGGTGAACGCCTCCATCCGGTTGGCCGCAATGGAGTAGATGACGGTGGCGATCACGCCGAACACCATGGTGCCCAGCACGCCGCCAATGGCTCCCTCCACGGTCTTTTTGGGGCTGACCACGGGGCAGAGTTTGTGCTTGCCAAAGGCTCTGCCTGCAAAGTAGGCGCAGGTATCGCCGCCCCAGGCAAAGCAGAGGATGAGCAGAATAAAGAACATCGCGTCATAGCCGTAGGTCTCCACCGGCAGCAGCTCCTTCAAACGGATAAAGGAGTAGAAGCAGAAGATCACGATGCCGGAAAACATCACCAGACCGCTGGCTTTTGCAAAATCCACCTGTGCGTTGCGCACCACCAGATAGATACCGAAGAACAGCACCATCAAAAAGGAGGCCGGCATGACCAGCCGCCGCCACACCTGATAGCTGGACAGCATGATCAGCAGGGTGTAGGGCACGAACACGGCGTACATGGGCCATTCCTTTCTGCCAAAGCCCAGGGCCTTGAAGATCTCGTGGATGGCGATCAGGGTGATGGCGGCAATGACAAAATTGAACACCAGCGTGTCAAAGGTGAACAGCACCCCGATCAGGACGAGGATGCCCACAATTGCGGTTATGATACGAGTTTTCATTCAAATTTCTCCTTTTGGGAATTGCAAGGGTCAGATGCCGCCAAACCGGCGGGAGCGCTTGTTGAACTCCGTGATGGCGGCATCCAGGTCATCGCGGGTGAAATCAGGCCAGAGCACATCCATCTCTACCAGTTCGGCGTAAGCGGCCTGCCAGAGCATGAAGTTGGAAAGGCGCTTCTCGCCCGAGGGACGCAGGATGAAATCCGGGTCCTTCTGGCCGGCGGTATACATGTGGTCGCTCATCATCTCTTCGGTGATGTCCTCGGGCTTGAGGGTGCCCTCTGCCACCTGCTGGGCCAGCTGCCGGGCGGCCCGCACGATCTCGGGGCGGCCGCCGTAGTTCACGGCAATGTTCAGGGTCATGCCGGTCTTGGCGGCAGAGTCCTCCTCCAGCTCGTTCATCAGCTTCTGGAGCTTTGCATCCAGCGCGGCCCGGTCGCCCAGGAACTTGATGCGGATGTTGCGGTCCTTATAGTTGAAGCCCTTGAGCAGATACTCGCCGAACAGCTTCATAATGGCGGAGACCTCTTCCAGCGGGCGCTTCCAGTTCTCGGTGGAGAAGGCGTAGAAGGTCACGGACGAAACGCCCAGCTCCTCGCAGTAGTTGGCGATATCCTGAAACACGGCGGCACCCTTTTTGTGGCCCGCGGTGCGGGGCAGGCCCCGCTGCTTGGCCCAGCGGCCGTTGCCGTCCATGATGATGCCGATGGAAAGGCCCTCGGCAAATTCTTTGGGATGGTTCATAATCATTCTCCTGCGTTTGCGGGGCGGGGGTTCCCTGCCCCGGTTTCGGCAAAAAGTGCCGCGCACTCGTTCCAGCGCACGGCACCTCACACGTTTCGTTTCGCCGCGGCGATCAGACGGACATGATCTCCTTCTGCTTTTCCTCAACGGCTGCGTCGATGTTCTTGATATACTTGTCGGTCAGCTTCTGGACCTCTTCTTCCATGGTCTTCTGGGTGTCCTCGGTCAGCTCACCGGCCTTCTTCATGGCCTTGGCCTTGTCCATAGCGTCGCGGCGGACATTGCGCACGGCCACCTTGGCCTCTTCGCCCAGCTTGGCAACTTCCTTTGCCAGCTGCTTGCGGCGCTCCTCGGTGGGGGCCGGGAAGTTCAGGCGGATGGTGGAGCCGTCATCAATGGGGGTGATGCCCACGTCGCTGGCCATGATGGCCTTGCTGATGGCGCGCAGCAGGGTGCGGTCCCAGGGGGTAATGGTCAGGGTGCGGGCCTCGCTCACGGCCACAGAGGCCACCTGCTGGATGGGAGTGGGGGCACCGTAGTAGTCCACGCTCACCTTGTCCAGAACGGCGGGGTTGGCGCGGCCTGCACGCACAGCGGCCAGCTCGCGGTCCAGATGCTCCACAGAGCTCTTCATCTTTTCTTCAAATGCCTTGGTGTTGCTGCTCATTGTCCTTTTCTCCTGTTATATATTGTTCTGCACAGGCGCTGTAATTGCTGCCTGTTCCATTCTATGGTACGGGGATGCGGGCTATGCTCAGCCCTCGTAGACCAGGGTGCCCACGTTCTCGCCCTGCACGGCCTTTGCAATGTTGTCCGGGTCGGCCAGGTCAAAGACCAGGATGGGGAGCTTGTTGTCGCGGCAGAGGGTGGCGGCAGTGCCGTCCATCACAGCCAGACGATCCTCCAGCACCTTGGTAAAGGTCAGGGTGTCGTACTTTTTGGCATCGGGGTACTTGTGGGGGTCCTTGTCGTACACGCCGTCCACCATGGTGGCCTTGAACATGATGTCCGCACTCACCTCAACAGCACGCAGGGCCGTGGTGGTATCGGTGGAGAAGAAGGGGTTGCCGGTGCCGCCGCCGAAGATAGCAATCTTGCCGTCTGCCATGGCCTTCAGGGCATCCTTGCGGGTAAAGGCGGGGGCCACCTGCGGCATGGTAATGGAGGTGAACACCTCGGTCTCCACGCCCAGCTGCTCCAGCTTGTCGGAGACGGCCAGCGCGTTCATCACGGTCGCCAGCATTCCGATCTTGTCGGCCAGGGTGCGCTCCATCTTACCGCTGGAACGGCCGCGCCAGAAGTTGCCGCCGCCCACCACGATGCCGATCTGCACGCCCAGGTCGTGGGCCTTTTTCACGCCGCCGCAGATCGCGTCCATGGTCGGCTCGTCAAAGCCGGTGCCCTTTTCGCCGCCCAGGGCCTCGCCGCTGATCTTCAGAAGGATCCGCTGATATTTCAATGCCATATCAATACACCACCTAAATCATTTCTCTCATCAGGCCGGAGTTTCCCCTGCCCCTGATTTATTCATCTTATTTTACTATAAAATCGCTTCAAAGTAAACAGGTAAAGTGTGAATGACCTCTCCCCATCAAAAAAGCAGACAGCCCGCAGGCCATCTGCTTGGAGGTTTACTTTGCCGGAACAAATTCGATCTTGACCCGCATCCCCATACCGGCAGCCAGCCGCTGCAGGGTGCGAAGCGAAGGATTTCCGTTGCCGCGCTCCAGCTTGCTGATGTCTGTCTGGGCAATGCCGGTGCGCTCGGAAAGCTGCTGCTGGGTCAGTCCGCTTTCCTTCCGGGCGGCAAGGATCGCCTCGATCACAGCAAATTCGGGGTCAAGGGCATCCCACTCTGCCTTGAACTCAGGGTCTTTCATCTGTTCGTTGAGAAAATCATTGAAATTGGTCATTTGGAGCACTCCTTTCGGCTGAGATAATCGGCACGGTACTGCTTTGCAAGTGCGATCTCGGAAGCAGGTGTCTTCTGCGTCTTTTTGACAAAGCCGTTCGTAAGGATGATCCTTCTGCCGATCACAAAAAAGTACAGCACACGGGTAATGTCGGAGCCGAACTTGGTGCGGATCTCAAAAATGCCATCCTCCAGATGCTTGGAGTACGGCTCCCGCAGTGAAGGCCCTTCCTCCCGGAGAAGCCCGACCGTGCGCACGACCTTGGCCCGCATTTTCGCATCCAGAGCCAGAATAAACTCTTTCGCCGGTTCGGAGCCATCGGCTTTGTCATAAAATTCGATCTCGTATTCCTGCACGCCGCCGCCTCCATTAAATAGTGGTTTTATCCTATATTCAGTATAGCGGATCAGGCTGCCATTGTCAAGTGGGTTACAAAGTGGGTTACAGGCAAAACAAAAAGCGCCGATTCTGAACGAATCAGCGCCTTTTCTGCATGGAGCGGGCAATGGGAATCGAACCCACCTCCTCAGCTTGGAAGGCTGATATACTAGCCGATGTACGATGCCCGCGAATGCAGGATGAATTATACCACGTTTTGGCTCAAATGTCCAGTGCTAATTTTTAAGAACCAGACTTCATGCCCAGGTAGACGGTGCCCACGCCCGCAGCGATGTTCAGCAGGCCCATGCCGATGCCAGCCACGCTGGAGAAATAGGTCAGGGTGGAATCAATGATGAGGTTGCCGTTGATAGTGCCTTCCGGCTCAGGGTACTTCTCAGGGTCCTTCTTCTGCAGCTGGACCGCCACACCGGCAATGTTGGAGACATTCAGGTAGGCCAGCATGCTGGTGGCCAGGCCCATAACGGTGGAGCCCAGTGCCATCCAGTTGATGGACAGACCGCCGCTGGTGTACTCCATTTCCTCTTCAGCCAGAGGAGCATAATTCTTGGGATAGTTGATCATGGTTTTGTACCTCCAAATGTGTTTCAAGAGGGGTCATCGTGGTTTCATTATAGGTTCTGCGGCTCCGGCTGTCAAGGGTCGAAACTTCAGCAGACAAAAGCAGCGCCCTCCCTTCTTCAGGGAGAGCGCCGCGTTCCGGTTCTTTCTTATTTTTTCTCAGAGCCGCCCTGCTGCTCCTGTTCCTGCTCCCTGCGCAGCTTTTTGATCCGCTTCTTCTCGCTTTCCACATGGGGCCAGGGCCAGGAGAAGCCCTCGTTCTCGCGGCACCATTTGACCAGCGGATAGAACGAGAACGCCAGCCCGAACAGATACAGCAGGACGTAGAGCGCGCCGGAAAGGCTCACCAGTGCGTCCAGCGCGCCGATGAGCGCCATGATCAGGCCCGCCTTCAGGAAGAACAGGCCGTTCTGGCGGCAGTATTCCGGGAAATTCTCCGCCTTGACTGCCTGACGGCCCTGGTCTCCCCACACACGGGGATTCTTCATCACCGAGTAGCCGTAAAAGACCATCATCAGGCCGCAGGTAAGCTGGAATCCAAAAAACATCTCACACCTCGCAGGTTTTCAGGGAGACTCAGTCGTCGTAGCCCTCGAACAGGGGCTTCATGGCAGGCAGGAAGTCCAGCGTTGCAAAGTAGTCGCGGGGGGTCTCGGCGCGGCGGATGAGGCGGTGAGAGCCGTCCTCGCAGAGCAGGACCTCGGCGCTGCGGAGCTTGCCGTTGTAGTTGTAGCCCATGGCGGAGCCGTGCGCGCCGGTGTCGTGGATGTAGATCAGGTCGCCGATGTCGATCTTGGGCAGCATCCGGTCAATGGCGAACTTGTCGTTGTTCTCGCACAGGCCGCCGACCACATCGTACTTGTGGTCACAGGGGGCGTTCTCCTTGCCCAGCACGGTGATGTGGTGGTAAGCGCCGTACATGGCGGGGCGCATCAGGTTGGCAGCACAGGCATCCAGACCGATGTACTCCTTGTAGATGTGCTTTTCGTGGATGGCAGTTGCCACCAGCGCACCGTAGGGGCCGGTGGTAAAGCGGCCCATCTCGGTGAAGATGGCCACATCGCCCATCCCTGCGGGCACAAGGATCTCCTCAAACTTCCGGCGCACGCCCTCACCGATGGCCATAATGTCGTTCTCGGTCTGGTCGGGGCGGTAGGGGATGCCCACGCCGCCGGACAGGTTGATGTAACCAATGTGGGCACCGGTGGCCTTCTGCACACGGACCGCCAGCTGGAACAGGATGCCTGCCAGCTCAGGGTAATAGGCATCGGAGATGGTGTTGGAGGCCAGGAAGGCATGGATGCCAAAGTTCTTTGCACCCTTTGCCATCAGCTTCTTGTAGCTGTCGATCATCTGCTCCTCGGTCATGCCGTACTTGGCATCGCCGGGCTTGTCCATGACCTGGAAGCCTTCCTCGCTCTCGCCCAGCTGGAAGGTCCCGCCCGGGTTGTAGCGGCAGAAGATGTTCTCGGGGATCCCGGCCACACGGTCCAGGAAGTCTACCATGGTGGCATCGTCCAGGTTGATGTATGCGCCCAGCTCGTATGCCTTCTTCATGTCCTCCACGGGGGTCTGGTTGGAAGAGAACATGATATCGCTGCCGGTAAAGCCGCAGGCCTCGCTCAGCATCAGCTCGGTCAGGGAGGAGCAGTCCACGCCGCAGCCCTCTTCCTTCAGGATCTGCAGGATGATGGGGTTGGGCAGCGCCTTGACGGCAAAATACTCCCGGAAGCCCTTGTTCCAGCTGAAGGCCTTGTTGATGCGGCGGGCGTTCTCACGGATGCCCTTTTCGTCGTAGACGTGGAACGGGGTGGGCACGTCCTGGATGATCTCCTGGGCCTGCTCTTCGGTCAGAAACGGTCTCTTTTCCATAATATACTTCCCTCTCGTTTTTATAGCGCATACGGCTTTGGAGCCGCAGTTGCGAACGTAGTTTACTCCCTCAGTCTGCTTCGCAGACAGCTCCCTCGGAGAGGGAGCCTGACCGCACGGCAAAGCCTCCCTCCCTGAGGGAGGTGGCATCGCGCCAGCGATGACGGAAGGAGTTTACACCTTTAGATTTTTCCGGGTGGGGGTAAAGGTGGGGATCATTTTTTCCAGCTGATCCACCACGCCCTCGTCGTTGTGCTGGGCGGCAGCGGCAAGATCCTGCAGCTGCTGGTAGAACACGGCCAGGTCGATATCCCGGGGCGATGCCACAAAGATCTTGTTGTGCTCGGTGCGGCGCATCTTGCCCTGCTCCTCGTCCATCATCAGCTCCTCGTAGAGCTTCTCGCCCGGGCGCAGGCCCACGATCTTGATCTCCATATTCACGCCCGGCTCGTAGCCGTAAAAGCGGATGAGCTGCTTGGCCAGATCCATGATCTTGACCGGCTCGCCCATGTCCAGCACATAGATGCTGCCGCCCTCGGCCAGCGCGCCCGCCTGCAGCACCAGCTGGGCCGCCTCGGGAATGGTCATAAAGTAGCGCTCGATGTTGGGGTCGGTGAGGGTGACAGGGCCGCCCTTCTTGATCTGAGCCTCGAACAGCGGGATCACGCTGCCGTGGCTGCCCAGCACGTTGCCAAAGCGGACCGCCACGCACTTCATGTCGGTGTTGCCCGCAAAGGTCTGGATGAGCATCTCACAGATCCGCTTGGTGCAGCCCATCACGCTGGTGGGATTGACCGCCTTGTCGGTGGAAAGCTGAACGAACCGCTCCACGTCGTGCTCGCTGGCGCTGGTGAGCAGGTTCTTGGTACCCAGCACATTGTTCTTCACGGCCTCGGCGGGGCTGATCTCCATCAGCGGCACATGCTTATGGGCCGCTGCATGGAACACCACAGTGGGGTGGTAGGTCTCAAATACCTCGTCCAGCCGCTTTTTATCCCGGATGGAACCGATCAGCACGGTCACGGGGATGTCGCGGCCGTACTTCTGCTGCAGCTCCATCAGCAGCTCGTAGGCGCAGTTCTCGTAGATATCAAAGATCAGCAGCTTGCCGGGCCGGAAGCGCATCACCTGGCGGCAGAGCTCGCTGCCAATGGAGCCGCCGCCGCCCGTCACCAGCACGGTCTTGCCGGTGAGGTAGCCGGAGATCTTCTCGTTGTCCAGCGTGACCTCGTCACGGGAGAGGAAATCGGCGGTGTTCAGCTCACGGAACGCACCCTGCTGGGGGCCGTTGCTGCCCACCAGCTGGGGGTCGCTCAGGATCTGCACCGGGCAGTGGGTGGAAACGCAGAGGTCGATGACATGGTTCAGCCTGCTGCCCCGCAGGGTGGGGATGGCAATGATGATGTTGTGGATGTTGTACTGGGTGCAGAGCTGGGGGATCTGCTCCAGCGTGCCCTTGACCGGCACGCCGTGGATGGTCTGCCCCTGCTTGACCAGGTCATCGTCCACCGCCACAACGGGGTGGCCGTAGCTGCTGTTGGATTTGCAGACATTGATGGCCCAGGCACCGGCCTCGCCCGCGCCCACGATCATCACAGGGCGGTTGGGGTCCTTGTTGGGCACGCCACGCAGCCGTTCGCCGATGGGATGGTTCAGGAAGAGCCGCCATGCCAGACGGCTGCCCCCCACCAGCAGGAAGATGAGGACAGCGGCCATGGCGTTGGCAGAATCGAACAGCACGCCGTGGACGCAGAAATGGTTCACGAAATAGACCACCCCCGTGGGCACGGCGATCATGCCGCCCAGACGGATGAGGTCACGCTCCCCGGCATACTTCCAGAGCACATGGTACAGCCCGCCCGCCAGAAAGCTGAGCAGGTAGAGCGCCACGATCCAGGGCAGGTTCTGGTAGAGCAGGGCACGGTTGTGGGGCCACCAGCTGGCCTCCACCGCGCCGTCGGCCCGGAGCAGCAGGGCAAAGTAAAAGCTGAATATCACGATGGCCGCGTCCAGCAGCACCAGGATCATCCGGCGCAGCAGCACCTGCGGCACAAGCTTCTTTGTTTTCTTCACAAAAATCCTCTTTTACATCGGGGTGGGATCTGTCCGCACCCGTTTTTCCCGGCGTTGCCGGCCACAGGGGCCAAAGCCCCATGCGCCTGTTCCGCCATAATATCCATTGTATTATACTCAATTCTCCCCCCTGTGTCCAGAACAATTCCGATTCTCCGGGCTTTTCTGCCGCTCCCTGCGGGATTTTTCTGTCCGCAGGATAGCCTGCACCTCTTCGCCCAGCCCCAGCGGCCACTGCACGGCAAGGCAGACTGCCGCCATGCCAAAGCCGCCAACGCAGAGCGCCGCCAGCCGGGTGGGCGTGCTCCCGCTGCCCAGCCACCCCGCCAGCAGAGTGCGCAGGCCCTCGCCCGCCCCCGCTGAGACCAGTGCCGCCAGCGCCGGAGCCCCCAGCCACCGCCAGAGCCTGGGCTTCAGCCCGCTGACGTGTAGCAGACGGGCTGTATTCATCTGGCAGGTATAGGCGCTGGACAGCAGGATCACCCACAAAAAGCCCTTCATCCCCCATCTGGGCAGGAGGAGCAGCACCCCCGCAATGCGGAGCACCGCGTCCCACAGGCTGTACCGGAACACGGCCTTCTGCTCCCCCATCCCCTTCATAGCACCGTCCACCATGCTTTCCAGATACATCAGCGGCATGGCCGGGCCCAGCACCCGCAGATAGAACCCGGCCTCCTGGCTGTGGTAGAGCAGCAGGGCCAGCGGCTCGCCCCACACCCAGAACAGCGCCCCCGCCAGCGCCGAGAAGCAACCCGTCAGCCGGAGCATCCGGTCCAGCAGGCAGTCCAGCCGGGCGCGCTCGCCCCGGATGTGGGCCTGGGTGATCTCAGGCATCAGCAGCACTGAAAGGCTCCCCAGCAGCCCGAAGGGAAAGGTGAGCAGAGGCAGGGCCATCCCCTTCAGGCTGCCGTACTGGGCCACCGCGGCACTGCGGCCCCCGGCATCCAGCAGGCAGACCGTCAGGCAGGCGGGCACCAGCATGTTCTCCGCCGTGTGCAGGGCGCTGGCAAGGCACCGCCCGCCCTCCACCGGCCACAGGATCTCCCAGAGCCGCCGGGCAGGGTCGGCAGGCCGTCGGGCCTTTTCTGCGCCGAACGCACGCACCGCCTCCCCACGGTAAAACAGCAGCAGGATGCAGGCCGACACCGCTTCGCTCACCGCCGTAGCGGCCAGCACCGCCGTGCAGCGGGCGCTCACGTCCGGCGCGTTCCCCCATTCCAGCGCGTACCAGATGATCCCGATGCGCACGCTCTGCTCCACCAGCTGGCTCAGCACGTTGGGCTCCACCCGCCGCCGGGCGATAAAGAACCCCCGCAGCACAGCCGAGAGGGCCATCCATGGCATCCCGAAGGCCGATACCCGCAGTGCGCCCGCCGCCCGCACATCTCCCAGCCACCACCGGGCAGCGGCCCCGGCCAGCCCGTACTGCGCCGCCATGGCCGCCGCGCCCAGCAGCAGCCCCGTGCCCGCCAGACGCACCAGCATCCCCCGCGCCTGTGCCCGGCCCCGGGCCAGTTCCTCAGCCATCAGCCGGGTGGCCGCCACCGAGACCCCCGCCGTTGCCAGCGTGACAAAGAGCGCGTAGACCGCCAGCACCAGCTGGTACAGCCCCATCCCCTCGCCGCCCAGGGCGTTGGCCAGATAGATGCGCAGGCCCATCCCGGCCAGCCGCAGCAGGACATCCGCCCCGGTCAGGAGGGCGGCGTTTTTCAGGTAGCTCTGCCCCATGGTATTCCTCCTTCCCCCGCACAGGCGTTCGGTTCAGTGTATGCGGTCTTTCCCGAGCAATATGCACTCTTGTGAAGATGAGCGCCCCTGTGGGTTGTTTCCCACCCGGTTTTATGGTATGATATGGGTTGGTCAAGACGATCTGTCTAATTAAGATAAAGGAGAAAAGGTTAGAGTATGAGCGAAGAATGTACCCATGACTGTTCCACCTGCGGGGCAGCATGTTCTTCCCGCACCGCCGCACCTGAACACGATGCCCCCAACCCCAACAGCAGCGTGAAAAAGGTCATCGGCGTTGTTTCGGGCAAAGGCGGTGTCGGCAAGAGCATGACCAGTGCCCTGCTGGCCTGCGCCATGGCCCGCCGTGGCTACCACTGCGGCATCCTGGATGCCGACATCACCGGCCCGTCCATCCCCAAGCTGTTCGGCATCCATGGCCGTGCCATGGCCGATGAAAAAGGCTGCTGGCCCATCCAGAGCCGGATGGGCATTGATGTGATGAGCATCAACCTGCTGGTCGAGAACGAGGAGGACCCCGTTGTGTGGCGCGGCCCCGTGATCGCCGGTGCGGTCAAGCAGTTCTGGACCGATGTGGTCTGGAAGGACGTGGACTTCCTGTTCGTGGACATGCCTCCGGGAACCGGCGACGTGCCCCTGACCGTGTTCCAGAGCCTGCCCGTGGACGGCATCGTGGTCGTTGCCAGCCCCCAGGAGCTGGTCAGCATGATCGTGGCCAAGGCCGTGAACATGGCCGAGATGATGAAGGTGCCCATGCTGGGCATCGTGGAAAACATGAGCTACATCGTCTGCCCCGACTGCGGCAAGAAGATCAGCGTGTTCGGCGAGAGCCATGTGGATGAGGTGGCCGCAAAGCACGGCCTGCCCGTGCTGGCCAAGTGCCCCATCGATCCCCAGCTGGCTGCCTGCTCCGATGCCGGCATGATCGAGGCCTACCCCGGCCAGTACCTTGAGGGTGCCGCCGATGCCTGCGAGAAGCTGCTGAAGAAGTAAATCATGTACCTGTCCCCCGCCAGCGCCAGCCGCCTGCGGGGGATTTTTTGAATATTCCTGCAGAAAGGAGAACGCAAATGCCGAACGAACTCAAGATCGGCCGGGTGTACCGGCACTTCAAGGGCGACTTTTATCTGGTGGAGGCCGTTGCCAACGATTCCGAAACGGGGGAGCCTTTTGTGGTCTACCGTAAGCTCTACGGGGACGGCGGGCTCTGGCTGCGGCCCCTTGCCATGTTCCTCAGCCCCGTGGACAGGGCAAAATACCCCGATGCCGCGCAGGAATATCGCTTTGAATTGCAGGAGATCCCCAGCGCCGCCGGGCACTGACGCTGTGAAGCGGATTCATTTTTATTTTGGCTTCACTGAAACATTTTCCGATTTCCTCTATTGTAAATCGCTGCACAAAGCTTTATAATGATAAAGCGCTCTGTGATAGTGGGCAGAGCGAGTGTAAATTATGGGAAAAGGAGTATTCTATTATGCTGACGAATGAATACCTGAAGCGCGTTTACGATGGCCTTGCACAGCGCAATGCCAATGAGCCTGAGTTCCTGCAGGCTGTCCGCGAGGTGCTGGAGAGCATCCAGCCCGTGGTGGAGAAGCATCCCGAGTACGAGAAGGCCGGCCTGATCGAGCGTCTGGTCGAGCCCGAGCGCATCATCACCTTCCGTGTGCCCTGGGTCGATGATCAGGGCAAGGTCCAGGTGAACCGCGGCTACCGCGTCCAGTTCAACAGCGCCATCGGCCCCTACAAGGGCGGTCTGCGCTTCCATCCCTCTGTCAACCAGGGCATCCTGAAGTTCCTGGGCTTTGAGCAGACCTTCAAGAACAGCCTGACCACCCTGCCCATGGGCGGCGGCAAGGGCGGCTCTGACTTTGACCCCCATGGCAAGAGCGACATGGAAGTCATGCGTTTCTGCCAGAGCTTTATGACCGAGCTGTACCGCCACATCGGCCAGTTCGTGGACTGCCCCGCCGGTGATATCGGTGTCGGCGGCCGCGAGGTTGGCTACATGTTCGGCCAGTACAAGCGCCTGACCAACAGCTTCCAGGGCGGTATGCTCACCGGCAAGGGCCTGACCTTCGGCGGCTCTCTGGCCCGTACCGAGGCCACCGGCTACGGCCTGTGCTACTTCACCGCCGAGGCTCTGAAGTGTATGCGCAACGACAGCTTTGAGGGCAAGACCGTGGTCATCTCCGGTTCCGGCAATGTTGCCATCTATGCCTGCCAGAAGGCTCAGTCTCTGGGCGCAAAGGTCGTTACCATGTCCGATTCCAACGGCTACGTCTACGACCCCAACGGCATTGATCTGGCTTACGTCAAGGAGCTGAAGGAAGTCCGCCGCGGCCGCATCAAGGAGTATGCCGAGACCCACGCCGGTGTAACCTACGTTGCCGACTGCTCCAAGGTCTGGACTGTCCCCTGCGACATCGCCCTGCCCTGCGCGACCCAGAACGAGATCAACAAGGAGTCCGCTGAGGCTCTGGTCAAGAACGGCTGCACCGTTGTCTGCGAGGGCGCAAACATGCCCAGCACGCCCGAGGCCATCGAGGTCTACCTGTCCAACGGTGTCCTGTACGGACCCGCAAAGGCTGCCAACGCCGGCGGCGTGGCCACCTCCGGCCTGGAGATGAGCCAGAACTCCGAGCGTCTGAGCTGGAGCTTTGAGGAAGTGGATGCCAAGCTGAAGGGCATCATGGAGGGCATCTTCCACGCTTCCTATGACGCTTCCGTTGCCGCCGGTTCCGAGGGCAACCTGATGGTCGGTGCAAACTGCGCCGGTTTCCTGAAGGTGGCCACCGCCATGATGGCACAGGGCATCACCTACTAATTGTTCCAAAGCATTTTCAAGAGCTGCGTTCGCAAGAGCGCGGCTCTTTTTGTATCTATTCGCTGGCCGCATCTCCGGGAGCTTTTCCCGGCGGGTCAACGGACATTCCATGACTGCCCCTCGTGCGGCCTGTATAAAGCCCCGCCAACCCGTCCATACTGACCACATCAAGCGAAGAGAGGGTTCTGAAATGGACGAACAGATGTTTTGTTTTCAATGCGAGCAGGCGGCGCACTGCACTGCCTGTACCGGTAAGGCCGGTGTCTGCGGCAAAAGCGCGGACACGGCAGCGGCGCAGGACCGCCTGACCGGTGCACTCATCTCCTACGCCAGCCAGCTCATCGGCGAGGGGCGGGCCCCCGCCCCGGAACAGGCACTTCTGCTGATGGAAGGGCTGTTCACCACCATCACCAACGTGAACTTCGACCCGCAGACCGTGGACCAGCTGACCGAGAGCATCCATGCGGCCTGCCCCGGCATCGGGTTCGACTACGACATGGCAAACCTCTGGCACGAGCCGGACGAGGACATCCGCAGTCTGAAATCGTTCGTCCTGTTCAGCCTGCGCGGCATGGCAGCGTACAATTACCATGCGCGGGTGCTGGGCCGCATCGACCCGGAGCTGGACCGCTTCTTCTGCGAAGCATTGCAGGCCGTTGGCAGCGAATGCTCCATCGACGCCCTCTGGGCACTGGTACAGAAGACCGGCAAGGCCAGCTACCGCTGCATGGAGCTGCTGGACGCCGCTAACACCGGGGCCTTCGGCCAGCCGGAGCCGGTGGAGGTGCCGCTCGTCATCGAGAAAGGGCCGTTCATCGTCATTTCCGGCCACGACCTCTACGACATGAAGTGCCTGCTGGAGCAGACGGCGGGCAAAGGCATCCACGTCTACACCCACTCGGAAATGCTCCCCGCCCACGGCTACCCGGAGCTGAAGCAGAAGTACCCGCATCTGAAGGGCAACTTCGGTACAGCCTGGCAGAACCAGCAGCGGGAGTTTGAGGACATCCCGGCCCCGATCCTCTTCACCACCAACTGCATCATGCCCCTGCGGGAGAGCTACGCCGACCGGGTGTTCACCACCTCGGTGGTGTCCTATCCCGGTGTCCCGCACATCGGGCCAGAGCGGGATTTCTCCCCCGTCATTGCCAAAGCACTGGAACTAGGGGGCTACCCGGAAGACACCGCCATGCCCGGCATCAACGGCGGGCGCAGCGTCGTGACCGGCTTTGCGCGGAGCGCTGTGCTCTCCCACGCCAATGAGATCGTTGCGGCCGTGAAAAGCGGGCAGATCCGCCATTTCTTCCTGGTGGGCGGCTGTGACGGCACCCGGCCTTCCCGCCGCTACTACACCGAGTTCGCCAAGCTCACCCCGCCCGACACCGTGATCCTGACGCTGGCCTGCGGCAAATTCCGCCTGAACGACCTGGATCTCGGAACCGTGGCGGGCCTGCCCCGCATCCTCGATGTGGGCCAGTGCAACGACGCATACAGCGCCATTCAGATTGCGCTGGCGCTGGCCGATGCGTTCCAGTGCGGCGTCAACGACCTGCCGCTCTCGCTGGTGCTCTGCTGGTTCGAGCAGAAGGCCGTCTGCATCCTCATCGCACTGCTGGCGCTGGGCATCCAGAACATCCGGCTCGGCCCTACCCTGCCCGCCTTCCTCTCGCCGGGCGTGGTGCGCGTTTTGCAGGAAAAGTACAATCTGATGGCCGTCACGACACCGGAGCAGGACCTGAAAGCGATTTTGGGCGAAGGATGAATCCGTTTCATCTCATCATCAAACCGCACAAGATGCGCTGCGATTGTGCTTTCACGTTTGGTGCAACTGTCGCTTGAAAAATTTTCAGCGTTCAGTATAATTATAGGTACCGGAACAAAGGCGTTCCAGAAGGGTGAAGTCTACCCTTCTGGGGCGCTTTTTTTGTTTTCTGTGCAAGAGGCTGCGGATCGTGCCGCGGCCCAGAGGATATTTTGAGAGATAAGGATGGGAAAGGCAATGGATCAATTTACGGAAAACGCCACGCCTCTTGGCCTGTATGACCCTCAGTTCGAGCACGATGCCTGCGGCATCGGCGCTGTGGTGGACATCAAGGGCCGCAAGAGCCATCAGACGGTCAGCGATGCCCTGAGCATCGTGGAGCGTCTGGAGCACCGCGCCGGTAAGGATGCCGAGGGCAAGACCGGCGACGGCGTGGGCATCATGCTGCAGATCAGCCACAAGTTCTTCTCCAAGGTGGCCGATGAGCTGAACATCAGCCTGGGCAACGAGCGGGAATACGGTGTCGGCATGTTCTTCTTCCCCCAGAACGAGCACCTGCGGGCACAGGCCATGAAGCTGTTTGAGCTGGTCACCCGCAAGGAGGGGCTTGAGTTTCTGGCATGGCGCAGGGTGCCGGTAGACCCCGATGCCGTGGGCCAGAAAGCCCGGGACTGTATGCCCTCCATCTGGCAGTGCTTCATCAAAAAGCCTGCCCGTGTGAGCAAGGGCATTGATTTTGACCGCAGGCTCTACATCATCCGCCGGGTGTTCGAGCAGGCCAGCAACGGCACCTATGTGCCCAGCCTGTCCAGCCGCACCATCGTCTACAAGGGCATGTTCCTGGTGCACGATCTGCGCCTGTTCTACCTTGACCTGCAGGACGAGGATTATGAGTCCGCCATTGGCATGGTGCACAGCCGCTTTTCTACCAACACCAACCCCAGCTGGATGCGTGCCCACCCCAACCGGTTCATCCTGCACAACGGCGAGATCAACACCATCAAGGGCAACACCGATGCCATGCTGGCCCGTGAGGAGAGCATCGAGAGCCCCATCCTGCAGGACGACATGAACAAGATCCTGCCCATCATCAACACCTCCGGCTCGGACTCCGCCATGCTGGACAACGCGCTGGAGTTCATGGTGATGAACGGCATGGATCTGCCTCTGGCTGTGATGATCACCATCCCCGAGCCCTGGGAAAACAACAAGAACATCAGCCAGAAAAAGCGCGATTTCTACCAGTATTACGCCACCATGCTGGAGCCCTGGGACGGCCCCGCCGCCATCCTCTTCTCCGACGGCGACGTGGTGGGCGCGGTGCTGGACCGCAACGGTCTGCGCCCCAGCCGCTACTATATCACCAAGGATGGCCGGATGATCCTGTCCTCCGAGGTGGGCGTGCTGCCCTGCGCCCCGGACAACATCCTGATGAAAGACCGCCTGCGCCCCGGCAAAATGCTGCTGGTGGATACCGTCAAGGGCGAGGTCGTGGATGACGAGAAGCTGAAGGAATACTACGCCAGCCGTGAGCCCTACGGCGAGTGGATCGACCGGAATCTGGTCCGGCTGAAGGACCTGAAGATTCCCAACATCAAAGTCCCCAGCTACACCGGCGAGGAGCTGACCCGCCTGCAGAAGGTCTTTGGCTACAAATACGAGGAAATCAAGGAGCTGATCCTGCCCATGGCCCGGGCCGGTGCCGAGCCTTCCGGAGCCATGGGCACCGACACCCCGCTGGCTGTCCTGAGTGACCAGCACCCCCCGCTGTTCAACTACTTCAAGCAGCGGTTCGCACAGGTCACCAACCCGCCCATCGATGCCATCCGTGAGAAGGTGGTCACCTCCACCAGCGTCTATGTGGGTGCCCACGGCAACCTGCTGGAGGACAAGCCCGAGAACTGCAAGGTGCTCAAGGTGCAGAACCCCATCCTGACCAGCACCGATCTGCTCAAGATCAAGCACATGAACGTGCCCGGCTTCAAGACCGCCACGGTGTCCATCAATTACTATAAGAACACCAGCCTGGAAAAAGCCATCGACCGCGTATTTCTGGAGGTGGACCGCGCCTACAAGGACGGTGCCAACATCATCATCCTCTCTGACCGCGACATCGACGAGTACCATGTTTCCATCCCCAGCCTGCTGGCCGTTTCTGCCGTGTCCCAGTACCTCATCCGCACCAAGAAGAGCACGGCCATGGCCCTCATCCTTGAGAGCGCCGAGCCCCACGAGGTGCACCACTTTGCCACCCTGCTGGGCTACGGTGCCTGCGCCGTCAACCCCTATCTGGCCCACGACACCATTGCCCAGCTCATCGACGAGGGTCTGCTGGACAAGGATTACTACGCCGCCGTGGATGACTACAACAAGGCTGTGCTGAACGGCATCGTGAAGATCGCCTCCAAAATGGGCATCTCCACCATCCAGAGCTACCAGAGCAGCCAGATCTTTGAGGCGGTCGGCATCTCCAAGGATGTCATCGACAAGTACTTCACCGGCACGGTCAGCCGTGTGGGCGGCATCGGTCTGGAGGACATTCAGGCGGATGTGGAAGCTGCCCACAACGCCGCCTTTGACCCGCTGGGTTTGGATATCAACATGGAGCTGGCCGACGGCGGTGCCCACAAGTTCCGCAGCGGCAAGGAAGAACACCTCTTCACCCCGCAGACCATCCATCTGTTCCAGAAAGCCTGCTTCACGGGCGACTACAAGGCCTTCAAAGACTTCACCCGCACCGTGGACAACATGGGTGCCGAGGGCATGCACCTGCGCAGTCTGCTGGACTTCAGCTATGATCCCAACGGCGGCATCCCCCTTGAGGAGGTGGAGCCCGTCAGCTCCATCGTCAAGCGGTTCAAAGCCGCTGCCATGAGCTACGGTGCCCTGAGCAGCGAGGCCCACGAGACCATCGCCATCGCCCTGAATCGTCTGGGCGGCCGGAGCAACACCGGTGAGGGCGGTGAGCCCGAGGAGCGCTACCAGAGCGAGAGCAACTCCAAGATCAAGCAGGTGGCCTCAGCCCGCTTTGGTGTGACCAGCAAGTATCTGGTCTCCGCCGAAGAGATCCAGATCAAGCTGGCACAGGGTGCAAAGCCCGGCGAGGGCGGCAACCTGCCCGGTGCCAAGGTCTACCCCTGGATCGCCAAGACCCGCCACAGTACCACCGGCGTGGGCCTGATCTCTCCCCCGCCCCACCACGACATCTACTCCATCGAGGATCTGGCCGAGCTGATCTATGACCTGAAGAACGCCAACCGCCACGCCAACATCAACGTAAAGCTGGTCAGCGAGGCCGGTGTCGGCACCATTGCCGCCGGTGTTGCCAAGGGCGGCGCACAGGTCATCCTTGTCTCCGGTTACGACGGCGGCACCGGTGCAGCCCCCCGCACCTCCATCAAGAATGCAGGCCTGCCCTGGGAGCTGGGCATCGCCGAGACCCACCAGACCCTGATCCTGAACGGCCTGCGCAGCCGCGTCCGCATTGAGAGCGATTCCAAGCTGCTCTCCGGCCGCGATGTTGCCATCAGCTGTATGCTGGGCGCTGAGGAGTTCGGCTTCGGCACCTCCCTGCTGATGTGCGAGGGCTGCGTGATGATGCGTGTCTGCAACCTGGACACCTGCCCCATGGGCATCTGCACCCAGAACCCCGAGCTGCGCAAGCGGTTCAAGGGCAAGCCCGAGTATATCATCAACTACCTGACCTTTGTGGCTCAGGAGCTGCGGGAGTACATGGCCAAGCTGGGCGTGCGTACCATCGATGAGCTGGTGGGCCGCACCGACCTGCTCCATGTCAAGCCCAGTGCTGCCGGCAGCCGTGCCGCCAAGATGAATCTGGACTGCATCCTGCACAACCCGGCCATTGCAAACAGCAATGTCCACTTTGTGCCTGCCGACACCTATGACTTCCACCTTGAGAACACCCTCGACATGAAGGTGCTGATGAAGAAGTTCAAGCTGGGCAGCAAGGCACCCCAGAGTGTCCGGCTGGAGGTCTCCAACACCGACCGCGCCCTGGGTGCCATCTTTGGCAGCGAGATCACCCGCAAGTACGGCAGCTCCCTGCCCGACGATGTCTACACCGCCGAGTGCATCGGCGCAGGCGGCCAGAGCTTTGGCGCGTTCATCCCCAAGGGCCTGACCCTCAGCCTGACCGGCGACTGCAACGACTACATGGGCAAGGGCCTGTCCGGCGGCAAGATCATCGTCCGCCCGCCCGAGGGCATCGGCTACAAGCCCGAGGAAAACATCATCACCGGCAACGTGGCCCTTTACGGTGCCACCAGCGGCAAGGCCTTCGTCTCCGGCGTGGCCGGTGAGCGCTTCTGCGTCCGCAACAGCGGCGCGACCGCCGTTGTCGAGGGCGTGGGAGACCACGGCTGTGAGTACATGACCGGCGGCACTGTCGTGGTTCTGGGCCAGACCGGCAAGAACTTCGCAGCCGGCATGACCGGCGGCGTGGCCTACGTTCTGGACGAGAACTGGGATTTCTACCAGCGGGTCAACAAGGAGACCGTGAGCCTGGAGCCTGTGGAGCACAAGTACGATGTTGCTGCCCTGAAGGAGCTCATCCGCGAGCATGTGGAAGCCACCGGCTCCCCCCGCGGCAAGGAGATCCTGGACAACTTCAGCGAGTACCTGCCCAAGTTCAAGAAAGTCCTCCCCTACGATTACGACCGGATGCTCCGGGTCATCGCTTCCATGGAGGAGCGCGGCCTGGACGGCGAACAGGCACAGATCGAAGCATTCTACGCTGTGCAGAAGAAGAAGTAAGGAGGGCTGGATCATGGGCAAGATCACTGGATTTATGGATTACACGCGCAAGACCAGCACGGATGTCCCGCCGCTGGAGCGCATTGAAAATTTCAACGAGTTTCACGTCTGGCTCTCCCGCGAGGAGCAGCAGACCCAGGCCGCCCGCTGCATGGACTGCGGCGTGCCCTTCTGCCAGGCCGGCATGATGATCGGCGGCATGGCATCGGGCTGCCCGCTGAACAACCTGATCCCCGAGTGGAACGACCTGGTCTATCAGGGCAAGTGGGAGCTGGCGCTCCACCGCCTGCGCGCCACTAACCGCTTCCCGGAGTTCACCAGCCGGGTCTGCCCCGCCCTGTGCGAGGCCGCCTGCACCTGCGGTGATGTGACCGGCAGCAGCGTGACCGTGCGTGAGAACGAGCACGCCATCGTGGAAACGGGCTACGCCAAGGGCTGGCTCCACGCCGCCCCTCCCCCGGCC
Organism: Faecalibacterium sp. Marseille-Q4164; assembly: GCF_017377545.1. Lineage (NCBI taxonomy): Bacteria > Bacillati > Bacillota > Clostridia > Eubacteriales > Oscillospiraceae > Faecalibacterium > Faecalibacterium sp. Marseille-Q4164. Next base: position 177,731 of record NZ_JAFREJ010000001.1, on the reverse strand, counting down.
CGCACCGGCAAGAGCGTGGCCGTCATCGGCAGCGGCCCGGCCGGTCTTTCGGTGGCCGAGTACCTGAACATCCGGGGCCACGCCGTCACCGTGTTTGAGCGCGCCGACCGCGTGGGCGGCCTGCTGATGTACGGCATCCCCAACATGAAGCTGGACAAATCCGTCATCGAGCGCCGCATCAAGATCATGCAGGCCGAGGGCGTGGAGTTCCGCACCAGCATGGATGTGGGCGGTGCCGTGGATGCCGAGAGCATCCTGAACAGCTACGATGCCGTGGTGCTCTGCTGCGGTGCCAAAAAGGCCCGTGACCTGAACGTTCCGGGCCGGGATGCCAACGGCGTGCATTTTGCCGTGGATTACCTCACCAGCGTGACAAAGAGCCTGCTGGACAGCAAATTTGCCGACGGCAGGGCCATTGATGCCAAGGGCAAGAACGTTCTGGTCATCGGCGGCGGCGACACCGGCAACGACTGCCAGGGCACGGCCCTGCGGCAGGGCTGCACTGATCTGGTGGCTCTGGAAATGATGCCGCAGCCTCCCAAGGAGCGTGCCGCCAGCAACCCCTGGCCCGAGTGGCCCCGGGTGCTCAAGGTGGACTACGGCCAGACCGAGTGCATGGCAAAGTTCGGCAAGGACCCCCGTGTCTACCAGACCACGGTCAAAGAATTCCTCAAGGACGATGCAGGCAACCTGACCGCTGCCGTCATCTCCTACCTCAAGCCCGAGCGTGACCCCGAGACCGGCCGCACCAACATGGTGCCCACCGGCGAGGAGTTCACCTACAACTGTGAGCTGGCCTTCATTGCCGCCGGTTTCGTGGGCTGTGAGAGCTATGTGGCCGATGCCTTCGGTGTCAGCCTGACCGGCCGCGGCTGTGTGGACACCGACCACTTCCGCACCAACGTGGACAAGGTGTTTGCCTGCGGCGATATGCGCCGGGGCCAGAGCCTTGTCGTCTGGGGCCTGCGCGAGGGCCGCGACTGCGCCGCCGAGGTAGACCGCTACCTCATGGGCTACACCAACCTGTAAGCCCGCATCCCGGCCATTACTGAACCATTCTCTTTCCTATCCTAAACAAGCCAGAGCGGAAGCTTCCTCCATGGGGCTTCCGCTCTGGCTTTTCCTGTGGATATCGACCTGCATCAAAAAAGCGGCCTGCCGAAGAGGGCAGGCCGCTTTGCGTTCAATCTTCTCTCTTCAATTCTTCTTGCAGCAGCCGTTTGAACAAAACCGGGTAATTACTTGCACCATGCACGATATGGTAGACGAACACAGTATCCACAATCAGCCGATAGACGCAGAGATACTGCCCGGCGATCACATAGCGATAGCCGCTTTTCAGCAGTTCGGCATCTCTTGGAAGCGAACCCGACAGCGGGAAACGTTCCAACCGCGAAAGAGAATCCAAGATTCGATCCGTGATTTTTCGGGCAGAATTCGGCCCTACCAGATTCATGTGAAGCTCTGCGATTGCTTCCAGTTCCCGCTGTGCCGACTCCAGAATTTCGATCTTAGCCACGACGATAGATCTCCTCCAGCCGTTTTCTGGAATCCTCCAGCGTGTAAGCCGGAGCACCAGCAAGCCTTCCCTGTTCCGCTGCTTCCAGCTTTGCCCGGAGTTTCAACGCCTCTTCCCGCTGTTCAAATGCTTCAATGCTCATCACAACAAGGTCACCCTCTCCATTTTTTGTAATGTAGATTGGCTCGCCCGCTCCGTGCGCCAGATTTGAAATGGAACCGTAGTCATTGCGAAGCGCCGTAGACGACTTAATAATCATAGTGCGCACCCCCCTGAATGATTCTAATATAATTCTATCAGAATCATTCATTTTCTTCAAGCGTTCTCATCAAAAAGCGGCCCGCCCTCTCCGGCAGGCCGCTTTGCGTCAATCCGTATCGTATTCGGTACCGGCCCCACCGGTCGGCGGCTCCGTCTGCGCGGCAGACGGTGTGGTACCGGCAGAAGGAGTCGTGGTCTCGGGCGGGGTGGCGGGCACCTCGGCCTCGACCTCTGCCGCCATATAGACGATGATGGTCGAGCCGACCTCCACCATGGCACCGGGCTCCTCACTGCAATAGGCCACACAGCCCGAAACATAGGAGCCATCGTTATAAATGGGATAGAAGCTCGCATTCAGCCCCACCTGCGCCAGCTGCTGCTCCGCGCCATCCCGGGTAAAGCCTGCCACGTTGGGCATCTCCACCATCTGCGGGCCGCGGCTGACCACCAGATCGATGGTGCTGCCCTCTTCGATGACCTCCCCGGCTTCGGGGGTCTGACGGATGATCTTGCCCTTTTCCACAGTATCACTGTATTCCATGGTCACATAGAACAGGTAATCCCCGGCATAGCTGTTGTTGTTGCGCACCTGCGAATCGTAGTCCATCCCCACAAAGTCAGGGGCCAGATTCACCGGCTCTGTCACCAGCGAGCTGGCCGGTTCGGAGGCCGGAGTGGATTCAGCAGGCTTTGCGGTGTGCAGCCCCTGATTCACCAGCCCCCACACGATGAGCAATGTCAGGATGGCCAGCAGGATCAGGATGGCCGCCAGCAGGTTGCGCAGGCTGAGGATATGCTTTTTCCGTTCCTCCTCCTCGGTGGACTGAGGGCGCGGCGCGGCCTGCTGCAGAGTCTGGGTAAGCTCCGTGGTATACTCCTGGCTGCTCAGTGCCCGGAACAGCTGGGGCACAGTCTGGATGCGCTCGGCAGGACTGAGCTGCAAGCCCATCCAAAGCACATCCGAAACATACTCCGGCACCGCCCGTTCCAGCGTGCGGGCGCGGGGGTTGGAGTCCGACACCAGCCTCTGTGCCGCAGGAACAGGGCTCTGCCCGCAGACCATCCGGTAGACCACGGCGGCAAGGCTGTATTCGTCGGTGTAACGGCCCTCGAATTCGGTGGTGGAATACTGCTCCGGTGCCGAGTAGCCCTCGTACAGCTGCTCGTGCAGGCCGCTGCCCGCCGTGCGCAGCCCCACGGTGGCGTAGCCCGTCAGGCGTGCCCGGCCGTTTTCCAGCACCCGGATGTTTTCCGGGCAGATGCCCCGGTGCACCAGCCCCACCTGATGCATGGCCGCCACGCCGTCAAACACAGGCTGCAGCATATTGCGGGCCGTCTCCGCTGAAACCGGGCTAGGGCGCTCATCCAGCCACTGCTGCAGCGGGATGCCGCCGGGGTTTTCCATCACAGCGTAGACGGTGTTGTTCTCCTCGAACACGTCCAGTACAGCCTCCAGACCGTTTGCGGGGGTGATGCGCTGGATGGAGCGGTAGAGATCGGCAAAGTCCATCCGGGTGGTCTTGAACAGCACCTCGCTGCCCAGCTTGGGCCGGAGCAGCGCGTCCGTGCCCCGCTCCGCCGACAGCGTCAGGGGCATATACTCCTTGATGGTCACCCGGAACCGCCCGACGTTCTCCACGCCCCGGTACAGGATGCCCTCGCCGTCGATGCTCTGCATCTCGCCCACGGTATACCGTCCGGCCAACAGCGTGCCCACCGGCAGGCTGCCCGCCGGGTTGCGCCCGGCCAGTACCCCGCCGCAGTGCGGGCACACCGACACCCGGCTCTCCAGCTCACCCATGCAGTACGGGCAGATGCGTTTTGCTTCCATGTGCGCCACCTCGTTTCTTCGTGGTCTGTTTCAGATCATTGTACCATATTTGCCCCCGCCGCGCAATCGGCAAAGCAAAAAAGCGCCGCCCTCTGAGTTTTTTCACAGGGGGCAGCGCTCAATTCGCACCAATATCAGCAGTAGAACTTCGATTCACCAAACACATCATTCCACTGTGCCACAATGTAGCTTGAACGGCTTTCCAGAACATCTACAATTGCGTTCAACGTTCTGGCAGGAATCTTCGAGTTATTGTTGGCCACAATACAACCTCCCGCTTCCGTAATCCAGATCTTTGTTGCACTGGCATTCGGAACACCCTTTGCAACATGGACATGAACCGGTTCCAGCGGTGCACCTTCATTGCTCCAGAAGAAAATCACATAACCGAACAGCCGGAACAGACTAGGCACTTTCGATCCCCCCCTCATGCGAGAAGCGGATCAGAAGATGTGCCGTTGATTTGACCAGCTCTTTCAGGCTCGCCATCTCCATTTCAGAATAGCCATTATTGGTCCACAAATACCCCGGCAGAATACAGGTCGCCGACTTAAAGCCGTTTTCTACAGGTGTTTCAATCTGTACCTTTACCTGCTCCTGATTGCCATTCTGAATTGGCGAGGAATAAACGATTTCCGTCCCATCATTCAAGGTCATAAAAGGATAAAGCATCCGAACACCCTCTTTCTTAAAAGAAGTATACCATGAAATCCAGAAAGTTTCAATTATCGATAAATATCATCGCCGAGGCTGGTTCTAAACACTTAAGGGCGGAGGAGATGATCGTGGTTGCCTGCTGATGCTTTTCCGCCATGTAAAAAGCCGCTCTTTGTGCATCACAACACAAAAAGCGGCTTCATTACGTTCCTTATTCAGGCCTGCGGAGCATTATTCCGGCAGGTCCTCTTCGTTCTCGAGGCTGTGCCAGACGTTCTGGACATCGTCGTTGTCCTCCAGGGCATCCAGCAGCTTGCCCATTGCCTTGAGCTGATCGGGGTCGGTCAGGCGGGTAGTGGTCATGGGGACCATGGCCAGGTCGTCGCTCAGGATCTCGTAGCCCTTCTCTTCCATGGCCTTGACCACAGCGGAGTAGTTCTCGGGATCGGTGGTGATCTCAGCAGCCTCTTCGCCTGCATCAAAGTCCTCAGCACCGGCATCCAGAGCGTCCATCATAGCCTCGTCGGCATCCTTATCCTCCAGAGAGATGTCAATGACACCCTTCTGGCTGAACAGGAAGGCCACACAGCCCATAGCGCCCAGGTTGCCGCCGTTCTTGTCGAAGTAGTGGCGCAGGTCGGCAGCGGTACGGTTGCGGTTGTCGGTCAGGGTCTCCACCATGACAGCAACGCCGCCGGGGCCGTAGCCCTCGTAGGTGATGGCCTCGAACTCGGTCTTGTCGCCGCCCTCAGCCTTCTTGATGATGCGCTGGATATTATCGTTGGGCACGCTCATGCGCTTTGCCTTGGCGATCAGGTCTGCCAGCTTGCTGTTGGAAGCCGGGTTGGGGCCGCCGTCACGGACGGCAACGCTGATCTCGCGGCCGATCTTGGTAAAGACCTTTGCTCTTGCGCCATCGGTCTTTTCCTTCTTGCGCTTAATGTTGTTCCATTTGCTATGTCCAGACATGGGAACCTCCTAAAGTTTTATCGAAATCTCCGCCTGCGGGCAGACGGGCTGTGGTCGCCCGCTTGTGGCAGCACACAAAATCTAACTCTATTATTGTAGCACAATCACGAATCCCATTCAAGGGCTCCGGGCGTGTTTTTCGCTTGTTCGTGTTGGAAAACCGGCTTTTCAGGCCGGTTTACAGCAACCGCAGGGCCTTGGGGTAATGGTTTTTGACCCGTCCGCCCGACACCTTGCCGCCGCCCATGGGGCAGCCATCCACGGTCACGCAGCACCAGCCATCGGCGGCAGTGTCCGCGGCGATCTCACGGCCGGAAAGGTACTCCGTTACCCGCGGGTCGGCAAGAGTCAGTGCTTCACGGTTGGTGCAGAGCGCGCCGAATGCCGTGAACAGGTGGTGCTCCGGCACAAAACGGCCCTTCTGCACGCTGCCCACGAACACCCCCGCCCGCAGGACATGCAGTCCCGTCTGCGGGAAGGGCACGGGCAGCAGAACGCTGCCGCCATGCACCACGGCAGGGCGGTCCGCCAGCGCCGGGAAATACTGCCGGGCAAACTCCTGCCATGCAGCAAGGCTCTGGGCCGGGGTGGCCTCCCCTGTCCCGGCATCCCGGCTGCGGGCGCTGCGGCCCTGCACCGCCTCCCGCAGGGCACGGCTGCTCTCCCGGCGGGCACTGCGGGCATCCGGGGCCTTGGCAGGCTTGCCGCCCTTGCTTCCCTTCTGCTTTTTGCTCTGCTCTGCGGCAGCAGCCAGCCAGAGCTCTTCCTCTGCCGTATAGGTTCCGGGGGCAGGCAGCGCCCGCGGCGTGCCAGCCTTGACCAGACGGGCAATAAAATGCCCCTCGCCGCCCTGACAGGGCCAGATCCGGCGCACCTTGCTCACATCCAGCGGCAGGCCGCCGGTGCGGTTTGCCTCACCCGGGCTGCCAAAGCTGTAATCCACATTGCCGAACACATCGGCCAGCGTGAACTCCGGGTGGCGCTGCAAAAACGCCGCCACCTGTCCCTCGTCCTCTTCCGGGGCAAAGGTGCAGGTGGAGTAGATCATCTCGCCGCCGGGGGCCAGGCAGGCCGCTGCGTTGTCCAGGATCTGTGCCCCCAGTGCGGCGCACTGCTTTACCAGCGCTTCACAATGCTGGGTCACAGCCACGGCTTCCTTGCGGAACATCCCCTCGCCGGAGCAGGGCGCATCCACGAGAACACGGTCAAAAAACTCCGGCAGAGCAGCGGCAATGCGGCCGGTGTCCTCGTTCAGCACCACGGCGTTGGGCACGCCCATCCGCTCCAGATTGCTCCGGAGCACCTCGGCGCGGGCGGCAACGAACTCGTTGCTCACCAGCAGCCCCTGCCCGCCCAGCGCTGCCGCCAGCTGGCTGCTCTTGCCGCCGGGGGCCGCGCAGGTATCCAGCACCCGCATCCCGGGCCGGACCCCCAGCAGGGGCGCGGCACTGGAAGCGGAAGGCTCCTGCGAGTAGAACACGCCCGCATGGTGGTAGGGGTGCCGCCCGGGCTTGAAGGCGGGGTCCTGCACCACAAAGCCCGCCTTGCAGAAGGGCGAGGGCTCCACCGGAAAATCTGCCTGCGCGGCAAACTGCTCCGGCGCAGCACGCAGGGCCGAGACCGTCACGCCCCGGGCAGCAGTCTCCTGCGGGGCGGCATAGAGAGCATCGAACCGGTCGCCCAGCAGAGCGCGCTCCCGGCGCTCAAAATATTCCGTAGGCATGAAAGCTTATCCTCCCATGAATAAAGCCGCCGTTCGCGGCAAAACTAAGGCTGTGAGGGAAAGCCCCCTCACGAAAGGAGTAACGAACCATGAAGGACCACAGCGAGAATCGCACCGAAAACCGCACGAACAACTGCAAGAACCAGAGCCAGAACCGCACCACCAATCAGACCACCAACGAGCACAAGCACCCCAACCAGTATACCAAGGGTGCTGACGACGAGGGTGCCAAGAACAAGAAGTAACACCGCATAAGAAAGCCCGCTGCCTTCCCTGCACTGTTTTCCAGTGCGGAAAGCAGCGGGCTTTCGCGTTTTATTTCTGGTTCGGGTCAAACTGCTGCCACAGGGCATCGAACAGCTCTTCCACACGGGCCATCTGCCCGGTGAGGTAGAGCCAGCCCAGCAGGCACTCAAAGCCGGTGGAAGCGCGGTATTCCTCGGGGGAAGCGTGCTTGGCCACACTGGCCTTGCTGGCGTTGCGGCCCCGCTTGAACACGGCCAGCTCCTCCTCTGTGAAGAGCGGCTCCAACAGCTGCTCCTCCCGGAACTGTGCCCGGGCAGAGACATACTTGACCTTTTCCACATTGAGCTTGCCTGCGGACATCCGGTGGTGCCGTGCCAGACGGGTGCGCACCAGCAGTTCCAGCACGCTGTCCCCCACAAAGGCCAGCGCCAGCGGATTCAGCTCACGGGGGTCGATGGTTTCCGATTCGTTCATCGTAGTAATACCCTTCGTCTCTGTCCTCCCGATCAGGTGATTCTTCATTCAACCTCTCAGTCACGGGCTAACGCCGTGACAGCTCCCCTAGTAGGGGAGCCTTTGGCAGAAGATTCATTTTTCGCTATCATCGCCTATGGCTCCAAAACCATCATCTGCCGCAAGGCAAAAAACGACGGCAGCAGGGCCAAAAGTAGCGAAGCGCCAACACTCGAAAATGCGACGATATGCCAAGGCCTCCCCTACTAGGGGAGGTGGCATCGAGCGAAGCGATGATGACGGAGAGGTTGGACAGAGCTGAAACCTTTCCTTTAGAAGATATAATCGAACTGATATTCACCAATGAGGATGGTGTCGTTCTCCTGCACGCCCTTTTCCACCAGTTCGGTCAGGATGCCGCTCTCGTCCAGTTGACGCTGGAAATACTGCAGGCTCTCGTAGTCATCCACATTGCTGCCGGCCAGGATATACTCCAGCCAGGGCGCGTCGATGCTCCACACATGGGCTTCCATCCGCTGGATGGTATAAGCACGGTCGTTGGCCTTGGGCTCGGGCTTCTTGTACTCGGGGGTGAACACGGGCACCGGCGGGATATCCTTCAGGCGGTTGTAGACCAGGCCCGGCAGCTCCCGCACGCCCTGCATGGTGGCGGCAGAGATGGGCACAAAGGTCAGGCCCTTGCCCTCCACATAGCTGCGGAAGCTCTCGATCTGCTCCTCGGTGGCCAGGTCGCACTTGTTGCCCACCACGATCTGGGGGCGCTGTGCCAGCTCGGGGCTGAACTTTGCCAGCTCCTCGTTGATCTTTTCAAAGTCCTCCACCGGCTCACGGCACTCGCTGCCGGAGACATCCACCACATGCAGCAGCAGGCGGCAGCGCTCCACATGGCGCAGGAAATCGTGGCCCAGACCGACACCCTCGCTGGCACCCTCGATCAGGCCGGGGATGTCGGCACAGACAAAGCTGGCACCCTCACCCACCGACACGACACCCAGGGTGGGCACCAGCGTGGTGAAGTGATAGTTCGCGATCTTGGGCTTGGCCGCGCTGATGGTAGAGATGAGGGTAGACTTACCCACATTGGGGAAGCCGATCAGGCCCACATCAGCGATCAGCTTCAGCTCCAGCGTCACCTGGATGTCCTCACCGGGCATACCGGGCTTGGCAAACTTGGGGATCTGGCGGGTAGGCGTTGCAAAATGCGCGTTGCCGTAGCCGCCGCGGCCGCCCTTTGCGATGGTGACGGGGGTGTGGTCGGACAGGTCCGCGATGACCAGCCCGCTCTCCGCGTCCTTGATCACGGTGCCCAGCGGCACCTTGATGATGAGGTTTTCGGCATTCTTGCCGTGGCAGAGGCTTGCGCCGCCCTTGCCGCCCTCGGGGGCAGTGTACTTGCGCTTGTAGCGGAAGTCCATCAGGGTGGAAAGATGATCGTCCGCCACAAAGATGATGTCACCGCCGCGGCCGCCATCACCGCCGTCCGGGCCGCCAGCGGCCACGAACTTCTCACGATGGAAGCTCACTGCGCCATCGCCGCCCTTGCCCGCATGGAGCCAGATGGTGGCGATATCGATAAAATTGGTTTGTGCTGCCATACAGCCCCTCCTATTCTTAAAAAGCCTTTTCCCTCTGTTCAGCTTCCCTACTAGGGGAGCTGGCCGCGCCAAAGCGCGGACTGAGAGGTTTGATTTCCAAACAGAAAAGGCTTTTTCGTTACCTAAAAAGAGCCGGGCCACGAGGGTCCGGCTCTTCGGGTTGCAGTTTTTCAGGCAGAAGTTACTGCTTCACGCTGCACTTCTTGCCGCTCTTGCCCACGCGCTCAAAACGGACAGTGCCGTCAACCAGAGCAAACAGGGTGTCATCGCTGCCCTTGCCAACGTTCTCACCCGGCATGATGTGGGTGCCACGCTGACGAACCAGGATGTTGCCGGCCAGAACGAACTGACCGTCTGCACGCTTGGTGCCCAGACGCTGTGCTGCGGAATCGCGGCCGTTCTTGGTGCTGCCTACGCCCTTTTTATGTGCCATTGTAATTTACCTCCTTAGCCGTTGATCGCAGTGATCTCAACCTTGGTGTAGGGCTGACGATGGCCCATGCGGCGAGCACTGTGCTTCTTTGCGCGATAGGTGATGATGTTCAGCTTCTTGCCCTTGCCATTCTTGATGACCTTGGCAGAAACGGAAGCGCCCTCAACAACGGGAGCGCCAACCTTGACAGAACCCTCCTCGCCAATAGCGAGAACCTGATCAAACTTCACTTCGGAGTCGGCCTCAACATCCAGCTTTTCGATGTAGACGATGTCGCCCTGCTCCACGCGGTACTGCTTACCGCCGGTAACAATGATTGCGTACATTTGTTTCATTCCTTTTCGTTGTACTCGCTGGTCGTAAAGGCAGGCCCTCACGGGGCCGTTTCCGGTGCCCACACCATGCGGCTAGAATATTATAGCAGAAAAAAGTCCGCTTTGCAAGGGCTTTTTGCACTTTACTCCGGATTTTTTTCGTTCTTTTCCGGGTGTTCGCGCCGCTCCAGCCCTTCCTTTACGGTTTCATTCCACGCTGCCGTTTTCTCAACGAACTCTGCGCGGGATGCAGAGGCCGGCAGAGCAGCGTCCGTCCCCGCAAAAGTGGTGGGGCCGTCCAGCTTTTTCATCCGTGCCCGGTTCTCGCTGTTCAGGGGCAGCTCTACCATCAGGGGCTTGTCCCTGAACTTCCTTGTCAGGAGGATCTCGGCGATCACGCCGCCCACAACGGCAACGCCTGCCACCAGCTGGGACACCCGCAGGCCGATGCTGGGCACCAGCAGCAGGCTGTCGGTGCGGAGGGCTTCGATCCAGAAGCGGCCCGCACCGTACCAGATGAGGTACCGCAGGGCGATATCCCCTGCGAACCTGCGCTTTTTGAGGTAGCGCACCAGCAGAAACAGGCCCACAAAGCACCAGATGCTCTCATATAAGAAGGTGGGATGCACCGGCAGGTTCGGGTCGATGGTCACGCCTTTGGGCACCGTGACCACGCTGCTCGTCAGGTAATCGTGGGTCGCCTGGCTGTACATGCCCCAGGGCAGGGTGGTGTTGCAGCCAAAGGCCTCCTGATTGAAAAAGTTGCCCCAGCGGCCGCAGCCCTGCCCGATGAGGAAGCCCATGGCCGCCAGATCGAACATGGGCAGCACGGGAACTTTCCGCCACTTACAGGCCAGACCTCCGAACAGAAAGGCTCCGATGATGCCGCCGTAAATGGCAAGACCGCCATCCCGGATGGCCAGCACATCTTTCAGGCTGTGGTACTGATAGGGCGAAAGGGCCACATAGTAGAGCCGGGCACACAGGATGCCCATGACCACACCGATGAGGATGACATCCACCATGGCATCGGCATCCACGCCGAACTCCACACTGTGCCGGAAGGCGAACACCAGCGCCAGGCACATGCCCACGGCAATGCAGACACCGTACCAGTAAATGTTCATGCCTCCGATGGAAAAGGCCACGCGGTCAAGCTCAAAGCTCAGCCCCAGCCCCGGAAACTGCACCAGATTCGTCATTCTTCCATCTCCTCCTCATCGTCCGGTTCTTCCCCGGCCGTGCCGTCGGGCTGGATGTACATCACAGCCATCCGCTCCTCGCTCAGGATCTTCTGCAGCGCTGCGTCGGCATCCTCTGCCGTCAGCGCCGCCAGCGTGGCGATCTGCTGGGCCACGGTCTGGCCGCTGAGGGCAAAGTCTGCCATCTGGCTGGCCGAGTCCTCCACGTTCTCCAGATTTTCGATCAGCTGGCCGTATTTTTCATTCTTGCACAGGGTAAAGATCTCCCGGTCCACGCCCTCAGCGCGGATGCGCCGGATCTCCTCCAGCAGCAGCTGCTTCACAGTGTCGGGCACATCGCTCTCGCCGGTGAACAGGATGCAGCAGCAACCGTCCACCCGGAGCACCTCCCCGCCAAAGCCGGGGTTGGTCAGGCCCTCATCATAGAGCTTCCGGTAGAGCCTCGACATGCCGCCAGAGATGCAGCAGAGGATGAGGTCATACAGGATCTCGCTGCGCAGGTCGTCATGCTGCAGCGGCTGCTCCTTGAAGCCGATGCCGAAGCAGGGCTTGGACACCGGCATTGTAATGGTCTTTTCGGCAGCGGCCAGCGTCATGGGTTCCTCTGTCCAGAGCCGCTGCACCCGCTCCACCGGGCGCGCTTCCATCAGGCCGTGGCGCGCACAGGCCGCCAGGATCTGTTCCATGCTGGTGCTGCCTGCGGCGGCCAGCACCATGTTGTTGGGGGCATAGAACGCCTTGCAGCAGTCGTACAGCATCTCCGGCGTGATCTCTGCAATGCTTTCCACCGTGCCCGCAATGTCGCTGCGGATGGGGTGGCTGTGATACAGGCACTCGCACAGGCCGGTGATGAGCCGCCAGTCGGCGCTGTCATCATACATTTTGATCTCCTGCCCGATGATGCCCTGCTCCTTGGCGATGGTCTGCTTAGTAAAGTAGGGACGGCCCACCATGCCCAGCAGCACATCCAGGCTTTCGTCCAGCTGCTCGGTGGCGGTAAACAGGTAGCAGGTGCGGTCAAAGCTGGTAAAGGCATTTGCGTTGGCACCGGTCTTGGCGAACTTTGCAAAGGCATCGCCGTCCTCATCCTCAAACATCTTGTGTTCCAGAAAATGCGCCACACCGGCGGGCAGGTGCACTTCCCTGCCGTCCACCCGGAAATCCCGGTCAATGGAGCCAAAGCGGGTGGCATAGATGACATGAGTGCCGGAATAACCCGGCATGGGCCGCACCAGCACCGTCAGGCCCGAGGGCAGCACCTTCCACTCATCGGCGGCGGCCTCGGTCAGGGCACGGTTCGTGTTCTGTTCAGGCATGGGCGCTCTCCTCCTCTCGGGTCAGAAGATAGCTGACCGAAAGGGTCAGCTGCCGCAGGACGGTGCGGACATCCTCCTCGGTCACAGCCTGCAGGGCCGCGCGGGCATCGTCCGGGGTCTGCACCGGGCCGCCCCGCAGCACCTCCATGTAATACCAGGTCTCAATGCCGCCCAGCGTATCCTCAATGCCCGCCATCCCGCTCAGCAGGGAGCGGCGGCAGTCCTCAAGCTCCTCAGCCGTGATGGGGCCGCTGCGCAGGTCATCCAGCTCCTTCAGGATCGCTTTTTCGGCCCGGGCCGCGTCGGCGTGCTCCACGCCGCTGTTCACAGCCATGCTTCCGGTAAAGCTCTGGAAGCTGGACGAGCAGTAATAGCACAAATGATCCCGTTCCCGCACGTTCAGGAACAGGCGGCTGGTCACACTGCCGCCATACAGCGCCATGGCAAGCCGCACCGCCGCCATCTGGTCGGGGCGCATGGGCACGCCCAGCGTGAACAGCATGCAGAGCTTGGCCTGCACCGTGTCAAAGCATTCCACCCTGCGCACGGCATCCTGCCGGGGCATGGCAAGGTTCTCGCACAATGGCAGCGGGGCCCGCCCGATGTAGGAAAGCTCTTCCAGCAGGGCCTGCTTCACCTGCTCGGTCTCCGCTTCCCCGCAGCCCAGCACCAGCAGCTCGATGCTGGCGGTGCGGAGCATCTCACGATAAGCCTCGGTCAGCGTTTCCGGGGTCAGGCCGTCCACCTCGTCCAGATAACCCTCCTGCCGGATACCGGCGGGGCTGCTCCCAAAGAACTCCCGGTTGGCCTGCCGCTGGCAGTAGATGCGCTTTTCGTTGATCTCATCCTCCAGCGCCTTTTTCAGCATCTGTTTTTCGATGGTGACCGCCTCCGGGTCAAACACACCGCCTACAAAATAGGGATGGAACGCCGTGCCCAGTGCCAGCGCGGCATACTCCCGGGTCAGGGCCTCGCCCTCCAGTGCAAAGCGATCCTTGATGCCGGTCACACTGACGCAGAGGTTGTGGTTTGCGCCCAGCGGGCGGGCATCCACAGTCAGGTCCGCGCCGTACAGCCGGGCAAGCTTTTTGGTCATCTGGGTCATATCCGGGCAATCCGCATAGCCCCGCTCCATCAACAGAGGCAGCAGAGCGTGGGCGGTTGCCGTCTCCCGCCGTGCCGGAAACGCAAAGTGGATGCTGATCCGGCAGCGGTTGAATTTCTGCGCCGGGTCCCAGGAAAGATGGACCCCGGGCGCGATCTCGGTTCGTCTCAACAGTCGTTCTCCTTTTTGTTACAGCTTTGTGCGCTCCAGCGCAAGGAACTCCTCCAGCGAGAGTCCGGACGCGCGGATGGCGAGGGCATTTTCCACCCCCACATAGCGCCAGTGCCAGGGCTCGTATACCATGCCGGTGGCGGCCTGCCGCTCCTCCGGCCAGCGGAGGACAAAGCCATACTCCGCAGCGTAGGCGGTCAGCCACTCGTAGGCGCGGGTATCGGCAAAGCGGGTGGTCTTTTCGGTGCAGTCCGGGCTGAGAATGTCCGCCGCATAGCCGGTGGCCTGCTCGCTGGCATTGGCCGGAGGGCAGACGCAGGCGGCATAGGCCGCTGCCTCCTCTTCGGAAAGCCCCTTTTCCAGATACACCTGCTTCCGGGCATCAAAGGCCGCTTCCCGTGCGGAAACATCCTGATAGCCCGTCACCAGTTCCAGCGTGATACCGTCTGCCGCCGCAGCTGCCGCCATGGCGCGGTACTGCTCTGCGGCTTCCGCTTCCAGCTGCTGGCCCGTGGCATCATCCGCCACCGCAAGGGCCGGGGCAGGCTCTGCGTCCAGCGGCAGATTCCCGTTCACCAGCACCAGCCGGGCATCAGCAAGGTTCAGCTGGTATTCGGTGCCATCGTAATTTCTGGCCACAAAGGCCTCCGGCCCCGCGATCAGGGCGTGGGCCTTGGGCAGCAGCCATAAAATGCCGCTGGTCATCAGGACAACAGCCGCGCCGCAGGCCGCCAGAAACACGGCCCAGTTCCGTGCCAGACGCAGGCAGCGCCGGATTCTCCACTCCCGCCGGGTCATCCGCCGCCGGGGCGCTTGCTTGTTTTGGTTCATCGATATCGGTTCCCTTCTCACATCATTTCGCAATGCACAGCCGCACAATTACATTATTTTATTATACACTTCTTTCGCCGGGGTGTAAACGGAAAGGGATGTTAAAAAATTGTGTCTTTCAAAAAAGGGAGTTCCGTTACGGACGAACGTCCGAACAGAACTCCCTTTGGGGGTTATAAAAATCCCGCGTTAAAGCGCTTTCCTCCATTCAGAATTTTCCCGTCAATGGAGAGGGTGACCGGCTACCGTGGCAGAGGACTCGTTCAGGACAGCTTGATCTTCAGATCTGCCAGCAGATTCACGGCCTCCGGCAGCGAAAATTTTGCATCTTTCAGGCGGCTGCCCAGAATATCCACCTTATAGCCTGTGGCATCCCGGAAGTCGGCTTTCCGCAGATCACACTGGTAAAATTCCGTTTCGTGCAGCTCTGTGCCCATGAAATTCACCATCTGCATCTCGCACTTGGCAAACATGGAACCCACGATCTCAGTTTTCTTCTTTGATAAATCAGAAGTTATTGATTTTCTGAATCCAATCCAAGCTCTTTCAGTTCTTTTTCGTTTTTGATGTCTTCATCAGTTTTCTTTCCGGTGATAGCACTGTATGCTTCTTTAATACCATTTTTCACTGCCCACTTGATAACAAAATACAGCGCAATTAAAATAACGATTGCGGTTCCACCGCTGATTCCTAGTTCATTCCACATAATAATATCAATGCCTCCGATTTCATAAATTCCGAGTTGTCGTTCTCAGTATACCATGATTTCTCTCTGCGGAAAAGATACCAGGAAACAAAAATGGCCCCGGAGAGCTTGTTGCAGCTCTCCGGGGCCACTTTATGTGCGTGTGTGACTTGGCGCACACGACCGGCATTTTACTCGATTTCAATCAGATTCGGGTTCTCAGGCAAAGCCTTCGTCTGCTGAGGAGCAGGCAGCTCGATGTGCAGGACACCATCCTCGAACTTTGCATGGATGTCTTCCTTCTTCACATCGCCCACGTAGAAACTGCGTGCACAGGTGCCGGAGAAGGTCTCGCGCCGCACATAGCGACCCTTCTGATCCTTTTCGTCATTGCTGTGGCTGCGCACTGCCTGAATGGTCAGGTAGCCGTCGTTCAGATCCATCTGAACGTCTTCCTTCTTGCAGCCCGGCAGATCAACCGCTACTTCGTAGCCGTTGTCCGTCTGTTTGACATCGGTCTTCATCATGTTTGCACCGCGCTTACCAAAGGTATCACGAGCCTCACGGTTCATCATACGTTCCAGTGCAGCGTCATTCCAGAACGGATCGAAGAAATCATCGAACAGGTTTTCATGGAAAACAGTCGGCATAAGCATAAATCATTCCTCCAATCCCGGCGTTCGGGTCGGGGCAAAAAATCTGAAGCGTCCACTCGGAAAGGCTTTCCGGGGAGCCTTGCGGCTCTCCTTTTGCCCTTCCTCCTGAGCACGCCACTGTTATAGCACCATGCGTTAGCAGTGTCAATAGTGGAGCGCTAATATTCATGAAAAAATAACACTTTTGCAACAATTTCTTGGTTCTGGCTCTCTCCGCTTTCCCCTTTGGGGCGGGCTGCCACGCCTTTTTTCGTTGCCGCCTGATTTGGCACTTTTCAACGGTCCCGTTCCGTGTTACAATAAGAAAAAACGAAACCGGGTGATTTTTTTGGAATTTTATGGTACCATCGGCCCCGCCTGTGCCCAGCTGGAGACCTTGCAGCGCATGGTGGAAGCTGGCATGACGGGCATCCGCATGAACCTTTCCCACGGGCCCCTTTCGGCCCACAAAGACTGGCTGGATATCATCCACGCCGTGGGCATCCCCCAGCTGCTCATCGACCTGCAGGGGCCGGAGCTGCGCATTGGCACGCTGCCCCAGCCCCTTGTGCTGGAACCGGGCCAGAGCCTCCGGCTGGGGCAAGGAGGTGTCCCCTGCCCGGCGGCGCTGGTGCATGCAGCCCGGCCGGGCCAGAACCTCCTGCTGGACGACGGCAGGCTCCTTGTGCAGGTGGCCGAAGCCGATGGCGCTGCCCTGCAGTGTACTGTGATACGGGGCGGCACCCTGCAAAGCCGCAAAAGCCTTGCGGCACCGGGGCTGACGGTGGCCTCCCCCACGTTGACGGAGGAGGACCTGCAAAACCTGCAGCTGGCGGGAGCCTGCGGCGTTACCGGGGTGATGCTGCCCTTCGTGCGGGGGGCTGAGGACATCCGCACCCTGCGCCGGGCGCTGGAACAGGCCGGGGCCGGGCAGATCCGCATTTTTGCCAAGATCGAGAGCCTTGCGGGGGTACAGGCCCTGCCGGAGTTCCTGCCCCTTGTGGATGAAGTGGTCATTGCCCGCGGGGACCTTGGCAACGCCATGCCCCTGTGGGAGCTGCCCCGGTGCCAGAAACAGCTTTCGGCAGTCTGCCGGTCTGCCGGGGTGCCCTTTATGGTGGTGACCCAGATGCTGGACAGTATGTGCAGCCGGGCGGTCCCCACCCGCGCCGAGGTCAGCGACATCTATAACGCCGTGGCAGACGGCGCTTCCAGCGTGATGCTCACCGGGGAGACCGCCGCCGGGCAGTACCCGGTGGAGGCCATGGAGTATCTTGTGCGCACTGCCCGCACCGCCTTGGAATAACCCAAAGTCAAAGACACTCGGTCGATCTGTGTTGCCGCATTTAGTCCAGAATTTTTCCGTCAATGGAAATGGTGACCACCTGCCACGGAATGAACTTTCCGCTGGCTTGAAGTGCCTTTTTCGCTGCCATCTCCAAGCCGCCGCAGCAGGGCACCTCCATGCGGAGGATGGTCACGCTCTGGATGTCGTTGCTGCGCAGGATCTCGGTGAGCTTTTCGCTGTAATCCACAGCGTCCAGCTTCGGGCAGCCGATGAGAGTCACTTTGCCGCGCATAAACTCCTGATGGAAATTGGCGTAGGCGTATGCCGTGCAGTCCGCTGCAATCAGTAGCTTTGCGCCCTCAAAGTAGGGCGCATGGATGGGTGCCAGCTTGATCTGCACCGGCCAGTTGCGGAGGCGGGAGACCGGCTGCACGGGGGCAGAAGCTGCGCTTTCGGCGGCCTCCGGCTGTTCCAGCATCCGCATCCGGGAGCCGGGGCAGCCGCCCTCGTGGAGGTGCTTCATCTTCTCCTGCAATTCCTTCTTCTTTTTGTTTTCCTGCACCGCCGCCTCGTCGTAGGCAGGGGCTTCCCGCTCTTCAAAGGTAATGGCTCCGGTGGGACAGCCCGGCAGGCAGTCGCCAAAGCCATCGCAGAAATTCTCCCGCACCAGCTTTGCTTTGCCGTTGATAATATCAATGGCTCCCTCGTGGCAGGCGGTTGCGCACAAACCGCAGCCGTTGCATTTTTCTTCGTCAATATGGATGATCTTCCGAATCATATCGATACTCTCCTGTTGTGGGTGTTTTTTGCATTTGCATCTTTATTATAGTATACTAAAGACAACTTGTATGTTTGAATTCCAACAAGGAGGGCTTTTATGCAAAAATATCTGCCTGTTCTGCGGAACTGCCCCTTTTTTACCGGGCTTACCGACGATGAGATCCTGTCCATCCTGCACTGTGTCAGTGCAGCGAAGATCACCCGGCCCCGGGGCTCCTACATTTTCCGTGCCGGAGATTCCACGGAGGTCATGGGGCTTATGTTGTCCGGCTCCACCCTTGTGATACAGGAGGATCTTTGGGGACACCGCAATATCCTGTCCAAGTGCAATACCGGAGACTTTTTCGGGGAGCCTTACGCCGCCACCCCCGGTGCCATCCTGAACATCAGCGTGGTAGCAGAGGAGGATTGCGAAATTCTGCTGTTGAACGTCAAGCGGCTGCTCACCTCCTGCCCCACCGCCTGCGACCATCACCAGAAACTCATCCGCAATCTGGTCAGCGTTCTGGCAAACAAAATACTGCTTTTTAACGATAAGATCACCCATGTCAGCAAGCGAACCACCCGGGAAAAGCTGCTGTCCTACCTGTCTGCCGAATCCATCCGGCAGTCCTCCCTTTCCTTTGACATTCCCTTTGACCGTCAACAGCTGGCGGATTTTCTCTGCGTGGAGCGTGCCGCCATGTCGGTGGAGCTTTCCAAGCTGCAAAGGGAAGGGCTGCTGGTCACCAAGCGGAACCATTTTGAGCTGTTGACCCGTTGACCGCTCCATGCGCCGCCCGCAGGCGGCACCCTTTATTCTCCCGGTGATTCTTGAAGCCAGCCTTTGCGCAGCTGTTCCAATGCGTGGGTCTCGAGCCTTGAGACATAACTTCTGCTGATCTGGAGCAGCTGTGCCGTTTCCAGCTGGGTCAGGGGCGGCTGACCCGCCAGCCCGTACCGCAGCAGGATCAGCTTGCGCTCCCGGGCGGGATGTCTTTCAATATGACTGCTATGATAGCATGAATCCTGTGCTCTTATCAGAAAAACAAGGAACCACCATCCTGCTCCAACTGCACGTCTCCATTCAGCAAAACGGAGAGCGGCTTTTATACCGTTCTCCTCTATTTGTTCTTATTTTATCTGCGGTGTATCCTTTCGCTGCCGAGTGGATCTCAGATATTCCAGCAGCGTCCGGCTCACCACCGAGCTGGCAGTTTTGGAAAACGCCAGCCCCAATGTCCGGCAGCAGGCAGGCTCCAGCGGGCGGGACACCACACCGGGGCAGCCAAATGCCTGCATCACCAGCTCCTGTGAGATGGTCACGCCCAGCCCGCTGCGCACGAACGCCATGATGAGGGTATCGTCCCGGAAGCTGTAAGAAATATTCGGCTTCACCGGGCATTTGAGCATCAGGTGCTGGATGTCATTATCACAGCCGGGCGTTTCAATGATGAGCGGATACTGAAACAGCTGCGACAGCGTTACGCTGGGTCGTGCAGCCAGTGGATGCCCCTCCGGGAACACGGCACACAACGGGTCGTCCCAGAGCGGGTAGAATTTCAGGTCGTCTGCCACAATGGATGAGAGGAAACCGCAATCCACCTGCCCATGGATGATCCATTCCCGGATCTCATCATAGTTGCCGTCCAGGATCTCTATACTCACCTTCGGGTAGTTCTCCTTGAAATAGTGCACCACTTCCGGCATCCAGAGCGTTGTGATGCTGGAAAAGCTGCCCACCCGCAGCTTGCCCTCCACCTTGTGGTTGATATTGAACGCCGCCTGCCGCAGCCGGTTCTTCTGGTTGGCCAGTTCCCGGACGTAGGGCAAAAGACGTGTCCCGTTGTCGGTCAGGGTCACGCCTCGGTTGATGCGGGCGAACAGCTTCACGCCCAGTTCTTCTTCCAACCCCGCCATCATCTGGCTGATGCCGGATTGGGTATAGTTCAGTGCCTCCGCTGCTTTGGAAAAACTGCCCGTTTCGCACACTTTCAAGAATATCTCGTATCGGTCTTTCTGTTCCCGCATCTCAAGCGCTCCATAAGTAAAATTTATAGGTCATAGTAATTTTATTCGGTTTACTGATATGATACTCCATGTTATCCTATATTACAATAGGAAATACGGATAGGAGTTTCAGAATCATGGAAAAGAAAGCAAGCAGTTTCTCCGGACAAATCGGATTTGTCCTTGCTGCCGCCGGAAGTGCGGTGGGTGTCGGCAACCTGTGGCGGTTCCCGTACCTTGCCGCAAAAGATGGCGGCGGTTTGTTTTTGCTGGTGTATCTGGTGCTGGTGCTGACCTTCGGTTTCACGCTGCTCACCTCGGATATCGCCATTGGCCGCCGCACCAAGCAGAGTGCCATCCGCGCCTACGAGAGCATGCGCCCCAAGTGGAAATTCCTCGGCATCCTGACCTTTCTGGTGCCAGTTCTGATTATGACCTACTATGCCGTCATCGGCGGGTGGATCACGAAATATGCGGCAGTCTACCTGACCGGACAGTCTGCTGCCGCTGCTGAGGACGGTTATTTTACCAGCTTCATCACCTCGCCGGTCTCCCCTGTGGTGTTCGCTCTGCTGTTCATGGGCGTGACTGCTTTCATCGTGTACAACGGCGTGGAGGGAGGCATTGAGCGGGTGTCCCGCTACATGATGCCCATTCTGCTGGTACTGGTGGTGGTGATTGCGGGTTACGCCCTCACCCTGCGCCACGAGGACGCCTCCGGCCAGATGCGCACCGGTCTGGAGGGTCTGCGTTACTACCTGACCCCGCACATGGAAGGGCTGACCGTCAGCCGCTTTTTGCAGATTTTGCTGGATGCCATGAGCCAGCTGTTCTTCTCCCTCAGCGTGTCCATGGGCATTATGATCACCTACGGTTCCTACGTCAAACCGGAAGTAGACCTGAACAAAGCGGTGAATCAGATTGAGATCTTCGATACCGGCGTAGCCCTGCTGGCCGGTGCCATGATCATCCCCGCCGTGTATGTTTTCTCTGGCACCGAGGGCATGAGCGCAGGCCCCAGCCTGATGTTCGTCTCGCTGCCCAAGGTATTCAACGCCATGGGCAAGGCGGGCGTGTTCGTGGGCATCCTGTTCTTTGTCACTGCCATTTTTGCCACCCTGACCTCCTGCATCTCGGTGCTGGAATCCATCACCGCCAACTGCATGGAGATCTTCCACTCGGGCCGCAAAAAGACGGTGCTTGTGCTGGCGGTCATCTATCTGGCCGCTTCCGCCATCATTGCGCTGGGTTACAGCATCTTCTATTTTGAAGTACAGCTCCCCAACGGATCGGTGGGTCAGCTGTTGGATATCATGGACTATGTCAGCAACAGTGTTATGATGCCTTTCATTGCCCTGCTGTCCACCATCCTGATTGGCTGGGTCATGACACCGGATTATGTCATTGACGAGATGCAGCGCAGCGGCGAGACCTTCCGCCGCAAGAAACTCTACCGGGTGATGATCCGATACGTGGCTCCGGTGATGATGCTGGTGCTGTTTTTGCAGTCCACCGGGATCCTTGCTTAAGCTGAAAAGCCCCCGTGGGCTTTTGGGAAACCGGACGAGCAGAAAGGGATTTACCCCGACATGCTCGGTTCCGTTATCATCTGATCCACGCCATTGAGGGTGCATATAAGTATCGGAAAGACTGATGATACCAGTTTTAGCGGATGGTTCTGCGGAGCCATCCGTTTTTTCTTATTCAGATCGCATTTTTTCTGTTTTCTCTTGACGATGTCCCGCCAATGGAGTAGGATGGTGCTGCAAAAACGAATTGCAAAAGAGGAGATCCAAATGCAAATCAGCCTTTTATTGATGCAGCAGATCGCGCAGCTATTTCTGATTCTGCTGATGGGATATGCCGTTGTGAAAACCGGCTTGTTGAAGGCATCGGACAGTAAGGTGCTGTCTGTGGTCTTTGTCTATCTGGTCATGCCTTGTGTCGTTCTGAACGCCTTTCAGATCAAGGATACACCGGAGATCCGCACCGGGCTGCTTTATTCCATGGGCATCGCCGTTGGAATGCACGTTGTATTTCTGCTTCTGAATGCGCTGTTCCGCAAAGTTCTCAAGCTGGACGCAGTGGAGCAGGTCAATGTCATTTACAGCAATGCCGCCGCGCTGGTCATTCCCATCGTGCAGGCCCTGCTGGGGGAGGAATATGTTGTCTACTCCTGCGCCTTTGTCATTGTACAGCTGGTGCTGCTCTGGACCCATGCCAGTGCCTGCCTGCAGGGGTCTGCCCGGCTGGAATGGCGCAAGCTCCTTACCAATGTCAATCTGATTGCCATTGCAGCCGGTGCTCTGCTGTACCTGCTGCACATCTCGCTGCCCGCCCCAATCACCAGCACACTGAGCAGTGTCGGCAATATGATCGGCCCCATGGGAATGCTGCTGGCAGGCATGGCCATTGCGGAAGTCCCCCTCAAAAAGGTTTTCTGCACCCCGCGCAACTATCTGCCGGTATTTCTGCGTCTGCTGGGTGTTCCGCTGGTCATCGTCCTGCTACTTTGGGCAGTTCACGCATCCCTTTGGATCCCGGACGGCAAGTCCATCCTGATGACGGTCTACCTTTCTGCCATTACCCCCGCCTGTGCAACGGTCACCTCCATGGCACAGCTCTATGACCGGGATGCTTCTCATTCCAGCGCGATCTATGTCCTGAGCACGCTGCTTTCCATCCTGACCATGCCGCTGATGATCGGGTTGTTTGAGCTGTTGCTCTGAAATACAAAAAAAGGCCGTCCGGCACCGTAGCAGGGCAGCCTTTACAACTACAAGGATGTGTCTCTATGAAACTACTCAAACAATTCATTCAGCAGGAAACGGTCCTCACCGCAGCCGCTGTGCTGGCCGTTGTCTCCGCCTTCTTTGTTCCACCGGATGTGCAGTATCTCGGCTACATCGACCTGCGCACGCTGGCGATCCTGTTTTCCCTGATGACGGTCATGGCCGGGCTGCGGCGGCAGGGCTTTTTTGATGGCCTGGGACGGGCATTGCTGTCCCGCACCCACAGCACCTTTCAGCTGACACTGGTACTGGTCGGGCTGTGCTTTTTCGGAAGCATGTTCATCACCAACGATGTTTCCCTGCTGACCTTCGTTCCCTTTACGTTCGTGGTCCTGAGCCGTTTGGAAGCGGATGTCCGCCGCTCCCTTCTGGTCCCGGTGGTCTGTATGCAGACCATTGCGGCAAACCTTGGCAGTATGCTGACCCCCATCGGCAACCCGCAGAACCTCTATCTTTACGGAAAAAGCGGCATGAGCATCGGGGGATTTGTGCTTCTTATGCTGCCCTACACACTGGTCTCTCTGCTCCTGCTGCCGACTTGGGCAGCGCTGGTCTGCCGGAAAGCCTCTGCCACCCTCTCCGTGGACGAGCTTGTTTCTTCTTCTGCATCTCAGGGGGATCAGAAGATCATCCTGCTGTATCTGGTTCTGTTTGCCGTTTGCCTGCTGTCCGTGATCCGGGTGCTGCCCTATGGCATCGCCTTTGCCGCTGTACTCGTCTGCGTTCTTTTTGCAGACCCGCACACCTTACGGGCAGTGGACTATTCCCTGCTTTTGACCTTTGTGGCTTTTTTCATCTTCATTGGCAATCTGGGGCGCATTCCGGCCTTTTCCGGCTGGCTGCAGGAGTTTCTGACCGGCCGGGAAGTGCTGGTGGCGGTTCTTGCTTCGCAGGTCACCAGTAATGTTCCCGCCGCCCTGCTGCTGTCCGGGTTCACGGCAGAGACACAAGCCCTCATCATCGGCACCAATCTGGGAGGTCTTGGCACTTTGATCGCATCCATGGCCAGTCTTATTTCCTACCGGCAGATTGCACGGGAGCTGCCACAGGGGAAGAAGCAGTATTTTGGGCTGTTCACCCTATCCAACCTGATCTTCCTTGCGATCCTGCTGGGCGTGTGGTTCTTGCTCCGTTGACCGGGGCAGATGACTTATGGTTTTTCTATAAAGCTAAAAAAGGGAGTTCCGTCACGGACGAAGGTCCGGGCAGAACTCCCTTTGGTTTTATCGTATGCACCAGCGGATAAACCGCTTTGTTTCTTCTTTCTTCATTTTCTTCGCTTCCTGTTCGTAATCATAATAGCCAAAAGCGTTCCAGCTCCGACACAAGCAGTGCCGGATGATTGATGATCTCGCCATGGCCGAAACCGGGGAAACAGCGGACGATCAGGCTCGGATATGCCGTCCGCAGCCGCTGGATAGCCTTTTTCATGTGCCCTTCTTTTTCTCCGTACCAACAGGCGACCTTTGCATCGGGCTGTACCAAAAAGTCCGTTCGATAGAGATAAAGTCCTGCCTCCCAAGTGGCCCGGACGGATTCCAATCTGATATGATCCGGGATACGGCGGAGCATAGTCTGCATTCCCTGCTCCGTCTGCCCCATAAAGCGCAGCGCCCATGCAGGCATGTACTTTTCGTGTGCCGTTCGATATTGCTTTTGCGGCATGACCTTCAAAATCAGTCGATTCAGCACTCCGAAATCCAGATACTCCGGCCCGCTGAGGATCATCCGATCGATCTGAACGGTTGGGGAAGCCTTCAGAAAAACAGCCGGTCCACAGCCCAGCGACTCTGCAAAAAGCAGATCCAGCCGTCCGTTAAGCTCTTTCTCAATATAACCGGCCAACTTGTCCGCCTGATTCTGGGCGGTCGTGTAGGTTGTTTTGCCTGTTCCGTCAAAGCCATCGAAGCTGACGGCATACACGCAGAATTTCCTTTCCAGCAGCGGGATCAAATCCTCAAACTGCCGCCAGCACATAAGATTTCCGTGCAGCAGCATCATGGTCTTTCCCTCTATATTGCCGAATCGTTTGATTTCCATTTCAATATGCCACCCACTATTATCTGACCTTCATGCAGAAATCGCAACGGTCATTTCCACGCCCCAGCGTCATGCTTCTCTCCCAGATCAGCTTCGGATGCAACCAGGCGTAGCTGATGTCATCACTGTCGCAAAAGCAGCGGCACAGCTCCGGGCAGCCGTATTCTGCGCAGGTGTCGTGATAGGGGCACTTCATCATATCCACACGCCAGACACCGTTGCCGGTCTGCAGTTCTTTTGGGACAAAGCCCGCCGCCGGGCCAAAAACGCTCCGGGTGGATTTGACAAAAACGCCGGGAACAAGGCGGTAAAGCCCCGGTATGTGCAGCAGGGCGGCAAGCTGTTTGTGGCTCGTTCTCGCCAAGTGCTCCACATAGCCGTGAACGGTTTGCAGTGCCTCCTCTTTCGACATGACCCGCTGCAAGGTCTCGTAGGCCGCAATGCCCGGTAAGATTTGCCGCTTGAGGTGGTATTGCTTTTCCTTGCTTGCACCCGCGTTTTCAGCCAGCAGCGCATTCAGGCGCATATCAAAAGCGGTATTCAGTTCCTTTGCCCGCGCGGGAAAGCGCAGTGCCACAGTCTCCCGGAAATCACGGGAAAGATAGGTTTCCTTCGCCTTCATCGTCCGTCACCCCTTCTTTTTGTACCCGCAGTCGCAGTAGGGCCCGCCGGAGGCAAGGGTGTACTGACGCACAAAATTTGTCACACCGCCCGCTTCGCTCATGGTGTAGTCCAGACGGCACAAAGCAGGGGTCAGGTCATACAGCCCCAGTTCCTTCATCAGCACACAGATGCCGCACCTGGTAAAGCGTCCCTCGTAGCCGCTGCCATCCGGGTATTCGTAAAACTCCATGTTCCACGAATAGGGGTTGCGGTCGGCGGCTTTCAGGGCGGCAGTGGCTTTCATAGCGGCAATATCCTTTGGGGTGAACTTGCTTTTTCCGCTTTTGCGGCAGAACCACTGCATGGGCTTTGTCATCATGGATCTTGCGTAGTAATCCGTCAGCCTGTCCACCTCCGGGCGTTGCGGCATGGAGAGAATGAACGCGCCGACCATGGCGCAGTTGATAAGATTCATTTTGAAACGGTCGGCTTTTTCAAACTCCGGCAAACCAGCAATGATCTGCCGGTATTGCGGCTTTGCCTTTTTCGTGATGGCTCTTGCGGTGGCTGCATCATAGCCCAGCACAGCGGTCAGATGCTTTTGAAAGGAACCGGCAAACAGCATCCACATCCCAAAGGGCATCCCGGCATACTTCATTGCAGATACCTCCCGGCTTCCGCTTCCAGTGCCTGCCACACCGGGTAGGCTGCGCCATGTTCATCGAAAAATTTCTTAAGATCCCGGTTCAGTGCGCTCATTTCGTCGATGGCGTTCATGGCATGGTCGGAGGCGCAGAGTTTGCCCAGCGAGGTAGCGTACATCAGCTTGAAAAAGCGCAGGCAGGTCTTGCGGTATTTCTCCCCTTCAAAGTCTGCATCTTCCTTGGGCAGAATGGTGTGCCCGGCATCTCGGATGGCGCGGTATCCCTCGATGTTGGCATCCAGCACACGGTTCAGGTACGCGGTATCTCCCCTGAGCTTTTTCAGGTCGCCGTCTGTCTTATAGCAGGCGAAGGCCGCAGGCATCACAAACGCGGCATGGCAGAGCAGATAGTCCTCCATGTTCGGCTCGTAAACAACCTTATATTTTGTGCCGTGGAAGATGCGCCCGATCAACTGTTTATTGGACTTTGCACCCGTCAGCTGTCCGATGGTGATCTTTTTCAGGTCGATGGAGACCACCCGGTCAACCTCCCGATGCCCGGCAGAAAGTGCAAAGGCAAACAGGACGTTCTTTTCCGGCAGTACCGCCGCCAGTGCCCTCGCCTGCACATTGTTCCCCACAAAAACGATGTTCTTCGTCCGGTTCGCCCGCAGCGTGTCCAGAACGGAATCCAGCTGTGTATAGCGCAGGACCACAAAGATCACATCGTACATTGCATCCGGTGCAAGTTCAGTCACCACCGGAATGCAGCTGACCGAGGTGCAGGGTGAAAACTTATCCTTGATCCGCAGGCCGTTCTGCTTGATCTCCGCAGCCCAGTTTCCCCGCGCAAGCAGAGTGACATCCTTTCCGGCGCGCAGCAGATTTCTTGCCAGATTGCACCCCAGAACGCCTGCACCATATACCAGAATCTTCATTTCTTGCCTCCAAATCTGATCTTCACGATCTGCATTTTCATCCCGTTGTCTCCAACCTTTGCGAGGAATCGGAAAAAGCCGCTGACGGAAGGATCTTTCAAATCGTTGTAACCCAGCATATAGCCGCGGCTTGTGACCTGCAGACGGCTGTCCCACTCGCCAATCTCCTTGGGGGCATCCGAAACCGCGAAATATGCTCCCACATCCTTGATTTTTGCCGTTCTGAGCCATGTTTTGGCAATCATCTTTACCGCCGTGCGGTTGGCAGCATCAAAGACCAGCACTCCGCCGGGGAAAGCGTCCGCCATCCCCTGCACCAGCGCCTTGACCTGCTGGGTCAGGAAGTAATAGAACACCCCGGAGGCAAAAAACACCGCCCCGCCGGAGGCATCGATCTTGTCAAACCATGCGGGGTCTTTCAGGTCGCAGGGGATGTTTTGCTCCCGCTCCCCGGCGGGCAGCAGCTGCTGCCGCAAGGCAATCACATCCGGAAAGTCCAGATTGTAGATCTTGCATCTGCCGTTGTCGCAGGCTCTGCCGGTGTTATCCAGCCCGCAGCCCAGATTGACCACTGCCGCGCAGGGGTGCGTTTTCAGGTATGCCTGCACCTCAAAGGCAAGGTCATTCTGCCGCATGGCGACCTCCAGCGCACCGAACCGCTGCATCAGGCTGCGGGAGTTTTTCTCTGCCTCTGAAAAGTCGTAGTCGATCTGGTCGATCAGATGCACCGCTGTTTCGTCCCGATAAAGGTTTGGGTACAGTTCGGTGCACAGCTTCCGGGAATACAGCGGGAGGATCAGCGTCTCCTGCACGGTGTTTTTCTCGATTTTGTATTTCATATCGGGTCCTCTCACTTTCTGATAAACGGCAGCTTCGGCATACCGTCCTGCTCAGCGATAAATGCCAGCATTTCAGCAAAGCCCTTCGGATCACGAATCTGATATTGCATGTGATCGTATCCTTCAAATATGGGGTAATTGCCGCAGGGATAGGCTTCTATCACCGCTTGACGGTATTTGAAATGATCTTCTATGCTGCCAAACTCGAAATAGAGATGCTTTTGCAGTTCTTCGGAAAGTGCTGGAAAGGGTTTATCCTCCAGGCTGTCCAGAATCTGTCGCCGCAAATTTGTGTAGGTCAGATTTTTCCCTGCGGCTATAAAATACGGCTTTATGGAATCATCGTCACACCACAGGATCTTTTTCAATGTGCCGCTCTTTGACCAGTACAGGCTCTTGATGGCCAGATACAGAAACGGTGTCATCATGCGGCGCGTACCTTTTCCGATTTGTGCAAACTGCCCGCCGTCAAAGAAAACATGTCCGATGGGCAGCTTCGTGCCTGTCAAAAACGCCATGGCAAGGTCAGCACCGATCGAAGAAGCCACAACCAGTTCAAGGCGTTCCACCCCCTGCGATTTCAGGTATTCTTCCACCTGACGAACCTCGTCCGCCTTGCTGACATATTTCTGCCCTTTGCAGTACACGGTGGAGGTAGGTAAAATGCAGAAATACCGATCCTGTAAATAGTTTGCAACCGGTTCGCTGCTCTCCCCCGTCACGCCCATTGCGTGAAAAAACAAAACAGCGGGAGCATTCCGATTTCCCAATGTCTTAAACTTCATTGTCTCTCCTTTCCTCAGTGAATAAAAGCCGTCATAAGGACCGCCAGCGCCGCCGCTATGACTGCCATACCTACCGTACCGAAAAGCCATTTTTTCTGTTTGTCTTTTGCAGTAATGTAGGGCTTCAGGTCCTCTGTTCCTGAAATCGTCCATGCGTTCGTGTGCCCCACCCAATAGCCGTCAACCAACAGGCGGTCCATGAGATTCATAACGGACAAGATAACGAGTAACTGCCAGAAACTCTGAACAAAGCCCTTTGCACCGTTTATCCCATAGACACAGACCAGCACATAGCCGATATAGCCGGGAATGCAGACTGCTTTGAACAGCAGGCTGTTGCGTCGGATGCGTTCCGGGCTTGTAAGCCCCAGTTTTACGCACCTCTGCTGCACCGCCGGGCTGTAAAGATGCACCATCCCAACAGCCCCTTTGCAGATGCCCGCAGCGCAGATCAGAACCAGCAGAACTCCCAACCCAAGACCTTCCAGAATCACCTGTAAGAGCATTCCCTGTTCCTCCTGTATCCGTTTTCGTCCCGGTATTCTGGATGCTCCTTTAAGTACGGATCCTTGTCGCCGCAGATGGTATAGTCGCATCGGCAGCCGTCCACGCAGGTGGTCGTCCGCACCAGCCTTGCGTGGAGCAGCTCCATGGATGCAAAATCCACATTGCACAGGGCGGGCATGATGTCTGCAAGGCCGTTTCTGATAGCAAATTCCGCTGCGGGACAGGCGGTAAATTCATAATAGATCGGCTTGTTCTTTTCGTAAGGAGCCACCGTCATTTCATAATCGTGCCACTTGTCACAGCCCGCTTTTGCCCGAAGGAACGCTATGTGCATCAGTTTCTTCCAGAACGGCATGTTACAGTTCACGAATTTCAGTTTGCGGAAGGACGGCAGAATCAGATTTCCTTCTATCTCTTCCATTTCGCGGAATGTGACCACATCCCGGCACACATCGTAAAAGCACATGATGGCGATGCAGTCGTAGGTGCCGCCTACGCCGTTGTGAAAATTCTTTTTACCGCCGAGGTCGGTGCGCCACTTGGAAAGAAGCTCTGCGTATCTCAGCTGCACCTGCTCCCAGACCACCTCGCGCTCCACCTCCGGATAGTGCAGAGTGATTTTCGCCAGAATTTCCTTTTTGCAGGGTTTGGAATATAGCACATGGCAGTTACGGTCAATTTGTAATTCGCTGTCCTTCATCTTCCCACGCCTTTCAGAAAACCGCTCTTTGCATTTTCTTCGGTGTCGTCCGATTCGTCGTAGGCATCATAGGGTGCCGATGGGTCGTGTACTCGTTTTTTGAATGGTGAACAGCACTTGTCCTTGTGGGCAAACGCAAAGGCAAAATTGTCCGTCCATCCCGTGTGACCGGTGATGAAATATGGATGCAGCCCACGTGCGCGCAGTTTCCGCTCCAGCTCCGCCAGTGACTGCACAGCCAGCTTATTGTCCTCCGCCAGCGAGGAAATGAAGCTGTAGCCGCCGTCCGCGCCAAACCACAGCGTGTCGCCAGTAAAAAGGTACTTATCGTCAATGAGGTAGACCACATGTCCCCATGTATGACCGGGAACCAGAAAACACTCGATCCTGACGCCGTCAATATCAAAGGCCTCTCCATCGTGAAGCAGCTGCTTTTCGTTGTAGATGGTCACTTGCGGCAGCTTATAGAGATGATAAATAACCTTGCGGCGTGCTTCTCCGATCAGATACCGGTTCTCGATCTCGCCGATGTACAGATTCGCATTCCGGAACAGCCCCGGACTGTCTGCTTCCACCGCACCCACATGGTCGGTGTCCTGATGGGTGATAAGAATATGGTGTATCGACTTCGGATCAATCCCAAGCCAGCCCATTTTTTCGGCAAGGCGGTCGTAGTTATATCCCGCATCGACCATAATGGTCGTATCGCCTTTGCGGTAGAAGAAGATGTTCGCCACCCATTCGCGCACGCAGGCAACATTCTTGTCGATCCAGCCGGTGTTCAAAGGCTTGAAGATTTCCTTGCCCCGGTACATCCAGCTCATTGCTTTTCTTTGAAATTCCGTTGCTTTTTTCGACATAATCACACCTCATTTCTGTGCTGTGATGCAAAGCCAGCCCTTTTTATTTTTGTGGCTCTGAATCTGACAAAATCCTGCTTTTTCCAGATACCCTTTCAGTGCAGTATCCGTATAGATGGTCATACCATCGATGATCCGCGTCCATTTGTCGTCTTTTGTCGTTTCGCCGTTTGCTTCGTTACAGATGAAAAAGATTCCGCCTGGCTTCAGCACCCGATAGACCTCTCGGAAATTCTGCGCAAGCTCCGGCCAGAAATAGACCGTCTCAAAGGCGGTCACCACATCAAACTGCTCCGCTTCAAACGGCAGCTCTGCCACACTTGCCTGTTGCACGGTACACCGTCCTGCCGCAATGGCTCTGGCATTGACTTTTCGCGCTTTTTCTACACTGACTGCCGAATAGTCGATGCCCTGCACCTTGCCGTTGGGGCACAGTTTCAACAGCATTTTAATGTTCGCTCCACCGCCGCAGCCGCAGTCCAGCACCATGGCATCCGGGGCAGGCTGTAAAAAGCGCAGCCCCCATTCTGCCATTGCGCTGTGTCCAAAGTTCATCATAGCAACCATGATCTTCCCGCCAAGGCCTACGGGCTTTCGGGTGTTTTCAAAAAAGGACATAACGCCACTCTCTTTCTATTTTCCGCTCACAATGCAATGCTTTTTACCAGATGCGCCCACTGCTCCGGGTGGCAGGCCAGCAATTCCTCGTGCTGCAAGTTAGGTAAAGCTAACTTTCTGTTCTATAAAAAGCCGCTTCTCAGCGGTCCTTCTGCCAAAATAATACGCCCTGCCGTCTCCTCTGTCAAGAAGTTTAAGCATTTTCGGAGATTCCGAAAAAGATTTCGCTTTCGAGGACTCCAGCCGTCACCCCAGTGCTACGTCCAGCACCATCATCACGCTGAAGCCCACCGCGAAAAATACCGTGCCAACGTTAGAGTGCTGCCCCTGGGACATTTCCGGGATCAGTTCCTCCACCACCACATACAGCATGGCTCCGGCGGCAAAGCTGAGCAGATAGGGCAACGCGGGCACCACGATGCCTGCCGCCAGAATCGTCAGCACTGCCCCGATGGGCTCTACGATGCCGGACAGTACGCCGCCCCAGAACGCCCGGCCTTTTTTCATTCCTTCCGCCCGCAGGGGCATGGAAATGATGGCACCTTCCGGGAAGTTCTGGATGGCAATGCCAAGGGAAAGTGCCAGCGCCCCGGCGGCAGTGATCTGAGTAGTCCCAGCAAGATACCCGGCGTAGACCACGCCCACTGCCATGCCCTCCGGGATGTTGTGCAGCGTCACCGCCAGAACCATCATGGTGGTGCGCTGGAGCTGGCTTTTTGGCCCTTCAGCCTGCAAGCTGTTCTGGTGCAGATGCGGGATGAAATGGTCCAGCAGCAGCAAAAACAGGATGCCCAGCCAGAAACCCACCGCCGCCGGGAAAAATGACAGCCTGCCCAGATCCGCGGCCTGCTCCATAGCCGGGATCAGCAAGCTCCATACCGATGCCGCCACCATCACTCCGGCGGCAAAGCCGGTGAGGGCGCGCTGGATGCCGTCACGCAGAGAGTTTTTCAAAAAGAACACACAGCCCGCCCCAAGGCTTGTGCCCAGAAAGGGGATCAAAATCCCCCAGAATGCGTCTTGTATCATGTAGTACCTCCTTGTGGTTAAATGCAACTAACCGCACAAGCAGTATACTGCGCTCCGGCAAAAAGGTCAATGGCTTTGCGGTATAGAGGGTGCTGTCGGCACCTTTTGCCAAAAAATTATCCTCCATAAACATCCCTGTTTTTTCTTGACAACGCCCAGTGGGAGTGCTATTTTTATTTCGCGAATTTGTTTTGCCTAACCATCTGAGGCGCTTTGCCTCTGCATTTTTTTGCATCAATTGTTAGGTGAAGCTAACTGTTTTTTCAAAACTGAGATAGAGGTGTGTTACCATGAGATTGAAAAAAGTATTTGCAGGTGCACTTGCGGCCGCTATGCTGGTATGCGCTGTGGCAGTCCCGGCCTTCGCTGCGGAAGAGGTAGAACAGGAAAACTGCCTGACCTCCAGCTATGTCCAGATGAACATCCCCTACGCTGACTTCTACAAGGCTGCCGGTGTGGACAACGCATCTGAGATCGACGCTGTGACCAGCGCCACCAAGAACAAGACCCGTGCGGGCAAGCTTGCCGCCGGTTCCTACCACGTCAACGCAGATGGCACCGACATCACCGGCGTTTCCTTCCCGGTCAAGGTGCTGACCCCGTGGGCGCTGGAGAACGCAAAGCAGGTCACCGATACCGACAGCTACGACATTACCGTTACCTTGAAGGGCAAGGAATCCACCACCACCTACACCGGCGCAGATGCCTTGTTTGAGAACGAGAGCTACGCTTACTACAAGCTCAGCGAGACCCCTGCCTACTACATCACCGCATGGTATAACCTGCTGAGCGGCAAGTGGGAGTTTGGCAAGGTCAACGCCACCGAGACCACCGTAGAGGGCACCACTGTGGAGCTGAATACCAACGGTCACCACACCACCTACGAAATGAAGATCTCCGGTTTTGATCTGGACTACAAGGCCAACAAGGTCTACGGCGTAGTGCTGACCACCGCCGATGGCAGTGAGTACGGCCTGCATCATGTGACCAACATCTGGCATGGTACCAAGCTGGGCTTCAATGCCGATGATCCTTACTTTGCATCCATCATCGGCAAGACGATTACTCAGATCACCTTCTACGCCGCCGACGGCGTGTATGTCCTGCCGGTCAATGTGGCGCTGTGAGGTTGCGGAAAGCTGCCTGATTTAGTAAATACAGTACAAAACGGCAAGGTCGCTTGGCATCAGGCGGCCTTGCTTTTCCGTGTCAGGAGGAGTTGGAATGAACAAAAAAAGATGCCATACACTGCTGCCGCTGGTGCAGCTGCTCCCGACGGTGGCGACAGCGGCAGCTGTACTTTTTGCTCTGCCCCGCACCGTTCCGGTGCTGGCCGCCGTACCGGAAAAGCTGACAACCGTGGTGGAGCAGCCTGTGGAAGCCGCTTCCTCCGAAGCGGAGGAAGAAACCCTGCCCAAGCTGCCCTATGCCGACGGCGTTTACGTCGGCTCTTCCCGGGGCTACGGCGGTGCCGTCCGAGTACAGGTCACCATGGAAAACGGCAGCATCACGGAGGTGGAGATCTTGGACGCATCCCACGAGACCAAGCAGTTTCTGCGGCGTGCCAAGCGGCTTTTGACCACCGTGGTGGAGACTCAGAGCTGGGAGGTGGATGCCGTTTCCGAGGCCACCTACACCAGCCAGGGCATTCTGGGCGCAGTGCAGAACGCCCTGACCGGCGAGGTGGTCAACAATCCCCTGCCGCCCCAGCCAAAGCCCGCCGCGCCGCTGGTGGTGGAGGAATTTACGGCTCCCTCCATCTACTTGGACGGCATCTACACTGCCGAAGCCATGGGCTTTGAGGGGCAGATCACAGTGCAGGTCACGGTGGCAGAGGATAAAATTACCGATATCACGATCCTGAGCGCCGAGGACGAGGAGGAATATCTCTCCCGGGCAAAACAGGTCATCCCCGCCATTCTGGAGGGACAAAGCCCCAACGTGGATATTGTTTCCGGTGCCACCTACTCCTCCACCGGAATTCTGAACGCAGTCAAGCTGGCACTGGCAAAGGCCGCTGTTGCCCCGGCAGAGAAAACCGCTCCGGAGCAGACTGCATCGGAAGAGACGGCAGAGGAAACCGCACCGTCTGAAGCAGCAGAGCCCGGGGAAACGCCGGTCACCGCGCCCACCGTGGAGGTGGTGCAGCCGGAGGAAAAGAGCGCCGTTCCCGTGTGGCTCAAGGAAGCATGGCAGCAGCTTTTCCCGGCAGATGCACCGGCATCCTCTGAACCGGAACCGACATCTTCTGAGGAAGTGCTGCCGACATCCGAGCCGGCACTGCCGCCGGAAGAGACCGGGATTGAATCTGAAACGGAAGGAGCAGCAGAATGAAATACAAAAATTTTCTCCTCCGGGCGGTGAACCTGCTGCTAATTTTGGGGGTACTGTGGCAATACCAGCAGGTGGCGCTGATCCGGGCGGCAGCGGTAAGCCAGCGCAAGCAGGAAATTGCCGAAGTTGAAGCCTACAATGCTTCCGTTTTGCAGGCGCAGAGCGCAGCACAGGCAGAGCAGAGCGGCTACCGGGACGGCATCTATGAGGGCAGCGCCTATGGTTTTGGCGATGTCATTCGGGTGTCGGTGACTATCCAGAACGGAAAAATGACCGATATTGCGGTGCTGGATGCTTCCGGCGAGGATAAGCCCTACTATAAGCAAGCGCTGCCTTTGCTGGACGAGATGCTGGCAATGCAGTCTGCTGAGGTGGATACCGTTTCCGGCGCTACCCTCACGGCAGAAGGACTTATCGGTGCGGTAGAGAACGCACTGGGAAAGGCGGCAGGATGATGGAAAAAACACAGGCAAAGCCTTTAACAGCGGCGCAGCAGCGTCAGCGGGACAAAAAGCGCCGTACATGGCTGCGCACCGGGGTGCAGTTGTTCTTCTTTGTGTCCATGCCGGGCGCATTCGTGGCCGGGTTTTCCGGGGTAAAACAGATCTTTCTGCACATCGGTGCAGGCGAGGTGCTCTCTGTGGACAGCTTCACACTTTCCCTGCTGGGGCTGTGCGGCTTCACCCTGCTTTTCGACCGTTTTTTCTGTGGGTACGCCTGCGCCTTCGGCAGCTTGGGCGATGCCGTCTGGGCGCTTTCCGGGCTTATTCAGAAAAAGCTGTTCCACCGCAAAAAGCAGCTCCGTCTGCCGGAGCGGGCGGTGCTTTTGGGGCAGAAGGTCAAATATCTGCTGCTGGCGGGGCTGGTGGCGCTGTATGTGACCCGGCAGGAAAAGATGCTGACCGGCACAAGCCCGTGGGAGGTGTTTTCCCGCCTGACGGCCCTGCGTCTGCCGCCGGAGGGCTTCGGCGTGGGCATCGGGCTGCTTGTGCTCATTTTGCTGGGTATGGCGGTGCAGCCCCGGTTCTTCTGTCAGTTCCTCTGCCCCATGGGAGCGGTGTTTGCCCTGCTGCCGGTGCTGCCATTTGCGCGGCTGCACCGGCAGAGCGACGGCTGCATCCCGGGCTGCAATGCCTGTAAACAGCAGTGCCCGGTGTGCCTGAAGCTGGAGGAAACCAGCCTGCGCAGTGGGGAATGCATCGCCTGTGAAGCCTGCGTTGGCACCTGCCCCAAGCAGAACATCCACCGGTGGGATACCACCTTATGCAAGCGTCTATGGCTGCCGGTGCTGGGTAAGGCGCTGCTCTTCTTCCTGCTGGGCTGCTGGCTGGGCTTTTGCCGATTCATCTGAACTAAAAAAGGATGCTGCTGCGCAGTATTTGTGCAGCAGCCTCCTTTTGGCTGGGAGATCTATCATTTCGATACGCCGGAGCATCTGCGAACGCTCCGGCGTACCATTTTTACAGGGAAGACTTCTGCTCCAACAGGTCTGTCATGCTGCGCAGGCTGATGCCTCGGTGCTTGTGGCCGCCGAGGCAATTTCAAACTGTGCGGAAATCCCCGCCTTTTCCACTAAGTCCTTCATCACAAATTCCGCCATAGGGCTGCGGCAGATATTGCCGTGGCAAACAAACAAGATCTTCTTCATCTTACACTCCCAGCACCTCGCCCAGTGCCAGAACAGCGTTGCGGACGCACTCCGGGCAGGGGCACAGCGGTGCGCCGTTCTCTATCCCCTTCAGATCCTTGCAGATGGTAGCACCGCACTTTTCCTGAAAGTTTTGCAGCAGTTCCTTGGAAATGCGGGGTGTGCCCTTGCCGTCGGTGACGATGCCCGCCACCATCACAGCGCCGATCAGTGCGCCGCAGGTGCTCTCCATGCAGCCCATGCCGGCGGCATAGCCTACGCCCAGCTTCATCAGGGTATCGGCATCCACCGGCAGCTTGTCCTCAAATGCCTTCAGCACCGCCTGTGCACAGTTGCACTGTCCAGTAGCTTTCCATGCGGCAGCCTGTGCCGCCCGTTCTTCGATGTTCATTTTAAAGTCCTCTTTCTTTGATGAATCGTAGTTTATTCGACATTATCATAAAATTCCTGTAACACTGTTGCCAATTCCTCCGGAGATTCTATGTTTGCTTCATGACCTGCTTTCAAAAGTTCATGGAATTGGGAATCGCTCAAATAACTGGCAAGTTCCTTTGAGGCTTTTTTGTTTGCGTTGTCCTTTTCCCCACAAACGATCAATGCCGGACAGGACACCTTACATAATGAATCCCTGAAATCCAATTCCGTCATCGTACCACACAAGCTGATCACATCTGCTTTCTTGAACCCAAATTGCTTGAACATTGTATTCGGCATAAAGCGAAACAGCATATTCTGGAACTTCAATAGCTTTTCAGGCATTTTATATTGTGCTGCAATTAGCACCAGTGCCTTTACTTTATTCGGATGGTCTATCGCATAATTAAGTGCCAGAACAGCACCCAAGGAAAGCCCGCACAAGACGATTTCATCATGTTCCTTATCACACTCTTCTGAGAATGCAGTATACAGCTCCTTATAGGTGGCCGCTTTTCCTTTCAGCATCTCTGCCAAACTCAAGCAGACGCTGCTGTCCGAAACCTTCGTTTCTTTTATTACTCTGTCCCAACTGTCTGGTTTTTGTCCCAACCCATGCAAGTATAAAAACTTCATCTAATTTCCGCTCTCCTTCACACGTCCTGCTGCTTCCTTTCCAGCGCTTCAAAGTGATACCGTGGCTTTCCCCTGCTCTTTTTGCCGTACTCAATGGCTTCTTTGGGGCAGTAGCAGATGCACGCCATGCAGTGGGTGCAGTTTTTGCCCCAGACCGGCTTTCCGTTTTCCAGATAGATGTTGCTCAGCGGGCACAGCTCCACGCACTTACCGCAGCCGATACAGGCTTCCGTTGTCCGGAAGGCATCGGCTTTTACAAAGAAGCGATAGAACACCGGGTTTACCGGGCCGCTCATAAGGCGATCGTAGAGGTTGTCTCTCGGCGGGGGAAATTCCTGCCCGGCCTTGAGCCGGGTCAGCACCTTCTGAAGTTCAGGCTCTGCCTGCTCCACGATGCTCTTTGCCTGCTCTTTTTGGGGCGCATTGAACATGGCAATGTAGTTTTCCGGCATGATGATCTGAGCTGTACCCATGTACTGCAGCTGCTTTTGCGCCGCAAGCTGCCGGTTATAGCCTGCCGCATTGCCAATTTCGCTGCCGCAGTCCATCACAAACCAGATGCGCTCTGCCCCGGTCAACGCGGTCTTGCCCAGCCACTCCGACACCACCCGGGGAATACGCCATGCGTAGGTAGGCGTGACCAGCACCACATCCCGGCCAGTCTGCACCGGGGCAGCATTCCCTGCCTTGATGCAGGCGTTCAGGTCGTAAAGCGGCATCTCCAACCCTTCGGCAATGCGCCGCGCCAGATACCGGCTGTTGCCGGTTCCCGTAAAATAAAGTACCATGGCTGCTCCTTCGTTTTTTGTGTGGTTTTCAGTTGCCTGTCTGCCCGGCAAGCTGGATTTTTTCACTTCTTCGCCTTAGGCGCAATAAGTAGCATGACTGTCACAAGAATATATAAACCATACAGTAACCAAGTAATAGTATTGTTCCAAGGAAAGCTCATTTCTGGATGGTTCAATGCAAACACTATAAATGCAATCGCTATAATCAGCATTATTAAACCGAGAATCCTTGATATACGCTTTTTCATGCAAAGCACTTCCTTGTCAAACTGGAATTGTTAATCTTGAACTGGTCCTATAATGCCAAATGCTATTGCATCAATAAAAAGCACGAACGCTATCACACAAACAATTAAAATAGTTGCAATGACTTTAATAACAAGTTGTTGATTTTGTCTTAAATTACTCTTACTAACAATCCTTAAGACAAAAATCAAAGCAACGAGGATGATAAAAGAAATAATATTATAAAGAACCACTGTTTTCATCTATGTGTCCTCCTTTTTTATATCAATTCCGAGTTGCCGCTCTCCGTATGCCATAGTCTCCGCACGCAAAAAGCCCTTTGCGGCAAGGTGTGTGCTTACACCTCCCCCGCAAACTTCATGCCCCAGCTCATGCGGGTGTCGTACATCAGGCGGGTCAGGGCAAGGCTGTCCTGCGGGGTATAGCGGTCGCTGCCGGTACGCCCCAGCTTGACGCAGCGGCTTGCTTCCCGGATCTCGTACTCAAAGCCGTTGATGTCCACCGGGCAGCGGATGACCTCCGGCTCTTTGCCATCCACTTCCAGCGTCATGGTCTCGGCGTGCTGGAAATCCGGCAGAAAGATGCTGCCCTTGGTGCCAACGATGCGGGCGTTGCGCTCCAGCTCCTGCCCGATGGTCTGGACAGACTCTGCCTTGCAGCCGCCGGGGTAGGTCAGTGCAAGGCGGCCGTAATCGTCGGTGCCGTACTCGTTGATGTGCACCTCTTTGGCTTCCACCTTCTCCGGGTCCTGTCCGGTAAGGATGCGCAGAAAGCCCAGATTGTAGATGCCGATATCCAGCAGCGCACCGCCGCCCAGACCGGAATCAAACTTGCGGTCCTTCCGGGCACCGGAGGCCACAAAGCCGTACTGACAGGTGATCTGCTTCAGTTCCCCGATGGTGCCCGCAGTAAGGATCTCGCGCAGACGGTCGTACAGCGGCAGCAGCCAGATCCAGAACGCCTCCATGAGAAAGCGGTTCTTTTCCTCCGCCAGACGGTACAGCTCCTGCGCCTGTTCCGGGCGGATGGTAAAGGGCTTTTCGCACAAAACGTGCTTGCCCTGCTCCAGACAGAGCTTGCAGTTTTCGTAGTGCAGGGTGTTGGGGGTGGCGATATAGATGGCCTCCACCTCCGGGTCTGCGGCAAGGGCTTCGTAGGAGTCATAGCAGCGGGGGATGCCGTACTGCTGTGCAAACGCCTGTGCGCTTTCCATGTGCCGTGACCCCACGGCAACAAGCTGCTCCCCCTCTGCGCCCATCTGTTCCACCGTAGACGCAAACTTTTTGGCAATGGTGCCGGTGGCTAAAATTCCCCACTTCATAACGGTACCTCCCTGTTTATTATCGCAATTTTCAAAAATAGTGCCGATCAAAACGGCATATTTGCGATATGCAGTTTGCGGATGTTGCTTGAGCATCAAAAGCGCAAACTGCTATACTTTGGATTCAGTATACCATGGTTTTCTCCTACGGAAAAGAGAGTGAAAAGCAAAAATGCCCCCGGAGGGCTTGTTCCAACTCTCCGGGGACAGATTCTATGCACCGGTATCTTTCATCTTGTTCCAAACATTCTCATTCATTATAATAGAGATAGAAAGAAGGTGCCAACATGAAACATCGCATTGTGACGGCTGCGCAGATGAAGGAAATTGAACGAGCCGGGGATGCCCACGGTCTGCCCTACCTGCAAATGATGGAAAATGCCGGACTGGCGGCTTACGCTGAACTGCAAAAGCAGTTCCCGCATCCCGGCAGGCTGCTGGTGGTCTGCGGAAAGGGCAACAACGGCGGCGATGGGTTCGTGATTGCCCGTGCCGCAGCAAAAGACGGCTGGAGCGTGACCGTTCTTCTGGCCGAGGGCGAGCCGAAAACTGCTGATGCCATCCTCAATTTTGAGCGTCTGCACTCCCTGCCAGTGCACATCTGCACCGACTGCTCTGTACTGGAAACCCAGCACTTTGATGCTGCTGTGGATGCCCTCTACGGCACCGGGTTCCATGGTGAACTGCGGCCTTCCGGTCTTGCTGCCTGCGGGCTGATACGCCGTCTGCACAAGAGCGGTGCCTTTGTGCTTGCCGTAGACCTGCCCAGCGGCATCAACACGGATACCGGGGAGGTTGCCGAGGGTGCTGCCCATGCGGATTTGACCGTAACCTTCGACAGCTATAAGCCTTTGCATATCGCAGAATCTTCTGCGCCGCTGTGCGGAAAAATCGTCTGTGCCGACATTGGCATCCGGGACGAATGGCACCCGGAGTTTTGACGAGGCTTGCCGCTGCGGAAAAGCACCTGCACGCAAAAGACCCCGGCAGCTTTCAAGGCACGCCGGGGTTCTTTTTGTCATTCTGCTGCAAAATGTCTGCACTTTCTTGGCAGAACGCAGAAAATGCGGAAACCGCTTGATTTGGCTCGGTTTCCGCACTAGAATGGAAACCAGAAAAGCAAGCACAGTTTCCACAAGGAGGACGCTCATGCAGGAAAAGCTCGATGCGCTGGTGCGCACACAGGCGATGCAGTTATTCCGTCAACAGGGGCTGCATTTCACCATGCAGCAGGTGGCAGAGCCGCTGCACATCAGCAAAAAGACCATCTACACCGTTTACCCCTCCAAAGAGGCCCTTCTGCTGGACATGGTAGACCACGCCTTTGCGGAGATCCACCACTGCAAGCAGGAAATTCTGGCAGGCAGCGGTACTTTGCAGGAAAAGCTGCGGGCGGTCATCATTGCCATGCCGACGGAATATGCTGCGCTGGACCTGCGGCAGATGAAGGAGCTGGACGAGAAATACCCGGTGGTGGCGGCGCGGGTGCGCAGTCAATTGGAAAACGGGTGGGAACCCACCATGGCGCTGCTGGAACAGGCTGTGGCAAAGGGGGTCATGCGTCCGGTGTCCCTGCCGGTGCTGCGGCAGATGATCACCGCATCCATCGAGAGCTTTCTGGCAGACCGCAGTCTGGCAGAAAGCGGGGTGCAGTATGTGGCTGTACTGGAGGAAATGATCTCGATTTTACTGGAAGGAGTGCTGCTGCGATGAAACACAGTTTTTGCGATGATTGGGAGTTTACCCACCACTGGACGGAAGCCTTTGGCAAGGGGCTGCCTGTACCAAAACAACAAGCCGTCCGCTTGCCCCATACCTGCCGGGAGGTGCCGCTGCACTATGCCACCCCCGCTGATTACGAGATGGTCTGCGGCTACCGGAAGCGGTTCCGGGTGCCGCCGGTACAGGCTGCGCCCCGGCTGTTCCTCCGCTTTGACGGAGCCGCCCATCAGGCGGTGGTGCGGGTCAACGGCAGGGTTGCCGGGCAGCACCGGGGCGGCTATACCGGCTTTACGGTGGAGATCACAGACCTTGTGGACCGGGAGGGTGAAAACCTGCTGACCGTGCAGCTGGACACCCGGGAGGACCCGGCCATCCCGCCCTTTGGCTTTGTCATCGACTACCTGACCTACGGCGGGCTGTACCGGGAGGTCTGGCTGGAAGCTACGGCAGAGAGCCGCCTGACCGATCTGTTCGTCTACACGCCCACCCTGCAAGAGGCTGTGGTGCAGTGGACGGCAGAGCTCACACCCGCAGCCGTGGCGGTCCGCATCCGGCTGGAGACCGCAGACGGCACCTTGCTGGCCCAGCAGACCGCACAGGCGGCAGAAACCGGGAAGATGCAGTTTTCCGTCCCGCACGCACAGCCGTGGGATACCGAGCACCCGGTTTTGCATCATGCCGTGGCAGAGCTTTTGAACGCAGCCGGACAACCCATCGATCGCAAACAGGTGACGTTTGGCTTCCGCACCGCAGAGTTCCGGGCAGACGGCTTCTACCTCAACGGCAAAAAGACCTTTCTGCGGGGTCTGAACCGACACCAAAGCTACCCTTATATCGGCTACGCCGCACCGGAAAGCCTGCAGCGGGAGGATGCCCGCGTTTTGCAGGAGGAGCTGCACTGCACCGCCGTGCGCACCAGCCACTACCCACAAAGCCCATATTTTCTGGACGAGTGCGACCAGCGGGGTCTGTTGGTGTTCACCGAGCTGCCGGGCTGGCAGCACATCGGAGATGCTGCATGGAAAGACGCTGCCTGTGCAATGTTACAAGAGATGATCTTGCAGAACCGCAATCATCCCAGCATCATCCTGTGGGGCGTGCGCATCAACGAGAGCGTGGACGACGATGCCTTCTACACCCGCACCAACGAGATTGCCCATCAGCTGGACCCCAGCCGCGCCACCTCCGGTGTGCGGTATCTGGAAAAAAGCCATCTGCTGGAGGACGTCTACGCCTACAACGATTTTTCCCACAACGGCGTAACGCCCGGCGCAAAGCCCAAAAAGGACGTGACCCCGGATATGGGCAAGGCGCTGCTCATCTCGGAGTGCAACGGTCACATGTACCCCACCAAGCCCTTTGACGATGGCCCTCATCGGCAGGAGCACGCCTTGCGGCACGTTCGGGTTCAGAACGCCGCCTATGCCAGCGGAGAGCACGCCGGGTGCTTTGGCTGGTGTATGTTCGACTACCAGACCCACAAGGACTTTGGCTCCGGGGACCGCATCTGCTACCACGGGGTGCTGGACAGCTTCCGCAACCCCAAATTGGCGGCAGCGGTCTATGCCAGTCAGGGCGATACTGACCCGGTGCTGGCGGTCAGCTCCTCCATGGACATCGGCGATAACCCCGCCGGGCAGCTGGGCACGGCCTATGTTTTCAGCAATGCCCAACAGGTAAGGCTTTACAAAAACGATGTGTTCGTCACCACCCTGCGCCAAAGCGAGTGGACGGCGCTGCCCCACCCTCCCTTTGTGATGGACGATACCATTGGCGAGCTGCTGGAAACGCAGGAGCATTTTTCGCCGTCCAAAGCGGCCGCTGTGCGGGACTGCCTGCTGGCCGCCGGGAAATATGGCTTGGCAGGGCTGCCGCTGGCCTACAAGGTCAAATTCGGCTGGTGTATGCTGCACTACAAAATGAGCTTTGAAGATGGCGTGGCGCTTTACGGCAAATATGTAGGCAACTGGGGCGGCGAGGCTACCCGATGGCGGTTCGATGCCGTGCAGGACGGCAACGTGGTGCGCAGCGTGACCCTTTGCCCCAGTGCAAAGCTGCACTTGGAAGTCAAGGTCAGCCGGACGGCTCTCCGGGAAAAAGATACTTACGATATGGCGGCTGTCCGGGTGCGCATTCTGGACGAGAACGGCACCCCAGCCCCCTACGCACAGTTCCCGGTGCAGTTTGCGGTGGAGGGCAGCGCCGCCCTTGTGGGTCCACAGACCGCCGTTGCCGAGGGCGGCATGACCGGAACCTATCTGCGCACCGTGGGCACTGCCGGAGAAGCCCTGCTGACCGTTTCTGCACCGCAGACCCAGCCCGTTGTGCTGCGGTTTACCATTGAAAAGGAGGACGCTGTATGGAACTGACCCTGAAACAGAAAACCGCATTTGGTATTGGTGCCGTGGGCAAGGATATGGTATATGCCCTGTCGGCTTCTTACGTCATGTATTATTATCAGGATGTGCTGGGGCTTTCGGCCAGCTTTGTGGGCGTCGTGCTCATGGCGGCCCGGTTCTTTGATGCCTTCAACGACCCCTTTATGGGGGTTCTGGTGGCAAAGACCCGCACCCGCTGGGGACGTTTCCGTCCGTGGATCTTTTCCGGCACGCT
The DNA here is from genome assembly GCF_017377545.1 of Faecalibacterium sp. Marseille-Q4164. NCBI lineage: Bacteria > Bacillati > Bacillota > Clostridia > Eubacteriales > Oscillospiraceae > Faecalibacterium > Faecalibacterium sp. Marseille-Q4164. The sequence goes on along the minus strand of NZ_JAFREJ010000001.1, from coordinate 133,631 downwards.
GCTCAATGCGCTGGTGCTTTACGCCCTGTTTGCCGCCCCGGTGCTGGACGAAGCGGCGTTGATGCTCTATTTCTGCGTGGTGTACATCCTGTGGGGCGTCACCTATACCATGATGGATATTCCCTACTGGTCCATGATCCCGGCCGTGACCCGCACCCCAAAAGACCGGGAGAACCTCTCCATGGTGGGGCGCACCTGTGCAGGCGTTGGCTCTGCCCTCATCGCTATGTTCACCATGCTGCTGGTGGGAGCCCTTGGCGGCGACAGCGAGCGCGCTGGCTTCCGCTGGGTGGCATTGATCGTAGCAGTAATTTTTACAGTGACAGAGCTGGTGTGCTGCATTTCCATGAAAGAAACTACCCCCAGTGAGATGAAGACCGCCACTGTAAAGGAGATGTTCTCCGCCCTGTTCCGCAACGATCAGGCTATGGTAGTGGTAGGCAGCATCGTGCTGATCAACTCGGCGCTGTACCTTACCTCCAACTTCATCATCTATTTCTTCAAGTACGACCTTGGCGGTGCAGGCTGGAAAGCCACCTACACCCTGTTTTCCACCGTGGGCGGTGCGGCACAGATCCTTGGCATGATGGTGCTTTACCCGCTGCTGCGCAAAAAGCTCAGCAGCACGCAGGTGTTCCAGCTCAGCCTTGTGCTGGCACTGTGCGGCTACGGCACGCTGCTGGTGTTCTGCCTGACCGGCCTTTCCCATAGCCTTGCCCTGCTGTGCATTCCGGGCGTGGTGGTGTTCGCCTGCAACGGAATGCTGACCGTGCTGACCACCCTGTTCCTTTCCAACAGCGTAGATTACGGTCAGCTCAAGACCGGCCGCCGGGAGGAGAGCGTTATCTTTTCCATGCAGACCTTTGTGGTCAAGGCTGCCTCCGGTGTGGCGGTATTCCTGACCGGCATCGGGCTAGACCTCATCGGTCTTGTGGGCAACACGGAGGAGACCGGCCCGGTGGCAGTACAAAGCGCCGGAACCCTGCTGGGTCTGCGCCTGATGATGACCGTTCTGCCCATGCTGGTGCTGGCTGGTGCGCTGGTGCTGTTCCGCCGCAAGTTTGTTCTGACCGATGCCCGCGCTGCCGAGATCAGCGCACAGCTCCACGGGGAGGAAGCGCACCATGACTGAGACACTGCACTGGTACGCGGAAACTTCCGGCGGTGTGCGGCAGGGCGATGCCCCGGTACACCCGGGCTGCGGTGCGGTGCATCTTTCCGCCGACTTGCCCGCCGGGACGCTGAAGGCGGTACGTGCCGAGATGCCGTGGACGATGGAAGCAGACGAGCGTCTGTTCATGAACGGCTACCAGACATGGACCTACAGCCCGGAGCTGAACCGGAACGGCAAGCTGCGCGGCACCGACCACATTCCCGGCTTTCTGCGCAAAAAATATGCCTTTGACCGCTACGGCGATTATCATTTTGCGCCTTATGGGCATCAAAAAGGTCAAAGCCACGGCTTTTCCTACTGCTATTTCCGCAGGGGAGCGCAGTTCCGGCTGGTAGCATCGCTGGACGAGACCCCGGGCTACACCATCCTCCGCTACGACAGCGGCAAAGCCCTGCTGACGCTGGAGCGTGACTGCGCCGGGGTGGAACATCCCGGCGGCAGTTTCCCACTCCTTGACCTGTTTTTTGCCGAGGGCGGCGAGACCGAGGTGTTCGACGGCTGGTTTCAGGCTATGGGCATCAAGCCCCGGACTGAAAAGAAGCTGGCAGGCTATTCCAGTTGGTACAACCGCTATCAGGACATCACCGAGGATACCATTCGGGAGGACCTGACCGGATGCCGCAGCCTGCTTTGTCTGGGAGACCTGTTCCAGATCGACGATGGCTGGGAGCCGAAGGTGGGCGACTGGCTGGAAACAGATGCACAGAAATTCCCCCACGGGCTGAAAGGCATGGTGGAGGAAATTCACGCCGCCGGATTTCAGGCTGGGCTATGGCTTGCGCCCTTTGTGTGCGAAAAGGACTCTGCCCTTTTCCGGCAGCACCCGGACTGGCTGCTGAAAGTGGACGGCAAACCGTGGTGCTGCGGCTGCAACTGGAGCAGCTTTTATGCGCTGGATCTCGACAACCCGGCCGTGCTGGACTATCTGCGCCGGGTGTTTGACCTGGTGCTGAACGACTGGGGCTTCGACCTTGTCAAGCTGGATTTTCTGTACGGCGCTGCCCCCTTTGGCAACGCCCGCGAGAGCCGGGCAGCCCGGATGTCCCGTGCTATGGAGCTGCTGCGCACATGGTGCGGTCAAAAGCAGATTCTCGGCTGCGGCGTACCGGTGATGCCGGCTTTCGGGCTGGTGGATTACTGCCGTGTCAGCTGTGACGTAGGGCTGGACTGGGACGATGTGTGGTATATGCGCCTGTTCCACCGGGAGCGGGTGTCCACAAAGCAGGCCATCAACAACACGCTATTCCGGCGGCAGCTCAATGGCCGTGCCTATGGCAGCGACCCGGATGTGTTCTTTCTCCGGGAAGAAAACTGCAAGCTGACGGCAAAGCAAAAACGCACCCTTGCCACGGTCAATGCCCTGCTGGGCAATGTGTTCCTCACCTCGGATATGCCGTCCCGCTATACAGAGGCGCAGCGGGCAGAGTACCGCCGTCTGCGCACCCTCTTTGAGCACGCCACGCAGGTGCAGGCAGAAGCGGAAAACGACCGTCTCTATATCCGGTATCTGCTGGACGGAACTCCACAAAAATTATGTTTCGACCTGTTCTGACAGTGCGAACAAACCATAACAAAACCACACCCGCCCATGTACTGTGCTTTGCACACAATACGCAGGCGGGTGTTTTGCTGTTCTTCCGGTACGATCCTCAGTTTTTTAAATACAGCTTGGGTCTGTGCAGCACCGATAGGGTCACATCCTGCGCTCAAGGTTCTGCCGGAACAGCTCGTACGCCGCCCGCAGATCCTCCGGCAGACGTTTCAAGGTCTCTGCCCGCAGTTCCTGTGGCATCCCGTAAAAGGCTTCGGCAATGCCGCCGGTGATGCAGGCAAGGGTGTCGCTGTCGCCGCCCAGAGAGACTGCATTGCGGAGCGCATCTTCAAAGCCGGTGCTTTCCAAAAGGCGACGATGGCCTCCGGCACGGTCTGTTGACAGGTCTCCACATGGCAATAGTACGGGCAAATTTCATCGCAGGTGCGGCTCAAATCGTAGCCGAAGGTCTGCTCCACATACTGCCGGTTCGCTGGGTTGACGATGGCATCCGCTGTTACCTTGGTGATGTCGTTGCGGATCATCAAAAAAGGCATGCTGGTTTCTCCCTCATGTGTTTTTTCACATTTCCCGCTGCTCCACGATTTCCAGACTGTCCCGCCCGACATGGCAAAGCAGAAACAGCACCCTCACACCTGCGGCTTTCGCTTCGGCCAGCGCTGTGCCAAACTCCGGCTGCGTGCCAACATTCGGCATCACCTCGGTGATGCCTTCCATCTGGATCACAAAGGCTACTGTGCACCGATACCCTGCCCGCTGCGCCTGCGCTAACTCATGCAAGTGCTTCACGCCCCGTTCGGTGGGTGCATCCGGGAAATAACCGATGCCGCCCACTTCCAGTGTGCAGCCTTTGACTTCCAGCAGGTATTTCTGTTCGCCCTTTTCCATGTAAAAGTCGATACGGGATCTGCCATAAGCAAACTCCGGCCTGACAAGGTCAAACTCCTGCTTTGAAAGCCATTCTCCTACCACCTTGTTGGGTGCCTGACTGTCCATGTTGACCCAGCCAAGTTCCTGCTTGTGTACCGCCACAAGGTCGTATTTTGTCTTGCGCTTCGGGTTGTCCGACACTTCCAGATGCACCGCCGCACCGGGCAGCAGCAGTTCCTTGCACCGTCCGGTGTTTTTGACATGGACGGTTTCCACCGTGCCGTTCACATCTACATGGGCAATAAAACGGTTGGGGCGGTCAAGAAAAATGCCGTCCGCAATCTCTCTGTATTTCAATGTTTACTCCATTTTTGTCTGATACGCCTGCGCCGTCCGGGCATCAAAGCAGCAGAAGATGACCCTCATATCATAGTCGGCGTGGCTTTGCAGCCAATCAGCCACTGTATCCACCGCAATTTGGGTGGCAGCATCCAGCGGATAGCCATAAGCCCCGGCAGAGATTGCCGGGAAGGCAATGCTGTGGATGTTGTAGGTCTTTGCCAGCTCCAGCGAATTGCGGTAGCAGTCTGCCAACTGCACAGTGTCCTCCGGGGTGCCGGAGTAGATGGGACCCACCGTATGGATGATGTACTTTGCCTTCAGCCGGTATCCCTTGGTGATTTTCGCTTCGCCGGTGCGGCAGCCGTGCAGGGTGCGGCACTCGGCAAGCAGCTCCGGCCCTGCTGCCCGGTGAATGGCTCCATCCACGCCACCGCCGCCCAACAGACTGCGGTTGGCCGCATTCACGATGCAGTCACAGTCCAGCTTGGTAATGTCTCCCTGCACTACTTGAATCTGATTCTTGATTTTTGGGGGAATCGTTGCAGACACCTCACTTTTTGAGCAGTTCCAGTGCCTTATCCATAGGCACGCAATCGGCATAACAATCTGACCAGAGGAATTCATTGTAATAGCGATAGCTCTGCTCTCCTGTCATGTATTCGTTGTCCTGCGTGGAATTTGCATAGGCAGGGACGATCATATGAAAATCGTGCTCAAAGCCTGCTTCTATCGTTGCATTGATGCAGAAGTCGGTCATGATGCCGCAGACCATCACATCTTTTTCGCCCTTTGCGGTCAGATATTCCAGCAATCCGCTCTCTTTCTTGAAAGCGTTGCATACAGTCTTGACGAACCGTCTTTCAGTCGGCAGCGGAGCAAACCCGGAATAGACCTCAAATTCATCGTCCCCGATGGAGAAACCGGTGCCGGGCCCATCATCATGCTGGACATAGACGACCTCGATTCCCTGTTCGCGGGCAGTCCGGATCAATTCCCTGATGTTGCTGACAAACTTTTCAAACGCATACAGGCGTTCATCCACGATACCTTTCTGTGTATCCACAACCAGTAAAACCATGTGTAAGCCCTCCTGTTTTTCTTTGGTTTCATTCTACCATAGACCGTTTCTTTCTACAAGCGGATTCAAAAAATCCCCACAGGGAAAACCTGTGTTTCACCTGCAGGGATTGATTCAGCCACCCAAGACGATCAGGATCAGCACCGCGACCACTGCAATAGCGATCAGGCAACCGCAACCGCTGCCATCTCCCCCGCCGCCGCCATTGTTGTGGCCACCACCACCGCCGCCAGACGAACCGCCGAAGTTGCGGTTGAAAGCCGTCATGTACTGGGCATAGCCCGTGTCGCCTTTGCCGAAATAGCCGTAATCACCGTTTGCCATTGTATTTTCCTCCGTCTGAAGTGTGTTTTGCTTCTTCTGAGGTCATTTTACCAAAGATGATATCCCATAAAGCTCTCTTTCAGAATTTCTTTGCAATGTCATTCTTCCCGGATTCCCAGATATGTATCAATATCCATGATGCCTTCCCCGCTGACCTCCACCAGATCTTCAAAGGGCACCACGGTGTCGCCCACCTGCAAGGTGCGGAACACCGGGTCGATGCGGTCTGCTTTTCCGGTCAGCGTGATGTAGTTGCCCACCGCCGGAACCTCCGGGTGGGCGGTATCCTCTTTGAAGTACTGCACTGTGATGGTCATGCCCTTGGTGACCTGCATCAGCCGATCGGACAGGGCGGACATTTCCTCCTCGGTCAGAATGCGCTTGGTCACACGCTCCGTGCGCTGCTTTTCTGCGGCAAGCTGCTCGTCATAGCCTCGTAGCGGAGAGAAGGGCGAGAAAATTTTGGCACGGTTCTGAAGGGTCATGCGAAGGTGCTTGCGGAGGGATTCTTCGTTCTGGGGGCGTTCCATCTCTATGATGTCCCCGTACTTTTGGGCGGTCTCCTGCCCGGCCTTGCTATTTTTGTAGTTTTCCATCTGAACCTCCTGCACTGTGCCCGCCGATCTGTGCGTTGCGCTGGCGCATGGTGGCACCTTCTTCGTAGCTGCTGGCTTTCAGCACGGCGTTTTTGCCGTACTTGTTCTTGATGCCCAGCATGGCTTGCTGGAGTTTTTTCTCCTTTTCCAGCTTCTTCGTGTCGGTGAAAAAGTCCACCTGATAGAAGCCCTCGTCCGGCGTGACCTTGTTGGCGTTGATGGTAATGCGCCGCACCGTCAGCGCCGGGTCGGTGATGCGCTCAAACAGCTTTGCGCTTTCGTTGATGAGGGTGCTGCCCAGATTGGTAGGGGCATCAAACCGAACGGTGCCGTGGGCTGCCTTGGGGATAACTCTGCCGTAGCGGTCGGTCTGGGTCAGACCACGGTAGCCGCCCTTGTCCACGTTCTCCCGGTCGTAGCCTATCTCCAAGGTGATGGATTCCGTCACCAGCTTCTTTTCGGTGAGCCGGAACATCAGAATCTCTGCCATCTCTCGGACGATGAGCTTTGCCTTATCGTTGGGGTAGGGGCAGGTCAGCACCTGCCCCTCGCTGATACTGTTGGTGCTGGGCTTGTAGCTTTTGATCTCAGCCATACCGCAGGGCTCATAGCCCCATGCGTGGTCGATGAGAATTTCTGCATCCACGCCAAAAATTTCATACAGACGATCTTCTCCGTAGATAGAAAACCGTGCCAAGTCCCCCATCGTATAAATGCCGTGGGCTTCCAGCTTTTTCACGGTGCCTGGGCCTGTCATCCAGAAATCCGTCAGAGGGCGATGATTCCACAGCAGATACCGGTAGGACTGCTCGTCCAGCTCCGCAATGCGGACACCATCTTTGTCCGCCGGGATGTGTTTTGCCACAATGTCCATGGCCAGCTTTGCAAGGTAGAGGTTGGTGCCGATGCCTGCCGTTGCGGTGATTCCAGTGTTGTACAGCACCTCCCGCACCATGGTCATGGCAAGCTCGTGGGCGCTCATGTGGTAATAGGGCAGATAGCCCGTCACATCAATGAAAACCTCGTCGATGGAGTAGGGGTAGATATCCGCCGGGGACACATATTTGAGGTAGGTCTTGTAGATTTGGGTGGAAACGTCCAGATACCGCTGCATCCGGGGCGGCGCAACAATGTAACTCAACCCCAGTGCAGGGTCTGCGTTCAGGGCATTGGCATCAAAAGAGGTGCTGGCAAAGTGATATTTGCCATCTTCCCCACGCACCGCCTTTTTCTGCCGGATGGCAGTTTGCAGCCGCTGAGCGTTGACCTCTTTCACCCGCTGAACGGCTTCAAACAGCCGTGCTCTGCCGGGGATCTTGTAAGCTTTCAGGGAGGGCGATACCGCAAGGCAGATGGTCTTTTCGGTGCGGGAAGCATCTGCCACCACCAGATTGGTGGTCAGGGGGTCCAGATGGCGGTCTACGCACTCCACCGAGGCATAGAAACTTTTCAGGTCGATTGCCAGATAGGTGCGCTGCGCTGCCATACTTCAGCCCTCCTTTGCAAAAGTCACAACTATTTATTTTATTATAATAAATAGTTGCACTGTTTTCAAGATGGAACGCTATTTTATCTGTGATATAGACAACAAAAAAGAGTGGCAGCATTTCAAGCTGAAACGCTGCCACTCTGTAGGAACTGCGTAATGACTGACGATTATCCTTCTACTTTGACCGTAGCACGATCACTCTTTGTATTTCCATCTGCATCCAGCGTGATATGCACAAAATGTTCCGGCTTATCATAATCCTTTGTCTCGCCGTCATCGGTATAGTATTCATAGGATGCACCATCGGGAGCATAGGCAAGCAGGCGCAGGTCTGCAAAATCCACATCGGCAACGCTCTGGATTTTTTTGCCGTCCTTGGCAAGGGGCAGAAGGTGTCCCTTGCGCATAAAGAACACCACTTCATCCAGCTCCACCGGAATGTAATGATGGCCTGCTGGCAACACGCTGGTTTCGATGCGGTTGCTTTCGCTGCACTTTACCCGCACCTGCAGCATCTCCTCCGGCAGATAAACATACCGACCGCGGGCATTTTGCTCATATACCGGGGCAATCAACAAGCTTTCACCGATCATCACCTCATCCTCCACCCGGCGGGCAAAGTCGTCCCCCGGGAATGCGAACGCCAACGGCATACAGTACATGCCGTTGTGCAGAGCAGCCTTCATGTACTCGCTGTAAATGTAGGGCAGCAGCAGGTAGCGCAGCTGTAAAATCCCGGCAAAGGCAGCCTTGTTCTTAAAGCGGTAGGGTTCCTGCCGGCGGGTGCCGTTGGCAGAGTGGTTCCGCAGCAGCGGAGAGAAGATGCCCAAGCCGTACCAGCGCAGCACCAGATCCTCCGTGGTATTGCTGCCAAAGCCGCCAATGTCGGGGCCTTCGTACAGGAAGCCGCACATATTCAGGGAGGGCATCATGTGCAGCGCAAGCAGAATGTGGCTCCACCAAGAATGGTTGTCGCCGGTCCAGATGCCGCCATACCGGTGCATCCCGATGCAGGCAGAACGGGAGTATATCAAAATGCGCTTGTCCGGCTCCAGCCGCTCAAAAGCCTCGCCTGCCGCACGGGTCATGTTATAACCAAAAAGATTATGTACCTTGTCGTGCCGCATACGCCCCTGTTTGGTGTTGTGGTAGAACAGCTTATAATCGTTTTCGTTGTTGGAAAGCCCTGCCACCATGCCGGTAAAAGCACCAAAGCTGGAAATATCCAGGTTTTGCTTGCTGTATTTCTCAATTTGAGCAAAAGTCTTTTTCAGTCTTTCTTCTGCGTAGAAGATAGCAGGCTCGTTCATATCATTCCAGAAGCCCTCGATCCCCTGATCCAGCAGAACTTTATATTGACTGCCAAACCAAGCACGGGCTTCCGGGTTGAGCATATCGGGGAAGTGTACCCGTCCCGGCCACACACCGGCTACAAAGGGGGTGCCATCCTGATTCGTGCAGAAGTAGCCGTTTTTCACGCCCTCCTCGTACACATCATATCCCTCTTCGACCTTGACTGCTGCATCGATGATGGGGACAAGATGGATGCCCTGCGCTTTCATCTCAGCGGCAAAGTCTGCAAAACGCGGGAAGCGCTGCGCATCCACCGTAAAGTCCTTGTAACGCTCCATGTAATCGATATCCAAAACCACAGCGTCCAGCGGCATATGATTGGCACGGTAATTTGCCACCACCTCGCGGACCTCGTCCTCGTTCATGTAGCTCCAGCGGCTCTGGGCGTTGCCAAAAGCCCATTTGGGCGGAATATAACTGCGCCCCACCAACTGGCGGAACTGGTGCACAATATCGGTCAGGCTCTCGCCCTCAATGATGTAGAGATCGTAATTTTCCTCGGCCACCGTGATGCGTAAGGTATCCAGGTCGGTGTAGCCGCAGTCAAAGGTGACCTTGCCCGGGTAGTCGATAAAAAAGCCAAATGTATCCTTGCCGGACACGATCATAAAATTATAAGCACCGTACAGCGAGGATTTGCCCTCGGTATGGTTGCCGTCATCGGAGCACTTGCTTTCGTACACCCACCCGCGCTTGTTGATACCACGGACGTTTTCGCCAAGACCATACAGAATATCCTGCGGTTCCATGGCATAGGAGAAACCATCCGGCTCCTTGGTCAGATAGGGTATCGTTTCCATCATGGGCAAAAAAGAACCCACTACACTTTCGGTATCAAACGGTTGACCGTATTGCTTTTTGTAGATCATAGTAAAATATCTCTCCTCTGTTTTTGAATCGTCACAGTGTAAAACGTACCAACATATTTTTGATGGACAATTAAGAAACTCTGACATTGGCTGGAGCAATTGGGGCTTCAGCCTTATTTTCAACCCAATAGCTGCGGTTGTGCAGCTATTTCAATACAAGATCCTTGAAACGTGATGTTCCTGTTTGCCCAGATACAGCCCCACGATCATTCGTCCGTTTTCGGTGTTGCAGAGGTCCTCTTTGCAATAGTCAGACAGGGCGGCGTTCAGTTCCGCCTCCGGCACATCGGTCTGGTACAGCAGAATGTGCAGCTGCTGCTCTGCTGTCTCGCTTCCCTGCTCCCTGTCAGGCGGCAGGGTCACGTCTGCATGGATATGCAAAGTCATAAAACATATAAAATAGGAAAAGCGTCAAAAATCATCTTGGCCAGCGCTCTTTTCTGGACATGAGTGGCGCGAATGGTACATGAGGATGCGTCTGGTACCAGTAAGCTGTGGTAGCGACATCATCCTGACGTTCAAAAAGACCTCCGTGGCTGACACCAATCTGCTGCAGAGTTACCTTAAGGTCCTTCTCAAAAAGGATAGGATCAAGAAGGTGCCAGCGGTAGAAGCTGCGTTGTGGCATCTGATCATCATTGTGGTAATCATTATGAAGGAAGGTATCGTGGCTAGAGTAGTAAGGATAGCCAAGATACGGAGTACAGTACTGATTTTCAACGGTTTGGCCATTTTGCTGTGTTGCAAAGCTCCAGGCACCGCCGAAGTAATCTTCTGTTCCAGTTCCGCAAATGGTTGGATAATCCTTGTCTCCATCGATGTAGAATTTCATCTCACCTTCTCCGTACCAGTAGCGTTCGAGGCTGGTAAGCGCAAGATAAGTTCCAACGTACTGGCCTTTCCCTTTGATGTTGTCGAGGACAACGTAGTCTTTTGCCTTTTCCGTTATGCGCTGACGACGCCACTGGGCATGGAAATAGGCAGCATCCTCCGGAACCGTTGTCAGGCAATAGTCGATCTGATAAAAGAAGGCCGGAATCGGCTCATCACACTGATTTTCAATGGTAATACGTGCGTTTTTACGGAACGGCATCGGGAAATAGCTGTTGAAACCACGGGTCGGATTGACAGCAATCGGGACTGAGTTTACCTGGTAGGAAACACCGAAGCCGCAGCAGAAGAAATCGCCAAGCGGGCATTCAACGGATGGGAATTCTTCATCGTCCCAGTACATGCGCAGAACAAGATCCCGCAGAACATAACGGTTACGTTCACTGGTACGGTCTGTAACGGTGATCCAGATGTGCTGAATCATGCCTTCTCCCTGGATCTCACCAAGTGTTACGGTCTCTCCTGCTTCTATTTTCGGGATACACGGGGAACCTTTTCTGGACGGACCAAGATCGCTGGATGCCATGCCGCCTTTTCCTTTTTCTCCGTTCCGGTTTTCCCAGTTGATGGAACGGGACTGTCCGTTTTTCAGCCGGAAAATATTCTGTAAACCACAATCAAACATCATATATTCCTCCTACTCACAAATGAGCAACTGTCTTTTATGTTGAATTGAATTCATTCAAACAATTCCGCTTAACAGGTACAGTCTCCACCCATGTTCCAGTTGATTCCTTGAAGGGGATTGCTTGCAAAGTTGTTATTATTGTACACTTTTATTTGTATAAAAGCAATGTGCTACTGCCATAAATCTTTAGCACCACACTCATGAATGCATAATGGTGTCCCGAAAGTACACTACACTTACTGCTCCATCCGTAGCAAACTTTTCAACCGCACCTGCTGCACAAAGGACGAAGCCCAGCGGCTGTGTGAAGATTGGCTTATAAAACAGGACCGCTGCTATATAAATAAACTAAAGAACGCCGAGGGTTCCTCCCACATGGGAAGGGATTCCTCGGCGTTCTTCATTTCATGCTTTTTGATTGCCCGGTCAACAGTATCACGCGCCTTACTGCAATGCACGGATCACAGCCACTGTTTCAGCACATCGTTCAGCTTATTCAAATCAAGCGGTTTGGCGATATGCTCATTCATGCCGGTGTTCTTTGCCAGTTGCACGTCCTCGGCAAAGGCATTTGCCGTCATGGCAATGATGGGCACTTTGCCCCGGCTGCCGGCAAGCGCACGGATCGCAGCAGTGGCTTCGTAACCATTCATGATGGGCATCTGGATGTCCATAAAAATGAGATCGTACCACTTTTCTGGCGCTTCCATCACCTTTTCGACTGCAATTTTTCCGTTTTCGGCGCTGTCGATGGTCACGCCCGTCATTCCTATGATCTCGGTTGCGATCTCACGGTTCAGCTCGTTATCTTCCACAAGAAGGATCCGCTTACCCGCATAGTTTTCCTTCGCAAAGTCTTCCAGATAGTTCCGGGCGTTTTTCTCCTTCTTCCCGGATGTAAACTGCCGCAGAGTTGCCGTAAGACGGGAACGGAACAGTGGTTTTGCCATAAACGCATTCACGCCCGCTGCTCTGGCTTCTTCTTCGATCTCGCTGAAATCAAAGGAAGTCAGGATGATGATCGTGACATCTTCTCCTACCCGTTCCCGGATTTTTCTGGCGGCTGCAATACCGTCTATTTCCGGCATCTTCCAGTCCAGGATCACCGCAAAATAGTCGCGGCCGGTCTTGTGCCGCGCCGCGCAGCGTTCCACGGCTTCCTTGCCGGTCAGGACCCATTCGCCCGCTATGCCGATCTCCTGAAGGGTTGCAACGGTGCTTTCGCAGCAGGTCTTGTCATCGTCCACGACCAGTACCGGCAGATCGAGCAGTTCTTTTTCCTGTTCCTTCTCGTTCTCCTGAAGCTTCAGATAGACCGTGACCGTGATCTTCGTTCCCTTGTTGGGAGCGCTTTCGACCTGAATGTCACCATTCATCAGGTTGACGATGTTTCTTGCAATGGCCATGCCAAGACCGGTGCCCTGCACCTTGGTCGTCCGGTGATCGTCTGCCCGGCTGAACGGCTCGAACATGATCTTCTGGAATTCCGGCGTCATACCGATGCCGTTGTCCTCGATGGAAAACTCGTAGCAGCCAAGCTCCGAAAAGCCGTTCGGTTTTTCCTTGATCGTAAGGGTGATATTTCCTCCATCCGGGGTGTACTTGACGGCGTTGCTCATCAAATTCACAAAGACCTGCTGGATGCGCAGGCTGTCGCCGCAGACCGCTTCGTGCTCGATGTGCTCAATGTGGACTTCGAGCTGATGGTGGTGCTCGTCGATTACCGGTTTTGTGAGGGTGAGCAGGTTATCGACCAGCTCCGGCAGGCTGAAATCCTCCTCCGCAAGGCTCATTCGCCCGCTCTCGATTCTGGCCATATCCAGCACTTCATTGATCAGTCCCAACAGATGACGACTCGATTTTGTGATCTTGCCAAGGCACTCGACCACCTTGTCCTGACTCTCGATATTCGCACCCGCAATGGCGGTCAAGCCAACGATTGCATTCATCGGTGTACGGATATCATGGGACATATTGGAGAGAAATTCTGTCTTGGCGCGGCTTGCGTTTTCCGCTGCCCGGTACGCTTCCTTCAGTGCCTTATGGGATTCGATCTCGGCTTTTTTCTCCTGTGACACATCCATAGATGCCAACAGTGCTTTGACCAGCTTTGTGCCATCCCACTCCAGCGGAATGAAGGAACCGATCTTATAGGTGTTCTCATCTATGGAGCAGTATTCAAATTTGTAGATGTCGTTCTCGCCCTGCAGATTCTTTCGGATATTTTCCGGTGAGAACAATGCGTCCATCGCCGCCAATGGCTCCAACGTCTTATACCTTACAGCCACCTGCTCCACAAAATCATGGTAAGCCCCCGTCGGCGCATAGATCATGTCGCCTTGCAGGTTATAGAACCGATACCGGTCATTCTCCAAATCGCAGACGACAAAGCGGTCCAGCAGACGCACCATGCTCTGGATCAAAAGATCCATCGATGCGTTATCTGAGGCCATCTGCATCCGCCGTGCCGTCTCTGCTTTGGACTCTGTGATGTCCCGCAGAAAAATCATCGCATATTCGGAATCTTCGATCTCGCCGCGCATGACCACGTTGCTGACCCATCGTTCCTCCCCATCCAGAACGATGCGGCACTCCTGACGTAGCTCCGTCTCCAGCCCCTTTAATTTTTCCGTGATGTAGGCGCGATTATAGAAATTCGTTACGGTCTTTTTGTCCTCTTCCACCACATAGTTATCCACAAAGAATCTGACCAGTCCATCCCATGTGTAGTTCTGCTCAAAGGCCGTCATCAAAGAGGGCTCCACTTTGAACGTATCAAAGGTATTCTTTTCCAGATTTACATAGTATTCGCAGAGGTTTGCGCTGGTAAATGCACGGTGAAATGCCGCCGCCCGCTGCGCCTGCATCCGGCTTCTTTTTTCCGCGTCAATATTGCTGATGATTCCAGCAATTCGATTGGCCGAACCATCCAGACGACGTATCACCTCCGCTGATGCCCGGAACCACTGGTACTGGCCATCCTGCATTTTCAGCCGGTACTCTACATTATACTTTGTAGTATTGGTTTTGTCCGCAATCGTTTCCAAAAGCAGCTGCATTACCCGGTCATAGTCCTCCGGGTGCAGAAGGTTTGACCACGAATCCAGTTTGTTCGGAAAATCCAGAATGTCGTGATATCCAAGGATCTGCCGGAACGCATGGCTCCAGTTCACATGAACGATCTCACCGTTTTCATTACACTCAAAATACCATAGTGCAGAATGGATGGATTCATTAACCAGCGCAAGGTTCTCATACGCCCAGTTCATCTGTACTGACATGATCCAGATCGGCGTTCCATCCGTATCGACTGCATCTTTTTTGTAGAGACGCACATAGACGGGAGAGCCATCTGCTGTAAGGATCCGGCCTTCCCCTTCGCCTTGGAGCTGACGAAAGCGTGCATTGTCAAGGAATGCGGCATCTTTCTTATAGAAAAGATTCTTCAACGAACCCTTTGTCTGCTCCATCAGGGATGCATAGCTGTGGTTCAGATTATGCAGCAACAGATCACTGACCGACAGGATCGACAATTCGGCATCATAGTACCCGGTAATGGTTCCGACACCGCCATTATGATAGACCGTCTCCCGCATGGCCTGAAATGCATTTTTTCCCAGCCTTACCGTATCGGAAGTATAGATTTCATCTGTAAGTCTTCTATCGAATTTCATTTTCATCCTCGTAGGGTTTTGATTCTGCCGCGCATTTCAATTCTGGTATGTCTTTTATGGTCAACTGGCATACTGATTTTTGATCAAGCTTGTACAGTATAGCTAGTATAGTATACTTGCGCAGCATTTCGATTTCAAGCGCTAATTGGCATTGGCTGTGTAAAAAAGAGAGGCCAACCTGCGTAAAAATTTGCGCAAGTTGATCCCTGTACTTTTCCACAATCCGGCTATCAGTATAGACAGTCGCCTTGCGATGCGGTATACTCGAACCAGATCAACATTCCCGCCGCAGCACGCGGAAAGATCGTGGGGAAAATATACGGGTAACAGGCGCATTGCTCCGCAATGCTGCTATATAAACTAAAAAATCCGCCGAGGATGCCTCCCAACTGGGAAAGCTCCTCGGCGGTATTCGTTGATCTGCTCCGGGCTATGGTGGTGCCCCACCAGATAAGCCACCCGGTTCACAGGATATATTCCATCTGCCGTTCCTTTGTCCTCATGCCCATTTTTTCGTAAAAGTGCTCTGCCGAGGTGTTTCCTGCCCAGACGTTCAGCGTCACCTCATAGCACCCCTGCTCTTTTGCCTGCTGCTTCACATATTCAAACAGGCTTTCCCCGATGTGCTGTCCCCGTGCCTACTGATCGACGCACAAATCGTCGATAAACAGTGACTTAAAGGGCACCATATTCGTAGAAAATGGCTGTTCCTGCATTTGACAGAAGGCATATCCCATACACACATCATCTTCGTTCACGGCAACGTAGATGGGTTTATCTTCCTGCTTCATAAGTTCAGCCAGTTCGCAGACAGTGTATTTGGTGGTGCCGGGAATAAAAACATCCGGTCGGATCTCAGCGTGGATCTGCAATACCTGCCCCAGCAGCGCAAGAAGTCTGGGAATATCTTTTTCCTCTGCCTTACGGATCTTCATTTCATTTTGCTCCTTCCCTGTTTTCAATTTTACGAATTCAGTATACCACACCCAATCCCATTGTAAAAGAGGATATGTACGCCGCCCGCAGGCGGCACCCTTTATTCTCCCGGTGATTCTTGAAGCCAACCTTTGCGCAGCTGATTCAGTGCGTGGGTCTCGAGCCTTGAGACATAACTTCTGCTGATCTGGAGCAGCTGTGCCGTTTCCAGTTGGGTCAGGGGCGGCTGACCCGCCAGCCCGTACCGCAGCAGAATCAGCTTGCGCTCCCGGGCGGGCAGGCCCTCGATCAGCCTGCGCAGCCGCCGGGCCTCGTCCTGCCGCTCACAGGCATCCTCCATGCAGAAACCGTCCTGCAGTACATCGGAAAGGGTCAGTGCGCTGTCCTCCTTTCCCGCTTCCAGTGTTTCCTGCAGGGAAACGACCACACCATTTCTGCGCTCCCTGCGAAAATGCATCCGCAGCTCATTTGCTATCCTCTCCCCAGCGCACTTTGGGATGGAAAAGAGAATCCACCTCTTTCACGCAATGACGTATCTACGTCAAAATGGATTTTTGGGAGCCGAGAGAGCGGTTCCTTTTTTCTGCTTCAGAGGGTGTCATGTGAGGGTTGTGGTCTAACCCCTCTATACATCTTACAGGTAAGTTTGGCAGGCCCCCGCACCACCGTAGAGGCGCAGGCGTTCTACCGTATGTACCACTCTTACGCCGACATCCCGAACCCATGGGACCGTCTGCGTTGGTGCCGCTATGGTCTTGACCTGCTGCAAAAAGAGGTTGCTGCCATGGTTGGCATGGAGGAATGGCTCTATCGGGATCTGGAAAGCGGCATATTTCACCGCAGCTTTACGCCGGAACTTGCGGACAAGCTCGCCGCCCTTTACGGCATCCCGGTGGAGGATATTCTGGACGACTACACCCTGTTTCTGCACCGGGGCGGAAGAGCCTTCCTCCGCAGATACCGGGAGGCAAAAGGCTGGAGCCGTCAGCAGCTTGCCGGCCACGCAAAGGTCAGCCGGACAAGCATCCGCTGCTGGGAAAGCGGACAAAAGACCATCAGTCAGAAGTGCTTTTGCCATCTGATGGAAAACCTTGGTTCCGATTTTCCATCTATGCTTCGCATGTGAGGTATGGTAATTTTTCTCCGGCCAAACGAAAAAGCTCGTCTGCAAGCCACGATATGTGGCAGCGCAGACGGGCTTTCGTTATGGAATCATTCTGTTTCAATTATTCTGATATTCGCTCTGACTTACATGGCGTTCCGTAAAACACACAGTCGTTCTTCAAACGTTGCTTTCCATGCCGGATGCTCGGAGAATACGGTGTGCTCCACCTGACGGACTTGGTTCAGTCCGATGTTCCGCACCGCTTCCACTGCAGCATCTTTTTGGCTCAGATGGCGTTTTCCCACGGTCAGACAGTTTGCGCCTTCTGGCGTGTCGTACTGCTGAAACGCCCGGTTGAAGTCCATCAGGTCATGCAGACGGATGGGCTGATTGGTTTCGTTATCTACCAGCAGACCCCAATTTTCCCAATGACGGTCGGTATTGCCCACCAGATAATCCAGAATGTTCATCATATAGTAGCTGGGAGCATCCAACTCTAAGATCTTATCCAGCGTGTTCCAATCATGGTTCGTGCAGTAGACGTCATAGGCTGCATAGGTCACAAGACTGTATCGCTGAGATGTCATGATTTTGCTGATAGAAACCGGCTCATTTTCAAACATCCCCTGCTCATACAGTACCTGATGGCAGTCAAAGCACCGGCAGATTTTGCTTGCCAGCACTTCACGTTCCACCGCTTCCCTGCCACCATCCTTGTAAAGATAGAAGCCATCCTCTTTTCGCACCCACGCCTTGGGGTACAAGCCGCCCGTAGACAGGTCATTTGCCAGAAGATGGGCGTTTGTCACCGTCATTTGGTGCCCCCGCAGCGCAATATCCACAAGCGCATTGCTTAAGGAGTGTGCAAAAAGGTTGATATCCTCGAATCGAATCTTCTCGTTTTCTTCTTTCACCCAGAACACATCCAGCAAAGACAGACAATGGTAGGATAATGCAATCTGTGCTCGTTCCCTGTCCGTAACACTCTGAGATGCACCGATACTGTTCAGGATTTCCTTGGCGTAGGTGCGATCCAACGTCAACATCCGGGAGGCACACCAATAGTAAAAGTTCGTTACATTATTGATGCGCTCGTCAAAATCATCCGATTCCACCAGAACCAGATCATAGGGCATGAAATCCTCGAGGCAGACCCTGCATTCCCCTGTCGTGCTGAGTTGTGCCACACAGCTTTCCCGGTGCATGATCTCGTAAAACATGGTTTTCATCCCTCCCTGCGTTCTGTGTCTTGCTCTGTATTTATATTACCTTCTTTTTTCACGGGACGCAAGAGCTTTTACTTTTCAAAAAGCTTTTTCTGCTGCTCCATCAGGACGGTTTCGATACGCTCTTTCAGCAAAAAGCGGAACTGTTTTGCGTGTTACGCAATGTCACAGGATACCATATTGGCTGCCAACAATCAACAGTTTTGTTGTGTCAGCCGTATTTCAAAAAACTTATGTAACACAAAAAGCCCCACGCTCAACACTGCCTCTGAATCTGACCGTCTCCGGTCAGAGCAGAAAAGCATATGTTGAGCGTGGGGCTTTGTTTATCGGCTCGGCTGCCAGCCGGGCTTTTGGTGTTCCTTGGGTTTGTAAGTTCCTTTGGTAGTATCGATCACTGCCTGCAGCAATTCGAGCTTCTGCCATGTGGGGCAGTTCAGACGGTCGATTTTTTCGATCACATAGTTGGCGTGGGCGGTTGCGACCAGTTTTCCGAGTTCGTCCCATCCCTCTTTCGTTTTGGGGTAATGTACCACCACTTCAATGGGGGCACTCTTTCGCATGGCTCACTCACCTCCGATTACATCGCTATCACCTCATTTTTACGGGTTACTGGTTGTCCGCTATTCGCTGCGGTTTCCGCTCAGAACATTCAGAGCCAGACTGACCAGCAAAGCCATATCAATGCGGAGCATTTCAGCCTTGCTGGCATAGCCCATAAAGCGTTCGATGCGGGGTTTATCGATCGTGAAGATCTGCTCCAGAAGAATCATGGACGGTTCTTCAAAAGCCGGGTTGGAATCCACCAGCACATGGGTGGGCTGGTTTTTCTTCTTTTCCGTCCAGGTAGTAACAGTTGCAACGATCAATGTAGGCGAATGACGGTTTCCAATGTTGTTCTGCAGAACTACCACAGGGCGTTTCCCTCCCTGTTCCGAGCCGATATGCGGCTCCATGTCTGCATAGTAGATGTCCCCTCTGAGATATCTCCAATTGTTCGGTAACATAAAAATCAACCTCCTTTTTATGTAAGAAACAGCCGCCGCAGACGGATACCACGACGGCTGTTGTTCAGGAGGTAAAACGAAACTGTCAGTTTTTCAGCGGCAGACTCATCTCACGGCTGGCACCGTTATAGATACGAAGAATCTGCCGCATATGACGGTTGGCAGAGCTGCCGGTATCCTTCTGCGCCAGTTGGGTGATGGTCTTGGGGTGGGTTCGTGCCAACTGCTGCACCAGCCGTTCCCGGTCGTATTCGCCCTCATAGACGGAGATAAACCGGGTCACGCCCCGGATCACCCCGGCAAGGTAGGCATCCACATTGCCCCGCCACGCCTCGTTGATGATGTTCAGCATCTCAATATAGCGCTCCCTGCCGTACTGCTTGTAGAGTTCGTATGCTGTTTCGATGCAGTAGATCTTCCAGGCTGCCCGGATGCCGTCGTAGGCAAACTCCACACCGGTATCTACGGTGGCTCTCACAAAGTGGATCGCATCCGGGTTTCTTGCCACCAGATTGGCACGCAGACGTTCGCCCGCCGTCAGGCAGGTGGAAATGCCGGTCTGCAACGCAAAGAGCGTTGCTTCGTCCTCCTTGCTCAGACCAAGGAAAACCTTGCAGCGGATGGGCAGGTCCTTACCGCCGTTGCAGGCCCGACGTGCCTCCACCGTGTTCTGCCCGTCAAAAACGTAATAGCGGCCATCCCGGAAGCTGACCTTCGGATCATTCGCAATGTACTCCGAGAAGTTTTCCGCAATGGATGCCACCTTCTCCGTGCGCAGAAGGCGCTGGTATTCCATGCAGGGGAAGAGCAATGCGCTGTTCACGAACTGGTAGGTAAAGGTGCTTTCGGGCAGGGTGCTGAGGTTCAGGTTGGAATTCAACATATTTACATCTCCTTTACAGTGTTCAGGTAGGTCGTCATTCGGTCGATCAATGCAGAAACTTCTTCCCTGCTGGTTTCATTGGTTAAAACATCCGGATAGTTCTGGAAAATAATGCCCCATCGGAACATAAAATCCTCTGCTGCGCCTTGCAACTCGCACAGCATGATGGAACCACTTTTTGCAATGCGGTCTCGGTACCGGCTGTCCACCGATACCTTCAACCGTGCCATGTCCTCCTCCGAGAGGTGGCGCTTGTGCCCCTGTATCTTCTGAAGAAAACTTGGTGGTCCGTTGCTGGCAGGTTCGATTTCCTCCTCCGGTGGGGAGGGTGTCACCGGCTCCGGTGCTGCGGGTTCCTCGTTCTGCGGAGGTTCCGGCGGTTTCGGCGGCGCAGACTTTGGCGGCGGACGCTCCGGCTTCAGTCTGGAAAGCAGATTCTCGTTCCGTTTGCCTTTTTCTTTCCGAAGCTCGTCCAAAATGGCCGGACGCTCTTCCTTGGGGATCGCAGGCAAAGCAGCAATCTGTGCATCCGTTGCCTTGATGCGCCCGGTCAGGATCTCCTCCTGTGCTCCGGGCACCGCTTCCTCAGCGGCATCTATGCCCTGCGAGTATTTTTCGGCACGTCGCACCGTCTTTTCTCCAACGCCGTGCTCGGAAGCAATGCGTTGACAGGTTCTGGATTCTGTGAAAATGTGGTCATTTTTGACCACATTTTCGTATTCCATGTTTGCTGCCGAGAGGTGCGCCCACCGCCAGCTTGGTCGATTCGTACTCTTTGCCCAGAAGAAACTTCTTTCGTTCCGGGCTGAGATTTCTGCGGCCAAGCTGATTTTTGCAGATCCATGCAAGCGCTTCGTACTTGTTCGCAAGCTGGATTTCTTCCACTTCAAACTTGATAAAGCCGTGCTTTTTCAAGATGCGGTAGCGGGTGTGCCCATCCAGAATGTAGCCATTCCATGTGATGATGGGATTCAGAAGACGGCCCTCGGCAATGATGTTCTGCTCAAGCTGCTGTTCTTCCTCAAACTGCAGCGGCGGAATTTTGCTTTGAAACTCCGGGTCAATTTTAAGCTGGCTCAGTTTCACGTCGGTTCTCCTTTCCGGTCATTTTCGATTTACGGACAATGGGCTGAACGTAGTAGTCAAACCCATATCGTGTCTGGCAATACGTGCAGACATCCTTGACGAGCTGCCTGGGGTCGGCTCTGCGGAGCCGGACGTCCTTTGCGTCCAAAAATGCCCCTCGGCAGACGGCGCACAAAGTTGTCAGGGTGGATTCGTCCACCTTTTTTGTGGTCTTGCGGTTCATTTGCGTACTCCTTTTCGCTGATATATAAAAACGCCGTCCGTGGTTCCCCTCGAACGGCGTTTGGAAAAGGTTTTGTATGGTTTCTCTTAATTTGTCCCCGGCACCCCTGAGAAAGGGAAACAATCAGGCGTTGGATTTGCACCACTCCATTGGCCTCTCGGCCACCCCGTCTTCTTTATGACCGGGCCGCGAATTACGGAAGTATCATTATCTGGAAGTACCTGAAGCTGCATATTCAATTTTCAAGGTCCGCCCGGCTGCGGCTCCCGATCCCTTTCGGAGGTGGGCCGCTGCCGTGACAATAGTGTATCGTACTTTCGAGCAAAAGTTTATGGACTCGTAGTCCAAGTCACCCACCCTCTTAGTCCATATATTGTATACAACAGTCCCAAAAAGCAAAAAAATCCCGCCTGAAAAGCAAAACCTTCGCTTTGCCCTCAGACGGGATGTCTTTCTATAAAATTTCAAAAAGGGATTGACTTGAAATCAACTTCAAAGGTTATACTGAACGTCTCAGAAAATTTCAGTTGCCTCCTGTGCGGCAGGTACAGGCCCCAAAATACCTCTCCCGGCCATCACATGGTCAGGAGAGGTTTGCCTAATTATTTGGTTTATCAGTATTTTCCCTTTGGTACAATGAGTGGTGCTCCAGAAAGTGGATCCTTCATAACAATGCAATTAAGTTGATACACCTTTTGCATCAACTCTTCTGTAATGACATCTGCCGGTTTACCTTCTGCAATCAATTTTCCACGGCAGAGCGCAAACAAATGATTCGCATATCGTGCAGAAAGGTTCACATCATGCAAAATCATTACGATGGTCGTTCCCTTTCTGCGGTTTAACTCTGTCAGCAAATCAAGAATTTCCACCTGATAGGCAATGTCCAGATAGGTTGTCGGCTCATCAAGCAGCAAAATGTCTGTCTCCTGCGCCAGTGCCAGAGCAATCCACACTCGCTGCCGCTGACCGCCAGAAAGCTCATCCACACATCGGTTGGCCAGTTCTGTGATTCCCATCCGTTCCAGAGCATCCTCAACTGCGGCATAGTCCTCTTTGGTCATATTCTGCATGAACTTCCGGTATGGATATCGTCCACGTGCGACCAAATCTGCCACCGTGATTCCCTCCGGTACCGTTGGAGACTGGGGAAGAAGTCCAAGCATCTGCGCCAGCTGCGTGGAAGGATAACCGTGAACTGCTTTTCCGTCCAGAACCACCTGTCCTTTTTCGGGCTTCAGCAACCGTGAAAGGGTTTTCATCAGGGTGGATTTTCCGCAACCGTTCGCTCCAATGATCACACTAACCTTGTGAGCCGGGATTTCCAGATTCAAATCTTCAATGATGGTGGTTTCATCGTAGCCCACAGAGAGATTTTGAGTTTGCAATGTATGCTCTGTCATCAGACACGCTCTCCTTTCTTATTGATTTGCAGCAGGAGCAGCAGCAGATATGGTGCACCCAAAATTCCAGTGATAACACCCACCGGATATCGCACTGCAAAGAGATTTTGTCCTACCAGCTCTGAAGCCAGAATTAGAACCACACCTACCAGTGCCGAAGCAAGCAGATTGGTACGTCCTTTCCCAACGATTCTTGATGCGATTGGACCTGACAGAAAAGCAACGGACGCGATGGGGCCAGTGATAGAAGTTGCCACAGCTGTAAGAAGTAATGCGCACAGAATGGAGCCCAACCGTACACGCTGGACAGGCGCTCCAAGCGTGATGGGGTATTCTTCTCCCAACTGCATAACCTGCAAGCTTCGATTTAGCACTATTAAAATGAAGCCACCTACCAAAACTGTGATGCTCAGCACCGGAACATCTGACATCTGGACACCATTCAAGCTGCCCCGCAGCCATCGTAATGCTGTGGCAACATCGTATTCAGAGCCTTTCAATAACATCCATGAAATCAAGGCATTGAGCATAGCCTGCATTCCGATGCCAATCAGGATCATCCGACTGCCGGAACAGCCATGTCGGTCACGCGCCAGCAGGTAAATCAACGCTGCGACGAAAAGTCCGGCCAACACAGCAACGAGCGATACGATACCGCCGCTCCATTTGAGCATCAGAATACAAAACACTGCTGCTGCACTGGCTCCACTTGTAACACCAATAATATCCGGACTTGCCAGTGGATTCCGAAGCAAGGTTTGAAATGTGTTTCCGGACACCCCGAATGCGATTCCAGCAAGAATTCCAATGAGCATTTTAGGCAGCCGGAGAGTTTTGATGGTAAATGCAGCTCCTTTTGTCCCTTCACTGGTAAGAATCTTCCAGACTTCTGCCAACGAATAGTAAGTGTTGCCGCATGTCATCACCAGACAAGCCAGAACAACGCTCAGAATGATGAGCACAGCGGCTGCCAGAACAGAGCGACGGTGTCTTTGGGCAAACCCCTGCCGCACAGAAATGTTCGGTTTGTTCATAAACTGCGCACCTTCGCTTTCTTTGCTACAAGAATAAAGACAGGTGCTCCCAGAACAGCCGTTACAATTCCTACTTCCAGTTCACCAGGGCTGCCCAGAACACGGCCAAGCACATCGGCGAGAACCAGCAAGGCGGCACCGTATAATGCAGAAAGCGGAATTACTGTTTTAAGGTCAGCACCAAGCGTCAACCGGACAAAGTGCGGCACCATTAACCCTACAAAGCCGATTGGTCCTGCCAATGCAGTGGTGGCTGCACACAACAGCACACCGCCCAGTGCAGCCAGTGCTCGCACCAGTTGCACATTGACACCCAGACCAGCAGCCAATTCATCACCCAAAGCCAATGCATTCAAGGCTGGAATCAATATCACCGCTAGTACAAAACCCACCAGAAGATATGGCAGAATGGTGCGTATCTCCCCCCAGCTTGTACCACTGATGCTGCCGACCTGCCAAAAGCGAAATTCTTTCATGACAGAACTGTCCGGCAGCATAATGGTGTTGACTAAGGCAGAAAGAGCCGTGCCAGTGGCAGTGCCAGCCAATGCCAGTTTGATCGAAGTCGGACCGCCATAACCTACCGATGCGATACCGTAGACAAAAACAGCAGTCAAGGCCGCACCTGCAAAGGCCAGCCAGATATATTGCTGGCTGGATGTAATGTGCATCCACGCGATTCCAATCACGACAAACAGGGATGCGCCGGTATTGACTCCAAGTACACTGGGATCAGCAATCGGGTTTCGGGTCACAGCCTGCATGAGAGCACCTGATACGCCCAGTGCGGCTCCCGCCAGTACTCCAAACACAGTGCGCGGAATACGAGCCCAGACGACCGATGCCTCAAAAGTTCCTGAATCTGGATTTTGAAGAGCCTGCAGAACCTGCCCGATGGGAATAAGATTGGAACCATATGCTACGGAAGCCAGCATACATCCTGCCAAAATGATCATACCCAGCAGAGTGATTCCAATCACACGCTGCCCATTCTTCATACAGCTTTCTCTGCCACAGCATTCAGGACTTCCAGATAGCGGTCAATCGTATACGGAATCGACAGGATAGAGGGTGTGCTGGAAGCAGCCAGATCATCCGAGGAATCCAGCAGAACCACAGCACCGTTCTTCACCGCCGAAATTTCACTCAGCAGGGGATCAGCCTGAAGCGCGGTCAGCAGTTCATCTGTACCGTAGGTGATGATGATTTCCACATCGCTGAACTGATTTGCATTCTCCGCACTGACTGTCAGTGCAAAATCCTTCCCGTTATCCAGTGCGGCAACACTATCCGGCAGCGGCATTCCAAGATCCGTCAGAAATGCGGCACGCGGATCCAATGTGGTGTAAATATAGAATGTGCTCAGATCCGAAGCACTCAGCCAGAAGAAGGCTGCCTTCTTGCCCTCAATAGCAGGATACTCTGCCAACTTTTTCTGAATCATAGCGTCAGTCTCAGCCACCAGAGCTTCACCTTCACTCTTCATG
Source organism: Faecalibacterium sp. Marseille-Q4164 (assembly GCF_017377545.1). Lineage (NCBI taxonomy): Bacteria > Bacillati > Bacillota > Clostridia > Eubacteriales > Oscillospiraceae > Faecalibacterium > Faecalibacterium sp. Marseille-Q4164. The sequence goes on along the minus strand of NZ_JAFREJ010000001.1, from coordinate 108,401 downwards.
CCCATCGCCGTAGCATCTACAATTGTTTCTTCGCGCCAAGTAGTAGACCATGCAACGCTGGGATATGCAACCGTCGGAGCGATCTGGCTCAACATATTATATTCTTCTTCGGAGAAACCGGAGTAAGCAGCCAGAATCACGTCCGGAGCGCAATCACTGATGGCCTCATAATCCCAGCCGTCCGTATCACTGAAGACATTCGGCGATGCACCCAGCTTTTCAAATGCGGCAGCAGTCCAAGGCAGCAGGCCGTCTTCGTTGACCGGGCCGAAGTTTGTTTTGGAAACACCAGTGGGCACGACACCCAGAGCCAGAGGCACATCCGGATTACCCCATGCAATTGCAACAATGCTTTCGGGCTTCTCCTCAATGACCGTCTCGCCATAAGCATGCTGGATGGTGATGGGATATTCCACCGCTTCATTGGAAGCTGCACTTTCCGCAGAAGAAGCCGTGCTTTCGGAAGCAGATTCACTGCTTGCAGAGGAAGTGGAGCTGCCGCAAGCGGCCAGCAAAGCGGCGGCACTGACCACACCTGCGGTCAGAAGAAAATTACGACGCGAAATCTTTCTCATAGTTCCCTCCAAAAATAGAACATCATTTCAGATAACATAAATGCATTCCGTCAGTTAGTAAGTTGTAACTAACGTCAACGGCGAATATTATACACTCCCTTTTGATGGTTGTCAATTAAAATTTTATTTTTAGCTAAAGTTATTTTAATTTCTTGACAAAATTTAATTCTTCATGCAAAATAGAAAAAAGCATTGCAAAAGGGGTATTTCTTTATGGCTGTAATGAAAGATGTTGCAAAACTGGCCGGCGTTTCCATCTCGACTGTCAGTTTTGTTTTGAATGGAACTGCAAAAGAGCACAAAGTTGCGGATAAAACTGCCCAAAAAGTACTCTGTGCTGCGCGTGATTTGGGATACCAGCTGAATGCGCCGTCTGTTATTTCCCCTTCTCAGCTTACCATCGCACTGTTTTTTCCATCTGTCTCTCTCAGCGCAGAAGTCAACCTCTTCGCTTCTGCAATGGAACGACAGATTCAACAGACAGACACCCCTTTTAATCTTCTGCTCTGCCTCTACGAACGAGGTCAATTGGAAATGCGAATCCGGAACCTTGCACCTTCCGCATATACCGCAGCCATTGTTGTTGCTGAATCCGAATCCGACCGAAATGCATTGGAAAAACTGCCAAACACGCTGCCGTTGATTCTTTTCAATGGCACAAGTCGTAATTTCTGCAGCGTATCCTGCCAGACAGAGGATTCCATCCGACAGGCCGCGCAAATCATCTCCGCAAAAAACTATCACAACATCGTCATTCTATCCGGAGTTCAGCCTGATTGTTCCGAAGATGATACGCTGAATCAGCTAATGATTATTTTGCATCAGCAGGGAATCCCGATTTCACTCCAGCAATGTTTCTCCACAGAAAACTCTTATCAAGGAGGGGCTATCGCAGCAAGACGTATCCTGAACCTTTCTGAGAAGCCGGAACTTGTGATCACGATGAACACAACTCTTGCCTTTGGTGCGATCCCTCTTCTGGCTCGAAATGACTTTATTTTTACGCAGCAGGCCGAACTTCTCAGTTTTGGACGAATGGAAGACCGGAATCACCTGAGCAACTATATTCCCTCAATCTCTTTTATTGGAATCCCGATGTCTTTAATTGCAGAAGATTGCTTTACGCTGGCACTTCGTCTTGCTCGTGGGGAACTAAAAGCCGCCGAGCATGTTCGCTGTCAGTCCAATCTGATGCTGAATGCCAGTTTTACGATTTGATACTAGGAGCCTGCTGCATCCGTTCTCTTTATACAAAATGCCGCCAGTGTATCATGTGAAATCCATCACACGGTACACTGGCGGATATGCTTTTATCCCTTATGGCCAGTTACAGCCCCCCACATCCATATTCATTTAGACAGACTGCGGAATTCCAGTGGGGTGACGCTATAAGTTTCTGCGAATACCTGCGCAAACTTGCCTTGATTTTCATATCCGACGGCATTTGCGATCTCAATAACTTTCATATTATGCTGGGAGCAACCTTCCAGTTGACGGCCAATGAGGCCAAAGTTCTTTAATGTGTAGCCATCTCCGCAAAAGAACAGGAACCAGCCTTTACAATAAAAAACAAAAAGTCCCGCCTGAATTCACTTTCAGGCGAGATGTCTTTCAATATGACTGCTCTGGCGGCATAATCCCCTGTGCTGATCTGATATAGGTGATGCAGATTCTCCTCGGTAATCGTATTCTGACGATTCGCGATAAACTCCAGTCCGCGCTTCATACCATAGATGCGGGCTTCTTGTTCATCACGAGGGGCATAACCATCGAGGATATAACGGATACTGCTGCGGGTCGAGCGGATACTTTCAATTTGAAAAGTCGCATAAATTTCCTCGGTCATCGCCGACAAACCGAAGTTTTGTCCACTGACAGGGACAGAGAGCAACTGCTTCATACCATTTGTTGAAATTTGCGCGAGGTTCGGCAGGTAAAACAGCTTATTTCCAGAAAAATCAGTCAACGGCAGAGGCTGCGCAAAGTTTTGCCGCAGCAATTCGGCAAATTCTTTGACGCTGACAGTCGAGTACTTGTATTCCATCCGATTGAGTTCAAGCAAATGCTTATCTGAAAGCATTTTGGCAAACTGTGCCCCATCCATTCTGCCCACCTCGCAGTTGATACTTATTGATACTATATAGTATCAATATATCGATTCTTTATAAAAAAGTCAACCGAAACAGGCCGAACCAACTTTTTTCCATACTTTCCGTCAAAATTCCCGTGGCACAGCCACGAATCACATCTCCATCGGCTTATTCCCCACTTCGTCCAGATACGCATTCAAAAATTCCGCTGCAAGGCTGTTGGGACGGATGTTTTCTCTGGCTTCCTGTGGGGTGAACCACTTGCAGCGGTCCACTTCGTGGTTGATATGCAGCGCCTTTGCGGTTCTGACGAAAGCCGTAAAGTTACACATCAGCGTGTTGGACGGCTCAAAAAACTTAGTACGGTTGAACCGGAGGTGCTCTACTTCCAACCCGGTTTCTTCCCGGACTTCCCGCACCACGGCGTGTTCTTCTGCCTCACCGCGGTTCACATATCCAGCCACCAGAATATAAGAGGGCTTGCCGTACTGCTGGATGAGCAGAATTTTCCCGGTTTCCTCATCCACAACAATCATGCTGACTGCCACATTGTACATCGGGAACCGGTATTGCTGGCATTTCGGGCAATAAGGCACAATGCCCTCTTCTTCCAGTTCTTTTTCAATCAATGCCATACCGCATTCAAAGCAATGCTTCTGAATCATTTTTACACTCCAAACACTGTTTTCGTCAGCCGGATACCTGCTGTCGTTTTCATCGTATGTTCCATAAAGGTTCGGATTGCCTGCTGACCGTACCCGCTTTCGGACGCATTGACGATATAATCCGCCTCAATCAGAATTTGATAGTCAATGCCGTCGATCTGCGCCGGGCTATGGTGGTGCCCTACCAGATAGGCCACCCGGTCGATCTGTTCTGCTGTCATGCCGGTATCCGCCAAGAACTCCCGCACCAGCGGGGCACCCTCCTGCTCCTGATATCTACCATTGGTGTTGCCGTACTTTTTGCGGCAGAGCGGGCAGGCGATATCGTGGGTGATGGCCGCCACCTCCAGAATAAACTGCGTGTCTGCGTCCAGCCCCTCCAGCTCACCAATGGTTTTGGCATAGGTCCACACGCAGCTCAGGTGCGTGATGTCATGGATATTCCCTTCGGAAAAGGCGATCATCTTTTCCATGATCTGTGCAATGGTCATCATTTGTTTTCACTCCCGTTTTTAACACTTAAATGTTCACCTTGATAAACGCGAAGTTGTTAATTACAGTCTCAGAACAGCGATCAGTTCTTCGCCGTCCATTTCACCGGTTTCTTCGAAACCGAAAGAGCGATACATCTGACGGGCAACTGCATTATCGGGTTCATATGATAGCCAACAGTATTCCGCTTCTCCACAAGGCATAGATTTTATGAACTCTAATGCAAGGCTGACCGCTTCTTTCCCGTACCCTCTGTTTTGATATGCCTTATCGATCATAAGACGCCACAGATTATAGTTTCCCTTTGCAATTTCAGGTGCATCCGTCCAATAATCATCAACATCAAAACCAATCATCAGGAAGCCTACAGGCTTATCCTCATCATATATACCAAACGGGAATGCATGACCGTTTCCCGTAATTGCAGTATACGCTTCAATGATGCTGATCTCATTGGTGGCAACGAAGTTCTTCTGCGATTCCGATACCGTCAGTTTCAGGATATCCCAGACATTATTACCATTTACTTTTTCTAAATGAAGCATATATCTTTACCTCGCTAAATCCCGATTTATCAAATAAGAATTTCCGTCAATTTTTCTCTTGATGCGGCTCGCTTCTAAGAGTAGGAACGAACTGTTCTGTTGCCGGAGACGGACCATTCGGGTCGGTCTCCGGCAGTATTTTTGTTATCGCCTATTAAAAAACAGCCGGAACGACTTTCTGCTGCGCTACATCGATGATGCCGTATGTATTCAGTCTGAGTTTGGGAATGACCGGAAGGCTGACGAAGGCGAGGGTCATAAAGATGCCGATATCTTCCACTACACCATGTGCCTTGAGGGCATCGTTCAGCGCCTGCATTTTCGCCGCAACGCTCTCTGCGCTTTCGGTGCTCATCAATCCGGCCACCGGAAGCGCAAGTTCTGCCACGACCTGTCCATCTGCCACAAACGCAAGTCCGCCTTTGTTTTTCCGCACAGTGTTGCCGGCCAGCATCATATCGGTATCGTTGTCCCCTGCCACGATCAGGTTATGGGAATCATGTGCGATGCTCGATGCAACGGCTCCGCATTTCAGGCTGAAGTTTCCTAAAAAGCCAATGCCCACATGGCCGGAGTGATGATGCCGCTCAAAAACGGCCAGTTTTACGATGTTGTGTTCCGGGTCCACACCGGGAGCCTTGCCCGGATGCCGTTGGAACGGGATGATTTTTTCCTCCGTAAGCAGCTCGCCCCGGTTCAGGCAGATGACACGCTCCTGCTCCCCGCTTTCCCGAAGTTCCAGGTCCTGCAGTGTGATCTCATCCAGATCAAAGGAATCCATAACGTGGGAAAATCTCACACGGTCGATGTCAAGCGGTGCGGGTTTCAGCGTTTTTCCGTGCTCGGCCACCAGCGTGCCATTCTTGTAAACCTGTTCGACCGTAAAGGATTCCAGATCAGAAACCACAACCAGATCTGCCCGGTACCCCGGTGCTACGGCACCGCGCTGCTTGAACCCAAAATACTGTGCCGGGACCAGCGTTGCCATTTTGACGGCCACTGCCGGGTCTGCGCCCAGCCGGATCGCTTTACGGATGTTGGAATCGATGTGTCCGCTGTCCAGCAGGTCACCGGGGTGCTTATCATCCGTCACCAGCATACAGCGGCTGCAATAGGGCTCCCGGAACAGCGGCATCAGGGCCTCCATATTTTTGGCAGCCGTTCCTTCCCGGATCATGATGTATTGTCCGCGCCGGAGTTTTTCCATGGCTTCCTCGATGTTGGAGCACTCGTGATCGGACTGAACGCCTGCCGCAATATAAGCATTCAGGTCCTTAGCGCTCAAAAGCGGCGCATGGCCATCCACGATCTTTCCCGCTTCGGTGCAGTCGCGGATCTTCTGCAGGATCTTCGGGTCACAGCGCACCGTTCCGTAGGCATTCATCAGTTCCGCAAGCCCCAGCACACGGGGATCGCCGTAGTAAGGCCGGAGCTGTTCTGCGTTCAGCACCGCACCGGATTCATCCAGATCCGTGGCCGGAACACAGGAGGGCAGCATGAAATAAACCGAAAGGGTCAGATTTTTTGTCGTTTCCAGCATAAAATCCAAGCCTTCCAGCCCCGCAACGTTCGAGATCTCGTGCGGGTCTGTGACCACCGCAGTGGTACCGTGGGGCAGCACTGCCTGCTCGAAGGCCGGACCACAGAGCATGGAGCTTTCGATGTGGATATGCCCATCGATCAGGCCCGGGCAGACATATTTGCCGTGCAGATCAACTTCTTTCCGGCCATGATACGTTCCCACGCCCACGATCGAATTTCCGCTGATGGCAATGTCAGCGGTGTCGATCTCATCAGTAAACACATTGACGATTCTGGCATTTCTCAAAACCAGATCGGCCAGAGCATCTCCTCTGCCTGCCGAGATCCGGCGTTTCAGTTCATCGGACTGCATAGAAACATCTCCTCTCTCTGAAGTTCGATTTTTTCACCTGTGGATCGGTTCTGCCCTTATTCTACCACGCCCTGCCGCTGCGGAAAAGATGTCGGGAAACAAAAATGGCCCCGGAGGGCTTGTTACAGCTCTCCGGGGCCACCTTATGTGCGTGTGTGACTTGGCGCACACCGTCAGCACTCCACTGCCACCTTGATCACGCCGTCCCGTTTCTTTTCAAACAGCTCGTAGCCCTCTGCGATCCGGCGCAGGGGGTAGGTGTGGGTGATGAGCGGTTCGGTATCGATCTTGCCTTCTGCGATGAGACGCAGCGTTTCTTCACAATCGCAGCCGTCCACGCCGCCGGTCTTAAAGGTGAGGTTTTTGCCGTACATTTCCGGCAGCGGCAGGGTCTGCGCCTTATCGTACAGTGCCACCACCGTCACAATGGCGTTGGGCCGTGCACACTCCCATGCCAGCCGGAAGGTGGAGTCTGCCCCTGCCACCTCCAGCACCACATCGGCCCCGCCGTGGTCGCTGTGGGCACGCACAAAGGCGGCGCAGTCCTCCGGCTGCACGGTGAGCACCTGCGGGTAGTGCCGACGGATGAACTGCAGGCGGCTTGCGTCCTTTTCACAGACGATGATGCGCTTGGGACTGTGCAGCATGACGCACAGCAGCGTGCAGATGCCAGTCGGCCCTGCACCGAGGATCAGCACGGTATCCTCGGGGGTGATCTCCGAAATGCGTGCCGCCCAAAAGCCGGTGGCCAGCACATCGCCCACCAGCAGCGCCTGCCGATCGGTGACGCCGTCCGGGATCTTGTTCAGTCCCTGATCCGCAAAGGGCACCCGGACATACTCCGCCTGCCCGCCGTCGATGCGGCAGCCCAGTGCCCAGCCGCCGTTTTGATCGGTGCAGTTGTTCACGAAGCCCTTTTTGCAGAAGAAGCACTCTCCGCAGAAGGTCTCCACGTTCACCGTCACCCGGTCGCCGGGTTTCACATTGGTCACCGCACTGCCCACTTCTTCTACGATGCCCACCATCTCGTGCCCTACGGTGATGCCGGGCACCGCCCGGGGCACGCTGCCGTGCTTAATGTGCAGGTCGCTGGAGCAGATGCTGGCAAGGGTCACCTTTACAATGGCGTCCCGCTCGTGCTGCAGCACCGGCTTTGGTTTTTCCATCAGGGCAAACGTCCCCTCTGAAACATAGGTATAGGTCAGCATGCTTTTTACCTCCATGCGCTTTGATATTTCCGGACTTGAGTATACCACGCAGCTCTCCGCCGATTAGATCTTGGGCTGATACTGCATGCTGGACACATTGTAAACGGTAACAAAAGCCTTGGGGTCTTCCCGGTTGATAAAGTTCATCAGCTTCTGATATTCGCTCTTGTCCACGATGGTAATGATCTCGTTGTGCTTTTCCAGATTGTATGCACCGATGGCCTCGTACATGGTCGCACCGCTGTGCAGGTCATGGAGGATGAACTGACGCAGCGTCTCCTCTTTTTCGGTGATGATGCAGACGCGGCGTTTGATGCTGTTATCAAAGATGAAATGGTCCAGCACGATGCCGTTGAAGTAAGTACCGAGGATACTCAGCACCACGGTCTTTTTATCGTAGACCAGGGCCGCGGAAAGCGCCACACACATTCCCGACAGAGACATGGCTTTTCCCAATTCCATGTGCAGGTACTTGTTCATGATCTTTGCCACGATATCCAGCCCGCCGGAGGATGCATTGCGGTTGAACAAAATACTCAGCCCGATGCTGACCACCAGAATATAGCACAGCACGTCCAGCTCCTGACTGCCGGTCATCGAGCCGAACTCCGGGAACAGCTTTTCAAACAGCCCCAGAAACACCGGCAGCAGCACACTGGTGTATACGGTCTTTGCGCCAAATTCTCTGCCGCAGGTAAAGAACCCGATGATGAGAAGCACGACGTTCAGGATCATCGTAATGACCGACAAGGGCAGCGGCACAAAATTGGACAGCACGATGCCAAGGCCGGAAATGCTGCTGACGGATGTATGGCTCGGCACCAGAAAAAAGAAAACGCCCGCCGCAATGATCGCCACCGCCCCGGTCAGGACTGCCGTCTCCCTCAGGACTGCGCCGGTCTTTTCTTTTACATCACTCATCTTTGTCCCCCTAAAATCAAATTTGTTTCACCGATTTCCTCATCTTTGTCGATGCGGACAAGGAGCCTACCGCCAAAGCGTTTGTATTCCATAGTGAAGTACCTCCATAAATTCCGAGTTGCTGTTCTCAGTATACCATGATTTTCCCTTGCGGAAAAGATAGCGAAACAAAAATGCCCCCGGAGGGCTTGTTGCGGCTCTCCGGGGGCATCTTATGTGCGTTGTGCTTTGGCGCACACGACCGGCGTTTTACTCGATCTCGATCAGGTTCGGGTTCTCAGGCAAAGCCTTCGTCTGCTGAGGAGCAGGCAGCTCGACGTACAGGACACCATCCTCGAACTTTGCGTGGATGTCCTCCTTCTTCACATCGCCCACGTAGAAACTGCGCGCGCAGGTGCCGGAGAAGGATTCGCGCCGCAGATAGCGGCCCTTCTTATCCTTTTCGTCGTTGCTGTGGCTGCGCACTGCCTGAATGGTCAGGTAGCCGTCGTTCAGATCCATCTGAACGTCTTCCTTCTTGCAGCCCGGCAGGTCAACAGCTACTTCGTAGCCGTTGTCCGTCTGTTTGACATCGGTCTTCATCATGTTTGCACCGCGCTTACCAAAGGTATCACGAGCCTCACGGTTCATCATACGTTCCAGTGCAGCGTCATTCCAGAACGGATCGAAGAAATCATCGAACAGGTTTTCATGGAAAACAGTCGGCATAAGCATAAATCATTCCTCCAATCCCGGCGTTCGGGTCGGGGCAAAAAATCTGAAGCGTCCACTCGGAAAGGCTTTCCGGGGAGCCTAGCGGCTCTCCTTTTGCCCTTCCTCCTGAGCACGCCACTGTTATAGCACCGTTCATTAGCAGTGTCAATAGAAGAGTGCTAAAATTCACAGAAAGATAATTTTCTGATAATCTTTCATGTAATCTTAGGCGTTTTTCAGGCATATGTCAGCCTTAAGCATTTGGCATCCACTCCATTCGCCACCAGAGTAGCAGCGATTTCCTCGAATGTCTTTACTACCTCCATTGCTTTTACCGGAACGACGATTTCGTCCGGTTCTCCTTTCTCCAGGAGACCTTTTGAAAAGCTCATGCCAGGGGTTTTCACTTCGCCAATATTAAAAGCCATCAAGTTCACTTTTCGTCCATCAGATGCCTCAAAATCAAAAAAATTCATAACTCCATCAAACACATCTGGCGACTCAAGTTCTTTACTGTCATAATCCAGTATATGCGCATGTTCTGAAACGATTGATTTGATTTTATCTACTTCTGCCTTTTCCAGTTGCAGTCCTTGTGTATTTTCTCTGTTCTCCTGACATTGAACGAAGCCATCTTCTGACACGGACACACGGCAAAGCGGCAGCCCCCAGGCATTTGCCAGCAAATAATCAAAAACGATGTTTTCTCTCATCCGAATTACCCTATCCTTCCATCTTCTGGATCACCGCACCCAGCCAGCGGCACAGGGTATCGCCTGCCTGATTTGCGATCTCCAGCACGCGGGCGTGGCTATGCTTGACCGTCTGGATGCCGGTGGCCATGTTGGTGATGCAGCCGACGGCCAGTACCTTCATGCCCATGTAGTTGCAGACCATGGTTTCCGGCACGGTGCTCATGCCCACGGCATCGGCTCCCATCCCCGCAAAGGCGCGAATTTCAGCCGCCGTTTCATAGCAAGGGCCCATAAAGCCCATGTAAACGCCCTCCTTGTAGGCAATGCCCAGTTCATCGGCGGTCTGCTTGGCAAGGTTCCGCAGTTCCAGACTGTAAGGTTCGGTCATGTCCGGGAAGCGGGGGCCGAAGCGCTCATTGTTGGGGCCAATGAGGGGGTTCGTGCCCATCATGTTGATGAAGTCGGTAATGAGCATCAGGGTGCCCGGCGCAAACTCCCGGTTGATGCCGCCGCAGGCGTTGGTCAACACCACCTTTTCCACGTCCAACAGCTTGAACACATAGAACGGGTAGCAGACTTCCTTCATGGAGTAGCCCTCATAGAAATGGAAGCGGCCTTCCATGGCGTAGACTTCCGTGTCCCCCAGCTTGCCAGCCAACAATGCGCCTTTGTGTCCTGCCACCGTGGATACCGGGAAGTTGGGGATATCCTTGTAGGACAGTTCTTCCGTGTCCGTAAAGTCCGCGGTCAGCTTGCCAAGGCCGGAGCCCAGCACCACCGCGATCTTCGGGCGCTTTTTCGTGTGCGTCTTGATATATTCCGCACTTTCCAGTGCCTTTTCATAAAGATGTTCCATACCGTTCTCTCCTTTTCCCAAAAAATTCGATATACTCTCTGGGTTCAGTATATCGGATTTTTCAGGCCGATGCAAGACGCCCTTCATCGAGTCTTATTAAAAACCAAGGAGCAGATACTTCACATCACGAGTGTGTTGTATCTGCTCCTTGGTTCTCCGAATGTCTTATCTCTGGCCGATGTTCCACCGAAACAGCTCATATCCTTCCCGGATATCCTCCGGCAGACGTTTCAAAGTCTCGTCCCGCAGTTCCTGCGGCATCCCGTAAAAAGCTTCGGCAATGCCGCCTGTGATGCAGGCAAGGGTGTCGCTGTCGCCGCCCAGAGAAACTGCATTGCGAAGTGCATCCTCAAAACTGACGCTTTCCAGAAAAGCAATGATTGCTTCCGGCACAGTTTCCTGACAGGTCTCCACATGATGATAGGTCGGCCGAATTTCATCACAGGTACGGTTCAGGTCATAACCGAAGCTCTGCTCCACATATTGTTTGATTGCCGGCTTGCTGTGGCCGGTACGGGCCAGAAAAATTGCTGCCGCCGTGGCCTGTGCGCCCTTGATGCCCTCCGGGTGGTTGTGGGTGACTTCAGCGGTCACTTTTGCCATTTCCAGCGTTTTGTCCAGCGTATCGAACAGCCAGCCCGCTGCCGACACCCGCATAGCCGAGCCGTTACCGAAACTGCCATAGGGATTCGGATTTTCTGCATGCAGCCACCGGCGGAACATCCCGCCGTAACCGGCATGAGGGTATGTTTCTCCCCAAATGCGCATCTCGCTCTTTGTTTCTTCAAATGTTCTCTCCGGGATGCCTTTACCTGCAATCAATCCCCGTGCCACCGCAACGGTCATGACCGTATCATCGGTGAAGTGCGATTTCTTGCTCAGCAGCGGAAAATCCTTGTGCTTGTAATTGTTGTGGTCAAATTCATAGGGACTGCCCACGATGTCACCCAAGATTGCTCCTAACATGGCTGTTTCCTCCCTTACCTATGATGCCGCTTCTGAAAATCAGCTTCGATTTGTTCTTTCCACTCTGCGCCGATGGACGCGCAGCAGGGTGCTTCCCGCATCCGGGAGACTGTCTCGCTAACAACGTGGTAGTTGACCGCCACGCCCTGTGCGTCATTCTCAAACCGCACCGCCCGGTCTGCCCCGATGCCGAAGCGGGCAGCTTCCTTCACGGCGTCCATGTTGGCACCGAGGAACAGGAACTCCCAGCCGTATTGCTCTTTTTCCCGCTCGATCATCCGGCGGATCTTCTCATAGCCAAACCGCTTGCTGGCGTTTTCCAAGCCGTCCGTGGTGATGACAAAGATGACCTTTTCGGCACGCTCGTCCTCCGGCAGATGGCGCTGGATATTCACCATCTTTTCCATGCCATAACCAATGGCATCCAGCAGCGCCGTGCAGCCCCGGACGTAGTAGTCCTTTTCGGTCAGCGGCGCAACAGCCTTCAGCGGAAAACGGTCGTGCAGCAGCTGCACCTCATGGTCGAACAGGATGGTGGTCACGTTGGCCTCGCCCTCCTGCTCCTTCTGCCGGGTCAACATAGCATTGAACCCGCCGATGGTATCCTGCTCCAGCCCGCCCATGGAACCGCTGCGGTCCAGAATGAAAACAAGCTCGGTAAGATTTTTCTTCACAACAATGCCCTCCGTTTTGTGGTGTATCGCTTTCGTTGGCAAAAGGATACCACAAACCGGAGGGCAAAAGGTCAACGGGCAGGCGACAAATCACGCACCCAGCTGTTCCTGATCGTATTCAAACAGCAGCGTATTGACCTGATTGATGTTATAGATTTTGTGTTCCAGGCAATACCGCACGATCCAGTCCCGCTTGGAGCCATCGGAGAAGGCGTAGCCTGCGCTTTTGAGCAGGTCGATGGTTTCATCTTCGGACAGGTGCAGGCCCACCGCAAAGGCCAGCACCGTTTTCTTTTTGGGGTTGTAGTCGCGATTGCACTGAATTTTGGAGAAATGCTGCCGGGAGATGTTGGACTGCTTGTACACGGTGGAGTCTTTCAGCCCCCGCTCGTCAATGAGCCGCAGCAGCCGGGTGGTGAAGCTTTCACCGAGATTATCCATCAGGCTTTCCAGACTGCGGGCTGTCCTGGGTGCCGCGGCGGATGCCGGAACTGCACCTAGCATCGGCACGGCGGCATCTTCTTCCAGAAGCCTCCGCCGCTCTGACAATTCCCTGCGCCGACGGCCAAATCCGTAGCTTTCATCGTTCTGTGCTACATAGTGGTCGTCAATGTACTCCTCCACCGAGGCGAACAGCTTCCGGCTCACGGCCAGCGAGCCCCGGTCGTAAAGCACCAGATACACGGTCAGGTCGTGCTCCATGACGTACTGTGTGATGGTGTCCACCGCAATGCGGAAGGCCTGTTCTTTGGGGTAGCCATAGTTTCCGCTGGACAGCAGCGGAAAGGCCACGCTCTCGCAGTGGTACTCTGCGGCTAATTCCAATGCGGAGTGGTATGCACCGGCTAATTGTTCAGCTTCGCCGAACCCGCCGCCGTGCCACGCTGGGCAGACTGCATGGAAAATATATTTTGCGGGCAGACCGAACGCCGGGGTACACACGGCTCTGCCCAAATCGCAACGGCCGATGGCTTCGCAGGAAGCGGTCAGCTCCTGCTCCCCTGCCGCCTGATAGATGGCGCGGCTGGTGCCGCTGCCCTGCAAAAGGTTCCGGTTGGCCGGGTTGACAATGGCATCCGCTGCCACTTTGGTGATGTCGTTGCGGATCATCAGAAACGGCATGGTGGTTCCTCCCTCACATGGTTTTCTTCATCCTATCACATCCGATGGGGCGGTGCAAGGGGTGCTCTTGTTTCCTGTCCGCGCAGCTATTATAATAATAGGTACAGAAAGAGGGTGAGCTTCCTGCACGACATCTGGAATCCATGGCACGGCTGCGTCAAGTGCAGCGAGGGCTGCCAGAACTGCTACATGTATTTTCTCGACCGGATGCGGGACCAGAACGGAGCCGAGATCTACAAAACGAAAAGCGGCTTTTCCTATCCGCTCCAGAAAGACCGCACCGGACACTACAAAATCCAGAGTGGTGAGCAGATCCGGGTCTGCATGACCTCGGATTTCTTCTTGGAAGAAGCCGACCCGTGGCGGGTTGAGGCGTGGGACATCATGCGCCAACGCAGCGACGTGGTGTTTTTCCTGCTCACAAAGCGGCCGCAGCGGGTACGGGAGTGCCTGCCGCCGGACTGGGGCAGCGGTTGGGACAACATCTTTTTCAATGTCACCTGTGAAAATCAGCGCCGCGCCGATGAGCGCATTCCCATTCTGTTTGACCTGCCCTTCAAGCACAAGGGCATCATGTGCGCGCCCTTCATCGGACCGGTGAGTATCCGGCAGTACCTTTCCGCCGGGCAGATCGAGCAGGTCATCTGCGGCGGCGAAAACTATGACGGTGCCCGCCCCTGCAATTTTGATTGGGTCAAGTCTCTCCGGCAGGAATGCGTGGATGCCAATGTGACCTTCTGCTTTATCGAGACCGGCACTGTGTTCATCAAGGACGGCAGGCGCTACCACCTGCCAAACAAGCAGCTGCAAAGCCGAATGGCCTGTAAATCCGGCATGAATTTTCAGGGCAGGCCCATTCATTTTGACCTCGTGGACGACTGGGGCTACCCCATCCCGCAGGAAGATCTCTATGTGCCTCATTTCCGCGCAAACTGCGAGACCTGCGGCAGCAAGTTGATCTGCAACGGCTGCAGCGATTGCGGAAAATGCTTATAAAATAAAGGAATTCTATCAATACAAATGGAACTTATGGCTGATCTGGTGTGCAATTTCATCCGGCAGCGGGCGGAAACCGATGCAGGTCAGGGTCATGCCCTCTCCGTTTTCATCAAATTCTTCCGGTTCCAGCTCGGTGTGGCAGGCATCCCGGATAAGGAAGAAGTCTTTGTTTTCCACAAGGCCTAATTCCTCGGCAATGGTCTTTGCTTTCAGCAGTTGATTGCGGTTCTTTGCCCCACATACGGTCTTGGTAAACGAACCATCGAACCATTCTTCATAGGTTGCTTTCTCCAACATGATTTCTGCCCGATAGCCGGTAATTTCTCCGTCTTTCTCGATGGGTTCCACGCCCTGTCCCATGCCGATGGGGTCGGTGAGGAATGCCAGCGAAGCGTGGCAGCACTGCGCCGCCAGCTTACCGGGAGACATCTGCAGATCTTTTCGGGCAATGATGAGTTGACGCATTTTTTCTCCTTCTTACGACAGTTTGATCTTCAAATCTGCCAGCAGATTCACCGCTTCTGGCAGGGAAAACTTTGCATCCTTCAGGCGGCTGCCCAGAATGTCCACCTTATAACCGGCGGCATCCCGGAAATCCGCCTTGCGCAGATCACACTGGTAGAACTCCGTTTCGTGAAGTTCTACACCCTTGAAATTTGCCAGCTGCATCTCGCATTTGGCAAACATGGAGCCGACAATTTCGTTGCCGTCCGAAAAGTCGAAGCGGTTAAAGTTCATTTCGGTGAAGGTGTTATATTTCAGACTGCACTCTTTCAGCGTATTGATAGGGTCCGGGAAGGCACCGTTGGACATCAGCGGTGCCCACTCGATTTCCTGCAAACGGCAGTCCTCAAAATCCAGCGATTGCACCGAAGAATGGGTGCTGCGCAGACCTGTGATCTCACACCGCACGAATTTGCACTCATTCAGCATGGTATGATCCAGTTCGCATTTGGTAAAGGAGCAATCCACAAACACGCAGTCGGTAAAGTCGCAATCCTCAAAAGCCTCCTCGGTGAACGACAGGTCAGCAAACCGTTCACCCTCACAATAGCGCTCTATCATAAAATTCTCCTGTCAGCGCAGTTCTTCCAGCAGAGCCGTGCAGCCTTCCAGTACATCCTGCCAGGTAGCCTCAAAATCCCCGGTATACCATGGGTCGGCCACATCGCCGGGGCGGCGGGTATGATCCATCAGCAGAGACACTTTATGCTCCGGGTCGCCGCCCACAAAGCGCGCCATATTGCGCAGGTTGTTGTGATCCATGGCGATCAGGTAATCGTAGGTTTCGTAATCCCGCTGGGTCATCTGTCGGGCGATTTTACCCTCGCAGGAGATGCCGTGCTCGGCCAGCTTCCGCCTGGCAGGCGGATAGACCGGGTTGCCGATCTCCTCGGTGCTGGTGGCCGCGGATGCGATTTCAAACCGATCAGAAAGCCCGGCTTTGGCTACAAGGTCTTTCATTACAAATTCGGCCATTGGGCTGCGGCAAATGTTGCCGTGGCAGATGAAAAGCACTTTCGTCATGTCAAAATATTCCCTTATATCGTATCATTTTGAATTTTGCACACATGCGTGCAAAATTCAGTTCTGCTTCAAGAACTCCCGCAGCACATCCTCTGGGCGGGGTGTATGGTTCGGGTACTTTTCCCGCAGCGGTGCGGCGGCACCATCCATAATGTAGGGCACACCCACAATGTCCAGCATCGACACATCGTTATAATTGTCGCCAAAAGCCATCACATCGGCAAGGTCGATGTCCAGAGTCTTGCAGATGCTGCGCACACCGATGCCCTTGTTGGCAAAGGTGGTGTCGATCCAGTACGGCCCTGCCACAGCGCAGTTCGCCTCTTTCCATCGTGGGACAAACCGTTCCGTGTAAGATTCTACGCCTTCGTGCAGATACACCGATACTTTTGTGATCTCCTCCGTCACCTCGGAAGGGTCATGGATGATTTGATAATTGTTCCCGATGAACTGAATACGCTTGAGCATTCCCAGACCCCGCTCCATCAGGTATGCAGTATTCTGACCGGAAAGCATTACCTCGCCCTGCCCGTCGCTGCGGATCCACAGGTCGTTGGCGATTTCTTCGGCCAGCGTGCGCGGCATCGGGTTCTTGGCGATGCACTGTTCGTCTTTATAGATCACGCCGCCGTTCTCACAAAGAAACACACAGCAGTCTGCCACCGGTGCAAAGAGCTTGCGCAGGCTGGTATACTGCCGACCGGATGCCGGGCAAAACAGAATGCCGCGCCGATGCAGCTCCCGTATCTGCTCAAAGATCTCGTCTTCCAGTTCCTTTTTGCCGTATTGCAGCAGCGTACCGTCAATGTCGCTGCAAATCAGTTTGATTGACATTTTCCGTCCTCATTTTTCAAGATAATTTTAGGCAATTCCCCGGCATCCAGAACACGGACGCCTTCGTCCATCAGCATCTTGGCAAAAACGCCCTGTCCGGGAATCTTTGTCCCGGAAAACGTTCCATCGTAAATTTCCTTCACGCCGCAGCTGGGGCTGCGGGATTGCAGGATGGCAAGCTCCACCCCATTTTCTTTTGCGATGGCAAGGGCCTTGGCTGCGCCCGCTCGGAACTCCCGGTCCACATTGATGCCCTCTTTGTTCGTGACAACGCCCTGCACGATTTCCGCCGGGCACCGCGGTGTGGGCAGGCCGCCCAAAACCTCCGGGCAGACCGGAACCACCTGATGCCCCCGCGCAAAATCACAAACCGCCTGATTGTAATTGTTTCCGCCGCTGTATTTGCAGTTTTCGCCCAGCAGGCAGGCGCTGACCAGAATCTTCATTGTTGCGCGCTCCGTTTTTCAGATACTGAATCTTTTACCTATTCTACCACGCTTTTGGGCATTGAAAAAGAGGATTTTGCTTTTCCTATCCCCATACCGGGAGGTCCGCCGTAATCTTTTCTAATTCCTGTGCAAGAAACGTCAGTCTTTCCCTCAGATGGTTGTTATGCGGTGCATCTCCGTTCAGCAGATAGTCCGTTCTGACATTCAGGCAGGACGAAAGATCCTGCAGCAACTCAATCGAGCAGCAGCGGCTTCCCGTTTCAACTTTTGCAAGATGGTTCGCACTAACGTTCAGCATTATACTCAACTGTTCCTGTGTAATCCCCTTCTTTTTCCGCAAATCGCGGATACGTCCGCCGAATTCTTTTGCATCAAATCGCATTGTTCAATCCTTTCCTTTGCGCCGAAAACACAAACAGGCCGAGACTCCTTTTCCGAGTCCCGGCCTGTTTTCAGCTTGAAAATGCACAATGACCGCGACTCGATGGAGCTGCTCTTGTGAGCAGCTCACGGAGTATTATCAGCCTTTAATGCATTTCAGGCAATTTTCCCTCTTACGCAACTGAAACCTGCGCCATGGCGATATTATAGCAAGTGTTTTCATCACTGTACCCTCCCAGTAGCCATCCTGACGGTTGGTCGCACCGAGAACTTTTGCATAAGCAGCCCCGACTGAGGGCTTTTCTGCGATTACTAAGCGATAAGACAATAAGCATCAACTCCTAACTTTTTATAATACGATTAAAACACCCAGATGTACTTGAAAAAGACAAAGTTTTCGGCTAAAATGGAATCATAAGAAAAATCGGCCGAGATTGGAAGCAGGTGATCAATATGAGTTACATTACAAGAAGTCTTGAGAAAGTTGTGCAGCAGGTCACGCAGGAATATCCGGTTGTGCTTGTGACCGGCCCCCGGCAGGTAGGAAAAACAACTATGCTGCAAAAGCTCATGGAAGGAACTTCCCGTGGATATGTTTCACTGGACGATTTGAACGAGCGGGCACTCGCAAAAAATGATCCAGAATTGTTTTTGCAGCTGCATAAGCCGCCGGTTCTGATTGATGAGGTTCAATATGCACCGGAACTATTTACCTATATCAAAGTCTATGCAGATACTCACCATGAGCCGGGTGCCTTTTGGCTGACCGGGTCACAGGTGTTCAAGCTGATGCACGGGGTACAGGAATCACTTGCCGGGCGTGTTGCAGTGCTGTCAATGACTTCTCTTTCGCAGTCAGAAATAAACGGTGCAGATACCGAGCCTTTCCGTGTGGATTTGGACGCTCTGCTGAACCGCGAGGAAAAAGCTGTGCCCGCAGATACCAAAGATATCTTTGAGCGTATCTATCGGGGCTCCATGCCCGCTATTGCAAGCGGAAAAAATACCAACAGCCAGATTTTTTACAGCAGCTACCTTTCTACCTATATTGAACGCGACGTAAAAGAGCTTTCAGATGCCATCGATGCGCTGAAATTTCTGCGTTTCATGACAGCGGTTGCAGCGCGCTGCTCCCAGATGCTGAATGTTGCCGAAATTGCACAGGATGCGGACATCAATCAGAAGCAGGCAAAAGATTGGCTGCACATTCTGGAAACACTGGGTATCATCTTCTATCTGCACCCCTATTCCAATAACCTTCTGAAGCGTTTGGTAAAAACCCCAAAGCTCTATTTTTATGATACGGGATTGGTCTGCTATCTGACCAAGTGGAGCAGTGCAGAGGTTCTGGAGTATGGTGCCATGAACGGTGCAATCCTCGAAAACTATGTTGTTTCCGAAATTGCGAAGACCTATCTGAATACCGGCAGTGAGCCGTTTTTGTACTACTACCGCGACAAAGATGCAAAAGAGATTGATATTGTTCTGGAGCAGGATGGTGTTCTGAATCCCATCGAAATCAAAAAGACCTCGAATCCCGGCACCGAATTGACGAAGGTGTTCTCTTTGCTGGACAAAGCCTCTGTCCCACGCGGGAAAGGTGCTATCGTCTGCATGAAGCCAAAAGTCGGCATCATAGATCGAGATAACTATATCGTTCCGATTTGGATTATCTGAATGGTGTCTTCCTCATCCGGGCAGACCCGGAGCAGCAAGTCCACCTCCAACGATTGCATAAAATACGCTTCCAGCCGTGTGCGCTCATCCGGTTCGTCCTCCGCATCGGAAGAGAAAGGATCAGGTTCACTCCCCTCGGTTTTATTCCACTCAGTCTTATTTCCTCGTGATTTTGCCGTTTCCTGCTGCGCTGAATCCGCGGCACCGGAACCGTTCTTTTCACGATTCCGGAAACGCGGGTCTGCAAAGTTTTTGACGTAAATCAAATCGGGTTTTCCCAGCCCACGCCGTTTGCGCTCAATCAGTCCAAACTTTTCCAATTCCCGGAACAGTTTGGTTGCCTTGTTGTCTGCGCAGCCCAGTGCATCCATCACTTCCTGCACAGGAAAAATGATATACACCCTTCCCTGCTCATCCAGCCATCCGTTTTTCACCGACAGCCCCATGCGGTCCAGCAGGATGCCGTACAGCGTTTTGGCATCAGTGGACAGGTCCTTGAATTTTATGTCCCGGAATAAAATTTTGGGCACCCGGAAATACGAGAACATCTCGCCCGACTGCCCATAGAAATAGTCAAACATTCTGTTTTCCCCCCTTTTTTGACCGTTTACATCCTTGACACCTCCGTTCCATTTGTGATGAAATATGTATGATTATCGTTATTTTTCTTTACAAAGATGGCCTGCCATGCTACAATAGCCGCATCTACGGCCACCGGACAACAGGAAAGGAGTATCTTATGGTCAAAACTGCTGACACCATTGCCATCTATTCCCGCAAGTCCCGCTATACCGGCAAGGGCGAAAGTATCGGAAATCAGATCGACCTCTGCCGCGAATATATCCGCACTCACTACGGCGATGCCGCCGCGGAACATGCCGTTGTCTTTGAGGACGAGGGCTTTTCCGGCGGCAACCTGAACCGCCCGGATTTCAAAAAGATGATGACTGCGGCCAAGGACCGGAAATTCAAGGCCATTGTGGTCTACCGTCTGGACCGCATCAGCCGCAACATCAGCGACTTTTCCAGCCTGATTGAAGAACTGGGACGGCTGGGCATCGACTTTGTGTCCATCCGTGAAAGTTTTGACACGTCCAGCCCCATGGGCCGCGCGATGATGTACATCGCATCCGTGTTCAGTCAGCTGGAACGTGAGACCATCGCGGAGCGCATCCGGGACAACATGCACGAGCTGGCAAAGACCGGGCGCTGGCTGGGCGGCACGACCCCCACTGGCTATGCTTCCGAGAGCGTCAAGAGCATCACGGTGGACGGCAAGACCAAAAAGGCCTGCAAGCTCAAGCTGCTGCCGGACGAAGCCGAGATCATCTACAAAATTTTCGACCTCTACGAGCAGTACGATTCCCTGACCATGACCGAGACCGAGCTGCTGCGGCAGGGCATCAAAACAAAAACCGGGCGTTCGTTCACCCGGTTTTCCATCAAGTCGATTTTGCAGAATCCTGTCTACCTGATTGCAGACAAGGACGCCTATCAGTATTTTGTGGACAATGAGGCAGAACTGTTCGCCCCGGAGTCCGATTTTGACGGTGTGCGCGGCGTGCTGGCCTACAACCGCAGCGACCAGGAAAAAGGCCGTGCCACCGTCTACAATCCCATCAGCGAATGGATCGTTTCGGTGGGCGAACACCCCGGCATCATCTCCTCAAACCGGTGGATTCGGGTGCAGGAGTCGCTGGAGCGGAACAAATCCAAGTCCTACCACAAGTCCCGCGGCAACGAAGCTTTGCTCACCGGTCTGCTGTGGTGCTCCTGCGGCAGCCGGATGTACCCGAAGGTCACCGGTCGCAAAACTGCCGACGGGCAGGTGGTCTTTCCCTATATGTGCAAACTGAAGGAGCGCAGCCGGAGAGAGTTATGTAATGTCCGGAATGCCAACGGCAATTTGCTGGATGCTGCCATCTGCGAGCAGGTCAAGCACCTTGCCGACCATTCCAGCGACTTTATGAAGCAGTTGGAAAAGGCAAAGTCCGCCCACGCAGGCAACCGCTCCGAGTTTGAGACCAAGCTTTCCACCCTGCGCAAAGAGCAGGCCGAGACGCAGCGGAAAATCAATGCCCTGATCGATTCCTTGGCTGACTTCGGCGACAGCACCGCTGCTGTCCACCTGAAAAAGCGCATCGAGGAACTGAATGCACAGGATGCCGCCCTGAGTTCCCGCATCCGGGAATTGGAAAGCCTCACCGACAACGGTGTTCTGGGCGGCATCGAGTTTGACGTAATGCGGCAGCTGCTGACCGTGTTCCACGACAACATCGACGACATGACCGTGACGCAGAAGCGCGCTGCCATCCGCACGGTGGTGCGCAAGGTGGTGTGGGACGGCAAGGTGGCGCATGTGGTGCTCTTCGGTTCACCGGAGGATGAAATCGACTGGACCACCTTCCCGGTAGACCCGGAAGAGGACGACAACGATCCCGAGGGCGGTGGAGATGGTTCCGATTCTCCATCCGGCGTTCGCTCGGGTGAGGATAGCATTCTCAATGCATCTGCTGGCATAGGTCGCAAACCGCGCCTTGCGGGTGGTGTCAAAGGTATCCACGGCCTTCATCAGTCCAATGGTTCCAATTGAGATCAGGTCCTCCTGGTCGCCGGGCTGGGCGTAGTATTTCTTTGCCACATGGGCCACCAGCCGCAGGTTGTGCCGGATGATCTTTTCCCGCGCACTCCTGTCCCCCGCCCGCAGGGCCGCAAAGGTTTCGATCTCCTCCCGTGCACTGAGCGGCTTTGGAAAACTCCCCGCTTCCAGATGCAGCGCCAGCACCAGAAATTTTGTAGCGAAAAATTGCAGCAGCGTTAATAGCATACACAGCACCCCCTGGTGCTACTGTATGCTGTTGGAAGATCACAAAGTATTCCTCCGAATCCGGAGCGCAGGGATGGCATTCTGCAATTTTCCTGCGGGTTCGTTCGTATTAAGGATAAGGGACCGAATTTTGTTGGTAAAACGGAGGAACCATTATGGCGATCTTTGAAAAGACCATCCGAAACAAAAACTTTGACAAGCTGCTTCGGAAGCTGGAAAATGAAATCCCGGACAGCAGCTGGTCGGCAGAGCTGGAAGCCGGAAGTGATTTCAAAGAGGGCGATGCCCGGTGCAGCGTCCGCGTCTTTGAACGGTACAGCGTGATGGGCGGTAATCGCCTGAGTCTGACGCTGACCATGTTTCAGAACGGGGACAGCCCGATCCGGTTATCCGCTATCACCGCAGGCGGCAGTCAGGCGGTGTTCTTCAAAGTGAACACCCTTGGAGAGGAATCCTTTTTGGAGGACGTAAAGGGACTGCTGGAAGAAATTTTGGAGGAGTAAGATGTTTTTCGCTGGATTTGATCTGTTGTTCAGCATCCTGTTTCCCATCCTGTTCCTTGTGGTTCTGGGCATGATCCTGTATGCCATCATCGGAAATATCCGCACCTGGAATAAAAACAACCATTCGCCGCGGCTCACCGTTCCGGCAGCGGTGGTGGCAAAGCGCACGGAGGTCTCTCATCACCACACGGACAACACGATGATGCATACGTTTACCACCTATTATGTGACCTTTCAGGTAGAGAGCGGCGACCGCATGGAGCTTACCGTAAGTGGTTCGGACTACGGAATGCTTGTGGAGGGCGACATTGGAAAGCTGAGTTTTCAAGGCACCCGCTATCTTGGGTTCCAGCGGAACTGAGTGTTTCTGCACTGCTGCCCAACTGGATGAATCGTAAGTTGAACAAGGCAGGATTACACACAAAAAAACATCTGCTGCCCCTTTGCCGGACGTAACAGCCTCCGGCGTGAGACAGCAGATGTTTTTCCTTTTTACGATGCAGTCAGATTCACTCCGCAATGGGCATGGTCTGGTAGAACCAGTCCTCAATGGCCTTGCGGGTCCGGGCGAAGAACTGCTTCACCGGGCAGGCAGCGTCGCGGGCTTCCTGCTCCAGATCCGTACCTTCGGGGAAATTGCGGATGACGGTATAAGCCACCGACTGCGGCGGCAGCGACATCATCACGGCAGGGTCGTGCACCACGCAGATCTGCTCCCCCACTGCAAGGGTAGCGGGGTCAGAGGTGGTCTTTTCGTCATGGTCCTGCCACTGGGTGCGCTCAGTGATCACCATTTCATAGGTCTCCTGCCCCTCTGCGGTCACCAGTACGGACTCCACTGTACCGTCCGCAGCGCGGCTGATCTCTTCTACCGTACCATAGTAGTAGAGCCGCTCCGAAAACAGTGCCGAGGCAGCGGGCAATGCACTGATACTGAGCAGCAGCACTGCAAGCAGACAAAAGAACGAGCGATAGGTCTTTTTCATAAAAAGCCTCCATTTTTCATGTCGAAGCGGAGCACCCGCCGCATGGCGCTCCCGGATGCCTTATTCTAACACAACTCTTGTCGGATTTCTATATCCAGGCTTAACCGGCGGAAAAATATCGCAAAAGGCACCGCGTCATAACCCTCTCAGTCATCGCTGCGCTTTGCCTGAGAGGGTGAAAAAGCAAGCCCGGAAGGCACACAGACCTTCCGGGCTTGCACTTTTTGCGATGCGCTACGCGCATCTCAGACTACTTTACAGCTGGCAGGCGGTATCGTAGCCGGTACGGATGGCGTTGGAGATATCGGCAGCCTTACCTGCGGCATCGCCGATGGAGTACACCGGGATGTTGGCATTTTCCAGCGCAGCAGCGTCAAACTCATTGGAGCGTGCGCCCATAGCCAGCACGATGTAATCGCAGGGGATGGTCACCTCTGCGCCGTCCTTGTTCTCACAGACAACGGCATCCATGCGGAACTCCTTGACCTTGTGGCCGGGGTACTGCTCCACGCCGTAGGTCTTGTAGTTTTCCATCAGGGTGGGCAGAATGGTGGTGCTCTCGCCTGCTGCGATCTTGTCCATCATCTCGATGACAGACACCTTGCAGCCCCGGGCAGCCAGATACTCTGCGGTCTCGCAGCCCACCATGCCGCCGCCGATGACAGCCACGGTGCCGTAGACCTGCTGCTCACCGGCCAGCACCTTCCAGGCATCGGCCACGTTCACGCCGTCAATGCCGGGGATGCGGGGTGCGGCGCTGTGGGCACCCACAGCGTTGATGACAGCCTCAAAACCGGCCTCCTTCAGCTGCTCTGCCGTGCGGGTCTGTCCCATGCACAGGTGCACCCCGGCATTGCAGACCGCGCGGATCAGATCCTGTGCGGCGCGGCGCATCTCCTCCTTACGGGGAGGCACGCAGGCGATGTTCAGCTGACCGCCCAGAGAGGTGGTCTTCTCAAACAGGGTCACATCGTGACCGCGCAGGGCTGCCACACGGGCAGCTTCCAGACCGGCAGGGCCGCCGCCCAGAACAGCAACCTTCTTTTTCTGTGCGGCAGGCTGGATGCTGCGGCTGTTCTCATAGCCATTTTCGGCATTGAGCACGCAGGACAGGAACTGGCGGTTCTGGATGGCATCGGTGCAGCCCTTGTTGCAGCTGATGCAGCGGCGAATATCGCAGGCCTTACCGGCAGCGATCTTTGCGCCCCAATCAGGGTCTGCCAGCAGCGGACGGCCAACAGCTACCATATCAGCCATGCCGCTCTCGATGACACGCTCTGCCATCTCGGCATCCACGATACGGCCCACGGCGCTGACCGGCACATTGACAGCCTTTTTGATGTCCCCGGCGATCCTGACAAAGAAGCCGTAGGGCTGCACACCCATGGGAGGAATGGTATCGGCCATGTTGCCGGTGTGGTTGGCCTGGGCAACGTGGAACATATCCACGCCGTCCTCCACCAGCCACTGAGCAAACTGCACGGCGTCGGCCTCGTCGATGCCGCCCTTGCCGCGCTGCGGGGTAACGATGGACAGCTTGTAGTCGATGATCATATCCGGCACAGCCTTGCGGATGGCCCGGGTCAGCATCCGGGCAAAGCGGACCCGGTTCTCCAGACTGCCGCCGAACTTGTCGGTGCGGTGGTTCATCCGGGTAGAGCACAGGCAGCCGTTCAGGCGGTCGCCGTGGATCTGGATCACGTCCACACCGGCCTTCTGGGCACGCACCGCGCAGGCGCACATCTTATCGATGATGGCCATCAGCATTTCCTCGCTGACCTCATCGGTAAAGAACATCATGTCGTGATGCAGGCGCTGACGCATCTCGTCAAACTTCTTCTGCATGAACAGGCTGTTGATGGCGTCCACATCGTACTCCGGGTGGAAAATCTGGATGCCCAGCTTGGTGCCGTAAGCGTGCACGCTGTCGGCCAGCTCCTTGAAGGCCGGGATCTGGCTGTCGTCAAACAGCTTGGGGGTAGGAGAAAAGCTGTTGATGGGTGCCACATCGCCCAGAACGATGTAACCCACGCCGCCCTTGGCCAGGCGGGTGTAAAAGCCCATGTCCTGCTCGCTGATCATGCCGTTCTTCTCGTAGCCGGTGGTCAGCGGGGGGAACATGATGCGGTTCTTAAAGGTCTGTCCGCCCACTACAATGGGCTGCAGGATCATGTTTTCCATACAAATGCCTCCTTACAGATGTGCTTTGATGAATGCGGCGGTCTTTTCCTCCACGGCGGCACGGGCGGTCAGCGTGGCAAAGTTGTGTCCGCCGCCTGCAATGGTATCCACCTCGGGTGCGGTGTACCCCTCGGCATAGCGGCTGCAGGTGCCCTCGTCCACCAGACGGTCATCGTCGGCCCGCAGCAGAAGCACCGGGCCGTTGTAGCCCTTGGCCTCGGTAAAGGGATCGGGGTGCTTGGCCATCTCATAGTTAAAGGCCATCTTGTAGCACAGTCCCTCCATGTCGGCGTAGTCCTTGCCGGTCTGGGTCACACCATCGGCGCGCTGGGCGCAGCCGAACCACATCCCTGCGCCCGGGCACAGCAGGATCAGGCCGTGGGGCTGGATCACCGGAGCGCAGGAGGCAGCAATGTAGCCGCCCATGCTCTGGCCGGAGAGGAACATCTTTTCGCTGTCCACATAGGGCTGCTGGGCTGCCCATGCAAAGATATCCTGTGCATCGGTGTGCAGGCCATCGAAGCTCATATCCTCGAACTCGCCGTCACTCTCGCCGTTGCCGTAGAAATCAAACCGGGCGCTGCCGATGCCCTGCGCTGCCAGAGCGCGGGACAGGTGGGTGTACATGGATTTGTAGCCGCTGCAGCTGCCGGCAAAGCCGTGCAGATGCACCACAAAGGGCACCTTACCCTCCGTATCAGGCAGGGTCACGATGCCGCGCAGGGTGTGACCATTACGGTTTTGAAACTGGACCTGTAAGATTTTCATTTACTTGCTCTCCTTTGCGGCACGGCGGCTCTTCAGCTCTGCCAGCATCTCGGCCGTCTTCTGCTTGGTCAGGGGGTAGACGAAGAACAGGATGGCCACTGCAATGCCGTAGCCCAGGAAGTAGATTCCGGTGTAGCTCTTCCAGATGGCGTTCACAACACCTGCGGTCTGCACAGCGCCTGCGGTGACGTTGTAACCGATGGCACCCAGCACAAAGCTGGACAGGCTGCCGGAGATGGCGCTTGCGAGCTTGCGGAAGAAAGAGTAGGTGGAGTAGACGATGCCCTCGTTGCGCTCGCCGGTCTGCAGCTCATGGTAGTCGATGGCATCGTTGACCATGGCCCAGATCAGCACCTGCATACCGGAAGCGCCCAGGTAGCAGATACCGTTGATGACGATGAAGGCCACAGGGTTGTGGATGGGGAAGAAGAACAGGATGCCGAACACGACGGCGGCAAAGCCTGCGCCCATGCAGCACCACTCCTTCTTGCCGAGCTTGTTGGCCAGAGGCTGGGTGATGGCAAAGGACAGCACAGCGTACAGAACGCTCAGCATACCGGAGACAGCCTGAATTTTAACGTTGCCGAAGAAGTCCTTGTACAGGTAGGTGTTCAGGCCGTTGACTACGGATGCACCGATCATGCCGGTCAGGCTGAAGAACATCACGCCCAGCAGGGCTTTGTTGTGGGAGATCTCCTTGAGAACGTGCAGGTAGTTCAGCTTTTCGCCCTGCGGACGCTCAGGCACTTCCACACGCTCCTTGCACCACACGCAGGTGATCTGCAGGCACAGCAGGCCCAGCATGGCGCAGATGCAGGCCAGCATCAGGAAGCGGCCAGCCACAGGCTGGTTGTCCACATACAGGAACAGGGGGCCGACCATGACCATGACGGTCATAAAGATGGTGCCGCCCAGGCTGCGGTAACGGGACAGGGCGGTGCGCTGGCTCACATCATCGGTCATCACGCTGGACAGGGTGCCGAAGGGCACGTTGACGCAGGTGTACAGTGCCTCATACAGCACATAGGTGATGAACATGTAAGCCAGACGCAGACCGTAGCTGATGTTGCCCACATTGACAAAGGCCAGCACACACAGCACTGCCATGGGGAACGAGAAAGCGCGGATCCACGGGATGAACTTGCCGCCCTTGGTGGCCTTGCGGGAGTCCACGATAGCGCCGATGATGGGGTCGTTGACGGCATCCCAGATCTTGGTGATCAGCAGCAGGATACCCACATGGAAGGGGTTGACCTGCAGGATCAGGGTGTAGAAGATCGACAGATACATGGCACGGTACTGCTCCGTGAAGCAGCAGCCCAGATCGCCCAGTGTATAGCCGATCTTGTCCTTCATGGAGAAGGGCCGAACGGTCTTTTTCTGGTCCATTTCGTTTTATCCTCCTTAAAAAACAGATGAAACCACGAGGCTTTTCACACAAGCCTCTTCTCTTCGATTGCATTATACGTTAATTTTGCGTCAAAGCATATCCAAAAAATGATTGAAAACTATCGCAAATTGATGTATTATGCAATTATGACAGTTGTACTTTTCAGTTGTGTACAACAAACTGTCGCATCTGACAGTTCCACGGAGGGAATTTTGGTGAATTATACAGCCAAACGTTATCTTTTCAAACAAAGCACTGTTCGGGAATTTTTTTCGGGCGCGTATTATGACCTGTTTCTGGTCATGCGGGGCAGCGGTGTGTTCCGGTGCAGCGAGGTGGTGCTGCCCGCCCAGCAGCAGAATCTGATCATCCTCAAGCCCGGGCAGGGCGGCAGGCTGGAATATGCCGGAGCCTACGGCCCGCTGGAGATCATCCGGGTGCAGTTGTCTCCCCAGATGCTGGCGCAGTTGTCGGATGAGGACACCGACTTTGAAAAAAGCTTCAACGTGGTGCCCTTCCGGCAGGTGGCTGTCCGGCCGGACAGCCAGATCTATATGCTGCTGAAGAATCTTGCCCGGAAGCTGCTGGTGCTCCCCCAGGAGAGCAGCCAGTTCGGTGCGGCGGCGTTCGAGCACGGCATCCTGCAGATGTTCGTGGTGCTGGCACTGCGTGCCTGCATCCATGCCGAATTCCACACCGCTTCGGTCAGCCGCCACCACCTGATGCTGGATGAGGTTTTCCTGTTTATTCAGGCGCACCTCACCGAGGAACTGACGCTGGAGCGTCTGGAAAAGGAGTTTTTCGTCTCCCGGGAGCACATTGCCCGGGAATTCAAGCGCCAGACCGGCCAGACCGTGCACCGCTACATCGTAAAGGCCCGGCTGGACCGCTGCTGCGCCCTCATTGAGCAGGGCCTGCCCATCACCGAGGTGTACAAAACCAGCGGCTTTGGGGGCTATAACCACTTTTTCCGCGCCTTTAAAAAGGAGTACGGTATGACCCCCAAGGAATATTTCAGCACCACCCGGCAGGATGCCCGGGGATGAGCCTTTGCAAAAGAAGTCCCGGCGGCAATTTTTGTGCAGGCTGAAACGTATTTTATATAAAACGGCAGCTGCCGTTTTTCAACGAACGATCTCCATTACAGACAGGAGGAAAGCTCTATGAAATTTTCTGCTGATTATCGTGCCCTTGCGCTGGATGCCCTGCGTGGCAGATGGAAGACAGCTGTTCTGGCCGGACTGATCGCCAGTTTGCTGAGCGCCAACATTGTGAGCAGCTCAGACAGGGTCATCTCCAACATGAGCCAGAACGCCAACGGCGACACCCCAGGGTTTGCCGGGCTGTTTTCCACCGGCAGCGGCGGCGTGCTGGCGGTTCTTGTGGTCTGCATCCTTGCCTGGGCAGTGTTCACCGTCATCGTGGGCGGTGCGGCGCGGCTGGGCTACGCCCGGTTCAACCTGAACCTTGCAGACGGCAGGGACGCTGCCCTCTCCGACCTCGCTTCCCAGAAGCACCGCCTGTGGGACGGCTTCTGCATGAATTTCCTGCAGGGGCTTTATGTGGCGCTCTGGTCGCTGCTGCTGTTCATCCCCGGCGTGGTAAAAGCCTACAGCTATGCCATGACCCCCTATATCATGGCCGAGCACCCCGGCCTGACGGCCAACGAAGCCATCACTGAATCCCGGCGCATCATGGACGGCAACAAGTGGCGGCTGTTCTGCCTCGATCTCAGCTTTCTGGGCTGGGAGCTGCTCTGCACCCTGCCCATGCTGATTGGTTTCTCTCTCGTCTTTGCCTTCACCCACTCGGCGGATACGGTCCTTGTTCCGCTGATTCTGCTGTCCATCCCTCTGAGCGCCGGCTTTTTCTTTCTGCGCCCCTACGAGGAAGCGGCCTGGGCGATCTTTTACCGGGATATCACCGCTGCACCTTCTGACACCGAGGAAATCTGAGAATGAAACATACCGCCTGCTATCACCTGCCCGGGCTCTTCGAGTTCTACGAGCTCTACCGCCTGTTCCTGCCCCTGTTCCGGGAGCACCGGGAATATTTTTATGACTGGTGCGAGATCGGCTCCATCTACGGCGCGCCGCCGGACTGCATCTGGGGCGGGGGCCGCGTGGAGGCCGGGGAGCACTCCCCCGCCGAAGTTCTGGCCCTGACCCAGGAATACGGCATCTCTGCCCGGCTCACATTCAGCAATTCCCTGCTCCGCCCGGAGCACCTCTCAGACCGGAAATGCAACGCAGTGTGTCAGCAGTTTGCCCAGCGGTGCACTGTGCAGAATGGGGTCATCGTCCACTCCGAGCTGCTTTTGAACTATCTGCAGCAGCATTACCCGGAGCTTTATCTCGTATCCTCCACCACCAAGGTCCTGACAGATCTTCAGGCGTTTCAGGCAGAGGTCCGGCGGCCGGAGTTCCGGTATGTCGTACCGGACTTCCGGCTGAACAAGTCCTTCGATGCCCTGGATACGCTCTCCCAGCCCGAAAAGGACAAGGTAGAATTTCTCTGCAACGAGTGCTGCTGGTTCGGCTGCACCGAGCGCAGGCGCTGCTACGAAGCCGTCAGCCGCAAAAATCTGGGAGAGGTCTGCGAACACCGGTGCACCGCCCCCGGCGCGCAGGAGGGCTACCGCTTTTCCAAGGCGATGGAAAACCCCGGGTTCATCGGCACTGCGGACATCCGGAAGCGCTATCTGCCGTTGGGCTTTTCCAATTTCAAGCTGGAAGGGCGCGGCCTGGGCAGCGCGCTGGTGCTGGAGTTTCTGCTCTATTATCTGACCCGGCCGGAGTATCAGATCCACGTCCGGGAGGCGATCTATCTGGACAACATGCTGGATCTCTTTTAAGGGTTGCGCCACCGGCGCAGTGTGGTATAATCAGCATAACAGAGCACCCGCATGCGGCGCTCTGTTCCGTCCAATCCAAGTCAGGAGGAGATCGTTATGGAATTCACTCAGCTTATTGCACAGCGGTATTCCTGCAAAAATTTTGGTGCAGGCAAGGTAGACGCTGCAGCACTCCACACCATTCTGGAAGCCGGTCGGCTGGCACCCACCGCCAAGAACACCCAGGAACAGCGCATCTACGTCGTTCAGTCCGAAGAGGGGCTGGCAAAGATCGATGCTGCCACTCCCTGCCGCTACGGTGCCCCCGTCTGTCTGGTGGTCGCCTATGACAAGAACCACACCTTTACTTACCCCGGCGAGCGGATGAACTCCGGCATGGAGGATGCCGCCATCGTGGCCACCCACCTGCTGCTGGGCGCTGCCAATGCAGGCGTGGACAGCTGCTGGGTCAACTTTTTTGACCCGGACAAGCTGGCAAAAGCGCTGGGTCTGCCCGAAAACGAGGAGATCGTGATGCTCCTTGATCTGGGCCACGCTGCCGAGGGTGCAGGCCCCCTGCCCAACCACAGCTCCCGCAAGCCTCTGTCTGAAACCGTCACGTTCCTGTAACATCACAGGGATGCAAAAAAGCCCCCGCACGTTGGTTTTCCGGCCAACATGCGGGGGCTTGTGTTTTATTCCAGTTTTCAGTTCTGCGGGTGGACGATATCCCGCCAATCCAGATCTCCACGCTCCAGACCGTGGATAAGCACCTCCGCGGTGGCGATGTTGGTGGCCAGCGGGATGTTATGCACATCACACAGGCGCAGCAGGGTCATCTCGTTGGGTTCGCTGGGCTTTGCGTTGATCGGATCGCGGAAGAACAGGAGCAGATCGACCTCATTGCAGGCAATGCGGGATGCGATCTGCTGATCACCGCCCTGAACACCTGCCAGAAAGCGCTGGATCTGCAGACCCGTTGCCTCAGAGATCAGCTTGCCGGTGGTGCCCGTAGCCACCAATTTATGCTGGCTCAAAATCCGGCAATACGCCGTACAGAACTGAACCATCAGCTCTTTTTTGGAGTCATGCGCAATCAGTGCAATCGTCATCGGTCAACCTCTCCTTTGTTTTGCCAGTGGGCATTTTCTTGCATATATCATAGTATCACAGTTTCCGTTCTTTTACAACCGTTTTTTAGACAAACTTCATACTTTTTTCGGAAAAAAGCGCCAGAATTCACCAAAAGCAGTGTTTCAGCGTTTTATCCTTCTTCAATTGTCTAAAGCATCCTGCCCGGCGGGTGCGGTCTCCTGAGCAGCATCCGTGGTACCTGCGGCGGGGTCTGTGGCCGTATCTGCTGCCGCATCCGTGCCGGTTTCGGTCTGAGCGGGGGCAGTCTGGGTAGCAGAAGTGCTGTCTGCGGCGGTTTCCTGCTTGCCGATGGTGCCATCCTCATTCAGGGTGCCGTCCTGCATGGCGAAGTAGGCGTTGGCAATGTCCACCACCAGGTTGCCCGCGCGGGCGCCGCCGCCGCCGTACTCCACCACGATGCCGATGGCGATCTGGGGGTCCTCCGCCGGGCCGTAGGCGATCATCGTGGTATTGGTGTAGTGCTTATAGGTGCTGCCGACGTAGTACCCCTCGCTGCGCTGGGGGGTGCCGGTCTTGCAGGCGATGG
This sequence comes from Faecalibacterium sp. Marseille-Q4164, assembly GCF_017377545.1. Lineage (NCBI taxonomy): Bacteria > Bacillati > Bacillota > Clostridia > Eubacteriales > Oscillospiraceae > Faecalibacterium > Faecalibacterium sp. Marseille-Q4164. Next base: position 75,969 of record NZ_JAFREJ010000001.1, on the reverse strand, counting down.
TATAGGGGTAGCTGGCCAGCACCGGGATGGTCTGGGACACGCCGATCATGCCCTGCTGCACCAGATCAAAGGTCTCGCCCCTGTCCTCAATGACGTCCATGACCTCGGGCTGGGTCTCCTGCAGCACCTCGCCGGTGTTGGAGTCCAGGATGGCCTTGACGAAGTGGGTGCGGTAGCGGGTGCCCCGGTTGGCGATGGTGGCCGCGTAGGTGGCCAGCTGCACCGGGCTGACCACGGTATTGCCCTGACCGATGGCGGCCTGGACGTCCAGCGACTCGATATAGTTGGAGTCGGTCTTGCTGGTCAGGTGGCCCAGCGCCTCGCTGACCTCCACGCCGGTGCGCACACCCATGCCCAGCTTGTAGGCGTAGGCGTCGTAGACCTCACTGGTCAGGCGGCGGCCCACGTCGTAGAAGAAGATGTTGCAGCTCCACTTGATGGCGGTGATCACGTCGATGTTGCCGCTGTGGCCGTGGCGGGTACACTTGGGGTGGTAGTCGCTGTAATAATTGTACACACCGTTGCAGAACACGGTGGAATACCGGTTGATGAGGCCCGAATCCAGCGCCGCCACCGCCACGGCAGGCTTGAAGGTGGAGCCGGGGGTGTACAGGCCCTGCAGCGCCCGGTTGAACAGGGGCAGGCTCTCGTCCGCGCTGTACTCGCTGTACTGGGTGGCATACAGGTTCTGGTCAAAGCTGGGGTAATTGGATGCGGCCAGCACACTGCCGTCCTTCACATCCAGCACCACGGCGGCAACGGCGGCAGCTTTCATGCTGCCGGTGTTGTAGACCCGGTTGATCATGTCGATGTTCTCGGCCAATGCCTTGTCCACCGCTTTCTGGAACCGGCTGTCGATGGTCAGCTGCACGGTGTGGCCCGGCTCGGGCACAGTGGTCAGGGCCGTATCCACAATGACCCCATCGGAGTTGCGGGTGATGGTCTCCACGCCATCCTTGCCCCGCAGTTCGTCCTCATAGGCCGATTCCAGGCCCGAGATGCCGATGATGTCGTTCATGTTGTAGCCTTTTTCGCGCAGGGGGTAGGTGGTCTGGCCGTTTTCGTCGGTCACCTTCCACTTTTCAGCGGTGATCTTGCCCACCCGGCCCAGCACATGGGGCAGCACCGTGGATTGCTCATAGCTGCGGGTACTCGTTTCCACGATCTCCACGCCCGGCAGCGAGAGGCTGTGCTCCTTGATGGTCGCCACGGTGGCCTCGCTGACGTTTTCCGCCATGATAAAGTTGTTCACATTGGAAAACGCCTGCAGCTGCATCTCGTAATGGATGCCGCCCAGCGTGCGCTGCCAGCTCAGCGGATAGCTGGCAAGGTCGTAGTCCTCCACCAGCTTCTCCATCACATCATTGGCCGTTGCATACTGCTGTAAACCAAGATTGTCCTTCATGGCGGCAAGGGCTTTCTGATCCCTGGTGCTGCCCGCTTCAGCGGTAAAAGTATAATTGCCCCCTGCATCCGGCTGGCTGATGAGCAGAGTATCGTTCCAGCTCTCACCGTTGGCACGCAGCAGCTCGACGATCTTCTGGAGCATCCCGTCCAGATCTTCGTCTCCCATCAGCAGCTTGTTGAGCACCACGTTGTAGCCCGTGACGCTGGTGGCAATGCGCTCCCCCCGGCTGTCCACAATGTCACCGCGTGCCGCCGTGACCGTAAACTTGTAGTCGGTGGTGTTGGTGGCCTGGGATTTGAAATCGTCCCCGTTGACCAGCTGCAAAAAGATGAGCCGCAGCCCATACAGCAGCATGAGGATGCAGGCGGCGGCAACGAGAACACGCATCCGCCGGATGGCGGTTTTCCGTTCTTCTTGGTTCATGGATTCTCCTTCCGGCGCGGGGTGCGTTACACCACGCCGTTGTCGATCTTAAATTCTTCGTGGATGCGGCGCACGACCCCGAACAGAGGGAAGCAGACGGGCACCGAGAGCGCCGCCGTGGGCAGCACGAACCACAGCCAGCGGCTGGCTGCGCCGCTGTAACCGGGCATGTAGTAGAAAAACAGCCAGTCCAGCGTGAGCACCAGCAGGGCGGCAGCAGACGCAATGAGTGCAAAGTTTGCGGCCGAATTCTTGAAGTAGAGCTGCATCACCGCCGAAACGGCAAAGCAGAGCAGCAGCAGCTCCAGCGCCAGCATACCCACGGTGCGCCCGGCCAGCCAGTCCCACATCAGGCCGCAGACCGCCCCAAAGACAGCCCCGGCGAACTCGCCCTCAAACACGGCGACCGCCAGCGCCAGCGGCAGCAGCCAGAGCGGCTTTGCCGCCCCGAACTGGAACAGCCCGGGCGTGGTCTGCAAAACAGCACAAAGAAGGCCCAGCAGCGCATAGCAGATCCATTTGACGATCTGGCCCCGGCTGCGTTTCCGGCGTGATTCCATCAGGGTCCCTCCTCAGAAACTGGTAATGATGAACGCATGGCGCACCGTGCGGGGGTCGGTACCGGGTTTGATGACGGCAATGGTCGATTTGCCGCTGACCTCGGGCACCAGTTCCTGTACCACGCCCACCAGCAGGTCAGCCGGGAACACCCCGCCCAGCCCGGTGGTAACCACCTGATCGCTTTTCTCCGTCAGGGTGTTGCGCGCAAGGTTGGTCAGCACACACAGGCCATCGGCGGCGTATTCGGAGCTGCCGGTGACGATGCCGTTGTCACGGGTGCGGGATACCACACCCGCCGCGTTGAAGTTGGGGTGAAGAATGGTCATCACCTTGCAGCTGGTGGGCTCAGCCTCCACCACCATGCCCAGCAGGTAGCCCTGGTCACTGACCACGGCATCGTTGACGGCCACGCCATCCAGCGTGCCGCGGTCCAGCGTGAAGCCATAGAAGGAATCCAGCGGGTCACGGCCAATGACAAAGCTGGAAAGATAGCTCATCTCGGGCCGCTGGCTCTGGATGCTTTCCAGTGCCTTGTAGGCCTGGTTCTCGGCCTTGACGCGGTCGTAATCCACCATCTGCTGGCGCAGTTCGGCGTTTTCGGCCTTGAGCGTCTCGTTCTCAGCCATCACGTCGTCGATGCTGGTGTATTTTTCCCACAGGGAGGCCACACCGCCGCTGACCACAGCAGCCACTTTCTGGAATGGAGCAGCCGCCACGCTCAGCAGCTCCTGCGGAGCGGCAGTCAGGCGGCCGTTGGCACCGGCGTAGGCCATGATGCCCACCAGAAACACCGCGATGCCCACCAGGATCTTGAATTTCCAGGTATCGAAAAAGTCTTTCAAGGGGTTTTCCTCCGATTGCAAAAGGGCGCGGACAGCCCAGAGCCGTCCGCACCCTCTGTTACATCGTTACATGTGAGCTCCATCGGTGTCCAGCACGTCGTGCAGAACATCCACATGATCCAGCACCGCACCGGCACCCTTGGCCACGCAATCCAGCGGGTCCTCCGCAACATGGACATCAATGCCGGTCTCGCTCTGGATCAGCTGATCCAGGCCCCGCAGCAGGGCACCGCCGCCGGTCAGGGTGATGCCGTGGTCGATGATATCGGCACTCAGCTCAGGCGGGGTGCGCTCCAGGGTCTCCTTGATGGCGCTGGTGATCTTAACCAGGCACTCCAGCAGGGCCTCGCGCACATCCTCAGAGTGGACGACGATGTTCTTGGGCAGGCCGTCCACCAGGTTGCGGCCCTTGATCTCCATGGTCATCTCGGGGTCCATGGGGTAGGCCGAGCCGATCTCGATCTTGATCTGCTCGGCGGTGCGCTCACCGATGAGCAGGTTATACTTGCGCTTGATGAAAGCGATGATGGCCTGATCGAACATATCACCGGCCATCCGGACGCTGCGGGAGGCCACGATGCCGCCCAGAGAGATGACAGCGATCTCAGCGGTGCCGCCGCCGATGTCCACGATCATGCTGCCGGTGGGCTCGCTGATGGGCAGGCCCGCGCCGATGGCAGCAGCCATGGGCTCCTCAATGACGGAGACCTGACGGGCACCGGCCTTGAGGGTCGCCTCACGCACAGCGCGGCGCTCCACCTCGGTCACGCCCGAGGGGATGCAGATGACCACGCGGGGGCGGGAGAACATGCTGTTGCCGCAGGCCTTTTTCAGGAAGTTCTCCAGCATATTTGCCGTGATATCGAAATCGGCGATGACACCATCCTTCAGGGGGCGGACTGCCACGATGCTGCCGGGGGTACGGCCGATGACAGCCTTTGCCTCAGCACCCACGCAGCGCACCTCATCGGTCTTGGTATCCACAGCCACGACCGAGGGTTCCCGCATGATGATGCCCTTGCCCTTCATGTAAACCAGGGTATTGGCAGTACCCAGATCAACGCCAACGTCCTTTGACAAAAAACTCATAATGAAGCTCTCCTTCGTATTTCCGGTCTATTCCAAAACGCACAGCAGCCCAAACTTCACAGGGTTTGACCGCCTATCGCAGAATAACACGTTTCTATTATAGCCGCAAGTCAACGTTTTCTCAAGCGTTTTGTCAAGTTTTTCCGTATTTTTCATTTTTCTGTGCATTCCGCCGCGCAAACTGTCAGAACTGTTCAAGCAGGCGGACCGTCCGGCTGACGGGCAGGCCCATAATGGTGTAATAATCACCCTCAATGGCATCCAGCCAGACCGCCGCGCGGCCCTGGATGGCGTAGGCACCGGCCTTATCGTAGGGTTCCTCTGTGGCGGCGTACCGCTCGATCTCCTCCTCGCTCAGCGGGAAAAAGGTGACCTTGCAGGTATCCACAAAGCTCTCAGTGCGGCTACCATCGGAAACGCAGACACCGGTGTGCACATAGTGGGTCGCGCCGGACAGCGCACGGAGCATCCGTCTGGCATCGTCCGGGCTGTGGGGTTTGCCGAACACCTCGCCGTTCACATCCACCACGGTATCGCAGCCCAGCACCACGGAACCGGGGTGTTCCTTGGCCACAGCAAGGCACTTGCCCCGGGCAAGCTGTTCCACCAGCCGGGCGGGGGTATCCGCCGTCACGGCATCCTCGTCAAAATCGCTGACACAGACGGTAAAATCCGTCGTGTATAAGCTCAATAGTTCTTTCCGGCGGGGGCTCTGAGAAGCCAGGATCAGATCTTTCATACGCTTCACTTCCCCGTTGAGCCAAAGCCGCCCGCGCCGCGCTGGGTATCCCCCAGTTCGGCCGCCTGAGCAAAGGCGGCGGTATACACCGGTGCAATGCAGAGCTGTGCCACACGCTCACCGGGCTGGATGGTATAGGCCTCGGTGCCCAGATTGATCATGGGCACCTTCAGTTCCCCGCGATAGTCGCTGTCCACCACACCCACGCCGTTTGCCATGCACAGGCCGTGCTTGATGGAAAGGCCGCTGCGGGCATAGACCAGCGCCACAGCGTGGGGGCCGGGCAACTCGATGGCAAGGCCGGTGGGCACCAGTGCCCGCTGCATGGGGGCCAGCGTCAGGGGCTCATCCAGCACGGCGCACAGGTCGGCCGCCGCTGCCCCCGGTGTTGCATAGGCGGGCACCTTGGCCCGGGGGTCCAATACTTTATAGTTTACGGTGATTGGTTCCATAGTATACCTCTTGTTAAAGTTATATTCGGGCGTGTTCCGGGAGCTTTCTCCTCGGACACGAAACGGGCCATTCCATCGCCCGCCCTACTGCCTGCGGCAGCAGGGTCCCACCCCAGCGGACGGTCCTCGGAGAAACTCTCGGCTCCCGCCCGGGGAAACCGCATCTTTAGTTGGTTCCCTTGAAATAAAGTCCTCTTGTAAACTCTCCCTCAAAGGGTGCGTGGACACGGATGCTGTCCAGAATGGCGGCTGCTTCTTCCCGGGATTCCAGTGTGAAGTAGGCCACACCGTAGTCCACAGTCAGAGCACCGGGCTTATCGCCCATATAAATAGGTACGGGGTTATAGATCGTCCGCACGCCCATGCCGCAGCGCACCGGGAACTTTTTGGCCTTGCGGTCGGTCAGTTCCCCTGCTTTATTGCAGTGGGCGCAGTCATGGATGTTCTGCAGCGGGCAGGCACGGGTGACCATCAGCGGCATGTGGCCATAGACCAGCACACCGGTGGGCACAGGCTTGCCGTTATGGGTGGGGGCAATGGTGCTGATATCGCTGTCCTTGACTTCGGGCAGGATGAGCACACTGTTCAGGCCATGGTCGGCGTAGAACTGTGCTGCCATCTGGTTGGTGACATTCAGGCCAAAGCCGCCGGTCATCGGCAGCCCACGGCAGAGCCGCAGGTGGGCGATGTTGCTTACCTCATAGCCCGCAAAACCCGCATCCTGGGTGGCGGCAATGCGGCGGGCGGTGTCCTCCTCCAGCGCGCCGAACATCACGCGCGGAAGCTCCAGAAGGGTCTTTCCCCGCCACTCCCGGGGCACCCGGTCGGCCTGAGCAATGGGCAGGATAAGATATTCCACCCCGCTCAGGGCCTGCTCCGGCACCTGATCCCACGTTTCAAAGCGGGCACGCAGGGTGCGGCGGGGCGGCAGGGTGCGCAGGGGCAGAGCGTCCGGCTCCGCCTCGTATACAGGCCAGGGGCGCAGGACCTCCCGCTTTTTCAGCAGGGCCTCCAGCGCATCCCGGCGCAGCTCGTTCACGGCACTGCCTGGCACGAACCAGGGGCCGCCGTCCATCTCCACATCGATCTTTTCCACCGCAAAGGGGGTGCCGCCCGTCTTGGAAAGACTGCGCTGCAGGCTCTCGGTGGGGTCGGTGCGGGCAGGCTGCGGTTCCGCATCGCCGTAGGCAAAGGCCTTGTTGCCGTCCGCGTCGGTCACGGTCAGCTTCTCGCCGCCCTCTTCAATTTCCAGCCTGAACTGCACCGGCACCCGGCTGCGCTCGCGGCGGTAAAGCTCACGCAGGGCAGGCAGGGTCTTTTTGGTCAGCTCTGCATCGGCTTCACTGCGCACGCCGAACATGGTGCCGTCGATTTTTCCATCCAGGTAGCCGGAGGTGAAGCCGGAGCGGCTGAACGCATTTTTCAGCAGGTCACGGTCGTAGGCGCGGCCCTCGCGGCCTGCCAGACAGGCGCTGACCGCCGCCGCCACATACTCCGGCGTGCGCAGACGGCCCTCGATCTTAGCCGATGCCACGCCGACGGCCTGCATCCGATCCAGCTTGTCGATAACAGAGTTGTCCTTCAGGGAAAGGTGGTGCAGACGGCCCGGCTTGCCCTCGGGCAGCGGGTTTGCCTCAAAGGGCAGGCGGCAGGGCCCGGCGCAGGAGCCCCGGTTGCCGCTGCGGCCGCCCAGGAAGGCCGACATATAGCATTGGCCGCTGACGCACATGCAGAGCGCGCCATGGACAAAGCACTCGGTCTCGATGCCGCAGTGCTTTGTGATGTGCTCTACCTCGGGCAGGCTCAGCTCACGGGCCAGCACCACCCGGGTAAAGCCCAGCTCCTTCAGCTCCAGTGCGCCCTGCAGGGTGTGGACGCTCATCTGGGTGGAGCCGTGGCGGGGCAGGTCGGGGGCGATCCGCCCGATGAGCTGCGCCACCGCCAGATCCTGACAGATGACCGCATCCGCGCCGCTCTCGGCCACAGCCTTCACGGCAGCGGCCAGCGCGGCCAGCTCCCCGCCGTAAACGGTGGTGTTCAGTGCCACGTGCACCTTGACCCCCCGCGCGTGGCAGAACCGGACCGCCTCCTTCAGGCTGTCCGCATCAAAATTTCCGGCTCCTGTGCGGGCATTGAAGCCCGAAAAGCCCAGATATACCGCGTCCGCACCGCTGAACACCGCAGCGCGGAGCATCTCTTCACTGCCCACCGGGGCAAGGATCTCGATCTTTGGCATAATACTCCCTTTGTTCCGGCGCGCTCACCGCGCCCCCATTCACGCTTCCGTCTTTGCTTCCCGGTCGGCCTTCTGCTTGGCCTGCAGGCGTGCCAGCTGCTCCCGCAGGGCATCGTTTTCACGCCGCAGTGTTTCATTTTCTGTTTTCACCTTATCCTCAGCCAGCTTTGCCCTGGCGGCATCGGCAATATAATCCTGGATCTGGCTGCGCATATTCTCGGCGCTGCCGGTGCTCTTTTTGTATTCATCCAGATAATCCATGGCGCAGAACACCGCCGCCTTGGTCACCGAAAGGTTTTCGTTGGTGTCCAGCAGTTTGGTGATATCCTCATCCAGCCGTTTGGCCAGAGAGGCGATATACTTTTCGGAATCCGTCGTTGCGATCGCATAGGGCGCGCCCGCAATGGTCACTCTCACTTTATTAACCATCGTATCCTCACTAATAATTACTCTGAGCGGAGTTTGTGGCCGAGTTTCCTGCCCCGGCGCACGCTTTTACCCCCGCCGGGACAGCCGTTCACTTCTTATTATAATATAAATGCGTTCCAAGAGAAAGTGTTATTTTTGAATTTTTTGCATATTTACCAGAAAGATTGTGACAAAAATGTCAGTTACGGCAAAAATCGGCGTTTTTCCTTGCTTTTACGAATAGAACTGATTATAATGTTCTTGTTGTGGTAACAGGGAGAGGGAAAGAGGAGAAATTCTCTGTTACGATATTTCAAAACAGCACAAGTGTGTGTGCGGATAGGAGTTCCTTATGACTACAAAAGAATTTGCAAAAATTCTTCAGGACAAGCTGACCAGCGAGTACGGCGTGGATCTGAGCGTTGCTTCCAAGCAGCAGATCTACCGCTCTCTTGCCCTGATCTGCCGTCAGATGATGAGTGAGAACCACAAGAAGTTCCAGTCCAAGGCCATTGGCACCGGCACCAAGCAGGTATACTACCTCTGCATGGAGTTCCTGATGGGCCGCAGCCTGAAGATGAGTCTGTTCAACCTGGGTCTGGAAGATGTTGCCCAGAAGGTGCTGGCTGATGCCGACATCAACATCGAGGGCATCTTTGAGGAAGAGCCCGATGCAGGCCTGGGCAACGGCGGTCTGGGCCGTCTGGCTGCCTGCTATCTGGACGGCATGGCCACCACCGGCATCTGCGGCACCGGCTACTCCATCCTGTACGAGTACGGCATTTTCAAGCAGAAGATCGTGGACGGCTGGCAGCAGGAGCGCGCTGACAACTGGCTGCCCGGTGGTCAGGTCTGGCTGAAGAGCCACCCCGATCAGGCCATCGAGGTCCGCTTTGACGGCGAGATCCGCGAGAACTGGGATCACGGCTTCCACTATATCCAGCACACCAACTACAACAGCGTTATGGCTGTGCCCTCCGACATGTATGTGCAGGGCTACGACGGCAAGGGCGTTGCCAAGCTGCGCCTGTGGCAGGCCAAGGCTCCTGACTTTGATATGTCCAGCTTCTCTCTGGGCAACTACAACACTGCCATGAGCAAGAACGCCAGCGCCGAGCTGATCTCCAAGGTGCTGTACCCCAACGACAACCACATTGAAGGCAAGATCCTGCGCCTGCGCCAGCAGTACTTCCTCTCTGCCGCATCCATCGGCGATATCGTGCAGAACCACCTGTCCACCTACGGCACGCTGGAGAATCTGGCCGACAAGGTCGCCATCCAGCTGAACGACACCCATCCCACGCTGGCCATCCCCGAGATGATGCGCATCCTGCTGGACGAGTGCGGCTTTGACTGGGATAAGGCCTTTGAGATCTGCCAGAAGGTCTTTGCCTACACCAACCACACCGTTATGGCCGAGGCTCTGGAGAAGTGGAATGTGGACATCTTCAAGATGACCCTGCCCCGCATCTACCAGATCGTGGTCGAGATGAACCGCCGTGCCCGCGAGGAGCTGGAGAAGGCATTCCCCGGCGACGAGGGCAAGATCAACTACATGGCCCTGATCGGCGACAACCAGGTCCGCATGGCAAACATCTGCGCCTACACCGCCAACAGCATCAACGGCGTGTCCAAGCTGCACAGTGAGATCATTAAAGAGAGCGTGTTCCACGATTACTACCTGTTCAAGCCTCAGGCCTTCAAGAACGTGACCAACGGCATCGCTTACCGCCGCTGGCTGCTGGCCTCCAACCCTGAGCTGTGCAAACTGCTGGACGAGACCATCGGCGAGGAGTACAAGCACGACGCTTCCAACCTCTCCAAGCTGAACAAGTATGCGGACGACAAGACCGTGCTGAAGCGCATCAATGAGATCAAGCTGAACAACAAGAAGAACTTTGCCGCCTATCTCGAGAAGAGCACCGGCCAGGTCATCGACCCCAACTCCATCTTCGACTGCCAGGTCAAGCGGATGCACGAGTACAAGCGTCAGCACCTGAACGCCCTGAACATCGCCGCTCAGTACCTGTACCTGAAGGAGAACCCCAACGCTGACTTCATCCCCAAGACCTATATCTTCGGCGCAAAGGCTGCCCCCGGCTACTACATGGCCAAGCAGATGATCCGGATGATCTGCAAGCTGGGCGACCTGATCAACAATGATCCCGCCGTGCGCGACAAGCTGCGCGTGGTCTATCTGGAAGAGTACTGCGTCTCCCTGAGCGAGCACCTGATGCCCGCTGCCGAGGTCTCTGAGCAGATCTCTCTGGCTGGCACCGAGGCTTCCGGTACCGGCAACATGAAGTTCATGCTGAACGGTGCCATCACGCTGGGCACGCTGGACGGCGCAAACGTCGAGATTGCCGATGCTGCCGGCAAGGAGAACGAGCTGATCTTCGGTATGCTGACCCCCGAGGTCAACAACCTCAAGCAGGTGGGCTACCACCCCAGCGCCTTCATCATGGGCGATGACGTGGCAAATGCCGCTCTGAACTTCCTGGAGCGCGGCTGGAACGGCGAGGACTTCCACGAGGTCACCGAGAACCTGCGCACCAGCGATCCTTATATGGTCATGGCCGACTTCAAGGATTACCGCCGTGCTCAGGCCGACCTGCAGCGCCTGTATGCTGACCGCGAGAAGTGGGCACAGATGAGCCTGAAGAACACCGCCAACAGCGGCATCTTCAGCGCAGACCGTTCTGTGCTGGATTACGCCCGCGATATCTGGCACGCTTCTGCTGTGAAGTAATTGGAAAAGTCAACCCCCCAGTCACCTACGGTGACAGCCCCCCCCTAGTAGTGGGGCCTCTGGCGTTACGGGAAGTTTTACAGCTTTTCCTTTACGCACAGACTTCACCGTTCTGCCAAGGCCTCCCCTACTAGGGGAGGTGGCAATGCGAAGCATTGACGGAAGGGTTTAGCACAAATATATCTCTGCCCCGGAGCCATTACGGAACCGGGGCTTTTTTTGAGAAAGGAACGACCCCACTTGTCTTGTCTGTTCAACAGTTTTGACCCCTATTTCAAGCAGCCCTTTGGTGCGGTGCGCGCCGGGCAGACTGTCCGGCTGTCGCTCTGCATCCCCGAGGAGCTGGGCTATGTAGACCCGCACCTTGTCCTGAAAAAAGAGGGCAAGTTCGATGTTCCCGTCTACTACCGGATGAACTTCGACGGCCAGACCCCCAGGCAGAACCACTTTTCCGTGGAAGTGCCTCTGAATGACCCGGGCCTCTACTTCTATTACTTCGACCTCTACACCGACTTCCGCCGCATCGTGCGCGGCCCCGACAACTGCGGCGTGATCAGCTGGCAGGATGGCGAAAGCTGGCAGATCACGGTCTATGAGCAGGACTTTGAGACCCCTGAAAGCATCAAGGGCAAGGTGTTCTATCAGATCTTCCCGGACCGCTTCTGCGAAGGGGTGGAGAACAAGCCCATGCCCTTTGCCGACCGCATCTATCAGGCCGACAAGCACGCCGAGCCCTTCTGGCAGCCCAACGAGGTGGGCGGCCACCTGAATGAGGATTATTTCGGCGGCGACCTCAAGGGCATCCAGCAAAAGCTCCCTTACCTGCACGAGATGGGGGTGGATTTCATCTACCTCAACCCCATCTTTGAGGCCCACTCCAACCACCGCTACAACACCGCCGACTACCTGAATGTGGACCCCCTGCTGGGCACCAACGAGGATTTTGAGGCACTGTGCACCGCCGCCAAAAAATACGGCATTGGCATCGTGCTGGACGGCGTGTTCAGCCACACCGGCTCCGACAGCCGCTACTTCAACCGCGAGGGCCGCTATGGCGAGGGCGGCGCGTACCGGGACCCCAACTCCCCTTACCGCTGCTGGTACGATTTCGGCCCCCAGTACAAGGACGGCTACCGCAGCTGGTGGGGCTTTGAGACCCTGCCCGAGGTCGACGAAGAGCCCCCCTCCTATGTGGAGTTCATCACCGGCCCGGGCGGTGTCATCGACACCTGGCTGCGGCGCGGCGCGGCAGGCTTCCGGCTGGATGTAGCCGACGAGCTGCCCGACGAATTCATTGAGAAGGTGCGCGCCGCCGTCAAGCGGGTCAGCCCCGAAAAGTTCCTGCTGGGCGAGGTGTGGGAGGATGCCACCACCAAGTTCGGCTTCAACAAGCGCCGCACCTACCTGCTGGGCAAGGGCCTGGACAGCGTGATGAACTACCCCTTCAAGAACGCCGTGCTGGATTTCGTCAAGGGCAAGCCCGCCGAGCAGGCCATGACGGAGATTCTGACCATCTGCGAGCACTACCCTGCCCCCGCTATGGATACCGCCCTGAACTTCCTCTCCACCCACGACACCGAGCGTGCCCTGACCGTGATCGCTGACGAGCCCGCCAATGGCCGGGGCCGCGCGTGGCAGAGCGGCCGCTGTGTGACCGGCGATGCCTACGAGGAGGGGCTGCTCCGCCTGCGGATGGCCTACGCCATCATCTACACCTTGCCGGGTGTGCCCTGCCTGTACTACGGCGACGAGATCGCCATGCAGGGCTACCGGGACCCCTTCAACCGGGCTTTCTTCCGGTGGGATGCCCACGAACAGCGCCTGCGTCCCGTGCTGGCACAGCTGGCACAGCTTCGCCACACCTGCGAGGCCTTCCGCACCGGCCAGCTGCGGGTCCTGCGTGCCGAGGACGGTATCCTGCACTACCAACGGGTGGGCAAGGTGGAGACCGCGGAGATCATCGTCAACCGCACCGAACATATCATCGTGGAGACCCTTGCCAGCGGCAAGAGCACTGAGGTGAATCCCATGGGCTTCACCATCGTGGTGGAAGAGGTGGGGCATAACCCGAACCACAGCTACTATGATTATGTATAAGGAGACGGATTAAACCTCTCCGTCATCTTCGCTGACGCGGCGAAGCCTGCGACTGAGAGGTTGGACAGAGCAGCACTCGCCCTTAAATAACAACATATTGTCATTTCCACGTCTTTGTTATATAATAAACGAAGAAGGAGGGATGTTCGATGTCCATTGACCCCATTTTCTGGCTCCTTGCCGCCGTCGGTTTCCTGGCGCTGGAGGGCATGACCTTCAGCATGGTATCCGTCTGGTTTGCGGCAGGCAGCGCGGCAGCCCTGCTCTGCTGCCTGTTCACCCACTCGTTCCGGGTGCAGGCGGTGGTGTTCATTGCGGTCAGCGCGGTCTGCCTGCTGGCATTCAAGCCGCTGGCCAAACGGCTGCACAAGCAGCCCACCCCCACCAACGGTGACCGCGCCCTTGGCCGGGAGGCCCGGGTGCTGACCCCCGTTTCTGCCCAGCAGACGGGCCGGGTGCGGCTGGATGGCGTGGATTGGAGCGCCCGCTGCGCCACCCCAGGCGATACCCTGACCCCCGGGCAGGCCTGCCGGGTCACCGAGATCCACAGCACCCTGCTCATCGTGGAACCCATCCTGACCGAATCCATCAACCACTGAAAAAAGGAGCGTCTCTATGCCTATCATGCTGTTCGTGATCCTCGCGCTCATCTTTGTCATCCTGCTCATCGTCGTCACCAACATCGTCATCGTGCCTCAGTCCATGGTGTACGTTGTGGAGCGTCTGGGCAGCTACTCCGACACCTGGTCGGCCGGCCTGCATGTCAAGATCCCGTTCATTGAGCGGATCGCCAAAAAGGTCAGCCTGAAGGAGCAGGTCGCGGACTTCCCTCCCCAGCCTGTGATCACCCGCGATAACGTTACCATGCAGATCGACACCGTGGTGTTCTTCCAGGTCATGGATGCCAAGCTCTACACCTACGGTGTCAACCAGCCCATCGCAGCCATCGAGAGCCTTTCCGCCACCACCCTGCGCAACATCATCGGTGAGATGGAGCTGGATCACACCCTGACCAGCCGCGATGTCATCAACGGCAAGATCACGGCCATCCTCGATGAAGCCACCGACAAGTGGGGCATCAAGGTCAACCGCGTGGAGGTCAAGAACATCATCCCGCCGCGCGAGATCCAGGAAGCCATGGAGAAGCAGATGAAGGCAGAGCGCGAAAAGCGCGCCGTCATCCTGAAGGCAGACGGTGAGAAGCAGGCCGCCATCACCGCCGCCGAGGGCGAAAAGGAAGCCGCCATCCTCCGTGCCGATGCCGTCAAACAGCAGCGCATTCTCGAAGCTGAGGGCGAGGCGCAGGCCATTCTCGCGGTGCAGAAGGCCAACGCCGATGCCATCCGCCTGCTGAACGAGGCCATGCCCAACGACAAGGTGCTGGCTCTGCGCAGCCTGGAGGCACTGGCCAAGGTCGCCAACGGCAAGGCCACCAAGATCATCATTCCGTCGGAGCTGCAAAATCTGGGCGGCGTTGTGCCCAGCATCAAGGAGCTTCTGACCGACCCGAAAGAGGACTGATCCATGATCTACGATACCCTGAACAATCTCCCCAACTATCTGGGCCTGTGCAGCAGTCTGGACAGCGTCATCGAGTTCATCATGGCGCGGGATATCAACAACCTGCCCGCCGGGCGCACCCGCATCGATGGTGACAAGGCTGTGGTCATGGTGAGCACCGTGACCCCGCAGGCCAGCGACAAGGCCCCCTTTGTCCGGCACGACAGCCACCTGACCCTTGAGACCGACCTCGAAGGCAGCGAGCTGTTTGAAGTGTCCCTGGGCGAGTTCAGCCCCACCCGGCCCGCTGACGAAGCCGCTGATACCACCGTGGGCACCGCCGGCACCAGCATTGCCGGAATGCTCTGCGAGGGCCGCTTTGCCCTCTATCTGGCCGGGGAGCCGTACAAATCCGGCTTGAAGGCCCAGGGCTGCGGCAAGCTGAAAAAGGCCGTGTTCACCATGGAGCTGGATCCGGACGAGGAAGACGAGACCGAGGCCGAATAATTCCTGAAAGCACGAACTCCACGCAGCGTAGGTTGCGTGGAGTTTTTTTGTATAGTATACTCTGGTTCAACAATTACGCTTGCCCGACTTGCCAAGGGCTCCCCTATTAGGCAACGACGACGACCGCCGCCAGTGGCGGATGAAGGGAGGAGTTGTTGGGGCCGCGGCCAGCAAGACACGAGCACAATACTTTGTGCGAAGTGGATGCTGGGAGCCGCAACCCGTACGCTGTCGAGCAACGCGAGACTGAGAGGTTTCATTCATTATGAACACATACGTCACAGGCAGCACCATCCGGCAGCTGCGGGAAGCCAAGGGCCTGACCCAGGCAGAGCTTGCCGGAACGCTTTCTGTCAGCGCCAAGACCATTTCCAAGTGGGAGACCGCCAAGGGTCTGCCCGATATCTCCCTGCTGGAACCGCTGGCTGCGGCTCTGGGGGTCAGCGTGCTGGAGCTGATGCAGGGAGAACCCATCATCAACCGGAACCGGGCAGCCAACCTGCTGCGGAGCAAGCTCTACGTCTGCCCTCTCTGCGGCAATGTGCTCCACGCCACCGGGCAGGCCGTGGTGAGCTGCTGCGGCATCACCCTGCCTGCGCTGGACATCGCCGAAGCCGAGGATGCCGACGAGCATCATCAGCTGACCGTGGAGCGGGTGGAGGACGAGCTCTTCGTCACCCTGCACCACCCCATGGAGAAAAACCATTACATCTCGTTTCTGGCCTACCTCACCGGCGATAAGCTGCAGCTGGTCAAGCTCTACCCCGAGGGAGATGCCTCTGCCCGCTTCTCCCTGCGGGGCGCAGGTGTGCTTTACTTCTACTGCAACTGCCACGGCCTGATGAAGGCTCCGGATTTCCGCACCGCCACCCGGCGCACCTCACCCCAGAAGATCCACCTGCGGGAGCCGGATGAGGGCGACCGGGAACAGGTAATGGCCTATCGGGAAGAATTTCTGGCCATTAACTCCCGGATGGACGGCACCTCGGCTCTGGACAAATATGCCGACTTCGATGCCTGGCTGGCCCAACTCCGCAAGCTGAAAGACCCGGCCACAACCCCCGCCGGTCTCGTGCCCGCCACGGAGTATCTTGCTCTGGATGAGCACGAGCATCTGGTGGGCATGACCAACCTGCGCCACCGGCTCAACGATTACCTGCTGACCTACGGCGGGCACATCGGGTACAGCGTCCGCCCCTCGGAGCGGCAGAATGGCTACGCCACCCAGATGCTTCGCCTGACGCTGGAAAAGGCAAAAGAACGAGACATCGAAAAGGTGCGCATCTGCTGCGACCATTACAACGTTGCCTCAGCAAAGACCATCCGCGCCAACGGCGGCGTGCTGGAGGATGAGCAGTTTGATTCCTCCGATGGAACGCTGACACAGCGGTATTGGATACAGAATAAGTAAAAAGAGGCTGTTGCCAAACTTCTTCCGTCATCGCTCACGCGATGCCACCTCCCTCAATGAGGGAGGCTTTCACAGATTGCCATTACGTCAAGGCTCCCTCCAAGAGGGAGCTGGCGCGGCGAAGCCGTGACTGAGGGAGTTGTCGGCAGCAGCCTTTCTCTATTTCAGCCCAAATGGAACATATCGATCAGCACCACGGCGGCCAGGCCATAGTAGACCACCACAGCCACCAGATCATTGATGGTGGTGATGAGCGGGCCGGAAGCCACGGCGGGGTCGATGTGGATCTTATGGAACAGCATGGGGATGACCGTGCCCACCAGGCTGGAGATCACCATGGCCACGACCAGAGATACGCCCACACAGCCCGAGAGCAGGAAGGCTTCACCCCAGGCGTAGGCCTTGAAGAAGTGGATGTAGCAGCCCAGGAAGCCCAGCGCCAGCACGGCCAGCAGTGCACCGTTGGTCAGGCCCACCCGCATTTCCTTCCAGAGCAGCTGGAGCTTTTTGGCAGTGGTCAGGTTCTCGTCCACCAGCACACGGATGGTCACAGCCAGCGACTGGGTGCCCACATTGCCGGCCATATCCAGCACCATGGACTGGAAGCAGATGACGATGGGCAGCACCGCCACCACCGATTCAAACGCACCCACCACCGAGGACACCAGCATCCCGAGGAACAGCAGGGCAATCAGCCAAGGCAGGCGCTTTTTCACACTCTGGAACACACCCTCGTTCAGGTCCTCCTCGCTGGTCAAGCCGCCGAGTTTTGCGTAATCATCGCCCATCTCGTCGTCCACCAGCTCGACCACATCCGCCGAGGTGATGATGCCCAGCAGCTTCCCGCTGTCGTTCAGGACAGGGAGCGAGCGCTCGGCGTAGTCCACGATGCGGTCGATGCAGTCGCTGATCTTCTCGTGGTCGGTGACGTAGGGGTAGGAACGGGCGATCAGCTTTTCCAGGCGCTCCTCCGCACGGGCCACGATGAGGTCTTTCAGGTCAATGGCACCATAAAAGTGCTCGTTCTCATCCACCACATACAGGGTGGAGATGTTATCGTTCTCGCCTGCCTGCTTCACCAGTTCACTCATGGCCTGCCGGATGGTCATATCCCTGCGGATGCAGATGTAGTTGGTGGTCATGCAGCTGCCGATCTCGTCCTCGTGATAGGAGAGCAGCAGCTTCACATCATCGGCGGCATCCTTGTCCAGCTGGTGGACGATCTCTGCCTTATCGTCCTCTTCCAGGTCATCCAGAGCATCCACGGCATCGTCCGAATCCATGTGGGAGATGACCCGGGCGGCCCGCTCGGGGTCCAGCTCCTTCAGGTAAGGCTCTGCGTCGTCCAGATAGGAGAAGATCTCTGCCACCGTATCCACGCCCAGTACGGTGTACACCTTCTGGCGCTCCTCCGGTGTCAGGGCCGTCAGGGCATCGGCCAGGTCGTTTTCATGGTAATCGGACAGCTTTTCAGCCAGCTCTGCCTGGGGCAGACCGCTGTGGATGATGTCCAGAATCTCCTGCACATAATTTTTCTTCTGCATGGTTTGGTCCCTCCGTTTCCCGTTTTCGGGCATAAAAAATACACCGCATCGGTCTGGTTACAACTCCTGCGGTGTACAAAGGGCATGCAGTTCAGGATGCGGCTAACACGTTTGCACGGCCCGCATCGCAGGAGAAGCGTTGTTTGGGGTGATCCGTATGGTCACTGGACATGGAAACAAACTCCTCCTTGGTGTAAGATTTTTCTTTCAGCCCCGTTATCATACTACGCCGGGCCGGATTTTTCAACCCCTTTTACAGTTTTTTTACCGGATTATTGCTATATTGCACAAAGAAGAGCTTACTTCTTATACTTTCCATACCATGCCACCGACACCCGCCAGGACACGGCATACAGGGCCAGTACCGCCAGCAGAAGCACTGCGGCCAGCCAGAGGGGCACAGGCAGCGGCCCACTTCCCGGGCCGTTCTGCTGCAGTTCATCCATCACGGCACCGCCGCCACCCAGCAGGGCACCCAGTCCGGCAAAGGTCAGGACGTAGATCATGCGGGCTTTTTCGGCCCCAAAGCGGTACAGCAGCGGCAGGGAAATGCCGTTGATCAGCAGGATGGCACACACACTGCCCGCCAGCAGGGACAGCACATCCTTGTCCGGGGCCATTCCGGTGCGCAGAGGGATCACCGTTACGAACAGTCCTCCGATCACAACAGCCGCCGCAGCGCAGAACAGACCGATGAGGTACTTTTCCGCCACCAGCGTCTTTTTGCTCACCGGAAGCGTCCGGCCATACTCCACCCAACCAACGCTCTGGTCGTAGGTGAGCAGGTTCACCGGCAGGATGCCCAGAAAAATGGCCGCATAACTCACCGGGAACACATAGGCGCTCGATGTGCTGAGCACCCAGATCACCAGCACAAATGCAACCGTCAGGTACATGGTCTTCATATTGGTTCTGACCTGATACCAATCCTTCAACAGCAAACCTTTCATCGCACATTCTCCCCTTTCACCATCAAAACGAACAGTTCTTCGATGCTCACCGGTGTCAGGGTGCTGCCCGCCGGGACAAGTTCCCTCTTCACCAGTGCCTCGGCCCCGTAGGCTGTCACCCGACGGCTGACGATGGCGTTCTTATCCAGCTCCTCCAATTGCCCGGCAGTGCCGTGCCAGAGGGCGTACTCCTCCCGCAGGGTGTCCTTATCCTCACAGAGCAGGAGCTTCCCCTTGTGCAGAAAGGCAATGGTATCGCAGAGCTTTTCCAAATCGCTGACGATGTGGGACGAGATCAAAATTGCATGGTTCTCATCCCGCACAAAGTCCAGCAGCAAATCGATGAGCTCATCCCGCACCACCGGGTCCAGACCGCTGGTGGCTTCGTCCAGCAGCAGCAGCTTCGGGTGGTGGGAAAGCGCCACGGCAAGGCACTGCTTCATCTTCATGCCAGTGGAGTAATCGGCGTAGCGCTTTTTCTCCGGCAGTTCAAAGCGCTTACAATAATCCGCGTAAGCTGCGGCATCCCAGTTGGGATAGATGCCCGCCATCACTTTCCCCACCTGCGGCGCGGTCAGGCAGGTGGGGATGCCCTCGCCGCCCAGCACCACGCCGATATCGGCTTTGGCAAGCGGGGTGATCCCCTCCTGCCCGAACAGCTTCACAGTGCCAGCGTCCCCGTCGATCATGTCCAGGATCAGCTTAATGGTCGTGCTCTTGCCCGCGCCGTTCTCACCGATCAGCCCGCAGACTGTGCCGCCGGGCAGTTCCAGATCAATGGGCCCCAGCGCAAAATCCGGGTAGTGCTTTTCAAGGCCGTGCAGTTCTAATGCGTTCATGGTTCATTCCTCCCACAGCAATTCCAACATTTCGGTCAGTTCCTGTTTGGTCAGCCCGCAGGGAGCCGCCAGCCGGACGGCTTCCGTCAGGTGTGCTTCGATTTTTTTCAGGTTTTCTTCCCGGAGCAGCTCGGTGTTTTTCGCCGCCACGAAAAAGCCCTTGGCGGGCACGGCGTACAAAAAGCCCTCCTGTTCCAGCTCATCGTAGGCCCGCTTTGTAGTAATAACACTGATGCGCAGATCCCGCGCCAGCCCCCGGATGGACGGCATCGCTTCCTCCGGCTGCAGTTCCCCGCTCAAAATCTGGTTCTTGATCTGGGTGTAGAGCTGCTCGTAGATGGGTGCACCGCTCTTGTTATCGATGAAGAGATTCATGTCTGCCGCCTCCGTTGCATCTGTATATTTACAGTATATACAGTAGATACATAATTGTCAATAGGCAGATACAAAAAAGCAGCTCTCCCGTTGGACGGGAAAGCTGCTTTTTTCATCTGATCAGGCTCTGACTGTGGAGCGGCTTAGTAGGCCACGCCCCAGTAGACCATCTTGCTGGCGGGCTTGCCGCAGCAGGGGCAGACATCGCTGATGTGCTCCTGCTCAAAGGGCATGCAGCGGCTGGACAGGCAAGCCTCTTCCTTCATCTTCATCTCGCAGGCCAGGTCGCCGCACCACATGGTCTTGATGTAGCCGGTGTTGGCCTTGGCCAGCTCCTTGACCTCCTCCATGGTGGTGGCTGCCCAGGTGCGCTTCTCGCGGTTGGCGAGGGCACGCTCGTACAGGTCCTTGCGCAGGGCCTCCAGCTGGGCCGGGATCGCGGTCTCCAGCTCATCCAGGCTCACGAAGATCTTTTCACGGGTGTCGCGGCGGACCAGCACGCACTGGTTCTTTTCCAGATCCTTGGGGCCGATCTCCAGGCGCAGGGGCACGCCCTTCATCTCCCACTGGGAGAACTTCCAGCCGGGGGCGTTGTCGCTGTCGTCCAGCTTGACGCGGGCATACTTGCTGATCTTCTCAGCCAGCTCGGCAGCCTTCTCGGAAACGCCGGGCTTGTGGGCGGCGATGGGCACGACCACGACCTGGATGGGGGCCACTGCCGGGGGCAGGATCAGGCCGTCGTCATCGCCGTGGGTCATAATGATGGCACCCACCAGACGGGTGGAAACGCCCCAGCTGGTCTGGAACGGGTGATGCAGCTGGTTGTCGCGGCCGGTAAAGGTCACGTCGTAAGCCTTGCTGAACTTATCGCCGAAGTAATGGCTGGTGCCGCTCTGCAGGGCCTTGCCGTCCTTCATCATGGCTTCGATGGTATAGGTAGCCTCAGCACCGGCAAACTTTTCTTTATCGGTCTTGCGGCCCTTGACAACAGGGATGGCCAGATCCTGCTCGCAGACATCCGCGTAGCAGTTCAGCTGCTGCTGGGTCTCGGCCTCGGCCTCGGCGGCAGTCTCGTGGATGGTGTGGCCTTCCTGCCACCAGAACTCACGGCTGCGCAGGAAGGGACGGGTGGTCTTTTCCCAGCGCACCACGCTGCACCACTGGTTGTACTTCATGGGCAGCTCACGGTAGCTGTGCAGCACGCGGGACCAGTGGTCACAGAACATGGTCTCGCTGGTGGGACGCACCGCCAGGCGCTCTTCCAGCTTGTCGGAGCCGCCCATCGTGACCCACGCCACCTCCGGCGCGAAGCCATTGACCAGCTCGCCTTCCTTCTGCAGCAGGCTCTCGGGGATCAGCACGGGCATGGCCACGTTCTCGTGGCCGGTTGCCTTAAACCGGGCATCCATGTCCTTCTGGATCAGCTCCCAGATGGCCTGACCATAGGGGCGCAGGATGATGAAGCCCTTGACACTGGAGTACTCCACCAGCTCTGCCTTAACGCAGATGTCGGTGTACCACTGTGCAAAGTTTTCTTCCTGGCTGGTGATCGCCTGCACAAGCTTCTTGTTGTCTTTTGCCATTTTGTTATATCCTCCTAAGCCGTGCGCCAAACGCCTGTGTTCCAGCCGTTCCGCACGAGCTCATATTAAAAGCCCCGCTGCAGTGCCGCCGTGTGCAGCGCTGCGGGTGCGGGGCCTTTTTGCAAAACTGTTATCAGCCCTTGTGGCTGTCCACAAATTCCACCACGTCGCCCACGGTGCGCAGATTCTCGATGGCATCGTCCGGCACCTCAATGCCAAACTCATCCTCCAGCGTCATCACCATGTCCACGATATCCAGGCTGTCGGCCTCGAAATCACTCATAATGTCGCTCTCCATCGTGATCTTAGCAGGGTCAATATCCAGCTGCTCTGCCAGCAGTGCACGGATCTTTTCAAAAGTATCCATCGTCGCGGTCTCCTTTTGTCAATGATTCTTTCTTCTCTGCCCGCACGCCCTCTCCGGCGTGCAAAAGCACTCTCTCTTTTTATATCCCATGGGCCGTATCTTGTCAAGCCCTGTTTTGCATTCCGGCCCTTTACGGGCAGAAAAAACCGATGAAAATTGCACAAAGCCCTCTTTTTTGCTTGACAGAAGCCCGTTTGATTCTTATGATTATATGTGACGAACCAAACCTCTCAGCCGTGCTGCATCAGCATGGCCGCAGAGGTCCCGCCTGTAAAGGAGAATGCTCCATGAAATTGTCATTTACCAAAATGCAGGGCTGTGCCAATGATTACATCTATCTGGACTGCCGTGCATCCGGTGTGCCCGCAGACATTGCCGCGCTTGCACAGCGGCTCTCTGCCCGGCATTTTTCCGTGGGTGCGGACGGCATCATCTGCATCTGCGCCCCTGTGACCCCCGGGGCCGATGGCCGGATGCGCATCTTCAACGCGGACGGCAGCGAGGCCCAGATGTGCGGCAACGGCGTGCGCTGTGTGGCCGAGTGGCTCTACACCCACGGGGTGGAAAAGCCTGTCCTGACCATCGACACCAACAGCGGTGTCAAGCGCATCAGCCGGCAGGGCGCACAGCTGTGGCAGGTGGAGATGGGCGCTTACAGCACCCTGCCGACCGACCTGCCGGCCATCCACATGGGCGAAGGCCCGCTGGTGGATCAGCCGCTCACCGTAGAGGGAAAAGTGTGGAAGGTGACCTGCATCAGCGTGGGCAACCCCCACTGCGTGACCGTGGTGGAGGATGTGGACAGCCTGAAGCTGGAAGCCATCGGCCCGGCGTTCGAGCATCACGCCAACTTCCCGGAGCGCATCAACACCGAGTTTGTGCAGGTGGTGGATGCCGCCCACCTGAAGATGCGGGTGTGGGAACGCGGCAGCGGCGAGACCTGGGCCTGCGGCACCGGCACCTGTGCCACCGTGGCGGCTCTGACCGAGCTGGGCATCTGCCCCGCCGGGCAAGATATCCATGTGCAGCTGCGCGGCGGTGAGCTGGTCATCCGGGTACTGCCCGGCAGGCAGCTGCTGATGACCGGCAGCGCTGTCACGGTGTACGAGGGAGTTGCGGAAGTTTAACATCCTCGCCCTCTCCGTCATTGCTTTGCAATGCCACCTCTCCCAAAGGGAGAGGCAATTGCGGCTCAACGGTCAGCTTCTGCTGGCGTAGACGCTGCATCGGCTCTCCCTTTGGGAGAGCTGGACGCGAAGCGGCCTGAGAGGGCGGGCAATCTTATAAAGTGAGGGAACAACTTATGAAAATGAATCACCATTACGGCGAGCTGAAGGCAAGCTACCTGTTCGTGGACATTGCCCACAAGGTGGCCGCCTATCAGGAAGCACACCCCGAAAAGGAGATCATCCGCCTGGGCATCGGCGATGTGACCCAGCCTCTGGCAAAGTGCGTGGTCACCGCCATGCAGGATGCCGCCGCTGAGATGGGCACCAAGGAGGGCTTCCACGGCTACGGCCCCGAGCAGGGCTATCCGTTCCTGAAGCAGGCCATTCAGGGCTACTACGCAGGCCGCGGCACCCAGCTGGCTGAGGACGAGATCTTTATCTCCGACGGTGCCAAGAGCGACCTGGCCAACGTGCTGGGTCTGTTTGATGTGGATAACACCGTTCTGGTCCCGGACCCCGTGTACCCCACCTATGTGGACGACAACGTGACCGACGGCCGCAAGATCATTTACGGCCGCACCAGCCAGGAGAACGGCTTCCTGGGGATGCCCGATGACAGCGTGAAGGCTGACATCATCTACATCTGCAGCCCCAACAACCCCACCGGTGCCGCCTACACCCGCGAGCAGCTCAAGGCCTGGGTGGACTACGCCAAAAAGAACAACGCCGTTATCCTGTACGATGCCGCCTACGAGTGCTTCATCACCGATCCCGCTCTGGCACGCAGCATCTTTGAGGTAGAGGGTGCCCGCGAGTGCGCCATTGAGATCTGCTCCTTCTCCAAGATCGCAGGCTTCACCGGCACCCGCTGCGGCTACACCATCGTGCCCCACGAGCTGGAGCGCGAGGGCATGAACCTGAACAAGCTGTGGCTGCGCCGCCAGACCACCAAGTTCAACGGCGTGCCCTACGTCGTTCAGCGCGCTGCTGCCGCCGTGTTCACCGAGAGCGGCATGGCTGAGATCCAGGCCAACCTCGATTACTACCGCCAGAACGCCAAGGTCATTGCCGACGCGCTGGACGAGTGCGGCGTGTGGTACTGCGGCGGCAAGAACAGCCCCTACATCTGGCTGCGCTGCCCCGGCGGCATGAAGAGCTGGGAGTTCTTCGACTGGCTGCTGGAGAACTGCGGCGTGGTCGGCACCCCGGGTGTCGGCTTCGGCGAGTGCGGCGAGGGCTATTTCCGCCTGACCGCCTTCGGCGATGCCGAAAAGACCAAGGTCGCCGCCCAGCGCATCAAGGCCGCCATCCAGGCTCTGTAATCTTACACAAGCAAAAAGGCGATGCAGTTTTGAACAGCTGCATCGCCTTTTTCTTTTATTTCCGGCCCGTCAGCCGGTTGAGCAGCATCACTGCCAGAACAATGATACCGATGACAAGGATGATGCCGACCATCCCGATCAGCATCATCGGCAGCGTGGTCATCCACGAAGTAAGATGAAGCATGCGATCACCTCCGTTAAGCCATCAGGGTCAGGATCAGGCCGCCTGCAATGACGGACGCGATCTGTCCCGAAACGTTGACGCTGATGGAATACATCAGCAGGAAATTCTGGTTGTCCTCTTCCAGGCCCATCTTGTTGACCACACGGCCACTCATGGGGAAGGCCGAGATGCCGGCCGCGCCGATCATGGGGTTCAGCTTTTTGCCCTCCGGCCGGAAAAGGTTCAGCAGCTTTGCAAACAGCACGCCGCCTGCCGTGTCAAAGACGAAGGCCACCAGACCCAGTGCAAGGATGAGCAGGGTGTCGGGCCGCACAAACTTGTCGGCGGTCATCTGCCCGGCAACGGTCAGGCCCAGCACGATGGTGATAAGGTTTGCCAGCACATTCTGGGCGGTCTCGCTCAGCACATTCAGCACCCCGCACTCCCGCAGCAGATTGCCGAACATCAAAAAGCCCACCAGCGCCACACTGGCCGGAGCCACCATGCCTGCAATGATCGTGACCACGATGGGGAACAGGATCTTGGTCAGCTGGGAAACATTGCCCTTTTCATAGGACATCCGGATGCGGCGCTCCTTCTGCGTGGTCAGCAGCCGGATCACGGGCGGCTGCACGATGGGCACCAGCGCCATGTAGCTGTAGGCTGCCACCATGATGGCACCGAGGTACTGGGAGTTGAGCGTATTGGCCACGAAAATGGCGGTGGGGCCGTCTGCCGCACCGATGACAGCGATGGAGGCAGCATCCTTCAGGTCAAAGAAGAAGCCCGCCAGAAACAGGGTAAAGAAGATGCCGAACTGGGCCGCCGCACCAAAGAGCATCAGCCACGGCTTTTCCAGCAGCGGGCCAAAATCGATCATGGCACCGATGCCGATGAAGAGCAGCAGCGGGAACAGCTCGTTGGACATGCCTGCTTCAAACAATGCAGAGATGGGGCCGACCGTATCCCCCTGCGTGATGGCACCCGAGAGGGGCAGGTTGACCAGAATGGCACCAAAGCCCATGGGCAGCAGCAGGCTCGGCTCCATCTTTTTGGCGATGGCAAGGTAGATGAGCAGTGCACCGATGCCCCACATCACCACCATCTGCCAGGTCAGATTCCCAAAATTGGAAAAGAGACTGGCGAATGTGTTCAGAAGATCCATATTTATTTTTCCTCCTTGTGTTCCGGTGCCGGGCAAGAAAAAAGAGACCCCTGCCACAGCACTCTGTCTGTGACAAAAGTCTCAAGCCAACACATGACATCGGGCATTTCTGCCGTGATGACGCTGCCATGCAGCACCCCGCAGGCCCTGCGGAATGCCCTTTACTCCCTTTTATCGATTCTAATTAAATCAGAAGGCAGTCCCCTCTGTCAAGGGGTTCCTGCATTTCTTTGCCAAACTTTGCTTCAGCGCTCAAACGTTGTGCTGAGGGTGGTCTCCCAAGTCTGGCCGGGGGCAAGGCAGGCGGCAGCGGCGCGCTGGCTCCACTCCTGGGTATCGGTCTGGGCACCGGGCAGGGAGTGCCACGGCTCAATGCAGACAAAGCGCACAGGCTTTGCCGGAGCCGACCAGATGAGGGTATAGGGGTAGCCCTCCACATTGCAGACGATCCCCTTGCCGGTGTCCTTCTCGTAGATGCCCAGCGTGCGGCTGCGCAGACCGGCCATGCAGAAGCTGTCGTTCTCAAACAGATCGTCTGTCAGGGGGATGCTCTGCTCGTTCTTCCACCGGTAACCGCACTTGCCCGTCAGCAAGCCGTTGGGGTAAGCGTCCAGGATCATCGGGCTTTCCGGCTGGTCGAAGCGGAACTCGTAATCGGTGGTGGTGTGCTTGTCATCAAAGGGGATGCGGAACGCCGGGTGGTAGCCGATGCCGAACTGCAGCTCCTCGGCGGCATCGGCGGGGTTGGTGACGGTCAGGGTGTGGTTCACTGTCCTGCCCTCCAGCCGGAAGGTGCTGGTCAGAACAAAATCAAACGGGAAGCGCTCTGCCTTGCTCTTTTCATCCGAGCGCAGCTCCAGCCGGATGGTGTCGCCCTCGGCGCAGAGCAGGGTGTGCTCCACGTCCCGGGCAAAGCCATGCTGACCGCCGGGGTAGGTCTTTCCCTTATGGGTAAAGGCCCCGCCGGTCAGCTTGCCCGTCCAGGGGAAAAGGATGGGGGCGTGGCGCTTCCAGACAGCCGGGTCAGCCTGCCAGAGCATCTCCTGCCCGGCGGCATTTTTCAGGCTGACTGCTTCGGCACCATGGGTATCCACGGTCAGGGTCAGGAATTCGTTGTGAATGGTTGCCTGCATGATTCATCTCTCCTTTTTATCTGTTGACGATGTGCTCGCTGTTTCCTTCCAGCCAGGTGCGCAGGTTCCGGGTGGTAATGTCCATCAGGTTCTGCAAAGCCTCCCGGGTCGTCCACGCAATGTGCGGTGTGAGGATAGCGTGGGGTTCTGCCCGCAGGGGGCTTTCCTGAGGCAGAGGCTCGGTGACAAAGGCATCGGCCCCGTAAAAGCCCAGCTGACCGCTGTGGAGGGCCGCTGCCACGGCCTCCTCATCCACCAGCGCGCCCCGGGCTGTGTTGAGCAGAATGGCCCCGGGCTTCATCTTCGCCAGCGCCTCCGCGTTGACAAGGCCCCGGGTCTGAGGCGTGGCCGGGCAGTGCAGGCTGAGGATATCGCACCGCCTCAGCAGGGTATCATAATCCACGAACTCCACACCGTCGGCGGCGTATTCGGGCCGGACGGTGCGGGTGCAGACCAGCACCTCCATGCCAAAGGCTCTGGCAATGCGGGCCGACTGCCGCCCGATGCTGCCATAGCCGTAAACGCCATAGGTCTTGCCGTAGAGCTCCATCTGGGGCAGCAGGCCGATGCTCTCCGGGATATCCAGCTGCCAGCATCCCTGCTTGACGGCACGGTTGTAGCGCTCCGCGCACTGGCAGATGGCCAGCAGCAGGCTGAAGGTCATCTGGGCCACGCTGTAAGTGGAATAGCCCGGCACATTGGCCACTGCAACGCCGTGGCGGCGGCAGGCTTCCAGATCCAGGTTGTCGGTGCCCGTGGCGATGATGCCCACCCATTTCAGGTTCGGGCACTGCTGCAAGATCTCCTCATCCATGCGGCACTTGTTCAGCAGAACGATGTCCGCATCTCCAATGCGGGGGGCGATCTCCTCGTAGGCCGTGCGGACATAGCTGGTGGTATCCGGCACCAGCGCCTTTACCCCCGACCAGTCGAGGTCGCCTTCCTCCATGACATAGCTTTCCAGAATGACAGCTTTCATCTCAGTCCTCCAACAAAACGTCCTCGCTCAGCACCTGACCGATGGGCTTTGCAATGCACAGGTCGGCCTGCGCATCGGCCCCGGTGGGCTGCATGTTGATGACCACCAGGTGGCGGCCACGGAAGTACCGGATGAGCCCCGCCGCCGGGTAGACCACCAGACTGGTGCCGCCGATGATGAGAGTATCCGCCTTGCGGATGGCAGACACAGCCCCGGAGAGCACTTCCTCGTCCAGCCCTTCCTCATACAGAACGACATCCGGCTTGACGATGCCGCCACACTTGGGGCAGCGGGGCACGCCAGTACTGTTGGCAATGAAGTCCACATCGTAGAACGCGCCGCACTTCACGCAGTAGTTGCGCAGGGTGCTGCCGTGGAGCTCGTAAACGGTCTTGGAGCCCGCCGCCTGATGCAGGCCGTCGATGTTCTGGGTGACGATGGCTTTCAGCTTGCCCTCCCGCTCCAGCTTTGCCAGCCGCAGGTGGGCAGCGTTGGGCTTTGCCCCCTTCACAATGAGCTTATCCCGGTAGAACCGGTAGAACTCCTCGGGGTTCTCCTCCCAGAAGGTGTGGCTCAGGATGGTCTCGGGCGGGTAATCGTACTTCTGGTGGTACAGGCCGTCCACGCTGCGGAAATCAGGGATACCGCTTTCGGTGGAGACCCCCGCGCCGCCAAAAAAGACGATACGGTCGCTCTCGGCAATGATTTTTTCCAGTGCAGGAACCATAAAAGAAACGCTTCCTTTCCGGCAGATCGTTGTGTTTTGGATAGCTCCAGTATAACACAAATCCAGCGGAAAGGAAGCGTTTCTTTTCTTGATGGGATCGTCCCCTTGCTCAGCGCCCGTTTTCGGCAAACAGGGTCCCCAGCGCATCCAGCAGATCATGCGGGAGCATCCCGGTTTCCCCGTGCAGGGCAGCGGCACGGTCGGCAGCTGCACCGTGGAGATAAACGGCACAGGCAGCGGCCTCAAAGGCAGGCAGACCGCAGGCCAGCAGGGCGCTGGTCATGCCCGCCAGCACATCCCCGCTGCCGCCCCGGGAAAGCCCCGGGTTGCCGGTGGGATTGACCGCACAGCGGCCATCCGGCCCTGCAATGACGGTATGTGCCCCCTTCAGCACCACCACAGCATTCCATACTTTCGCATAGCGCAGCGCCGTGCCTTCCCGGTCCGCATTGATCTCTGCCGCAGAGCGCCCGGTCAGCCGGGCCATCTCGCCGGGGTGGGGCGTTAAAATCAGTTCTCCTTGAGGATGAAGTATTTTTTCCGTTTGGAGCAGGTCAGCGGCGGCGTTCAGGCCGTCCGCATCCAGCACTGCACTGCCGGAAAAACCGGGCAGGAGTGTTTTTACCAGCGCTCGGGTCTCGGCGGCACGGGCCGCACTCTGGGCCGTATAGCCCAGCCCGGGGCCCACCAGCAGGACAGAGGCCTTCTGCCGCCGGATGCGGTCGATATTCTGGGGCGAGATGCCGCCCTCGGCCCCCGCTTCGCAGGGGCAGAGACAGCACTCGGGCAGGCGAGCGGCCACTGCCGCCAGCACCGGTTCCACACTTGCCAGCGTAACGATACCGGCCCCTGTGCGCAGGGCACCTTCCACGGCCAGCGCCGCCGCGCCCCGGTAGGACGCACTGCCCGCCACTGCCAGCACGGAGCCAAAGGTCCCCTTATGCGCATCCCGGGGACGGGGCTGGATGGCCTGCCAGACAAAATCAGAAGTTGTTTCGAACATAGGCGACTCCTTTCGGGTGAGATTTCGCCCTCTCAGTCAAAGCCTTACGGCTTTGCCAGCTCCCCCAAAGGGGGAGCCTATTGCGGGTTTTGGATAAAGGCAGCATTGCCTCTCCCTTTGGGAGAGGTGGCAGCGCGTAAGCGCTGACGGAGAGGGCGAGGATGTTACCCTTCCCCCTGCAAATACCTCCGGATCTCCTTCTCCGCCTCCTGCACCTCTTCATGGAACATGCGGGCAGAGACACGGAGGGCACCATGGCCCAGAATGATGACCTGTTCCATGCCATCGGAGGTGGCCACACGGACGCGGCGGCCCTTGCCGATCTCATGGGTGACACGCTCGATGAACATATCAGCGGTCTCGGCTTCCCGGGTGTAGACCACATGGATATTGTGGTACTGCTCTATGCTGCCGGGGCTGCCCGGCACACGGTAGGCATCAAACACAAGGATGAGCACGCACTTCTTAAAGCCCTGATAGTTACAGAGGATGTCCATCAGCCTGTGGCGGGCCGCTTCCAGGCTTTCTTTGGAGAGTGCGTTCAGCTCGTCCCATGCAAAGATGATGTTGTAGCCGTCCACCAGCAGGTATTCGGGCTGGATCTCCCACTGCTCGGCGTTAAAATCGGGGCGTTCCCGCTTCTGGGTGGGGCGGAACGCCGCCAGCGGGTCCCGCTTGATGGGCCCATAGGTCTGTTCAAAGATCTTCAGCAGCTCAGCATCCTCTTCCAAAGTAGCGCGGTAGGCGGCCATCCGGCGGGGACGGGCCTGCACCGCTTCCTCGGTCTTTGCAGTCTTGCCCCAGCCGCTGTCTACATGCATGTGGCTGCGCACCTGCTCCCAGGGCACCACAAATCCGGCCCCGTGGGCGCAGAACACCGAATCTGCCGGGTTGTCGAGGTCGTGTTCCGGCTCATAGCCCGCAGCCTCGATGACCTCCGCTGCATTGTGGCAGGGGCGGTAGCCGTCCAGCGTCAGGGTCAGGTGTCCCCTGCCCCGGGTGTAGCCCACCACCTCCATGGGGTAGCTGCGCATGGTGGAGGCCGGTGCCGTGCCGGTGAGCAGGGTGGTATCCCCGTCGGCTCCGGTCTCGGGCGGGTCAAAGCTGCCGCCCATGTTCTGGATATCATTCATGGCGCGTCCCACGTTGTCAGAGGGCAGCTCCAGCCGGAAGGCATACCACGGCTCCAGCAGCTGGGTCTTGTGGATCTGGTCTGCCATCATCAGGCCCTGCCGGACGGCGCGGTAGGTCGCCTGCCGGAAGTCGCCGCCCTCGGTGTGCTTGAGGTGAGCGCGGCCCGCAATGAGGGTGATCTTCACATCGGTCAGGGGAGCCCCGATGAGCACACCCAGATGCTGCTTTTCCTCAAGATGCGTCAGCACCAGCCGCTGCCAGTTCTTGTCCAGCACCTCTTCCCGGCAGTCGGCGGCAAACTGCATTCCGCTGCCCCGGGGCAGCGGCTCCAGCTTGAGGTGGACTTCCGCGTAGTGGCGCAGGGGCTCGTAGTGGCCCACGCCCTCCATGGCTTCGGTGATGGTCTCCTTATACAGGATGCCGCCGGGGCCGAAGCTGACCTCCAGCCCGTATCGCTCGGCCAGCAGGCTTTTCAGCACCTCCAGCTGGATCTCGCCCATCAGCTGGACATGGATCTCACCCAGGGTCTCGTTCCAGACCACATGGAGCTGGGGCTCCTCCTCTTCCAGCCGATGGAGCTTTCCCAGCGCGGCGTGCACGTCTGCGCCCTCGGGCAGCAGCACCTGATAGCTCAGCACCGGCTCCAGCACCGGCAGGTCGCTGTCCCGTTCCGCCCCCAGACCCTCGCCCGGGCGGGCTTTGGTCAGGCCGGTAACGGCGCACACCTGACCGGGGCCGATGCACTCTGCCAGCGTAAACTTTGCGCCGGAGTAGAGCCGCAGCTGGTTGGCCTTTTCGGCCCATGGCTCCCCGTCGACCTCTCCGGTGAGCTGGGCTTTCACCTTGAGCGCGCCGCCGGTCACCCGCAGCCAGGTCAGGCGGTTTCCCTGCTCATCCTGGCTCACCTTGAACACCTTGGCCCCGAAGGCTTCCAGCGCGGGGGCCGGGCGGGTATAGCGGTCCAGGCCCTCCACCAGCGCATCCACACCCTGCAGCTTCAGGGCTGAGCCAAACCAGCAGGGAAACACATGCCGCCGGGCAATGGCGGGGATGAGGTCGGTATCGGTCAGGCTTCCCCGGTCCAGCATCGTCTCCATCAGCCGCTCATCGCAGAGAGCCAGCGCCTCGTCCCGGTCGGCCTGCTCTGCCCCAAAATCCACAAAGCCATCCCCCAGCCGACGGTTCAGCTGGGTCAGAAGCGCTTCCCTGCCCGGGCCGGGCAGGTCCATCTTGTTCACGAACACAAAGGTGGGGATGCGGTACCGCCGCAGCAGTCGCCAGAGCGTCTCGGTATGGCTCTGCACGCCGTCAGTGCCGCTGATGACCAGCACCGCATAATCCAGCACCTGCAGTGTCCGCTCGGTCTCCGTGGAAAAATCCACATGGCCCGGGGTGTCCAGCAGGGTAAAATCGGTATTGCCCGCCGTGAAGAGGGCCTGCTTGGAGAAAATGGTAATGCCGCGCGCCTTTTCCAGCGCGTCGGTGTCCAGAAAGGCATCCTTATGGTCCACCCGGCCCAGCTTGCGGATGGTGCCGGTGCCGTAGAGCAGGGCCTCGGAAAGGGTGGTCTTGCCGCTGTCCACATGGGCCAGAATGCCGATGACCAGCTGCTTGTGCTCTTGTTCCATGCCGCGGCCCCCTTACAGCACGCTGGCGATCAGCGCAGCAGCGACCAGCGGCAGACCCAGCACCAGATTGGAGAGCAGGCTGCAATAGGTGCGCTCCTCGGGTTCCAGCTCCTCAAAGGAGACGATCTTCTCATCCGCATAGTCGATGATGGAGCGGGTGGAGTGGATCTTTTTCTGCCGCTTGCCCATCCCCTTGAATTCCTCCAGCAGATGGTGGATGGTCACGCCATCCAGCCGCAGGTAGTCCACCCAGGCCCAGATGAGCAGCACCACGCCGCACAGAAAGCCCGGGGCCTCCCAGATGGTAAACGTGCCATCGCTGACATAGCGCTGCCACAGCAGCATCAGCACGGCCACAATGGAGGTGCGGGTCACGGTCTTATATAAAATGGGGTGGAACATGTAGCGTTTGTACATCGAGGTCAGTTTCTTCATGGTGCGCTCCTTATTGATACAGATACACTTTATTGTATCATGTTTTTGTGAAAAAAGATAGCTGTTTTGTGCGCACTGCGTGAACAGTTTCTCTCTTTCGCCTGTTCTTCGCAGATATACAGTTCTTTCCATTTTATAGTAATTTTTTCATATTCTTTTCCTATGAAAGTGTTTGTCACCGTTTTGTTTCCAATTCTATGCTGTGGCGGATTGACTTCTTTTCAGTAAAGTGCTAAAATATACAGTGGTGTGACTTTTGTCTTTCCTGTGCACTTTTTGGAAAGGCAGACAGCCTCACTGCGTTTAGGAAAAGGAAAAACGCGCGGCTCTGTCCGCGCAAGATCTGGGAGGATCATCCAATGAGCTTCAATTTTGATCGCCGCACCTTCCTGAAGGGTGCAGGTGCTGTGGGTGCCGCCAGCCTGCTGGCAGCCTGCGGCGAAAAGTCCAACAACACCGGCAATGGTGCTGCCGCCAGCGGCGCTGCTGCCCCCAACTCCACCGGCGCTACCCCCCTGAAGGAGTTCATCTCCTTTGAGAGCGGCAACCGTGAGCTGGAAAGCTGGAATATGCTGTACACCCAGAAGGCTGAAGATGCCAACGTGGTCACCAACCTGTGGGACGGTCTGCTGAGCTTTGACCGCTACGGCAAGGTGGTGCCCGCCATCGCTTCCAGCTGGGAGCACAATGAGGATGCCACTGTCTGGACCTTCCACCTGCGGGACGACGTGGACTGGGTGGATTGCAACGGTGAGGTGAAGGCTCACCTGACCAGCAAGGACTTCCTGGTTGGTTTTGAATGGGTGATGAACGCCATCAAGAACGAAGCCAACAACACCTCCATGCC
Organism: Faecalibacterium sp. Marseille-Q4164; assembly: GCF_017377545.1. Classification (NCBI taxonomy): domain Bacteria; kingdom Bacillati; phylum Bacillota; class Clostridia; order Eubacteriales; family Oscillospiraceae; genus Faecalibacterium; species Faecalibacterium sp. Marseille-Q4164. The sequence continues at coordinate 42,184 of NZ_JAFREJ010000001.1, read as the reverse complement.
CAACGATACCATTGTGGGCGCTTACGAGTACTACGAGCTGACCAAGGAAGCCGGTGACGCTGCCGCTGACATGACCTACGAGGACATGCTGGCTGCCGGTGTGGGCATTGAGGCTCCGGATGATTACACTCTGGTGTTCACCTGCCCCAGCGCCTGCCCCTACTTTGATACCGTTGCCGCCTACAACAGCTTCTACCCCGTGGCCCCTGCTCTGATCGAGGAGCTGGGTGTCGATGGCTTCCGGAGCTGCGACAACACCACCATGTGGTACAACGGACCCTATGTGGTGGAGGAGTACATCCAGGGCAACACCAAGAGCTACATCCCCAACCCCAACTACTACGATGCTGCCAACGTCAGCCGCTTTGAGCGCTTCACTGTCACCATGATCAGCGACGGTTCCATCAGCCTGCAGCTGTATCAGAACCGCGAGCTGGACGAGGTGGACCTGGGCGAGAGCAACATCACCACCATTCAGTCCGATCCTTCCAATGAGTACAATCAGCAGCTGTGCGAGAAGCGTGCCAAGAAGTTCAGCTACTGCTTCATCTTCAACTACGACAAGAAGAACGTCGATGGCACCCCCGATGAGAACTGGAACAAGGCCATTGCCAACAAGGCCTTCCGTCAGTGCTTCTCCAAGGGCATGGTGCTGAACAAGTTCTTCGCCCGTTACAACCCCATCAATCCCCTGAAGTGCGAGAACGACTTCTTCACCATGAAGGGCCTGTGCTACACCTCTGACGGCACTGACTACACCAACCTGGTGGCCAAGGAGATGGGTCTGGACGGCGAGGCTTACGATGGCAAGACCATGAAGCGCCTGCGCGCCAACAACGGCGACATCACCGAGTTGAAGAAGCAGGCCATGGAAGAGCTGAGCGCCATTGGTGTCACCTTCCCTGTTCACTGCTCCTACTATATTCTGGCCGGCTCCACCTCCGCTCTGGACAGCGCAACCGTGCTGAAGCAGTGCTTCACCGACAGCTTCGGCGATGACTTCATCGTGCTGGATATCAACACCTTCGTGTCCTCCACCATGAAGGAAGTCGTGGCGCCCAAGCTGCAGAGCTTCGTCCACATGGGCTGGGGCGCTGACTTCGGCGATCCCATCAACTTCCTGACCCAGATCATCGTTCACGACGACAATGCTTACTACAGCTGCAACATGACCAACATCGCAGGCATTGTGAACAATGGCCCCGCCAGCTACCAGAAGGATCTGGTTGCCGCCTACGAGAAGTTCACCGATCTGGTGAACGAGGGCCGTGCCATCGTTGACGACACCGATGCACGCTACGCTGCATTTGCCAAGGCCGAGGCTTACTTCCTGGACGAGAACCTGATCTTCCCCACCGTCTACGATATCACCTGGTGCCTGACCCACGTCAACGAGTACAGCAAGATCAACGCAATGTATGGTCCCTGCAACTACAAGGCTGTGAACTGGGAGACCAGCGAGGAGGCTTACACCACCGAACAGTACGATGCGTTTGCCGCCGCATTCGACGCAGCCACTCAGGCCTGATCGCGTGAACCAGTAGCCAATCGCAAAAAGCAGAACCGGACGTTTTTGAAGCGTCCGGTTCTTTTTTTCTCCCTGACAGCACAAGACCCCGCCGCGCGGGAAAGCTCCCAGCGCGGCGGGGTCATTGTGTTAAAATACAGGAAAGCGGTTCAGCTTACTGCTGGCTTTCATACTCCTTGCGGTAGCCTTCCAGCTCACGCTGGTTGCCATACACGAAGTGGCCGTTTGCGATCTCTTCCCAGACCGGCTTATCCACGCTGTAATCGTGGATCGAGGGGTCATAGACCAGCAGCTTCTTGTGCTTTTCAAGGCTGGGGTCAGGGATGGGAACCGCGCTCAGCAGGGCTTTGGTGTAGGGATGCAGCGGATGGAGGAACAGCTCCTCCGCCTCAGCCAGCTCCACGATGCGGCCCTTGCTGATAACGGCGATACGATCCGAGATGAACCGGACCACCGACAGGTCATGTGCAATGAACAGGTAGGTCAGGCCGCGGCTCTTCTTCATCTCGTTCAGCAGGTTCAGCACCTGTGCACGGATGGAGACATCCAGTGCAGAGATGGGCTCATCGGCCACAATGAACTCCGGCTCCATGACCAGTGCACGGGCAATGCCGATGCGCTGGCGCTGGCCGCCCGAGAACTCGTGGGGGAAGCGGGAGGCAAACTCCGGCAGCAGGCCGACCTCATGCAGGGCGTTCATCACCTTTTCATGCAGGTCTTCCTGATCCTTGTAGAGATGATGGTTCAGCAGGCCCTCAGCAATGATATACTCCACCTTGGCGCGCTCGTTCAGCGAAGCCATGGGGTCCTGGAAGATCATCTGGATCTTACGGATGACCTCCTTGTCCAGTTCCTTGGAGATCTTGCCGTTGATCTTCTGGCCCTTGAAGAAGATGTCGCCGCCGGAGGTCGGGTTGATGCGGCAGATGGCACGGCCAATGGTGGTCTTGCCGGAGCCGGACTCGCCGACCAGCGAGAAGGTCTCGCCCTTATAGATGTCAAAGTTGACATGATCGACAGCAACAAATTTCTTCTTACCGGAGCCAAAGGTGATCTGAAGGTCTTTCAGCTCAATCAGCTTTTCGCGTTCAGCCATTTAAGTTGGCGCCTCCCATCTTTCCCATTTTCTCACGCAGGTTCTGGATGGAGTGCGGCCGCTCGATCTTGGGAGCGCGCGGGTCCAGATACCAGGTCTTTGCGGCGTGGGTCTCGGACACCTGGAAGAACGGAGGCTCTTGCACAAAGTCGATTGCCAGCGCATGCTTGTTGCGGGGCGCAAATGCGTCACCCTTGATCTCATTGAACAGGTTCGGGGGAGTACCATCCACGCTGGGCAGAGCCTCACCCTTGGTGCCCAGCTGCGGCAGAGCCTGCAGCAGAGCCCAGGTGTAGGGGTGCCATGCGTCGTAGAAAATCTCCTCCACGGTGCCGTATTCCACAATCTGGCCGGCATACATCACGGCCACACGGTCTGCCACGTTTGCCACAACGCCCAGGTCATGGGTGATGTAGATAACGGACATGCCCAGCTCCTTCTGCAGGTCGCGGATCAGCTGCAGGATCTGTGCCTGAATGGTCACGTCCAGTGCAGTGGTGGGCTCGTCGCAGATCAGGATCTGCGGGCGGCAGGCCGCTGCAATGGCAATGACGACACGCTGACGCATACCGCCGGAGAACTCGTGGGGGTACTGCTCGTACCGACGCTCGGGGTCGGGGATACCCACCTTGCCCAGCATCTCGATGGCAGCCTTTTTGGCTTCCTCACCCTTCAGACCCTGGTGATGCTCAATGCTCTCCTGGATCTGCTTGCCGATCTTCTTCAGCGGGTTCAGGCTGGTCATGGGGTCCTGCATGACCATGGCGATCTTCTTGCCGCGGACACCCAGCCAATCCTTCTCGGTGAACTTGGTCATATCGCGGCCTTCGTACATGATGGAGCCGCCGGTAATCATACCGTTGGCATCCAGCATACCCACAAAGGTCTTGGTGAATACGGACTTGCCCGAGCCGGACTCGCCCACGATGGCAAGGGTCTCGCCTTCGTACAGGTCCAGCGAGCACTTGCGGATGGCGTTCAGCTTGCGGCCGCGCAGGCTGAAAGTGATCTCCACGTCTTTGGCAGAGATAATCGGTTGTCTATCCATTTACGTCTCTCTCCAATCTATCAAACGTGGTTGCGCGGATCAGCCGCATCCGACAAAGCGTTGCCCATGATATAGAAAGAAATGGAAATGATGGACACGATGGATGCAGGGAAAACCAGCAGGTACGGATAATCCAGGAAGAAGCCGCGCACCTTGCTCAGGATCAGGCCCAGAGAAGGCGTGTCGATGCCCAGGCCCAGGCCCAGGTAGGACAGCGTGGATTCCAGATTGATGGTGCCCGGGATGGACAGTGCCATACGCAGGATGATAACAGAGACCAGATACGGCAGGATGTTCTTGGTCAGCACGCGCCACAGCGGAGTGCCCAGGCAGCGGGACGCGAGGTTATACTCGCGGTCACGGAACATGAAGACCATGTTGCGGACACGGCGCGCCATAGAAAGCCAGTTGATGGCGATCATGGAGATGGCCATGATCCAGAAGCTCTGGCCCACCATCAGGGCGATCAGGGTCATATAGATGATATAGGGCACGTTGTCGATCAGGTTGTACAGCTCCGTGAAGAAGCGGTCCAGACTGCGCACATAGCCCCAGATCAAGCCGAAGATCACGCCCACGATGCTCTCGCCCACGGCGACCACCAGAGCCAGACGGATGGAAACCTGGGTGGCATACCATACCTGGCACCAGTAGTCACGGCCCAGGTTGTCGGTACCGAACCAGTACTCACTGTTGGGCTTGATGAAAGCCTTGCTGGAATCAGAGATCAGGGTGGTGTAGTGATACTTGCCGATGCCCAGCGCAATGAAGGAGAACACCGTCAGCGCCAGGAACAGGATCAGGCAGAAGACAGCGACCTTCTGCTTGAGGAAGTTCTGGATGACAGAACCCCAATAGGAATAGTTGGAGTAGCCGATGCGTTCCGCTTCTTCCGGCGAATATTCCACGAAGTAGAACAGCTCGTCCTGCTTCTTGCCTTCAAAATCAGATGCCTTAGCCATCAGCGTGCTTCCTCCTTTCCGGTCAGAGTAATACGGGGGTCAACCACCATCATCAGCACATCGCCCAGGAACACGCCCACGATGCCCAGCACAGCGTAGAGGATAACCAACGTCTGCACAACGTTCAGGTCATAGCGCTGGATGGCATCCGTCAGCAGGGGGCCCATGCCGGGAACGGAGAAGAACCGTTCCATCAGCAGGGAGCCGCCCACCGTCAGCAGGATGGACTGGGGGATATACTGCACCATGGGAACCATGGCGTTGCGCAGAACATGCTTAAACATGATCTCGCGGGAGCTCAGGCCCTTGACACGGGCCAGCTTGATATAGTCGCGGGTCAGCTCATCCACCATGTAGCGGCGGGTCCACAGGGCATAGCCTGCAATGGATGCCAGCGAAAGGCAGGTGATGGGCAGCACGCTGGAAGCACCCACATTGCGGGTGGAATACAGCGTGGGGAATCCCAGGTACTTGGAACCAAAGACCAGCACCAGAGAATACGACACCAGCGACGGGACCGCGTTGACGAACACGGTGTAGGCCGTGCCGATCCAGTCGAATACCTTGTCCTTGAATGCCGCCTGCAGGATGCCCATCAGCACACCGACCACCAGAGAGATGCCGGAGGCGATGAGGCCCAGACGCATGGAGACACCAAACTTTTTGCCAATGACCTTGACCACCGGGGCACCGTTCTGAATGCGGCGGGAAGTGCCGAAATCCAGATGCAGCAGGTTGTTATAGAACTTGACCAGCTGGGTGGGGATGGGATCGGTCAGGCCAGCAGCCTCCAGAGCGGCGGTCTTCTGCTGATCGGTAAACTTCATGAGCTGTTCCTCAGTGAAGTAGTAGTCCGTCGGCAGGCAGCGCATCATCAGGAAAACTGCTGTTGCGATCAGAAAGATTGTGACAAGCGACTGGAGCAGCCGCTTAACCGTGTATTTTAACATGTTATCGAACCCTTAACTTTTATTCTTGCCCTTTCGGGCGGGGAAACGGGGAACTTAAGCCTTGGTAGCTGCGTCAAATGCAGCGGCGAACTCCTCGTACTGCTCGGTGGTGTAAGCCTCTTCGCTGGTCTCCCAGTTGACAGCCTTGTAGTTGCAGGGACCATACATAGCGTTGATCTTGCTGTACTCGTTGGCGTGGGTCAGAGTCCAGGAAACATCGAAGTTGCAGGGGCAGGCCAGAACGCTGTTCAGCATGCTGGCCTCAGCCTTTGCGAAGGCAGCGTAGCGGGCATCGGTATCATCGACGATGGCCTTTGCGGTGTTGACCAGATCGGTGAACTCCTCGTAGCAGGCCACCAGATCCTTCTGCCAGTCAGCGGGGCCGGCCTCGACGATCTTGGCGATGTTGGAGTAGTACCAGCTGTAGTAAGCGTTGTCGTCGTGCAGGATCTCCTGACCAACGAAGTTGACAGGATCGCCGTAGTCAGCGCCCCAGCCGTTGATGACGAAGCTCTGCAGCTGAGGATTGCGGACTTCCTGAGTGATGGAGGAGACGTAGGTCTTGATGTCCAGCACGATGAAGTCATCGCCGAAGCTGTCGGTGAAGCACTGCTTCAGAACCGTTGCGGTATCCAGAGCGGTGGTGGAACCAGCGATGATGTGGTAAGCAGCGTGGACGGGGAAGGTGACGCCGATGGCGCTCAGCTCGTCCATGGCCTGCTTCTTCAGGTCAGCAATGTCGCCGTTGTTAGAACGCAGGCGGATCATGGTCTTGCCGTCGTAAGCCTCGCCGTCGAAGCCCATCTCCTTGGCCACCAGGGTGGTGTACTCCTGGCCCTGGGTGTTATAGCAGACACCCGGCATGGTGTAGTAGTCGTTCTCGCACTTCAGGGGGTTGATCTTGTTGGTACGGGCATAGTAGTTGGTCAGATTCAGGCCCTTGTAGAAGCACTGACGGAAGGCAGTGTTGGCAATTGCCTTGTTCCAGTTGTCGTCGGGGGTGCCGTCCTCGTTGTTCTTCTGGTAGTTGAAGTGCATCTGGTAGCTGAACTTCTTGGGACGCTTCTCACACAGCTGAGCATTGTACTCGCTGTTGGGATCGGCCTGGATGGTGGTCAGGGTGCTCTCGCCCACATCCATCTCGTCCAGCTCACGGTTCTGATACAGCTGGAAGGTGACGGTGCCGTCGCTGATCATGGTGACGGTGAAGCGGTCGAAGCGGGACACATCGTCAGCTGCATAGTAGTTGGGGTTGGGGATGTAGCTCTTGGTGTTCTGGCTGATGAACTCCTCCACCACATAGGGACCATTGTACCACATGTTGGTGTAATCGCAGGCACGGAAGCCCTCGATGCCCAGCTCGTTGATCAGATCCTCAGAGACGGGGTAGAAGCTGGTGTAGGCAGCAACGGTATCGAAGTAGGGGCAGGGATCCTTGCAGGTGAAGACCAGGGTGTAGTCATCCGGAGCCTCAACGCCCACGCCTGCATCCAGCATATCCTGGTAGGTCAGGTCGGCAGCAGCATCGCCCATATCGCTGGTCTTCTGATAGTAATCAGCAGCACCGGTCAGGGTCTCGTTGGGCATGGAGGTGTTGTTGGCCTGGTTCTTGGCTGCGTTCAGCACCCACTCCAGACCCACGAGGAAGTCCTTGCTGGTCAGGTGAGCCTTGACCTCGCCGTTCACATCCACCCAGTCCACATCGTCGCGGAGGTTGAAGGTCCAAACGGAAGAGTCCTCATTGTGGCTCCACTCCTTGGCCACGGAAGGCACAGCCTTGCCGTAGCAGTCAAAGCTCAGCAGGCCTTCCCACAGGTTGGTGGTGACATTCATGTCGGAAGCCATCTGGCTGTACAGCATGTTCCAGCTCTCCAGCTCACGGTTGGTGCTCTCCCAGGAGATGAACTCCTTCAGCGGGGTAGCGCCGGTGGTGTTGGGAGCGCTGGTAGCACCAGAGGAAGCAGCGGTGGAGCTGCTGCCAGAGTTGCCGCCGCAGGCGGCCAGAATGCCGGCGGCACCAACGACACCGGAAGCCTTCAGAAAGCTGCGGCGGCTGATTGCATGAGACTCGTAGTTGTTGTTCATTGTGTTTTCCTCCCTATAATAATTCCGTGCTTCAGTGCATGGTGCAGGGCGGGATGTCCTGCTGTTTTCCCACTATTCTGCGGAGGTTTTTGAATCCTGTATTGCCAGGGAATACAAAAGAGCGCAGAAACAGACCCCTCTGTCTGCACCTGTGCTCCTCCCGCAAAACCTTAACACGTCATATATTGTACCATTGAAATAAAAAGATGTCAATGGAGCACACACAGCTTTTTCTTCAAAAAGCAAAGTCTGCCGCACAAAAACGATGAAATATATTTGCTTTTACATGGTAAAGCGTGCAGGAAATTTAACAGACAATGCTGCGGACAAAACAACCGAAATTGTTCTCGTCAAAAAGACACTGTATTTTCTGCTTTATATTCTAAAAGAGCAGGCGCTCCACGCTTTGCGAAGAGCTCCTGCTTTTGGAAAACCGAATTATTAAAACAAGTCACCGTGCCAGTGCGTTCTGGATCTTTGCAAAATCCTCCAGCGTCAGGGCCTCGGGACGGATGCGGGCATCGAAACCGGCGGCTTCAATGGCAGCGGTCACGGCATCCTTGGGCATCCCCAGGCCGCTGGCAATGGCATTGGCGGCAGTCTTGCGCCGCTGGCCAAAGGCCGCGCGGACAAGGGCAAAGTAGCCTTCCTCGTCCTCCACCTGCACGGCGGGGGTGGGGCGGATCTCCATCCGCACCACGGCGCTGGTCACCTTGGGGGCCGGGTAAAAGCTGCCCGGGGCGGCGGTGAACATCATCTTAGAGGTCGCGTAATAGCTCACCGCACAGCTGATGGCGCTGGAGGCCCGGGTGCCCGGGGCGGCAGCCAGACGATCGGCTGCTTCCTTCTGCACCATCACGGTCAGGCTCTCGATGGGCAGGCGGTCACCCAGCAGCTTCATCACAATGGGGCTTGTGATATAGTAGGGCAGGTTGGCGCAGACCGCCACCGGCATCCCGGGGAACTCCTGCGCGATCAGGGCTTTCAGGTCCACCTTGAGCACATCCTGCAGGACCAGCTTGAAGTTGTCCACACCGGCCATGGTCTCGGCCAGCAGGGGCGGCAGACGCTCGTCCACCTCGATGGAGACTACCTTTGCCGCCCGCTTTGCCAGCTCCCGGGTCAGCACGCCGATGCCGGGGCCGATCTCGAGCACGCCGTAGCGCTTGTCCACGCCGCTGGCATCCACGATCTTGGGGGGCAGGCCGGGGTTGACGATAAAGTTCTGGCCAAAGCCCTTGGAAAGGGCAAAATCATATTTTTCGCACAGGGCGCGCACATAAGACAGGTCGGTCAGTTCGGGCATGGCTCTATCCTTTCTTTTCCAAAATAACCCTCTCAGTCTCGCTTCGCTCGCCAGCTCCCCCAAAGGGGGGAGCTTTTGACAAAACCGCAAACTTTGCATGAATTGCCAAGACCTCGCCCTTCGGGAGAGGTGGCAGCGCGTCAGCGCTGACGGAGAGGGTTGTTCTCTTATTCTTGACTACTGGATGCAGTGCTCTCCCCTGCTGCTTCACTTTCGGCGGGCGCAGTCTCTGCCGGAGTGCTCTCGGCAGATGCAGCCCCAGCGTCCCCTTCCGCTACGCTCTCGGCGGCGGCACTGTCGGCAGCTTCACTGGAAGCAGCCTCGTTGACACCGCTCACGGTGGTGGTGCCGCTCATCTGCTGGGCAGTGCTCACGGCACGCTGGATCTGGGGATCGTTTTCCACAGTGTAATCATAGTATGCGGTCTGTTCATCCGCAGTCAGGGGGCGCTCCACATCCACGGTCAGGCCGGTGCCGTCAAAGCAGCTGCCATCGCCGCAGACCAGCTTTGCCACGGTGACCACCACGGCACTGCCATCGGACAGGCGCTGGGGGCTGCTCTGGATGGTGCCCTTGCCCTGCGTGGTGGTGCCCACCAGACGGGCACCATTCAGGGTGCGCAGGCTGCTGGCAAAGAGCTCCGCAGCGCTGGCGGTGCTGCCGTTGACCAGGCAGACCACGGGCAGGTTGATCCGGGATTCGCTGGTGCTGGTGCCCAGCAGGGTCTGGGTGCCGTTCTTGTCCTCAGCAAAGGCCAGCGTGCCCTCCGGGGCGATCAGGTCGATGCACTGAATGGCATCGTCCAGCAGGCCGCCGCCGTTATCACGCAGGTCAAACACCAGGCTGCCTGCGCCGTTGGCGCTCAGGCTGCGGATGGCGTAATCCAGCTCGCTGGGGGTGGTGGAATCAAACTGGCGGATCCGGATGTAGCCCACATTGCCCTGCACCATCTGGAAATCCACAGTGGTGGAGCTGTAGCCGGAGTGGGTCAGGTCAGCGGTGTGCTCGGCGGCCTCGCTGTCCAGCCAGGTCACATTGACGGTGGTGCCGCTCTCGCCGCGCAGGCGGGTCTGGATGGCATCCACGCTGCTCATGCTCTTGACATCGGTGCCGTCCACAGCGGTGATGTAGTTGCCGACCTGGATGCCGGCCTCCTTGGCGGGAGATTCATCGTAGACCTTGATGACCTTGGCATAGCCGGACTGATCCACAGCCAGCTCCACGCCAATGCCGATCAGGGTGCCGTTCTGGGTATTCATCAGCTCCGTATAGGCGGTGGCGCTGAAATAGCGGGCGTACTTGTCGCCGGTGCCCAGCAGGTAGCCAGCCGTCAGGCGGTCGTAGAGGGTGGTCTCATCGATGGGATAGTAATCGTTGCTGCGGACATAGCGGTCCACCTCAGCGATCTTGTTGTACATGCTTTCCTTTTCCTTCACGCTGGAAACGGTGCTGTCAAACAGGCGCATCGCCACCAGCATGGTAATGGAAAAGGTAACGGTCATGGCCAGGATGACGATGCTGACCGCCATGCCGACCGATATCTTACGGTTCATCTTTTTCCCTCCTCTGTCAGACCAGCAGCATCATAACCACGCTGCCCAGCATGGAAAGTGCAAAGATCCCTGCCAGGATCAGACAGCCCACGCGCAGGATGCGCTTGCGTTTTTCTTCCTTCATAAGCCCTGACGGCCTCCTTTGATACAATGCAGATTATTTCATGGGGATATAACCACGGGGGTTGACGGCATTGGCCTTGGAGCCGCCCTTCCAGACCTCCAGATGGAGGTGGTTGCCGGTAGAGTTGCCCGTGCTGCCCACATAACCGATGATCTCACCCTGCTGGACATACTTGCCCGCCGAGGTGGCGACCGACCGCATGTGGCCGTACAGGGTGCTGTACTGGTTGCCATCGGACATTTTGCCGTGGTAGATGATGACATAGTTGCCGTAGCCGCCGCTGGACCAGCCCGCCACCTGCACATAACCGCTGGCGGCTGCATAGATGGGCGTGCCGCCCGGGGCGGCAAAGTCGGTACCGGCGTGGAGCTTGTTGACCCCCGTAACGGGGTTCTTGCGCCAGCCGTACTCACTGGAAATGCGGCTATAACTCTTGAGCGGGCAGATGAAGCCGGTAAAGCTCAGGGTGGGCTTGGAGGCAGCGGCCGCAGCGATCATCTTCTGGATCTGCTTCTTGACCGCCTCATAGTTCATCTCGTCCGATTCAATGGCGGCCTGCGCGTCCTTTTGGGCCTGCTGTGCCTCGGCAGCGCTCATCTGGGCGGCGGCCACGCTGGAGTTGAGCTCGTTCTGCTTGGCACGCATCTGGCTGTTCTGGGCATCCAGATCTGCCTTTTTGCTTTGCAGCTCGCTGCGCTGGGATTCCAGCGTCAGCTTATCGCTTTCCAGCGCTTCCTTGGCGTTCTTCATGTTGTCCAGGATCTCGGTGTCCTTGATGGAGATGTCCTGCATGACCTCGTTGAAGGTCAGCAGCTCATACAGGTCGTTCACCGCAGACAGCATAGCAACGCTGCCGCCGTCCCGCAGCTCCTGCATGGCGGCCATGTGCTGCTTGAAATCCCCCCACTGGTCGGCGATCTCCGCTTCTTTTTCGGTGATCTGCTGTTCCTTGGCGGCGATCTCCTGTTCCTTCAGGCCGATGCTGTTCTGCACCTCGGCGATCTGGCCCTTCAGCACGCTGATCTGGCTCTGAACCACCGTGACCTTTTCCTTCAGCTCCGATTCCAGCGCCTTGGCGGCCTGCTCCTTCTTTTTTGCATTGGACAGTTCCTTTTTGTGCTGTACAATGGACTGGGAGAGCTTATCCAGCTTGTTCTGCAGGCTGGACATGCTGGTAGCCGCCGTGGCCGGGTAGACCGAAACGCTCAGCAGCAGGCAGGCCGCTGCCAGAAACAGGCTGGCGGCGCGCATGGCCCGGCTGTGCCCGGGGGCGGGTTTTGCGTGGGTGGGGGTATACATGAGGTGCAGGCGGAAGCCCGCAGAGTGTTTTGCTTGTTTCACAGAGAAGGCTCCTTTCGCTTACACATTCAGATGCTTGCGGATGGAGAACATGCTGCCTAGCGCACCCACCAGCGCACCACCGGCCAGACTGTATGTCAGGATGGTGGGCCAGACGGCATCCACAGGCACCATGGCGGTGCCCATAAGCAGCTGCCACAACCCGCCCAGCGTGCTGGAGGCCTGCACGATGTAGGCATAGCCGAAGATACCGGCTACCGAGGTGATGGCACCAGAGATCAGGCCCATGGTCAGGCCCTCCACAAAAAAGGGCAGGGTGACAAGGTGGTTGGTCGCGCCCACATACTTCATGATCTCGATCTCACGGCGGCGGGCAAAAACGCTCAGGCGGATGGTGCTGCCCACCGTGATGATGCTGACCGCCATCAACACCAGGATCACGATCTGGCCCACCTTGGTCACGGCCTGCTGGACCTCCACAAAGGTCTGGGTCATCTCAATGGGGGCGGTAACGCTGTACACGCCCGGGATGCTCTGGAAGTTCTGGCTCATGGCCTGCATCTGGCTCAGGTCTGCCAGAGAGACACGGTAGTTGGCCTTGAAGGGGTTATCATTCTCAAATTCGTCCAGCAGGACGGCGTAATCCGCCATGTACCCACGGTACTGGTTGAGCACGTCCTCCTTGGACATGTACTGCACCCGGCTCACGCCCGGGGTGGCAGTGATGCGCTCCCCTACCGACTGGATGGTGGCATCGTCGGCTTCGGGGTCCACATAGACCACCATTTCGTTCTGCTGGCCCAGATAGTTCACCATGCTGTCCACATTGACTTCCGCCAGCGTGGCAAAGGTGTTCAGGGTCATACAGACGCTCAGGGAGGCGATGCAGGCAATGGTCATGGCCCAGTGCTTGCCCAGGTTGCGCACGCCGCGCACCACAAGGAAACCGAACGTAGAAGGCTTCATCATACCAGCGACACCTCCATTTCCAGTTCCTTCGGGTCTACGGGCGGGTGGGGGATCATGGAGCCCGTGGGTACATCCGAGATGATGTGTCCGCCGGACAGAGTGACCACGCGGCGGTCAAAGTGACGGACCAGCTCGTGCTCATGGGTGACCACCAGCACGGTGATGCCCATCTCGCTGACACGCTCCAGCAGCTCCATCATCTCAAGGCTCAGTTCGGGGTCGATGTTGCCGGTGGGCTCGTCCGCAATCACCAGCTTGGGGGCGTGAGCCAGGGCGCGGGCCACAGCCACACGCTGCTGCTCACCGCCGGAGAGCAGGTCGGGGTAGACCTTTGCCTTGTCCTCCAAGTGGACAAGCTCCAGCATGTAATTCACGCGCTCCTTGATCTGCTTGTGCCCGATGTTGGTAACATGCATGGCAAAGGCAATGTTCTCGTAAACGGTCATGGTGGGGATGAGCCGGAAATCCTGAAAGATGATGCCCATCTGACGGCGCAGGTAGGGGATCTTGCGGCGGCGCAGGCGGGCAACATCCTGCCCGTTCACCAGCACGCGGCCCTCGGTGGGGGTCTCCTCGCGCAGGATCAGCTTGAGCAGGGTGGATTTGCCCGCGCCCGAGTGACCCAGCAGAAAAACAAACTCGCCGTCATCCACATGGAAGTTGACATCCTCCAGGGCAGGCTTTGCGTTGTGCTTGTACTGCTTTGAAACGTGTTCAAAATCTATCATGCGTTTTTCGCTCCCAATAATTTTCTCCAAACCAAAAAGAACCGGCCAGCATCGGTTTCGAGCGGCCGGTTCTGCGCCGACGGCTTTGCGCCGCAAGCGTTTGCTTAATATTTGGCCGGGTTGTTGGACAGGTACTTCTTGACCATCAACGCCACCTTAAAGACGATGGCATCGTCGAACTCACGCAGATCCAGACCGGTCAGTTTTTTGATCTTTTCCAGACGATACACCAGCGTGTTGCGGTGGACAAACAGGCCGCGGCTGGTCTCAGACACATTCAGGTTGTTCTCGAAGAAGCGCTGGATGGTGAACAGGGTCTCCTGATCCAGGCTCTCGATGCTGCCCTGCTTGAACACCTCGCGCAGGAACATCTCGCAGACAGTGGTGGGCAGCTGGTAGATCAGGCGGGCAATGCCAAGGTTGTCGTAGCGGATGATCTGCTTCTCGGTGTCGAACACCTTGCTGACCTCCATGGCGATCTGGGCTTCCTTGAAGGAGGTAGCCAGATCCTTCACATTGGAGATGGGGGTGCCGATGCCGACCACAGCCTTGATGTAATGCTCACCGGACAGGGTGTCCACGATGCTGGCAGCCAGCTTCTCCATATCGGTGCGGTCGATGCCCTTGCGGATCTCCTTGACCAGCACGGTGTCGGTCTCGCTGATGTTGAACACAAAGTCCTTCTGCTTGTCCGGGAACAGGCTGCTGACCACATCGTAAGCGGAGATGTCGCCGCCGGAGGTCACGCGCACAATGAACACCACACGGGAAACATCGGTGGCAAAGTGCAGCTCACGGGCCTTGGCGTAGATATCGCCGGGCAGGATGTTGTCCAGCACCACGTTCTTGATGAAGTTGGCTTTGTCGAACTTTTCATCGTGGTACTGCTTGATGCTCTGCAGGCTGATGGAGAGCAGGGCCGCAAACTGGCCCGCAGTCTCGTCCGCGCCTTCCACAAACACGGCATAGTCGTTATGCTTTGCGCTGGAGAACTGCTGATAGGTGTAGCCATCCCGCACAAAGCGGTCACCGGCCGTCAGGCGCTCTGCCATAAAGCCCTCGCGCACCTCTCCGATCAGGTTCAGCTCCGAGCAGGAGATCACAGCGCCGGTCTCATCCACCACACCGACCACACGATCGATGGCATCTTTCATCTGGTAGATCACGCTCTGGAATACTCTATTGGCCATAAATGGATACCCCTTTTCCTCTTTTGTGCAAGCCGCAGGGGCGAGATTGTCGTTTTTAACAATTTCGCCGCTTTACATTATCTATTTTACACAAAAGAATTTACTTTTGCAACATATTTCACCAAAATATTTTTGACTTTCTTGGTGAAATTATCTTTCGGGGGTATTTTCAGGCCCAAAAAGCACTGTTTTGCGTGGTTCTTGTGAATATTTTACCGGCAAAATGTGATGTTTTTTTGAAAATCAGGTGAAAAGCAGTCAGGCTCCGGTGGTAATTGCTGTCACTTCCTCCGCAGAAAGCTCCCGCCACTGCCCCGGTGCAAGGGCCGGGTCCAGCGCAAGCCCGCCGATGGCATCCCGGTGCAGGGCGTTCACGCCCGCGCCGTACACACCGAACATCCGCTTGATCTGGTGGTACACCCCCTGCCTGAGCCTGACTTTCACGGTCAGGCCGTCCGGGGTCAGGGCTTCCACCTCTGCCGGGGAGAGGGCGGTGCCATCCGCCAGCGTCACGCCCTCGGCAAAGCCCCTGCGCATCTCCTCGGTCAGCGGTGTGTCAATGACCACCGTGTAGGTCTTGGAGACATGGCGCTTCGGGGCAAGGATCTCGTGGGCGAAGCCGCCGTCATCCGTCAGCAGAACAAAGCCGGTGCTGGTCTTGTCCAGCCGGCCGACCGGGAACAGCTCCCGCCGGGGGTAGGCATCCCCGATCAGATCCACCACGGTGGTATCCCGCTTGTCGGTGGAAGCGCTCACCACGCCCTCAGGCTTGTTGAGCATCAGGTAGACGAACTGCCGGTAAGCAAGCGGCGCACCGTCCACCGCCACGCTGTCCCCTTCCCTGAGCTGGGTGTCCCCCTTTTTGCACACCGCGCCGTTCACCGTCACCCGTCCCCTGTTCAGCAGGGTCTTTGCCTCGCTCCGGGTGCACTGGGCCGTCTCGGCCAGATATTTGTCTAGTCGCATAGGTTCTCCTTTTCCGGTTATAGCAAAGCTGCGCCCTGCCCAAAGGCGGAGCGCAGCGATAGATTTTGCAGTTCAGTGGACCGGGAGTTTCTCCGAGGACCGTCCGCTGGGGTGGGACCCTGCTGCCGCAGGCAGTAGGGCGGGCGATGGAATGGCCCGAGCCGTGTCCGAGGAGAAAGCTGCCGGGCCACACCCTTAAACGCTCAGAGAAGCGTGCTGTTCCACAGCATCGGGGTTGGCATCAAAGATGGGCTGGAGCACATTTGCAATGAACTCCTCCACCTGCTGGGGTGCACGGCCCACAAAGTTTTCGGGCACCAGACCGGCCACGATCTCCTCCTTGGTCAGGCCAAAGGCGGGGTCAGCGGCAACGCGGTCCACCATATCGTTGGGCAGGCCCTCTTCCTTGACCTGCTTGCCAGCGGCAATGGCGTGCTGGCGCAGGCGCTCGTGGAGCTCCTGACGGTTGCCGCCCTTTTCCACAGCCTGCATCATAATGTTCTCGCTGGCCATGAAGGGCAGCTCTGCCATCAGGCGGCTGTGCACCACTTTGGGGTAGACCACGATGCCGTCGGTGACATTGAGCATGATGTTCAGGATGGCATCGGCAGCCAGGAAGCCCTCGGCCATGGCAACACGCTTGTTGGCGCTGTCGTCCAGAGTGCGCTCAAACCACTGGGTGCCGGTGGTGAAGCTGGGGTTCAGCACATCCACCATCAGGTAGCGGCTCAGGGCGCAGATGCGCTCACACCGCATGGGGTTGCGCTTATAAGGCATGGCGGAGGAACCGATCTGGTTCTTCTCAAAGGGTTCTTCCATCTCCTTGAAGTTGGCCAGCAGGCGCAGGTCGGTGGCAAACTTCATGCAGCTCTGGGCAATGCCTGCCAGAGCGTTCAGGATAAAGGCATCCACCTTGCGGCTGTAGGTCTGGCCGGACACGGGGATCACCGCATCCGGGGCAAAGCCCATCTCCTTGGCAATGGAAGCATCCACAGCGCGGATCTTGTTTGCATCGCCCTTGAACAGCTCCATAAAGGAAGCCTGGGTGCCGGTGGTGCCCTTGACACCGCGCAGCTGCAGGGTGGCAAGGCGGTGGTCGATCTCGGCAAGATCCATCACCAGCTCGTTGGCCCACAGGGTAGCGCGCTTGCCCACGGTGGTGGGCTGTGCAGGCTGGCAGTGGGTATAGGCCATGCAGGGCATGTCCTTGTACTCCTCAGCAAAGCGGGAGAGCTTTGCCAGCACACCGATCAGCTTTTTGCGAATGAGCTCCAGGCCCTGCCGCATCACGATGATATCGGTGTTATCACCCACATAGCAGCTGGTGGCACCCAGATGGATGATACCTGCTGCCTTGGGGCACTGCTGGCCGTAGGCGTAAACGTGGCTCATCACATCATGGCGCACCAGCTTCTCGCGCGCAATGGCGACCTCGTAGTTGATGTCGTCCACATGGGCTTCCAGCTCGGCCACCATTTCGGGGGTGATATTGGTCAGGCCCTGCTCCATCTCGGCCCGGGCCAGCGCCACCCACAGGCGGCGCCAGGTGCGGAACTTGTTGTCATCCGAGAAGATATACTGCATCTCGTCGGAAGAATAACGGGTAGAGAAGGGGCTGATATAACGATCATGCTGTGACATTGGTTGTTTCCTCCTGAAAGTGACTCCCCCAGCCGCCTTCCGGCGACAGCCCCCTCGAGGAGGGGGCCTTTCAGCCTCCCTCGGAGAGAGAGGTGGCATCGCGTCAGCGATGACGGAAGGAGTTTTTCTCTATTCTACCATCAAACCTTGAAATAGTCTACGCCGCCCTCAAAGATCGGCTGATATTTGTCGCCGGTAACGTTCTTGTACAGGTACTCGCCGCTGCGCTCCGAGTGGCCCATCTTGCCGAACACGCGGCCGTCCGGGCTGGTGATGCCCTCAATGGCCAGCAGAGAGCCGTTGGGGTTGTAGCGCTGATCCATGGTGGGCTCGCCCTCCAGATCAACATACTGGGTAGCCACCTGACCGTTGGCAACCAGCTGATCCAGCACATTCTGGGGTGCCACAAAGCGGCCCTCGCCGTGGCTGATGGCGATCTCGTACTCGCTGCCTGCATCGCAGTGGGACAGCCAGGGGCTGCCGGTGGAAGCAACGCGGGTGCGCACCAGCATGCTCTGGTGGCGGCCGATGGTGTTGAAGGTCAGGGTCGGGTCATAGGCCGTGATGGGGCGGATATCGCCGTAGGGCACCAGACCCAGCTTGATCAGGGCCTGGAAGCCGTTGCAGATGCCCAGCATCAGGCCGTCGCGGTGCTGTAGCAGGTCGCGGACCGCCTCGGTGACCGCAGGGCTGCGGAAGAAGGAGGCGATGAACTTGGCGCTGCCGTCCGGCTCGTCGCCGCCGGAGAATCCGCCGGGCAGCATCACGATCTGGCTCTCTCCAATGGCCTTGACCAGTGCCTCGCAGCTGGCGGTAACGTCCGCCGGGGTCAGGTTGCGGATGACCAGGATCTCGGGGTCGGCACCGGCGCGGGCAAAGGCCTTGGCGGTATCGTACTCGCAGTTGGTACCGGGGAACACGGGGATGATCACCTTGGGCTTTGCCACACCGATCTTGGGGGCAGCAGGGGCGTTCAGCTTGCCGTTGATCTTTTCCACGGTGGGGCCTGCCTTGCGGTAGGGGTACACAGGCTCCAGCTTGCTCTCCCAGATCTCCTGCAGCTCTGCCATATCCAGCGTCTCGCCGCAGCTTTCAAAGGTATACTCCTTGGTGGTCTCGCCCAGCAGCTCGCCTGCGGGGGAATCAGAAACCATTTCCAGCACGATGGAGCCGTACATGGGCTCGAACATCCGGTGGGTGGGCATATCAGCGCGCATCTTGAAGCCGATGCGGTTGCCCAGGCCCATCTTGAACAGGGCCTCGGCAATGCCGCCGTAGCCCACGGCGCAGGCAGATGCCACCATGCCCTCTTCGATCATCTGCTCCACGATCTTGTAGTTTGCCTTCAGGGAGAAGAAGTTGGGGCAGCCGGTCTCGGGGTCCAGAATGGGCCGGATGAGGACAACAGTGCTCTCGGGCTTCTTGAACTCGGTGGAGACCACCTTGCTGGCCTTGCCGATGGCAGTGGCAAAGGAGACCAGCGTGGGGGGCACATCCAGCTGCTCGAAGGAGCCGGACATGCTGTCCTTGCCGCCAATGGAGGCAATGCCCAGACCCATCTGGGCATCCAGAGCACCCAGCAGAGCGGCCAGCGGCTTGCCCCAGCGCTCGGGCTTGGTGCCCAGGCGCTCAAAGTACTCCTGGAAGGTCAGGTAGGCATCCTCATAGCGGAAGCCGGAGGCCACCAGTTTGGTGACGCTGTCCACCACGGCCATCCGTGCGCCGATATACTGGTTGGCGCTCATCAGGTAGGGGTTGTAGCCCCAGGCCATGCCGGAGCAGGTGTTGGTCTCGCCATCCACGGGCAGCTTTGCCACCATGGCGTTCTGGGGGGTCAGCTGGTAAGCACCGCCAAAGGGCATCAGGACGGTGGCGGCACCAATGGTGCTGTCGAACCGCTCAGAAAGGCCCTTCTTGCTGCAGATGTTCAGGTCGCCCACCATGTTCTTCATCTTCTGGCTGAAGGTGATGCCGGCCCACTGGGGCTGCCAGACGGTACCCTGCTCCACATGGACGTTCTGGTGCTTCTCCGCACCGTTGGAGTTCAGGAACTCACGGCTGATGTTGACGATGGACACGCCGTTCCACACCATGTTCAGGCGCTTTTCCTCGGTGACCTTTGCCACGGGGGTCGCCTCAAGGTTCTCCTCGGTGGCAATGGCGATGAACTTGTCCACATCCTCGGGGGCAAGGGCCACAGCCATGCGCTCCTGGCTCTCGCTGATGGCCAGCTCAGTGCCGTCCAGGCCGTCATACTTCTTGGTGACCTTGTTCAGGTCGATATACAGGCCGTCGGCCAGCTCGCCGATGGCAACGGAAACGCCGCCCGCACCAAAGTCGTTGCAGCGCTTGATCATCTTGCAGGCATCCTCACGGCGGAACAGGCGCTGGAGCTTGCGCTCGATGGGCGCATTGCCCTTCTGCACCTCGGCACCGCAGTGGTCCAGGCTGCCCAGATTGTGGGCCTTGGAGGAGCCGGTGGCACCGCCGATGCCGTCGCGGCCGGTGCGGCCGCCCAGCAGGACGATGACATCCCCGGGGGCGGGGCACTCGCGGCGGACATGGGAAGCGGGAGTCGCACCCACCACAGCGCCGATCTCCATCCGCTTTGCCACATAGCCGGGGTGGTAGATCTCATCCACCTGGCCGGTGGCAAGGCCGATCTGGTTGCCGTAGGAGGAGTAACCAGCAGCGGCAGTGGTCACCAGCTTGCGCTGGGACAGCTTGCCGGGCAGGGTCTCGCTGACAGGCTTGAGCGGGTCGCCTGCGCCGGTTACACGCATGGCCTGATAGACATAGCTGCGGCCGGACAGCGGGTCGCGGATGGCACCGCCGATGCAGGTGGCCGCACCGCCGAAGGGCTCGATCTCGGTGGGATGGTTGTGGGTCTCGTTCTTAAAGAGGAAGAGCCAGTCCTCATCCTTGCCGTTCACATCGCACTTGATCTTGACGGTGCAGGCGTTGATCTCCTCGGATTCGTCCAGATTCTTGAGGATGCCCTGCTTCTTCAGCTCCTTGGCACCGATGGTGGCAAGATCCATCATGCAGCGGGGCTTCTCCTCGCGGCCCAGGTCGGCGCGCATGGCCATGTAGCGGTCAAACGCTGCCTGCACCACGGCATCGTCGATCTGGACATCATCCAGAATGGTGCCGAAGGTGGTGTGGCGGCAGTGATCGGACCAGTAGGTGTCGATCATCTTGATCTCGGTGATGGTGGGGTCGCGGTGCTCAGAGCGGAAGTACTCCTGGCAGAACTTGATATCGCCCAGGTCCATGGCCAGACCCTTTTCGTCGATGAACTTCTTCAGGCCCTCTTCGTCCAGCTCGTTGAAGCCCTCCAGCGTGGCCACAGCGGTGGGCACGGGATACTCCATCTTCAGGGTGGCTTTGGTCTCCAGCGAAGCCTCGCGGGCCTCCACCGGGTTGATGACGTACTTCTTGATCTCTGCCACCTGCTCCTCGGTCAGGGAACCCTCCAGCAGGTAGACACGGGCAGAGCGGACCAGCGGGCGCTCGCCCTGGCTGATGAGCTGGATGCACTCGGCGGCAGAATCGGCGCGCTGGTCGAACTGGCCGGGCAGGTACTCCACAGCAAAGGAAATACCCTCGAATTCAGGCAGCTCCGCATAGGTGTTGTCCACCGGCGGCTCACTGAACACGGTGGTAGCGCACTGGTTGAACAGTGCCTCATCGATGCCCTCCACGTCATAGCGGTTCAGCAGGCGCAGGCCGCTCAGGGACTGGATGCCCAGCAAGCTCACCAGCTCATTTTTCAGGCCCTGGGCTTCCACATCAAAGCCGGGCTTCTTTTCTACATAAATACGATAGACCATGGGTGAATCCCCCTCTTTTTTTATTGTTCAGCGATTGCTTTCAGCGCTCTCATACCAATATCCGTGCGCTTGTGCAGCTTTTCAAAGCTGATCTTCTCAGCGGCGGCGTATGCCTGCGTGATGGCGGCGGTCAGGCGGGGCGCAGTTGCTGTCACGCCCAGCACGCGGCCGCCGTTGGTGACCAGCGTGCCGTCCTCACGCAGTGCCGTGCCGGAGTGGTAGACTGTGATGTTACTCTCCCCTTCCAGCTGGCCGTTGGTCAGGCCGGAAATGGGCTTGCCCTTTTCATAGGATACCGGGTAGCCGCCGGAGGCCAGAATGACACAGCAGGCCGCGCCCTCGGAGAATTTGACCTCGGTATCGGCCAGCGTGCCCTCGGTGCAGGCCGCCATGATCTTCAGCAGGTCACTCTCCAGCAGAGGCAGCACCACCTGGGTCTCGGGATCGCCGAAGCGGCAGTTGTACTCGATGACCTTGGGGCCGTCCGGGGTGAGCATCAGGCCGAAGTACAGGCAGCCCTTGAAGGGGCAGCCCTCGGCGTTCATGGCCTGAATGGTGGGCAGGAAGATCTTTTCCATGCACTCGGCAGCAATGGCCGGGGTGTAGTAGGGGTTGGGGGCCACGGTGCCCATGCCTCCGGTGTTCAGGCCGGTGTCGTGGTCGTTGGCACGCTTGTGGTCCATGCTGGAAACCATGGGCTTGACCACCTTGCCGTCGGTAAAGCTCAGCACACTGACCTCAGGGCCGGTGAGGAACTCTTCCACCACCACATGGTTGCCGGAAGCGCCGAACTTTTTGTCCAGCATGATCTCCTTCACGCCGTCGGCGGCCTGTTCCTCGTTCTCGCAGATCAGCACGCCCTTGCCCAGTGCCAGCCCGTCGGCCTTGATGACCACGGGGTACTTGCCCTTTGCCTTGATGTAATCCATGACCTTGGCGGGGTCATCAAAGGTGGCATAATCTGCGGTGGGGATGCCGTATTTCTTCATCAGGTCCTTAGAGAACACCTTGGAGGCCTCGATGCGGGCAGCGGCCTTGTCCGGGCCAAAGGCAGGGATGCCCACTGCAGCCAGTGCGTCCACCATGCCCAGCGCCAGCGGGTCATCCTGCGCCACAACCACATAATCAAACTTTTCCTCGGCGGCAAAGGCCACCATGGTCTCTACGTCCGTAGCCTTGATGTTCTTGCATTTGGCATCATAGCTGATGCCGCCGTTGCCCGGAGCGCACCAGATCTCGCCGCAGTCCGGGCTCTTCTTCAGTGCCTTGATGATGGCGTGCTCGCGGCCGCCGCCGCCGACCACTAAGATTTTTTTAGCCATTTTAACATCTCCTAAAATATTCGTTTCTGCTTCTCTGTCAGCGTCCTCACCCTCTCAGGCGCTTCGCGCCAGCTCTCCCAAAGGGAGAGCCAAGACTGGCACTAACACCAGCAGCTACTAACGGGATGCTGCCAAAGGCTCCCCCTTTGGGGGAGCTGGCAAAGCCGACAGGCTTTGACTGAGAGGGCGAACCAGTTTTCCTTTTAGTGATGGAACAGCCGGATGCCGCAGAACGCCATGGCAATGCCGTACTTATTGCAGGTGTCAATGACCTGCTGGTCGCGGATAGAGCCGCCGGGCTGGACAATGGCGGTCACGCCGGAGCGGCGGGCACGCTCGATGTTGTCGCCAAAGGGGAAGAAGGCATCGGAACCCAGGCAGACACCGGTAACGTGGCTCAGGTACTCTTTCTTTTCCTCAGCGGTCAGGGGTGCGGGCTGCTCGGTGAAGGTCTCGGCCCAGACATCGTCGCCGATGACATCCTCGGGGGTGTCACCGATGTAAACATCAATGGCATTGTCGCGGTTGGGCTTGGCGACATCGTCACGGAAGGGCAGATTCAGCACCTTGTCCATGTGGCGCAGCTGCCAGTTGTCGGCCTTCTGGCCTGCCAGACGGGTGCAGTGGATGCGGCTCTGCTGGCCGGCACCCACGCCGATGGTCTGGCCGCCTGCGGTGTAGCAGACACTGTTGGACTGGGTGTATTTCAGGGTGATGAGGGCAATGATCAGGTCCCGCTTCTGCTCCTCGGTCACGCTCTTGTTCTCGGTGACCCAGTTGGTCAGCATGGTGTCGGCGTTGATGGTCAGCTCGTTGCGGCCCTGCTCAAAGGTGATGCCGTACACCTGCTTGTGTTCCACAGGGGCGGGCTTGTAGTCGGGGTCAATGGCCACCACATTGTAGTTGCCCTTTTTCTTACCGGCCAGAATGGTCAGAGCCTCCGGCTCATAACCGGGGGCAATGATGCCATCAGAGACCTCATGCTGGATGAGCTTTGCGGTGGGCACATCGCAGACATCGGAGAGGGCGATCCAGTCGCCAAAGGAGGACATGCGGTCAGCACCGCGGGCACGGGCGTAAGCGCAGGCCAGCGGAGAGAGCTCAAAGTCCGGAGCAATGTGGTACATCCTGCGCTCCACATCGGTCAGGGGCAGGCCCAGGGCGGCACCCGCCGGGGACACATGCTTGAAGGAAGCGGCAGCGGGCAGGCCGCAGGCCGCCTTCAGCTCCTTGACCAGCTGGATGGAGTTGAGGGCATCCAGAAAATTGATGTAGCCGGGCTTGCCGTTCAGCACAGTCACGGGCAGGTCGGAGCCATCTTCCATATAGATGCGGCTGGGCTTCTGGTTGGGGTTGCAGCCGTACTTCAGTGCGAGTTCGTTCATTGATGCATCCTCCTTAAGTCTTCGTTATTCCGCTTCGGCATCGAGCTTTGCCAGCAGCTCCAGCTCCTCGGGCAGCAGTTCAGGCTCCTCAGGGTCGTCCAGATCGCTGTTGACAGCATCGTATTTGTTGAAGATCATATCGCCGGTCTCGCCGCTGTCCAGGTCGATGACGCGGGCAAACAGGCTGACCTTGTTGTCGGGGTTCAGGTTCTGCCACAGGCCATGGGCAAAATCGCCGATGGTGCGGGGGCAGGCAAAGCGCAGGGGCTCGCCCTCAAAGCTGGGGATGGGGTTTCCGTTGTGCTTGTAGGTGCTGATGAAATGACCCTCACCGGCCACAGGCTGGGGGTAATCAAAGAAATAGCGCTGGACGCTGTCGCCGTTGCCGTCGGCAGATTTCAGGATGCTCATCTGGTAGCTGCCATCAGCGTACGCCACAGCAGAGATGCGGGGGGTGTAGTTGGGGCCGTCCGGCTCAAAGGTGCGGGTGCGCAGGGCATCGGCAAAGCTCTTGCCCTGACTCATCAGGTCAAAAATGGTATCGGTCTGGTCGCCGTTGGTCACGATGTGGGTCTTGCCCAGGGTCAGCACGGGGTTATAGATGATGAGGCTGGGGTCCTCCAGCTTGTCGGGGTCTGCAGCCATGGTGCAGATGCCGCCGCGCTCGGGCACGGGGTCGAACACGCGGTTGCGGCTGTTCTCACTGCGGCCCATGATAAAGTAGCCGATGAACATCTGACGGCCATCGGGAGCCATTGCCACTGCAATGCCGCGGCCGGGGTACTCGTTGGAGGCCAGATAATCGTTCAGGTTGATCTTTTCCATGTCAAATTCTCCTATTACGGAACTCCCCCAGTCGCCTACGGCGACAGCCCCCTCGGAGAGGGAGCCTCAAGCCTCCCTC
Organism: Faecalibacterium sp. Marseille-Q4164; assembly: GCF_017377545.1. Classification (NCBI taxonomy): domain Bacteria; kingdom Bacillati; phylum Bacillota; class Clostridia; order Eubacteriales; family Oscillospiraceae; genus Faecalibacterium; species Faecalibacterium sp. Marseille-Q4164. The sequence continues at coordinate 17,295 of NZ_JAFREJ010000001.1, read as the reverse complement.
CTTGAGGGAGGTGGCACACCGTCAGGCGTGACGGAAGGAGTTTTTACTCGATCTCACCGCTGCACACCATGGCAACTGCCTTGGGCAGCAGCTTCCACTCGGCCTGTTCCATCACCCGCTTCTGCAGCACCTCGGGGGTGTCGCCGGGCAGGATCTCCACTGCCTTCTGCAGCAGAATGGGGCCGCCGTCGCACTCCTCGTTGACAAAGTGGACAGTGGCACCGGTCACCTTGCAGCCCCGGGCCAGAGCAGCCTGATGGGGGCGCAGGCCGTACATGCCGGGCCCGCAGAAGGACGGGATGAGCGCCGGGTGAACATTCAGGATGCGGCGGGGATAGGCTTCAATGACACTGGGGCCCAGCACGGAAAGGAACCCGGCCAGCACCACCAGATCGATGTTGTGGCTTTTCAGCGTTTCCAGCAGGGCCGCATCAAAGGCCTCACTGGTGGCGTAGTCCTTGCGGCGGACCACAACACCCTCCACACCGGCCTTTGCGGCCCGCTCCAGCGCGTAGACACCGGGCTTGGAGGCCACGACCAGCGTGATCTTCCCGTTGGGGTTCTCGCCCCGGGCTTCGCTGTCCAGCAGGGCCTGCAGATTGGTGCCGCCGCCAGAAACCAACACAGCTACATTCAGCACAGTTCCACACCGTCCCCTTCAGCGATGACACCCAGCTTGTAAGCCTCGGGCTCGCCGTTGGCGTGGAGGATCTCCAGCGCCTTGTCAGCCTGTGCGGCAGGAACGGTGAGCACCATGCCAACGCCCATGTTGAAGGTGTTGAACATGTCGTGCTCGGAGATGTGGCCGGTCTCCTGCATCAGGTGGAAGAGGGCAGGAATGCGGACATCTTCCTTCTTGATGCGGGCGCAGCAGCCCTTTTTCAGGCTGCGGGGGATGTTCTCATAGAAGCCGCCGCCGGTGATGTGGGAGATGCCCTTGACATCCACCTCTTCCAGCACCTTCAGCACCGGCTTGACGTAGATCTTGGTAGGAGCCAGCAGGGCATCGCCCAGGGTCTTGCCGCCCAGCTCGGCGGGGGTAGTGTGCAGAACATCGGGATCGTTGTCAATATCAAAGATCTTGCGCACCAGCGAGAAACCGTTGGAATGAACACCGGTGGAAGGCAGAGCGAGGATGACATCGCCAGCCTGCATGGTCTCGTTGCTCAGGATCTTTTCCTTGTCCACAACGCCCACAGTGAAACCGGCCAGATCGTACTCATCCTCCGGCATCATGCCCGGGTGCTCGGCAGTCTCGCCGCCCACCAGAGAGCAATCAGCCTGCACGCAGCCCTCGGCCACGCCCTTGACGATCTCGGCGATCTTCTCAGGGATGTTGCGGCCGCAGGCGATGTAATCCAGGAACACCAGCGGCTTTGCACCGGCGCAGATCACATCGTTGACGCACATGGCAACGCAGTCGATGCCAATGGTGTCGTGCTTGTCCATGATCATGGCGATCTTCAGCTTGGTGCCCACGCCGTCCGTGCCGGAGATCAGAACAGGGTGCTTGTAGCCGGTGCAGTCCAGCTCAAACAGGCCGCCAAAGCCGCCCAGACCACCAATGCAGTGCTCGTTCATGGTGCGGGCAACATACTGCTTCATCAGTTCAACGGAGCGGTAACCGGCGGTGATATCCACACCGGCAGCTGCGTAACTCTCAGAATAGCTCTTTTCCATCTTCTTACTCTCCTAACTTTTTCTCGTTTTTGGGACGGTCATTCAGGTGGCGTTCATGGATATCGGTGGAAAGCACCTCCTCCGGCCTCACGGCATACTCGCCGGTAAAGCAGGCGGTGCAGAAACCGCATTTTGCGTTCTTGGCCAGCTGCACCACATGCTCGGTGGACAGGTAGCCCAGGGTATCGGCTCCGATGATCTCATTGATCTGCTCCACATTGCGGCCCGTGGCCACCAGCAGCTTCTGGTCGGGGATGTCGGTGCCGAAGTAGCAGGGGTATTTGAACGGGGGTGCCGAGACCCGGAAGTGGACTTCCTTTGCACCGGCATCCCGCAGCAGCTTGATGATGCGGGCGGAGGTGGTGCCGCGCACGATGGAGTCATCCACCAGCACCACCCGCTTGCCCTTGACGGTGCTGGACACCACGTTCAGCTTGATGCGCACACTGTTTTCGCGCTGCTTCTGGCTGCCCTGGATAAAGGTGCGGCCGATGTATTTATTCTTGATGAAGCCGATGCCGTAGGGGATGCCGCTCTCCTGCGAGTAGCCAAGCGCCGCATCCAGACCGGAATCCGGCACGCCGATGACCACATCGGCCTCCACAGGGTGCTCCTGTGCCAGGAACCGGCCTGCCTGCTTGCGGGCCTCGTGCACCGAGCTGCCCTCGATGATGCTGTCCGGGCGGGAGAAATAGATGAACTCGAACACGCACATCTGGGTGTCCGGGCGGCCGCAGTGATCCTTGATGCTCCGCAGCTCACCGGTCTTGGTGTCGGCAATGACGATCTCGCCGGGCTCCACGTCCCGCAGCAGGGTCGCGCCCGCAGCATCCAGCGCACAGCTCTCGCTGGCAAAGACGTAGCCGCCGCCGGGCAGGGTGCCGATGCACAGGGGGCGGTAGCCCCGGGGGTCCCGGACCGCAATGAGCTTGGTGGCGGACATGATCACCAGACTGTATGCACCCTCCAGCACATCCATCGTCTTGCTGATGGCAGTCTCAATGCTGCCCATCCGCAGGCGGTTGCGGGTGATGAGGTAGCAGATGACCTCGGTATCGGAGGAGCCGTGGAAGATGGCACCCTCGTTCTCCAGCTGACGGCGCAGCTCCAGGGCATTGGTCAGGTTGCCGTTGTGGCAGAGGGCCATGGTGCCCCGGCCATGCCGGACGATCATGGGCTGGGCGTTGGCCCGCACCCGGCTGCCGGCCGTGGCATAGCGGACATGGCCCGTTGCCATGTGGGCCGTGGGGGTGGAAAGACTGCCCAGCACGGCGGGGGTGAACACCTCGTTCACCAGGCCGAGGTCGCGGTGGCCCTGGATGACACCGTCATCGTTGACCGCAATGCCGCAGCTCTCCTGCCCGCGGTGCTGCAGCGCATACAGGGCAGAATAGGCGGCAGCGGCCACATCCTCAGTGCCCGCCCGGTCATAGATGCCAAAAACGCCGCATTCCTCGTGCAGCGGATATGCAAAATCAGACATTGGTTCTCCTTACAACTCTTTCAGTTCGTTCTGCAGCTTTTCTTCCTTGGCTGCAATCTGCTGTGCCATGCTCACCCGCTCGGCCTCCAGCTTCCCGGCCAGTGTGTCATCGCTCAGGGCCAGGATCTCGGCAGCCAGCCAGGCGGCGTTCTTGGCCCCGTTCAGGGCCACGGTAGCCACCGGGATGCCGCTGGGCATCTGGACCGTGGCCAGCAGCGCGTCCAGACCGTCCATCGCGCCGCCCTTCATCGGGATGCCGATGACAGGCAGGGTGGTGTTGGCGGCAAAGGCACCGGCCAGATGGGCCGCCATGCCCGCCGCGCACAGGATCACACCAAAACCGTTGGCCCGGGCATTTTTGGCAAAATCCGCGGCCTCGGCAGGGGTGCGGTGGGCCGAAAGGATGTGTGCCTCAAAGGGGATGTCCAGCGCCTTCAGCTGGGCACAGGCCCCCTTTACCACCGGCCAATCACTGTCCGAGCCCATGATCACTGCAACTTTCCGAATCATATCCGAACCTCTCTTTCTCCGTCTGCAAAACAAAAAAAAGCTGTGGTACACCTGCACCACGGCCTTTATTTCTGCGTATGCTCTCCCAGCGCTTTGCACAAAGCTGCACGATGCCCCTGAACAGCACGAATGGTGTTCTGTTCTGTGAAGCCCGACAGCATCTTCATCTTTGAAGTTCCCCTTTTGCTCTGCGCTTTTTCAGGCGGCACCCGGCATCCGCCGGGGTACCGTCCCTGTACTACATACAGTTTACGGCAAAAATTCCACTTTGCAAAGGCCCTTGGGGCAATTTCTCCCTTGTGTTCTCCCGCGTCAAAAAACTTTCAAAAGTTTTGTGCAGTTTCGACACCGTATTTCTTTTTAAGTATGACTTTTTTAGAAAATATAATAAAGTAAGTTTTATCTCACTGGGACAGGCCCCGCTCTGTACAGCCTCTCCGTCATTGCATTGGCAGTAAGGGCGTTTTACCTTAGAAGATGATCTTCGCTGTTGCTGCCCTTGCTGCCCGGATGAGGTCGGCGGGTGCGCAGCACACCTGCGTACCAATGCGGCCGCCGGAGACATAGACCTTTTCCTGAGCCAGCACGCTTTCATCAAACACGGTGGTGTACTGCTTTTTCATACCCACCGGGCTGCAGCCGCCGCGCACATAGCCGGTGACCTTATTGATATCGGCCACATGGATCATGGCTACGCTTTTTTCGCCCACGCTGCGGGCAGCGGCCTTCAGGTCAAGCTCTGCCGCCACCGGAATGACGAACACAAAGTAGTTTTTGCTGCTGCCCTGGGTCACCAGCGTCTTATATACGCAAGCCGGGTCCTCCCCCATGCTGGCGGCCACGGTCACGCCGTCCACCGCCACGCCCTCCTCGTGGGCATATTCGTGGGCTGTATAGGGCACCTTGGCCCGTTCCAGGATGCGCATGGCATTCGTTTTTGCTTCTTTTCCCATTGATGATCGCTCCTTGTAAACTCCTTACCCTCTCAGGCTGCCCCTATTCTACCACTTTCTTTCCTAAATTTCAAAATTTCTCTTGACTTCAGTTCCCTGAAGTGTTATCATAGGCCCATGCTTCAGGAAACTGAACTTCACGAAAATAAATCACGGCAATGGAGCCGGTCTCCTGTGCCGTTTGTGTGAGAAGGATAAGGAGACGACCACCATGATCATTGTACTGAAACAGGATGCCCCTGACGCACAGGTCCGCGAGTTCTGCCACGAGCTGCAGGATATGGGGCTGCAGATCAACGACTCCAAGGGCAGCGACACCCACATTCTGGGCCTGATCGGCGACACCAAGGCCATTGCCGAGAGCTGGGTGCTGGCCAACCCCGTGGTCGAGACCTGCCGCCGCGTGTCTGAGCCTTACAAGAAAGCCAACCGCAAGTTCCACCCCGACGACAGCGTGATCGATGTCAACGGCGTGAAGATCGGCGGCGGCAACTTCGCCGTCATTGCAGGCCCCTGCAGCATCGAGAGCGAGGAGCAGATCACCTACTGCGCCCAGCGCGTCAAGGATGCAGGCGCTTCCCTGCTGCGCGGCGGCGCGTTCAAGCCCCGCACTTCCCCCTACTCCTTCCAGGGAATGCGGAGCGAGGGCCTGGACCTGCTCAAGCTGGCCCGCCGCGCCACCGGCTCCCCCATCGTCACCGAGATCATGAACACCGAGCACCTGCCCCTGTTCGAGAATGTAGACCTCATCCAGGTGGGTGCCCGCAATATGCAGAACTTTGAGCTGCTCAAGGCCGTGGGCCGCCAGAAAAAACCCGTGCTGCTCAAACGCGGCCTGGCCAACACGCTGGAAGAATTTGTGATGAGCGCCGAGTACATCATGGCCGAGGGCAACGAAAACGTTATCCTCTGCGAGCGCGGCATCCGCACCTTTGAGACCAGTATGCGCAACACCCTGGACCTGGCCGGTGTGGTCATGCTCCACAAAATGACCCACCTGCCCGTTGTGGTGGACCCCAGCCACGCCTGCGGCCACGCCTGGATGGTGCCCCAGCTGGCCAAGGCCGCTGTGGCCGCCGGTGCCGACGGTCTGATGATCGAAGTGCACAACAACCCCGCCAAGGCCAAGTGCGATGGTGCCCAGAGCCTGACCCCCGACCAGTTCGATGAACTGATGGGCTTTATCACCAAAGAAGTCGAGTTCTTTGGCAAGAAGATGAACTGAGAATGGAACGACCCTCTCGGCACGCGGCAGCGTGACTGAGGGGGTTGTTTTCTTTTGTCATCAAATATGGTATACTATGGTGTATTTTGAATTCACCCTTGAAACGAGGTATTTCTATGAAAGCTCATATTGCACGCAACCAGAATGCCGGCATCCCGCTGGCGCTGGGCTGGAACCTTTCTGCCGCCGACCGGGGCATTCTGGAGGGGATGGCCCCCGCTTTCGGGATGAAGCTGCAGCTGGTCTCCCCTGCCGATGCAGGCAGGACCGTGGCCCAGCTGCTGGGCGAGGTGGAGGTCAAGACCACCCGCACCCTGGTGCTGGAGCCGGGTGCTTATCCCCCGGCGCTGGTGCTGGCCAACTTCAAGGATAAGGATGTGGATACCCTGCTCGACCTGATGAAGCAGGCACAGGTGAACATCCCCCTCAAGGCCGTTGTGACCCCCACCAGCAAGAACTGGGTGTTCGGTGACCTGCTGGCACATCTGCAGGAAGAGCACACCGCCTTTACCGCCGCAAAGGAGACCGCCAAAGCATGATGACCAAGCGTATTTTTTCCGCCCTGCTGGCGGCTGCGCTCAGCCTGAGCCTGCTGGCTGGCTGCGGCAGCACCTCCGGCTCCACCGCCTCCAGCGCCGCCGATGGCCCGCAGCGCTACTCCACCGTGTTCTATGATGTGTTCGACACCGTGACGCAGGTCATCGCCTACTGCGACAGCGAGGAAGAATTCACCGCCCAGATGGACGCACTCCACGCCGACCTTGTGGAGTACAACCAGCTCTATGATATTTATAATGATTACGATGGCGTGACCAACATCAAGACCATCAACGACAATGCGGGCATTGCCCCGGTGACAGTGGATGACAAGATCCTCGGGATGCTGGAGCTGGCCCAGACCATGTACGACACCACCGGCGGCAAACTGAACATTGCGCTGGGCAGTGTGCTGAACATCTGGCACAACTACCGCGAGGCCGCACTGGCTGATGACAACGACAGCAACAACCAGCTGCCCACGCAGGAAGAGCTGGATGCCGCCGCGCAGCACTGCGATATCGCCAACCTCATCATTGATGAAGATGCCAAAACGGTCTATCTGGCCGACCCGGCCATGTCGCTGGACGTGGGCAGCGTGGGCAAGGGCTACGCCGTGGAACAGGCCGCACAGGCCGCCGAAGCCCGGGGCCTGACCAGTGCCCTCATCAGCGTGGGCGGCAACCTGCGGGCCATCGGCACCAAGCCGGACGGCTCCCAGTGGGTAGGCGGCGTGGAAAACCCGTGGAACTCCTCCGAGGTCTACACCAACGGCAGCTCCACTGTAGCCGCCGTCAAGATGAGCGACCTTTCCCTTGTGACCAGCGGCGACTACCAGCGCTACTACGTTGTGGACGGTGTGCGCTACCACCACCTCATCGACCCGGCCACCCTCTGGCCCGCCGCCTACTTTGACGGTGTGAGCGTGCTGGCTCCGGACTCCGGTGTGGCCGACTGCCTGACCACCGGCCTGTTCTGCCTGCCTTTGGAAGAGGGCAAGCAGCTCGTGGAATCGCTGGACGGCGTGGAAGCCCTCTGGTGCACCACCGATGGCGAAGTGGTCACCTCCAGCGGGTGGAGCGAGCATACGAATTAAATAAGGAACGACCCTCTCCGTCATTGCTTCGCAATGCCACCTCTCCCGAAGGGCGAGGCTATGCTGCCTTTATCCCAGGCCAGCGATAGGCTCCCCCTTCGGGGGAGCTGGCAAAGCCAACAGGCTTTGACTGAGAGGGTCGTTCTTTTACTTGATATCCAGTTCGGGCGGCACGTCGATCTGGTCAGAGACGTACTTGCCGTTCTTCTTGCGCTGACGCACACACTCGGTGAGCAGATACTCGATCTGCCCGTTCACCGAGCGGAAGTCATCCTCAGCCCACGCGGCAAGGGCATCGTAGAGCTTCGCATTCAGGCGCAGGGGGATCTGCTTTTTCGGCTCTGCCATCAGTACAGGCTGCCGCTGTTCACAATGGGCTGCGCGTCACGGTTGCCGCAGAGCACCACCAGCAGGTTGGAGACCATTGCCGCTTTGCGCTCATCGTCCAGTTCCACCACTTTGTTCTCACTCAGGCGGTCCAGCGCCATCTCCACCATGCCCACGGCACCGTCCACGATCATCTTACGGGCATCAATGATGGCGCTTGCCTGCTGACGCTGCAGCATAACCGCTGCGATTTCGGGGGCGTAGGCCAGATAAGTGATGCGGGCTTCGATGATCTCGATCCCGGCGGCGGTGACGTTCTTCTGGATCTCGCCCTGGATGCGCTTTGCCACCACTTCCGAGGAGCCGCGCAGGCTGCCCTCGTCGGCCACACCGTCGCCGGTGGTGTCCACGTTGGGAGCTACATCGTAGGGGTAGATGCGCACCACGTTGCGCAGGGCGCTGTCACACTGCAGGGACAGGTATTCCTTATAGTTGTCCACATTGAACACGGCCTTGGCGGTGTCGGTCACCCGCCAGATCACCGCAATGCCGATCTCCACCGGGTTGCCCAGGCAATCGTTGATCTTCTGGCGGGAGTTGTTCAGGGTCATCACCTTCAGGGAGATCTTCTTGCCGTCCTTCTCACGGTCAGCCTGCACCACAGGGCGCTGCTGAACATCACCGCTCTGGCTCAGGACCGTGCCCGCAGCCGGGTTGACAGCAGTGCAGAAGGGATTGACCCAGTAGAAGCCCTCCCCCTTCAGGGTGCCGATGTAATCACCGAACAGGGTCAGCACCAGCGCTTCCTCGGGCTTGAGGACTTTCAGGCCCGCGAACAGGAAAATACCGATGATGGCATAGATGACAGCGATCGCCAGCGGGATAAAACCCAGGAAGGTGGTATACAGCATTACAAAACCGATGCCGCCCACCACAACCGCAGCCACATAGCCCAGCAGGGTCAGCAGAAGCATGGTCATGCCGTTCTTCTTGGTCTGTAAGATCTTCTCTTCCATAAAATGTCCCTCCTTTACAGGGTTCGGAAGTTTCTTTCTGATATCAAAATCATATCATATTGTATTATGATTGTCAAGAACTTCCGATAAACACAAAACCTCCCACTCGAATGAGCGGGAGGTTTTATTACGTACAGTTATAATTACCAGAACCAATACCGTTTCTTGACGGCGATATACACGATCAGGCAGACCACGGTCAGCGCACCGGCGGCGATGAAGAAGGTCCAGTTGATATTGGTGAAGCGCAGATTCTGGTTGGTCAGCAGGTAGCTGCCAGCCGTATCGGCGGTGATGGTGCCATCCTTGTAGCTGTTCAGGAACTGCCACTTTTCGCTGGCAGTGTTGTGCAGATACAGGCGGCTGTAAGCGGCGTTCTCACCGGTCAGGGTGATCTGCACCACGCAGGGCAGCGCGCCGCTTTCGCCCAGCTGGAAGCTCAGGCCGTTTTCATCGGGGGCAAAGGTCAGGGCGGTGCTGAACCCGCCCTGGGTACTCTTGATGCTGGTGCCATCGATCCGCAGGGTATAATCCTCGCCCAGCACGATCAGGCTGCGGCCTGTGGTGCGCAGGGCGCTCAGGATCTCGCCGGTGATGGCGGGTACGTCGCTCTGATAGAGGGACACTTCCTCCCCTGCGGCGTTCTGGATGGCGGCAACGGTGGCATCGGTGGTGACGTTGTCCTCGGTGCCCTCACCGCTGGGGTCGCTGCTGCTGCCGGAGGTGGAGGCGGTGCGGTTGACGATGACCGTGACCGAGGTGGAGGCGGTGCCGTTGGAGACCACCACGGAGGTGGCACCCGTGGCAACGCCGGTGATGACACCGGAACCGCTGACGGTGGCAATGCTCTTGTCCTGGCTCTTGAAGGTCAGGCTCTGGCTGGCAGAGGCCGGCGACACCTTGCCGGTGATGGTCTTGGAGGAGCCCGGCTTGAGCACCACATAGTTGGTGTTCAGGGAGATGGACTGGCTGGAGACGGTGCTGGTGTTGGCCGCAACCACCGTAACGGTGGCCGTGCAGCTCACGTTGCCGTCCGTGGCGGTGATGGTGGCCTTGCCGGGGGCAACGCCGGTCACCTTGCCAAAGTTGTTGACGGTGGCCACCTTCTCATTGGAAGAGCTCAGGCTGACGTTGATATAGTTGGCCGCCGAGGTGGGCAGCACTGCCAGCGAAAGGCTGGTGGTCTCGCCCACGGCAATGGTGCTGGATGCAAGGGTGATATCCATTTCGGTGGCGATCATGCTGGCATCCGGCTGGGGGGTGATGGTATAGGTGCAGCTCACCCCGCCGCAGGTGGCGGTGATGTTGGCCGTGCCCAGGCCCACAGCCTGCGCCACGCCCTCACTGTCCACCGAGACAACATTGGGGTTATCAGAGACATAGGTCACGCCGTTCTTGCTGGCGGCATTGGCGGGGGTGGTCACCGGGGAGAGCTGCTGGGCTGTGCCCGCCAGCGGGGCGGCATCGTAGCTGCCGGTCTCGATGCTCTCGGCGGTAACTTTATCCCAGGGAAAGCTCACCTTGGGCAGCGTGAGGGCCAGCGGCGTGGTAACAGGGCCGGCAGCCGACGCAGGCAGGGCGGCGGCACAGGCCAGCACACCCAGCAGAGCCGCGCTGGCGGCCAGCTGTTTCGGGTTCAGTTTCATTCTTTCGTACCTCTTGGGCGTGGAATCGGCGGGCGCTTAACGGAACAGCACGCCCAGGGCCTCCATCACATAGTCAAAGTAAGTCAGTTCATCGTACTCCACACGGGCGGTGACGCTCATGCCGTTGGAAAGATCCACCTTGTCGCCGCTGGTGCTCACGACATAGGTGTTATCCGGCTTGATGGTCATCTTGTAGTAGGACCCGTTGGTGCTGGAGGTCACGTCACTGTCGATGGAGGTAACAGTGCCGGTCAGGGTGCCGTAGGAATACTCCGACAGGCCGGTGATGGCGATCTTGCAGGGGTCGCCCACATTGATCAGCGGCCGGTCGTTGACGGTGACAGCCGCCACGATCTCAAGGTCGCTGTTCTCACTGGCAACGGTGGCCAGAGCGGAGCCTGCGCTGAGCACCATGCCCACCTTGTAGGGGGTGTCCATGTGGATGACACCGGAGGTGGGAGCGTAGATATAGTAATCGTTCGCGCCGGTGTTCAGGGCATCCAGCTGGGCCTCAATGTTGTCAATGTTGGCCTGCACGCTGGTCAGGTTGGCAGAAATGGACTGCAGGGTGGAGTAGTACAGGCTTTCCACCTCGCTCTGGTTCTGCTCCATCAGGGTCTTGATCTGCTCATCGGTGTAACCGGCGGCCTGATAGGGCGAAGCATCAAACGCCTTCTGGCTGACCTGGCTCTTGTAGCTCTCGTACTGGTAGTAATAGGGCTGATCGTCGACGTCGGTCTCGCTGAAGTAGTTCTTGTCGTCCTGAATGGACTTGAGCAGCTTTTCGTACTGGCTCTTCTGCTTTTTGTAGATGTCCAGCTGCTTCTGGTAGCTGTCCTGCTGGATGTCCAGATCGGTGCTCTTGATGTGGGCGATGAGGTCGCCCTCGGTGACATAGCTGCCCTCCGAGATGTTCAGCTCAGTGATGGAGCCGGAGTAGCTGGACATGATATAGGTCTTGTTGGCCGCCTGCACTGAGCCAGTGGACTGGCTGACGTAGGTGCGCTTGTTCTGGGTGCTCCAGATCACCAGAAACACCATGAGGAAAGCCACCAGAAGAATGAGCGCGTAGCCAAAGGCCGGCAGCTTCTTCTCCATCATAATGCGGCGGTCCTGCAGGTCGGAAAGATTCTGAATGCGAGTGGTCATATTACTTCGTCTCCATAAAAACGTCCATGACACCGTTTTCGCTGTCCTGATTGACGTAGATGCTGTAGGTGGTGCCGGTCAGCTCGATCTCGTGCTCGTAGGCATAGATGTTCAGCTTCTGGCTGGCAAGGCTGCTGTGGTCCATGGGGCCGGTGAAGTGGGCGTACAGGCAGCCCTTCACCCGCAGCACAGCGTCCTGCTCGTAGCCCGGCTCCAGGCGGGGGATGAGCTGGTTGACCTGCATCATAAAATAGATCTGCGGCTCCGGGTTGGGGCCGGAGGTAAACTTGACGCACTGGATCACAGGGCCAACCGGCATGGCGCTGTGGCTCTTGATAAAGTTCTGCATCTGGGTCAGGATCACGCCCAGGTTGCCCAGCTCACTGGCATCGATCTTGCGTGCCAGAACGTTGGTCAGCTTCAGGGTCTTGTTTTCTGCAACTTGGATCTCTCTCATAATAATGTCCACCTGTTTCTTTTTTGTTTGCAATAAGCAATTGTCTGGGGGAAAAATGGCAATTCAGGAATACGGCATCTGAAGATCAAACCTCTCCGTCATCATCGCTTCGCTTGATGCCACCTCCCCTAATAGGGGAGGCCTTGGCAGAAGATTCATTTTTCGCAAAAATCGCCTGCGGCTCCAAAGGCATCTTCTGCCGCAAGGCAAAACATCAGCAAAGCCGACCACAGTACAAGCCGGAAGGTTCAACCCTCCTTGCCCCGCTCCAATTCCTCTAAACGTTTCACAACAGCTTCGTGAATTTGCTCACACACCATTTCAAAATGTGCACTCACATCCTGATTTCGGAAACGCAACACCTGCACACCGTACTGTTCAAACACAGCACTGCGTTCCATATCATATTGCATTCCCTGTTCAGTATAATGCTGTGAGCCGTCAAGTTCAATAACCAATCTTGCCAAAGGGCAATAAAAATCCGCCACAAACGTACGAATTGGCCTTTGTTTGTACATTTTCACTGGATATGTGCGTAAAAACGAATACCACAGCTTTTTCTCCATGGGTGTCATTTTATGACGCAGTTCCTGCACACGTTCACGCATCCGCGGGTCATAGGGCAGGTTGGTGATGGACATAAGCGACACCTCATTTTGCCTTGCGCCAGCAGGGCAGGCGGTAGCGAAGCGCTCACTCTCGAAAACGCAGCGCCATGCCAAGGGCTCCCCTACTAGGGGAGCTGCCGAGCGATAGCGACGGCTGAGAGGTTTGACCCCCGCAGGCCGGATTTTCCCACACACAATTGCCTACCGCAACGCGATAAGCAACATAAAAATAAGGTGTGCCAGGAGGCACACGCCTCCTGGCACACCATAACGAGGCATTGTTGTCTGCCCCGCGCTAACAAGTAGGGCGGTGCAGTTTCCTCAACGCTTCATAATTTCAGATCACGTCTAATTAGACAGTGATCTTAACTTCAGTCTCCTTGACGGTGTTCTTGGTGGGAGCCACGCCCAGGTTGTAGACAGCAGCAGCAATGCCCAGAGCGTTCATAGCATAGTCACCAAAGTTGTTCTTCTCGATCGGGTCGCCCTTAACATTGGTGCCGAACAGGTTCTTGCCGATGTTGCCGACTTCCTTCCAGGTGGTGTTGCCGCTGAACAGGACACCGATGGTGCGGTTAATGGTGGACTGCAGGAAGGTGTTGCCAACCAGAGTCACGATGTTGGTGTTGAAGGTCTTAACGTTGTCCAGAGTCCAGATAGGAGCGGTGACAGCGCCGATAGCGTCGATGAAGTTAGCGCCACCGTTGACATAGGACATCTCGTTCTCTGCGATAACAGAGTAGTTTGCAGGCATCATCATAATGAATTACTCCCTTCAAATGAATGAAAAAACTTATTTTAGCGATCTTTTTCCGGCTGCGCATCCATCCAAAGATCATTTATGTAACCGAGTGCGCACTCGGCTGCAACTTAATAGGTCATTGCCTCGCCATCGTCGTCTTCTTCAACAACTGCCGCGGGGGCAACGGGTGCAGGCTCTTCCTTCTTGCGGCGGAAGATGCCCTGCTGCAGGTTCCAGAGCTCGTAATACTTGCCCTGCTTTGCCAGCAGCTCGTCATGGGTGCCGCGCTCCACGATCTGGCCGTGATCCATGACTAAAATCAGGTCGCAGTCACGGATGGTGGAAAGGCGGTGTGCCACGATCAGCATCGAACGGTCAGCCAGTTGGTTATAGATCATATCAAAGATGGTATTCTCTGTACCAAAGTCCAGGCTGGAGGTCGATTCATCAAAGATGTAAAGGCTCGAATCCTTCAGGAACGCACGGGCCAGTGCAATGCGCTGCTTCTCACCACCGGACAGGCCGTTGCCGGCTTCCTCCAGATAGGTGTTGTACTGCAGCGGCAGCTTGCGGATGAACTCGTGTGCGTCGGCCTTCTTGGCCGCCTCCCGTACCTGATCGAGGGTAGCCTCGGGGCGGGAGATGCGTATATTCTCGAAGATCGTCTTGCTGAACAGCTCAACGTTCTGCGGGACATAGGAAATGCAGCGGCGGACGGATGCATTGCTGTACTCGTCCAGATCAACGCCATTCACGCTGATGGTGCCGCTCTCCGGCTCGTAATACTTGAGCAGGAGTTTGGTGATGGTAGACTTGCCAGAACCCGAGGAACCAACCAGCGCCACCTTCTTGCCTTGCGGGATGGTGAAGGAGATGTGGTCCAGTGCCGGGGTGCGGTTGCCATACCGGAAGGTGACATCCTTGAACTCAATGTCGCCCTCCATGCTCTCCATCTCGGTGTACTCGCGGTCATCGTCCTGCTCGGATTCATAATCCATGATCTCCGTCAGGCGCTTCATGGAGATGGAAGCCTCCTGAATGGACATCTGCATACTGATGAGCTCGCTCACCGGAGAAGTAAAGTAGCCCGAAAGGGTGCTGAACGCCATGTAGCCGCCCAGCGTCAGCTGGCCATTCAGCACCTGCGTGATGCCCACATAGGTGGTGACCATGTTCAACACGGTCATGATCACACTGGAGATCAGGCTCTGGCCGGTGCTGATCTTGCTGGAACGCAGGCTGATCTTCAGGCTCTTGATGTATTCACGCTCAAGGGCTTCCAGCTCACGCTCTTCGCAGGCGTTGCACTTGATGGTCTCGATGCCGCGCAGGCTCTCGATCATCTGGCTGTTCAGAACGGCCGACTGCACCATCGTCTCTTCATTGATCCGCTTGTAGGGCTGCTTGAAGATGATGACGAGCAGCAGGCTCAGAACGGTGGTAAACAGGGTAATGGAGAACAGCGAGGAGTTCATCCGGAACAGGACAAAGCCTGTACCCACGGCCATCACAATGTCCATGACCACGCTCATTGCAATGCTGGTCAGCACCGATTTGATGGTGCTTGCATCGGAATAGCGGGTGGTGATCTCTCCGGTCTTACGGGATGCAAAGAACTTCATCGGCAGTTTGTACACATGCTCGAAGTAGCCCAGCATCAACGGGATATCGATTTTAATGGAAAGAAAAATCAGGATCCACTGTCTCACAGTCGAGAGCAGCGTGCTGGTCAGGTTGACCACACTGAACACGACAATGAGCGATATGAGCAAATTTTTCAGCCCATAAGGCAGCACCTCGTCCATGATCGCCTTGTTAAAAACGGTGGACACGATGCCAATCAGTGTCAGGATCACTGAACTGAGAATAGCGTAAGCAAACAGCTTTTTCTGGGGAAGCAGCAGATCCATGTACCGCTTCAACATGTTGTTGCGGGCTGCCTTGGCTTCCTCTTTGCCCTCCACCTTATGCTTGCCGGTGCCGCCCTTGAACTCCGCTGTGGGGTTCAGCAGCAGCAGCACGCCGGTGAAGTTTTTATAGAACTCATCCAGGCCGATCTTTTTCAGTTCATTTGCAGGATCGCCGATGACGACGTAATCCTTGCATTTGTACTTTTTGCTTGCATCAGCCTTGCGTTCTTCTTCCTGCACCACATGCTTGCGGCGGGCATCGTCCTCCTTGATGGTCGTCTTTTTGAAGATGACCACAAAGTGGGTCAAGCCCTGGTCGGTAATGACCTGCGCAATTGCGGGCAGTGTGAAATCGCTTAAAAAGTTTTCGCGGTCAACACGGACAGCCGCCGTGCTGAAGCCCAGCTCATTGGCTGCTTTCTGCAGGCCAACGAGGTTCGTGCCTTTCATGTCGGTTCCCATCATATCCCGCAGGCGGGTGATGGTGATTTCCTTTTTGTAATGGAGGCACACCATTGCGAGCGAAGCGGCCGCGCAGTCCGTAGAATCGTGCTGCCGCACATAGGTATAACGCATACGATGTTTCCTTTACAAGAGACCGACAACCAAAAGCAAACGATCTCTTTTTCAATGTACTGTGTCTATTTCAAAACTACGGCTTTTATTCTAGCACACCCGGTCTGTTTGCACAAGCCCCAGTTTGCTATTGTTTTGACCGTAGGTCTGACAAATGAAAAAGGTTTTCTTTTTGCACTCCGGTTTAACAGCGCATAGCCTTCTGCTTTGCCCTGCCCTGCGGAGAACCAGGGCAAAGCAGAAGTCCGCTGCTATCAAAAGAAGGGAGCGCCTACCCTTTGATCTGAGTCAATCACCACAGAACGTTTAAAAACTGTTCCAAGGTTTGGGTGTAGTATACCACAATCTGACAGCATCTTCAAGAGGACATTTTTTAAGAAACCATTAATTTTGAAGATTTTGTGAAAAAAGTCTCAGATTGGTTACAGCATCCAGTTAAAAAACAAGCGGCGAAGTTGCCCTCGCCGCCTAATGGCGCCTCTTGCCTGACTCGAACAGGCGACACCCTGATTAACAGTCAGGTGCTCTAACCGACTGAGCTAAAGAGGCACATCTTTCAAAACGCAATTCCGCAGCGCACAATTGACTGCGAGATGTATTATAACTCTTCCCGCTCCCTTTTGCAAGCCTTTTTTGGAAATTTGTGAAAAAAGTTTTTCAAAAGGGCTCAACCCTCTCAGTCAAAGCCTTGCGGCTTTGCCAGCTCCCCCGAAGGGGGAGCCTTTGGCAGGACCACCGCAAGCAGCTGCTAAAGGCCGGGGCAGTCTTGGCTCCCCCTTTGGGGGAGCTGGCGCGTTAGCGCCTGAGAGGGCGAGCCCGTGTTCCGACATCCTTTTTCTTACGCTTCTGTTACCCTGTCAATACCAGAAAGAAGGTGCCGCCCATCAAGACTGTGATCTACCTCGATGTCCTGCTGCTGACAAATTTTGCGCTCACGCTGCTGTTCCTGCTGGCGGCGGGGCTGCTGGCAGGGGTGGAGTGCCGGGCCGGGCGGCTGCTGTTGGGCGGGGCGGCGGGGGCAGCTTCCTCGTTGGCCCTGCTGGCCCCGGAAGCGCCGGACGCTGCCGCGCTCTTATATAAAGTGTCAACCGCCGCCCTCACGGTGGCCGCTGCCTACGGCTGGCCGGGGGGCCGATGCTTCGCCCGGCTTGTGGGGTGGTTCTGCGCGGGAAATCTGCTGCTGACGGGGGCGCTGCTCCTGCCCGGGGCCCAGACCAACAACGGCTGCATCTACCTGCCCCTTTCGCCGGGGGCCCCGCTTGCGGGCCCGGGCGGGGCGGCTCTGCGCGGGCTGGGGCTGCTGCCCCCCCTGGGGCGGGGCGGCCCCCGCCATAACCGGGATGGCGAGGAAGAAGGTGAACTCGGCCACACAGGCACGGG